>JAFTRE010000027.1 GCA_017462385.1 Clostridia bacterium | reverse complement strand
GAGATCAACTCCGACGTAACTCCTCCCACAGGTGATGCTACTGTTTATGTAGTAATCGCTCTGGCAGTTTCCACTATCTCTCTTGCTGCTCTTGCAGTTGTTAAAAAGAGAAAAGAGAACTGATAAAAAATAAATAAAATATTTTTCGCGAGGCGGCATGTGCCGCCTCGCGTTTTTACATTTCGACCGGTGAATTGCTAAAATGATAAAAATCGTGGTAAGATAATTGTGCAAAGTGCTGATATAATAAAAGAATCACAAAATGTACTTGAAAAAATCAACAAAATGATGTATCATGATAATCGGTTATATTATTTATAAATGGAGTTTTACTATGTCTATATCACCTTCCGATATTGTCAGAATTGGTATCATTGGTTGCGGAGGTATTGCCAATGGCAAGCACATGCCCGCGCTCAAAAAGCTTGAAAATGTTCAAATGGTCGCGTTTTGCGATATAATCGAGTCTCGCGCGGTGGCGGCGAAGGAAAAATTCGGCACCCCCGATGCCGCTGTCTACACAGACTATAAAAAGCTTCTTGAAGACAAAACTATTGACATCGTGCACGTCTGTACCCCCAACCGTTCACACAGCTTTATCACTGTTGACGCACTGGAGTCCGGTAAGCATGTCATGTGCGAAAAGCCTATGGCTATAAACTCTGTTGAAGCGCAAAAAATGCTTGATGCCGCGCGTCGTACCGGCAAAAAGCTGACGATTGGCTATCAAAACCGTCAGCGTCCCGACTCGCTGTATCTTAAGACCGAGTGCGAGGCGGGAACGCTTGGCGACATTTATTACGCAAAGGCTACCGCGATTCGCCGCCGCGCCGTCCCAACTTGGGGCGTTTTCCTCAATGAATATGAGCAGGGAGGCGGCCCGCTTATCGACATAGGCACTCATGCGCTTGACTTGACGCTTTGGATGATGAATAACTATAAGCCCAAATATTGCGTCGGAACAGCTTACCACGCGCTCAACAAACAGACCGAGCAGGGCAACGATTGGGGCAACTGGGATCCCGATAAATTCACGGTTGAGGACTGTGCTTTCGGCTTTGTCGTCATGGAAAACGGCGCGACAATAAACCTTGAAGCGTCTTGGGCGCTCAATGTCCTTGATTCACGCGAGGCTATCACACAGCTTTGCGGAACACGCGGAGGCGCCGATATGCTGGACGGTTTACGCTTCAACGGAATTCGCAACAATCAGAAATATATGTTTGTGCCTCAGCTTGAAGGCAAGGGCGCGGCGTTCTACAGTGCGTCCAAGACGGAAGGACCCGCCGAGCGTGAGGCAAGACAGTGGATAGAGGCTGTTATCAACGATCGCGAGCCGACAGTCCTGCCCGAGCAGGCACTGGTGGTCACACGCATACTCGAGGGCATTTATATCTCCGCCGCGACCGGCGATATTTACAGATTTTGATAATAAGGGGGATACAACCATGAAACTCAGTGTACTTGCAAATCTTTACGGCGCGAAGACGCTTGACGAAACACTCGGCATACTCAAAGGGCTCGGCATCAACACGGTTGAGATCGGTGCGGGCGGTTATCCCGGAAAGGCTCATTGCAATCCTGCGGAATTGCTCGCTGATGAAGCTAAATACAACGAATTTGTAGCGACATTTAAAAAATACGACATGGAGATCTGCGCGCTTGCCTGCCACGGCAACCCCGTTCATCCCGACAAGGCGACTGCCGCCGCTTACGACGAGGATTTCCGCGATGCAATTCTGCTGGCTGAGCGGCTTGGCGTGGATACAATTATCGGCTTTTCGGGCTGTCCCGGTGACAGCGAGGGCTCGAAGTATCCCAACTGGGTCACCTGTCCCTGGCCCGAGGATTTTCTCAAAATACTCGATTGGCAGTGGAATGAGGTGTTGATCCCGTATTGGAAGGGCATGGCGAAGTTCGCGCTTGACCACAAGGTGACGCACATTGCGTTCGAGATGCACCCCGGTTTCTGTGTTTACAATCCCGAGACGCTGAAGCGTCTGCGCGCCGCCGTCGGTGACGTTATCGGAGCAAACTTCGATCCCTCGCATCTCATTTGGCAGGGCATGGATCCCGTTGCCGCCATTCGCGAGCTTGCCGGCATGATATATCACGTTCATGCAAAGGACACCAAGGTGGACGTTTACAACACCGCCAAGAACGGCGTGCTTGATACCAAGCACTACAGCGACGAGCTCAATCGTTCGTGGATATTCCGCACTGTCGGTTACGGAAACGGCGAGACTTACTGGCGTGATCTGGTCAGCAATCTCCGCCTTTGTGGGTATGACAAGGTGCTGTCCATCGAGCATGAGGACAGCGTCATGACCATCGACGAAGGGTTGTGCAAGGCTATCGACTTTTTGCGCGGAGTTACTATATTTGAAGAAAAGCCCACTACAATGAGTTGGGCATGATTGGCTGAGTCGGTGTCGGGAGAGTCTCGACACCGACCTTTGAATTATGAGGTGATTTGTATGAAAAAGACTTTTTTTACAATGCTTGTCACGGTGTCGGTTGCCTGCGCTGTAATGGCGCTGGTGGACGGTGTGATACAGCCGGGATATTGGGTCAAAAGCGGCATAAAGCTGGCGCTTTTTTTGATAGTGCCGCTGATTTTTTCGCGCATTGACAAAAACGTTTCGCTCGCGCCACTGTTTCGCTTTGAAAAGAGATCGTTCGGACTTGCCGCGGCGGTTGGTGCGGGCGTTTTCGCCGTTATACTCGGCGGATATTTCGCACTTCGCGGCGCTTTGGACTTCTCGGGCATCGTTGGCTCACTGACCGAGGGAGTAGGCGTCGGCAAGCACAATTTTGTTTTTGTGGCAATATATATCGCGCTTGTCAACTCATTTCTCGAGGAATTTTTCTTTCGCGGCTTTGCTTTCCTGACGCTGAAAAAGTGCGCGTCGCGCCGCGTGGCGTATATTTTCAGCGCCGCCGCTTTTTCGCTTTACCATGTGGCAATGATGATAGGATGGTTTGGCATAGGCCTTTGGCTGCTTGTCATGGTGGGACTTGCCGTCGGCGGCGTCATATTCAACTATTTTAATGAACGTTCGGGGACAATATATCCCTCGTGGTTTATACATATGTGCGCCAATCTCGCGATAAATACGGTAGGAATAATACTCATTTACAGTTGAAATTGAAAATTATTGCAAATCCTATTGCAAATAATGGACATAATATGTTATAATATAACGTATTCGACTAAAATTATCGCAAAGCGCCGTATGGCGCGGGAGGTCACATTTGATTATCGCACTTGAAGATGCAAAATATAAGCTTATAGGTCTGCGAGAGGATCTGACAGAGCTCGGCTCGGCGCTTCGTATAGATGAGCTGAGAGAAAAGGTCGTTGAGCTTGAGAAACAGACGCTGGACGCCGATTTCTGGTCCAATCAGGAGAACTCCTCAAAGGTGCTCCAGACTATCAAGCAGGCAAAGGATAAAATAGAGGGCTACGACGCACTGTGCACCCGTCTTGAGGATGCCATCGCACTGGCGGAAATGGCTATCGAGGAAAATGACGAGGGCTCGGTGGGTGAGGTTCAGTCCGAGCTTGATGCTATCATAAATGAAAAAGAAACCAAGCGTATTGAGATTTTGTTGTCGGGTGAGTACGACCGCAACAATGCCATTGTTTCCTTCCACCCCGGCGCGGGCGGAACCGAGGCGCAGGACTGGTCGCTCATGCTTTACCGCATGATCACGCGCTGGGCAGAGCGCCACAATTTCAAGGTCAAGCTGACGGATTGGCTTGACGGTGAAGAAGCGGGACTCAAAAGCGCGACTATTATGGTTGAGGGAGAGAACGCTTACGGCTATCTTAAAAGCGAGCACGGTGTGCACCGCTTGGTTCGTGTGTCCCCCTTTGATTCCTCGGGACGCCGTCACACGTCGTTTGCTTCTATCGAGGTAATGCCCGAGTTTGACAAGCTGGATGACATCGTTATTCGCGATGAGGACTATGATTTCATGCCTTATCACTCCAGCGGTGCGGGAGGACAGAACGTCAACAAGGTCAGTTCGGCAGTGCGTATTTTGCACAAGCCCACAGGTATCGTTGTTACCTGCCAGACCGAGCGTTCCCAGCTGCAGAATAAAGAGACGGCTATGCGCATGCTGAAATCCAAGCTGATGGAGATCAAAATCCGCGAGCGCCTTGATACGATCGACGAGGTCCGCGGCGTCAAGACCAATATCGAGTGGGGAAACCAGATCCGCTCTTATGTCTTTATGCCGTACACTCTTGCTAAGGATACCCGTACCGGTTATGAGGATGGAAATATAAACGCTGTTATGGACGGCGAGATAGACGGCTTTATCAACGCTTATCTGAAAATGACTGCAAAGCAGTAATATTTTTTGAGGGGTACTTTTTAAATAAGTACCCCTCAAATGCTCTCCAAAAGCTTTTCACCATAGAAATAAAAGTCCGCCGAATTGATTTCGGCGGATGTTTTGTCGATATGTTCGCCTGCGGCGAACTCAATATAATGTCGCGGCAAGCGCGACATTTCGATATGCTTGCCGCTTGCGGCCAGCTCGATATGCGCGCTATGCGCGCGAGAGGGAGCAGAGTCCCGCATAAAATACTATTTCTTCTCCCTGATGCGGCGTGCGTACTCCGCGGCGGCGGATTCGGTCTTGTTTTCGCCGGGGATGTAATATTTTTTTCCCTTGAGGTCATCGGGCAGATACTGCTGCTCGACGTAATGATTCGGATAGTCGTGAGGATATTTATACCCCTTGAACAGCGGGCTTTGCAGGTGCGTGGGGACTTGAGTGCCCATCCCTTTTCCGATATCCTCGGAGGCGGCAGCTGCGGCGAGATAGGCGGAGTTGGATTTGGGAGCTGTGGCGAGCATTATAGCCGCGTTAGCGAGCGGAATGCGCGCCTCGGGCATGCCAAGCTCGCGCGCCGACATGCAGCAGGCATAAGTGATGGATGCCGCTTGCGGGTAGGCAAGTCCTATATCCTCGTTTGCAATGACCTGAAGTCGGCGGCAGACCGACAACAGCTCGCCCAGTTCAAGCAGCTTGACGGTGTAAAATATAGCTGCGTCGGGGTCGGAGCCGCGAATGGATTTTTGTAGGCAGGACAACAGGTCATAATGCGTGTCATCGTTGAAATTGCCGATGCCCGAATTAAACGAGTCGACAGCCTCGCGGGTTATAATGTCATCCGAGGCGTAAAATGCATTTTCGAGCAGATTGATGGAGCGGCGCACGTCACCGCCCGCACTGTTGCCTATATAGCGCAGCACCTCATCCTCGGCGGACTTTGAAAGGGCAGAGGACTCATTCATATAATTCAACGCACGACGAAGCGCCGCGGCAATATCGTCGGGCGCGACGGGCTTGAATTCAAACAGCGAAGAACGCGAAACTATCGCGTTGTAAACGTAAAAATGTGGATTTTCGGTGGTCGAGGCGATGAGTGTGACGCGCCCGTCCTCTATGTATTCGAGCAGAGACTGCTGTTGCTTGCGGTTGAAATACTGTATCTCGTCGAGATACAGGAGTATGCCGCCCGCGCCGAAAAGATTGTTGGTCTGCGCCATGATGTCCTTGACGTCGGACAGCGAGGCTGTGGTGGCGTTTAGACGGTAAAAAGCCATGTCGGTGCGCTCTGCGATAATAGTGGCGGCGGTGGTTTTACCCGTGCCCGGAGGGCCGTAAAATATCATGTTGGTGACGCGCCCGCCCTCTATCATGCGCCGGATAACGCCCCGCTCTCCGAAAAGATGCGGCTGACCGACTATATCGGAGAAATCACGCGGACGCAGAAGGTCGGCAAGCTGTGTATTTTTCATGCATTTCACCTCTGTATGTTAACTCATCTTATATTATATCATTCAACCGCTCGGAGTTCAAGCCAAATAAATATTTTTGCGAAAAAAGATAAAAATTTACTTGTAAAATTATGTGAAGTATGATAAAATTATAAAATAAAAGGCTCTGTAACAATAAACGGTTATTTATGCGAGATTCCCAACGGATGTTTCGCACCATTTGATCCTACTTCGTCGGATTTCGACTGTGACCGCTTGGTGTCATCCTGAGCGGAGGGCATAGCCCGTAGTCGAACGGGTTTCGGGCGGTCTCCGCTCAAAATGACACGCCAAATTAACCGCTTATTGTTACAGAGCTAAATAAAAAATTTATTTCAACGCGAAAGGAAATGTTTAAGATGAAATTGTCAACAAAATTTATGGCGCTCCTTATGGCGCTTTTGATGCTTGTTTCGGCATCAGCATTGACATCATGTAATAATGACAGCGGTGCGAATGACGATACCACCCCCGCTGTAAGTGACACTACCACTCCGGAAGTCGATGTAGATACCACTACGGATGCTGTGGTGGAACAGCCGGCGCAGGATTTGGTCATAGTTGCCGATGGCAAGACCGGCGCGCGCGTCATTCGTAACGAGGATTTGACGGTAGACGATATGCAGGTTACATATGCAAGCCAGCTGTGCGAGGCCGTCAAGGCGGTTACCGGCGCATCCCCCAAGATCGGTACCGACTGGGTAAAGCCGGGCACCGAGCATGATCACGACACTGTCGAGGTGCTTGTTGGCTACACCGAGTACAGCGAGTCGCTTTCTGTTCTGGCGGATGTTTCTTACGGCGAATATGTCATAAAGGTGGTCGGAAACAAGCTGGTCGTTGCGGCATATTCGCAGGCGGCTATGGACGAAGCGTGCAGATGCGTCAAAAATCTTTTCAGCACGCAGGGCAAGGACGGCGAGCTGATTATTCCGGCGGATACTTATATCACCGGTGTTGCCGATGATATGCTGGATGCTCTGCCCGTATATGAGGGTGATACCTTCAAATATGTATACTCCTGCGGCGGCGACGGTGAGCTGGTAATAGTCAATGATACCACCGTTGAGCAGTACAATTCTTATTTGACTGCGCTCGACAGTGATGGCTGGACTCAGTATACCACCAACACTGTTTCGGGTAACTATTTTGCTACATACAACAACGATAAATACACGGTCAACCTCGGCTTCTACGATTATGAGGACGCTGTCCGTATCATTATCGAGCCTCTTGCAAATCCCGTAGGACTTGAATCCGATAATGTTTACGAAAAAGTGACAACATCTCAGATTACTACATTGGGACTTGAATATACAAACAGCGCGGGCGAGGTATGTGCCAACGGTCAAAGTATGCTCATTCGTCTTGATGACGGCAGATTTATCGTCGTTGACGGTGGATTTGATGACAATAGCGGCTCAAAGGCGGGCGATTTGCTGGTCGCGGCGCTCAAGGAGCAGTCTAAAGACTATCTTAAGGCGGGCGAAAAGATAACCATCGCCGCATGGATAATTACCCATACGCATTCCGACCACTCGGGTATGATAATTGACCAGTATTCTAAGTTTATGGGCATGAACATAGAGAAGTTCATAGTCAACTTTATCTCCGAGACAGAGATAAACAGAGCCGCAAACTCTTCCTCGACCAACGAAACGCTGACGACGGGCTCCGGCGGCGGCTGGAGAAAAATGGCGAACGTTGCGAAATCTCTGGGCTCGCATCTTCAGTTCGTTCATGTGGGTCAGGTGTTCTATATTGCCAATGTAAAAATGGATATACTTTATACCCTCGAGAGCTATGCTCCCAAGGTCTGCAACGCCTTTAATACGACTTCTATGACCATAAAATTTACTTTTGATTCGGGCGACACATTCCTTCTGACAGGTGATACTACGGGTAACGGTATGCAGATCGCCGTAAAGACTTTCGGTGAATATATTCAAAGTGATATACTGCAGGTGTCGCATCACGGCGCCACTACATGGGGCAATGATTCCGGTACAATCTCCGCTTACAGAACGGCCGCTCCTGAAACACTGCTGTGGCCTGTAGGTACATCGAAGTATGAGGCTAATACAGAGAAATCGTACAATAAGGTTCTGTTCGCAGTAGAGGAAGGCGGCAAGAACGCTAATTTCAAGGAAAGCCTTTATGCAGGTTTGGAGGGCGAGCAGGTAATATTGCCAATCCCTTACAGCGTAGGTAATGCTATTGAGATAAGAAAATAAAAGTCTTTCGGGAGCGCCGTCGGCGCTCCCGTTTTTATGGCTTTTATACAAACAAAGTCGCAATTTTTTATACAAATAAACTGTTGAAATGTTTGATAAAGTGTGGTAAAATACATGGACTGATATTTTCGCCCGAGCGGAATATTGATAAAATTCGCGGTAACACCAACAGCGGTGAAATCCACTGCCGCAGAATAAAGAAAGGCATGGCTAAGTTATGAAGCTATCCACTAAACTGATCGCACTGTTGATGGCATTTATGATGCTCATCTCCACAGCAGTCCTGACATCTTGTGATAAGAGCAACCCCCCCGCAGGTAATGACACAACGACCCCTGCAACCAATGATACTACCACCCCCGAGGTTTCCTCCGACGATACGACTACAGTCGTTGTCGAGCAAACACCCTCCTCTGATTTGGTTTTGATCACCGGCGGTGTAAACCAGGTGCGTATCGTTCGCGATGAGGATGCTGTCACAGGATCTATTCCGACTTCTTGTGCAGCCGATCTGCATGAGATCATAAGAACATCTACCGGTGTTACACCCAAAATCGATACGGACTGGCTAAAGAACGGTACCGAATATGACCATGAATCGGTAGAGATACTTGTCGGTGTTACCGAGTACAGCGAGTCCAAAGAGGTTCTCGCAGATATTTCGTACGGCGAATATCTCGTTAAGGTCGTCGGCAAAAAGTTGGTCATTGCCGCTTATTCCG
>JAFTRE010000026.1 GCA_017462385.1 Clostridia bacterium | reverse complement strand
GCCGAAAATCCTTATAACATAAGGCTTTTTGAGGGGACAAAGGGGATTGCTACGGGCGGGTTTTCAAGACCGCCTCGTTATGACCACTTCGATAACCCTCCGTAGGTTATCTTTTGCGAAATGCTCTGCATTTTCGAGAGAATTTCGCGAGAGAACTATGAAATTTTTGTGTTTTAGAAAATGCCGAAAATCCTTATAACATAAGGCTTTTTGAGGGGACAAAGGGGATTGCTACGGGCGGGTTTTCAAGACCGCCTCGTTATGACCGCTTCGATAACCCTCCGTATTTGTGCGTTTATAATACGAACGCTCTAATATGGTATCACAAAGTGGCGCAATTGTCAAGCGGTGAATGAAATTTTTTTGTATTTTTTATATTTTGCTATTGCAATTTGGTTTAGGTTATGGTATAATAAGCGATAGCGTAAAGTGTTGCGTCGTAATTTTGCTTTGTTTATCAAAATTCGGCGCTATCACATCTTATAATAGGTACATAATTCTGAAAACACACGGAGGTATAATATAATGGGTGCTCTTGAAATTACTCTCGGAATCGTTCTTATTGTTATGAGCTTGATTCTTTCTATCGCTGTTCTGGCACAGACCGGTAAGGACAAAAAGCTGTCCGGCGCTATCGGCGGCAGTGCAGAAACATTCTTTGGCAAAAACAAGGGCAATAGATGGGACAGTATTCTTGCTAAAGGCACTATTGTCTGCTCTGTTATCTTTGTAATTCTTGTTATTGTAATGTACGTTATCGTCTAAGATCTCAACATCTTAAAATAAATGCTCGGCGTATAGCCGAGCATTTATTTTATTTCTGCTTTTAGTTACCCCACCTGGCCGTGTCACCGAGCATTTAGGAACCCTGCTCATAGCAAGGCGGTGTCCTATCCTCTGCTTTTCTGCTCCCAGCGTCCCAAATCCCTGCCGAGACAAGTCAATCGGGGAGGATATGGGGAGGTCTGCAAACCACTTCGGAAGTTGTTTCGGACTCCTTTAATCTGTTGTGGGTCTTAACACCCGACGATCACGCACCACGCAGGATGGTTTTATTTATTATCGGCGTCGTAATCTATTTCCTGAGAAAACAGATCATCGAAATAGTCTGCAACATCGTCGAACTCATCATCGTCCTCGATGGAGACCCATTCGTTCTCGCCATCTTCACCTACGACCTCTTTGAGGATCGTGTACTCGCAAAAGCCGTCATCATCGGTCTCTTGCTCGACCGGTGTAAATGCATAATATACTATACCGTTACGCTCGCAACGGCCTATCATTTCAAACTGATATTCGTTACCTTCTTCATCTGTCAATGTGTAGTATTCCTCGCCGAGCTCCATATTATCCTCCGTTCAGCCGCGCGCGGCGGCGAAATAATGGTCTTTTTATTTGATCTGTTAATATTGTAACCCATAACCGCTCGGATGTCAATAAGAAATTGCTACTAAATTGTAAAGAATTTGTTTCTTTTTAAAGATCGAGCACATCCGACAAAATATAATTGCTGACGAGCATACCCTCACGCGTAAATCTATATCCGCGCTCATCCGCAACGACATGACCGCTCACCACATAGGGCGCAAAGCGCGGAGTATATTTCTCAGCGGGGTCAATACCGAAACGTTTTCGATACTCCTCGCAGCGCAGACCATCTCGAAGCCGCATGGCAAGCATAACGAACTCCACCTCTGCCTCATGCTCGTCTACCCGGGCAACGCTCTGCTCATCAATAAATTTTCCTGAAACAAAGCTGTCAATATCTGTCGGCGCGGCATAGCGCTCGCCATCGAAATACGAATGTGCGGCGACTCCAAAGCCAACGTATTCATCGCACTTCCAATATTTTATATTATGCCTCGATTCGCGTCCGCGACACGCGAAATTGCTTATTTCATACTGATAAATTCCCGCCTGCTCAAGCCTTTCTGTGGCATCAAGATACATTTGCGCCGTTAAATTTTCGTCGGGCAACACAAGGCTGTCGCCCATAGTTCCGAACGGTGTTCCCTGCTCTACTCGCAGTCCGTACGCCGAAATGTGCTCCGGAGACAGGGCGATGGCGGCATCAAGCGTCGCTTGCCAGCTGTCACGCGTTTGACGGGGAATGCCGTACATAAGGTCAAGGCTGATATTATCAAAGCCCGCCGCGCGAGCGTCGTCAAATGTAGACGTGACGTTGGCGGCATTGTGAAGTCTGCCAAGGGCACACAGTTCATCGTCATTAAAGCTCTGAGCTCCGATGCTGAGGCGGTTTATCCCCGCCGCACGTAGCTTCGTCAGCGCCGTTCTGTCGACGGTGGCGGGATTGCATTCGGATGTGATCTCGGCGTCTTCTGAAACAGTTATCGAAGCTCTGAGCGCATCGAGAATGCCACCAAGCTGATCTGAGCTCAGCAAGGTCGGTGTTCCGCCGCCGAAATAGACGGCATCGGCAGTGTAGCCACAAAATCGCTCCCTATATGACGCTATCTGCCGTTTGAGCGCCTCAACATATTCTGTCTTTTCGCCGTTACGCGGCGGATGCGAGCAAAAATCACAATACAGGCACTTTGCGCGGCAAAACGGAACATGAATGTAAATGCCTAATTTTTTCATGTATTTTACGGCGACAATCAATCATCATCACTGAGCTTGAGCACCGCCATAAACGCCTCTGGCGAGACCTGGACGGAGCCGAGCTGACGCATTTTCTTTTTACCTTCCTTCTGCTTCTCCAGCAGCTTCTTTTTACGCGTAATATCGCCGCCGTAGCACTTGGCAAGCACGTCCTTACGCATTGCCTTGACGGTCTCGCGGGCAATTATCTTGCCGCCGATCGCCGCCTGTATCGGAACCTCGAAAAGTTGACGCGGTATATTGTCCTTGAGCTTTTCGGCAATTCGGCGGGCACGGGGATACGCTTTTTCCTCGTGCACTATAAACGACAGCGCGTCCACCTGATCGCCGTTAAGCAGAAAATCAAGCTTGACCAGCTTACTGGGCTCATATCCCTTCAACTCGTAGTCGAGCGAAGCGTAGCCGCGCGAACGGCTCTTGAGCGCGTCGAAGAAATCGTAAATTATCTCGTTGAGCGGCAGATCATAGTGCAGTTCAACACGCACCGTGTCAAGATATTTCATATCTATAAACACGCCTCGGCGATCCTGACACAGCTCCATAAGTCCGCCCACATATTCCGTAGGTGTGATAATGTTGGCCTTGACCATAGGCTCATATGCCGTCTCGATCTCGTCAGCAGTCGGGAAATTGGAGGGATTGTCTATCCTGACGACCTCCCCGCCCCGCCGCTTGACCTCGTAAATAACGCTGGGCGCGGTGGTAATAAGGTCGAGGTTAAATTCGCGCTCCAGTCTCTCCTCGATTATTTCCATGTGAAGAAGTCCGAGAAAACCGCAACGGAAGCCAAAGCCGAGCGCGATGGATGTCTCAGGCTCGAACACCAGTGCCGCATCATTAAGCTCCAGCTTTTCGAGCGCGTCGCGCAGATCCTCATATTTGGAACCGTCCGCAGGATAAATACCCGCATAAACCATGGGAAGCGCCGACTGAAAGCCGGGCAAAGGCTCGTCCGCTGGCTTTGAAGCAAGCGTCACAGTATCGCCGACTCGCGTGTCACCTACGCTCTTGATGGATGCCGTAATATATCCGACATCGCCAGCCATAAGGCAGTCTCCTTTTTTAAGTCCGAATGCCTCCATAGTGCCGACGTCGACCACGTCAAACTCCTTGCCGTTCGACATAAGTTTTATGCGGTCGCCCGAATGCAGGCAGCCTTGCATAACGCGAACGTATACCACAACGCCGAGATAGCTGTCGTAGTAAGAATCAAAAATAAGGCATTTGAGCGGGCCGCCCTCATCTCCCGCGGGTGCGGGAATATCGGTTATTATGCGTTCCAGCACCTGATCTATGTTAAGGCCTACCTTTGCCGAGACCGCCGGGCAATCCTCGGCGGGGACGCCGATTATATCCTCGATCTCATTTCTCACGCCCTCGATATTTGCCGACGGCAGATCGATTTTATTTATAACAGGCAGTATTTCAAGTCCCGCGTCAACCGCAAGATATGCGTTTGCCAATGTCTGCGCCTCGATGCCTTGCGTCGCGTCGACGACCAGCAGTGCACCCTCGCAGGCGTTGAGCGAGCGCGAGACCTCGTAATTGAAGTCAACATGACCGGGGGTGTCAATAAGGTTAAGTACGTATTGCTCGCCGTCCGATGCGGTATAATTCAGCCTGACCGCCCGCGCCTTAATGGTAATACCGCGCTCGCGCTCGATATCCATGTTGTCGAGCAGCTGCTCCTCCATGTCGCGCTTGGCAACGGCAGACGTTGCTTCAAGCAAACGGTCGGCAAGCGTGGATTTGCCGTGATCTATATGTGCTATGATAGAAAAGTTACGAATATGCTCTTGTCTTGGTGTCCTTTCCATTTGACCTCCGCGGCGGATATGCCGCCAATTATATACTACTTATAATTATATACTAAAAATGCTCCGAGCACAACAGTTTTTTCAATTTTTTTATTCTTGACGGGCAAAAGGGGGACGAAATATCGTCCCCCCGAAGCGCTGAGGCTTCAGAATTTGGCTAAATCAATCAGCAGCGATTGCAACCGCAGCCATTGCCGCAGCAGCTCAGAAGCAGGAGTGCTATGATGATGAGCCAGATGATGTTGTTGTCATCAAAAATATTGCACAGACAGCTGTTCATGGTGTGACCTCCTTTGTAGTATCGGGATGGGCTCTCGCCCCTCCTCGATATCATTTTATGCCGCAGAGACGGGAATGTGCATGAAATTTACAGAAATTTGTCGGAGGCGGTATTTTTATATAAAAAGGCTGTCTCAAATTGAAAATTTGAGACAGCCTCTCGTGTAAAGAAACCGACGGTAGGTTTCTTTACACCGGAAATTTGAGGTTTTTGCGTGTTTTAACACGCAAAAATGGCGGCGTTCAGCCGCCAAGCAAAAGCCGGGGGCTTGTCGACCAAATGCATTTATGCATTTGAGACAGCCCCTTTATTCAAGATGCAGACTGTCGCAATGCAGAAAGGCATGCGCACTGAGCATTGAGTCTGTCGGAATGCGCTGTGAAGCACCGCACTTCTTACAGCTGACCCGTATGGCATCGTCGAGCACCTCGGCTTCAAATTCGCCGTCGTCATGCTCGCAGCGGCATTTTATCTTGCCCTCTGCCTCGAGGTCGTGTATGACAAACATAATAATATCAAATATCTGCGGGTCGGTCAGCATTTTTTCCTCGTTTTCATGCAACGCCGAGAAATCGCCGACGCCGTTCTCCTCCAGAATATCCAGCAATTCCAGCTCTGTACGTGCCAGCTCCGCTTTGACCATATTTGTCTCGCCGATAAAGCAGATGTTAACATCTGAATAAGGGCACGGCAACAAAAACAGATCTTTGCCGAAGAAAAGCGACGAGCTGAGCGTGAAGCTGTGCGGGCTCGGACAGAATATGCAGGGCACGCTCAGGCGCACCTTGCCGTCCTTTGAGTACACCATGGTCATTTCGCTGTGACCGCAATCGCATTTCAGCTTTATCATGTCGGCCGACAGCGCGAAAAGTCCCACCGCGCTCAACACTCCCGCTCCGCAATGCGGACAGCGGTATGCTACAGTCGTCTGCTTCTGATCAAGAACCATATCGGAAAATTATCCTTTCTTTGCTTTGGGCGCTGCTATCAGTATATGTCGCGCCACACTCTTTGGTAATCAAAAATACTTGAGAGCGGCATGAAATTTTTCCATGCCGCTCTTTGCTTATACCTTATCAGGCATTTACCTTATTGACAGCCGCATCGTTAACAGTAACAGCGTACTTCTCTGCGCTCTCCTCGTACCATGCCTCGATCTTTTCGTTGGCGACACCGCTCTTTGCGGTCACTTTCCATACGGGCATAGCCTCATCCGCGCCCAGATAATACATGATATGATAGCCATACTGAGTGTTGACGATATCAACATCACCTGCAACTCTTGCGTCATCAAACAGCCAGTCTTCAAACTCTGTAACCATCTGACCGGGAACTACATTTTCATAGAACACACCGTTGTCCTCGGTATACTCCTCTGCAAGTGCCTCGAAGGTCTCCTTGGACATGGTACCTGCCTTGAACTGAGCCATGATCTCCTCGGCCTTTGCTTCGGCGCCTGTGTCGGTTGTATAAGTGTCTGCGGTGAACAGGATATGACCGACATTTCTGGAGGGCTGCTCGTCGCGGCTCATGGGATCTACGATCATATATACTGTTGCAGTATAGGTAGCGGCAGATTCCTCGTCCTCCTCATCTGAGGAAACATCTTCCTCGATAACGGTAGTATCGCCCGCCTTGCGAGCCTCATCGGATATCCACAGGCCGGCATCGTCGCCCTCGGTATCGGACCATGCATAGCCGCTGTAATCCATGAGCTGAAGCGACTCGGTAAGCGAATCGGTGAGCTCTGCCTCGATCTCAGAGAACATAACCTCGACCGCATCCTCGCTGGTGGTTTCTTCAACTGTCTTGCCCTCAAGCGCATTTGCGATACAAGCATCTATGATCTGCTGACGTCGAGCGGCAAGAGCGGCCTCATCGGGAAGAAGCGCTGCGTCAAGCTCTTCAGCGTGTTCCTCGTACAGGCTGTCGAACTCATCGCCCGCGAGATAGTTCATTACGTAATTTTTGAATTCGTCCACTGTCTTGCAAGCGGCGAGCTCGTCTGCAAACTTCTTTGCCTCTGCCTTGTCAGCGGCGTATGCATCGGCATCGTCGCCCTCGGTAGCAGAGAAGCTATAGGTAAGAACATCGGCGGTCAGGAATGTGCCGGGGTTCTCGTCGTAATAGGTATTGATCTCGTCCTCTGTTATAGCGGCATTGACCTCCTCAGACAGCTGTGTGGAGCACTTATAAGCAAGCTGTGACAGCTCAAGCGCCGCACGGACGTCCTGCTTCTTAACGCCTGTTCCGTACATAGCGGTGATATAGCCCGCTGTGGTATAGCCATACTCGGCTGCTGCCTCTTCCATAGCGGCAATCGCCTCGTCGATAGCCTCATAATCCTCGTCCTCGAGCTTTATGCCGCGAGTCTTTGCTTCCTCGCAGTACACAAGCATGGTCTCAACCTCTTCGATTGTGGGGTTCATGAAGTAATCAAACCATGTCTCGCCATCCTCGGCACCCATTGCGGTCTGGTTCTTGAGCGACATGCTCGTATCAAGTCCCATATATGAAACAATGGAGCTATACTGATTGAGGAATGTGCTGTAATTCTGATAGAAGAAATATGAAAGCATTGTGCCCGAGACCGAATAATTTTCACTTTCGGCTACCTTCTTCCAGCGGAGCAAATATCCGCCCTCGGAGATAACACTGAGTGCCACGCACGCCAGCAGAAGTACGATCACAAGTACCACTGCGAGTGTACCGACCCAAGCGGGTGTTTGCTTCTTTTGCTTCTTTGCTGTAAATACGCTCTGGTTCTCAGCCGCCTGTTGCGCCTTAGCCAGTCTTACTCTGTTGCCTTTTCCCATGACATAAATTTCCTTTTGTTATTTTAATATTGGTATAGTGCGCTCCCCGCCACTATATGATAAACATTAGTATTATAACTTATATCCTTGATAGCAATATGAACATATTATGAACGAAATCTAAACTTTTATCTATAAAACGGCATAATATGAACTTTTTTGCCTCAAACATACATAATTATCGGCAAAACCATGGGCTTGCGCTTGGTTTTGGACATGAGGAACTTGGATATATCGTCCCGCACGCGATTCTTGATCTGGATCTTATCTACCTTGCCGCGGCCGCTTATACACTCAAACAGTGTATTTATCGCGACCTCGCGTACCTCGTCCATCAGCTCCTCGGACTCTCTGACATAAACAAAGCCACGCGACACCACCTCGGGACCCGAGACAAGTATTTTATCCTGCAGGTCTACCGACGCCACCACGACCACCAGTCCGTCCTCTGCCAAATGCTTGCGGTCGCGAAGCACGATATTTCCGATATCTCCGACGCTGTAGCCGTCGACAAGTACATTGCCCGCCTGAACGGTCTCGCCGAATCTCGCGCCCTTGCGGTCTATCTCCAGCACCTTTCCGACATCGGAAATAAAAATATTGTTGCTCTCTATTCCGAGCGACAGCGCCAATTCTCTGTTTGCCGTCATATGGCGGTATTCGCCGTGTATGGGCATGAAATATTTAGGCTTTGTAAGCGCCTGCATAAGCTTAAGCTCTTCTTGACATGCGTGACCCGAAACATGCACCTCCATCGAGCTGTCGTGAAGCACATGAACACCTCTGCGGCACAGCTCGTTTATAACGCGGCTGACCGTTTTTTCGTTGCCGGGGATGGCGCTGGAGGACAGCACCACAAGATCCTGCGCGCCAAGTGTGACCTGGCTGTGGTCCGAATATGCCATACGGTACAGGGCCGACATGGGCTCGCCTTGACTTCCCGTGGTAATAAGCGTGAGCTGTTCGGGCTTGTAGCGCTTGATATCGTTGATATCCACCAGCGTTCCGGACGGTATATTCATATATCCGAGCTCAACCGCCGCGTTTACAATATTGATCATACTGCGGCCCGTGACGGCGACGCGTCTGCCGTGTCTGGCGCTGGTATCTATTATCTGTTGCACGCGGTGCACGTTGGACGAAAAAGTCGCTACAATGATGCGCTTATCGGCGTTGGTTGAAAAGATATATTCCAGCGACTGACCAACCTTGCGCTCACTCGGGGTATATCCCGCGCGCTCGGCGTTGGTGGACTCGCACATAAGCAACAGCACGCCTCGCTTGCCAAGTTCACCCAGGCGCGTAATATTCATCATCTCGCCCTCGATGGGGGTAAGGTCCAACTTGAAATCGCCCGTATGCACCAGCATACCGCGCGGGGTATTGATGGCAAGGCAACAGGCGTCGGCGATGGAGTGGTTGACGCGAATGAACTCGACCGAGAACACGCCCGCCTTTATGGTGTCGCCCGCGCTGACCTCATTGAGCTGTGGGTCCCACGGCAGGCTGAATTCGGACAGCTTGTTCTTAACGATGCCAAGCGTCAGGCGCGTGCCGTAAACAGGCGGATTGATGGAGCGCAGCACATAGGGCATGGCTCCGATGTGATCCTCATGACCGTGTGTCAAAAATATTCCGCGGATCTTATCGCGGTTGTTTTCAAGATATGTTATATCGGGGATGACAAGGTCTATGCCCAACATATCCTCGTCGGGAAAGCCCAGTCCGCAATCAACAACGATGATATCGTCGCCATACTCGATAACGGTCATGTTCTTTCCTATTTCATTAAGTCCGCCGAGAGGTATTATTCTCAGCTTTGTTGTATCGTTTTTGCCGGCGCGCGGCTCACTTCGGGGCTTGCGTGGCGAACTTTTTGTCTTCGTAGTCTCGGATGCGGCGCGGCGGGGCTCGCTTTTGTCCTTACTTGACGCGCTGCTCTTACCGCGTGCGGTACGCGCGCCCGAGGTCTTGCGAGACTCTGTATTCTGTTTCTCCTTTTTAGGCATTTTATTTCCTTTCAACAATTATTTATTGTATGTAAAATGCGGCGTAAAAACGCACGCAAAGATAAGCCTCAAAGCAGACGCGGCAACGACCATCCGCGTAGCATACGAGGCTCAAAAAACACAACGGTCACAAAAATCTTTATTATTTTAACACAGGTTGATATATTTGTCAATACCCCAATCACAATACAAGGCTAAAAACGAGCCAAAGCAGTCCCACGGCAAGCGCGCCGACCGCCATGCCCGCGAAAAACAGCACTCCACGCCGCATTTTGCGGCGTTTGTTTGCGGTAAAACAACTCTCCTCTATTATTCTGTTAGCCTCGCGAAGCAGGTCTCCCTGTCTTACGTCACCGGCATCTGCCTTGACTATAAAATACGCCGTCTCAAACATACTTCCGCCTGTGCCGTTAAGCACCACCATCTGTCTTGCACAACCTTTGATTGCCATAATTCTTTTCCCTCTTTTTTATATGTATTTGGCTTGCGCGCATTCTTGCACTAGCAACCAAACCCATTATATCCACCCTTCCGCACCGTTAATCACATGCTCTCATCATCTCGTTCTGTACATACAATTAATTCCAAAACTCTTGAATTTCTCATTTTTGACTGCTTAAGTTTTTTTGATGAACTAATTTTGACTTTTTAGCAAATGTCCAAAAATGCATGGATAATATTGGATATCGTTGTGCTATTTTGAACAAAAATAATATTATTTTATGTCGATAAATGACGCATTCCTCCGAAATCGACACGACTTCTCTTTTTTCTCTTGACAGTAATATTTTTCCACGCTATAATATATATGATTTAAAAATCAAAGGAGGATAAAAATCATGAAATCTACCGGAATGGTTCGCCCCATCGACGAGCTCGGACGCATCGTCCTTCCCAAAGAAATTCGCAAAAATTTGAACATCAATCCCAAGGATTCTGTTGAGATATTTACTGACGGTGAGCGCATCGTGCTCCAGAAATACGAGCCTGCGTGCATCTTCTGCCAGAATGCCGACAAGATCGTTTATTTCGAGGGCAAGCGTATCTGCACCGAATGCTTGGCAAAGCTTAAATCCATACTTTAAAAAACAAAAAATAACGCTGACCGTCGGTCAGCGTTATTTTTTATTTTTTGGCAAGCTTGTCCCGTCCCCATTGAACCGTGGCGACTATCTCGCCCGCAACCAGTATAACAACCATTATCATTATCATCATGGGACAAAATGTCAGCAATTTGTCGGCGTGCAAAGTAAGTATGTAATAAAGCGGCACGAACGACACAATAAGACCTATAAACGGCAGGCGGTCGGTACACGAGCAAACCACAGTCGCCCCCAGCAGCATGCCAAGCAGTATGACATATTCCTTGACCGATTTTTGCGACATAAACGTCAGCATCTCGCCTGTTTCCTCGTCAAGCACAGGATCAAATTTCATATATGACGATGCAACAAATATTATTATAAGAAAGCAGGCAAAGTACGCCAAGCCCTCGGTAAAGCGTTTGCAGTATTTCATTTCGAATACTCCTTCAGTTATTTATTATATTTTATCATATTTTATTACATTTTTCAAGTACTACTTGAAAAGACCACGACAATATGGTAAAATAAAAGCAATAATTGGAAAGGACTCTCACCATGACATCCGAAAAGATTATACAAGCAATATCCGACGGCGCGCTTGACGAGCGATTTGCCGTTCTTTATCCCGACGCTCCGGCAGACGCGTTTCTTCGCGCGCGGTATATAAACGCGATCGCCGCATTTGCCGAGCTTTACGGCGGCGAGGGCGATATTTCGCTGTTCTCCGTTCCCGGGCGAAGCGAGCTGTCGGGAAATCACACCGACCATAACCACGGCTGTGTCATCGCCGCATCCATTGATCTTGATATAATCGCCGTTGCACGTCCGAGAGAAGACGGTGTGATACGCCTCAAAAGCGAAGGCTTTCCCGAGGACATAGTCTCCATCTCCGACTTCTCTGCGCCCGATCCCACCCGTTTCGGCCGGTCCGACGCGCTGATCGCAGGTGTATGCATCGGATTTGACAACGCAGGCTACAGAGTCGGCGGCTTTGACGCCTATACCACCTCAAACGTTCTCAAGGGCTCGGGTCTTTCCTCCTCTGCCGCCTTTGAGGACATGATCGGCAATATTCTCAACCACATGTACAACAACGGAAATGTCAGCTATATTGAAATATCCAAAATTTCGCAGTTTGCCGAAAACAAATTTTTCGGCAAGCCCTGCGGCCTGATGGATCAGGTCGCCTGCGCCGCGGGCGGCATAGTCGCCATCGACTTTGAAGATCCTGACTCGCCCGTCGTGGAAAAAGTAGATTTCGACATAACCGCCGCCGGATATTGCCTGTGCATAGTCGACACGGGCGGCAATCACGCAGACCTTACCGCCGATTATGCCGCCGTCCCCGCCGAGATGAAGGCTGTCTCGGCTCATTTCGGCAAGTCCTGCCTACGCGAGGTGAACGAGGACGAGTTTATCTCATCAATTCCCGCGCTGCGCACCGAATGCGGCGACCGCGCCATTTTGCGCGCTCTGCACTTCTTTGAGGAAAACCGCCGCGTGGCTTACCAGCGCGAAAAGCTGGCAAGCGGGGACTTGGTGTCATATTTGAACACGGTTACAGCGTCCGGGCGTTCCTCCTTCTGCTATCTACAAAATGTCTACACGACCGCAAACGTCGCCGAACAAGGACTGTCGCTGGCGCTCTGCCTTGCCGAAAAATATCTGAGCAACGTGCCCCGCGCGTCCGCCTATCGTGTTCACGGCGGCGGCTTTGCCGGAACTATTCAGGCATACGTCCCCACCGACTATGTGGGCGGTTTCAAAGCGCTTATGGACGCCACATTCGGTGACGACGCCTGTGCCGTTCTCCACATCCGCCCCGAGGGCGCAATAAAATTAATATAAAATAAATTTTACAGAGGTATCATTATGAAAAAATTTCTCGTTTCTTTATTATCACTCTCACTGCTGTTGTGCGCTCTTGCGGGCTGCAAGCCTTTGGACAGTTTCATCGAAAATCAGCTACCTGCCGAACAGGTCTATACCTGCAATGAGTTTTCCATTACCCTCCCTCGTGAATTCGTCAGCGATCAGCAATCTCTTCTCGGCGGCAGCTCGGAGGTGTTCAAAAGCAGCGATTACACTGTCAAGGTCGTAAAATACAGCTTTTCAAGCATCACTCCCAAGGATGGGTACGAATTCCCCTCCCTCGCCCAATTCGTATACGATATAGCCAACTTTGTGGAGGATAATCAACTGGTAGTTTTGAGCGGCGACGGCATATCCTCCGGCAGTGTTTTCGGGTATGACTATGCTAACGAAAACGGCGGCGACCGTCAGCTTCTGGTTTTCCTTGAAAGTGATAACGCTTATTGGTTCGTTTCCTTTTACTCTGCTACCGTTGATTACGAAACGGCAAAGGCTCAGTATCTCGAATGGGTAAATACCATCACTTTTGGATAATATCCGTAAGTCGGAAAATGCAATAAAAGAGTCGGTATGGCGTTGCCATACCGACTCTTTTATTGCCGACGGAACAATGCGTTCCGTTGCCCGATATATCAATATTTTTCTCTCAGCCGTGTGCTTGCGTGATCGGTGGGAAGACCGTCGCGGTAAAGGTGGGAATCATTGGAAAGTGTCAGGACGCGTGCGCGGGCATAGCCGCCGAGATCGCCGTTCCGACCTTCGTCAAATGATATCACTGTCATTCCGGAGTGCTTCATATCAAAATGCGCCGCATAGTACGGAAACGGGATGTCAAGCAGCTCACTCATAAACACCTTTCCTACGCCCTCATGTGCAAAAAGCGCGATGCGTTTTTCCTTGATGTTGGCTGTGACCTTGTAAAGTCCCTTATCTCTGTCGTGCTCAAGGCCGAAGCCCGCGAGCCATTTGTCAAGCTCTGCGCCGACGCGCTTTGGGCAGGCATCCAAGTTATACTCGCGAAGGTCGGGATGCTCGTACCAACGGTCGCCCATTTCTCTGACCTCGCGACTTGCAAGTATCCCCGAATATTTGGGGTGCGCCCAGCACCAGGTGCGCGTTTTTTGGTCTATTGGCAGCGACATTTCGTGTGACGCATACGTCTCGTGCATCCAGTCCAGCGTTTTCAACTCCATTTTCATGTATTCACAGGTGGGCTGTGCCGTTTGCATTGCGCGAATGGAGGTAGATGAATATATCTCGTCAACTCCGAACATAGAAAGCCGTTTTGCTACCGACTCGGCTTGGCGATGCCCCAACGGCGTCAGCTGATCGGGCTTGTATATGGGATCTCCGTGGCGGATGTAGAAAAGCAGCATGATGGTCTCCTTGAAAGTTATTTGTCAACGATATTGTACCACAAAACCGCAGACAAGTCAACCGACCGAGAGCCTATATTTCCTGTATTGACAACAGCCCCTGCATATGATAAAATTATTTCAACGACTGACCCGGAGGTAACGTATGAAAAAACGCAATATGATCACGCTGATCGCGGCCATGCTGGCGGTCGTCGGCATCGGCGGCGCACTGTTCTTCATATTCACTCCATCGGGGAGCGTGTGGGATATAGCCGAGTTTATCGGGCAGGATGACGACTTTTTAATCTGGATATCGGACAGCGAATACCACAACCATTTTATAAACAGCAGCTCCGATCAGCATTCAGACGCCGTAAAAGTATTAAACGGCTTGAAATTATCGCGAAAAAAGGGGGGCAAGCGCACCTTCGCGGATGCGAAAAACACAATAGTACTGGAAACCACCGGCTTCGAGTCTCCTGCGCGCGTGCAATATTTTTTGTTTAACGAAGACTTCACCGTGGTCTGGGTTGCCGACAACAGTTGGATATATGAAAACAGCCGCGGCTCGCAAGAGGACGGAACCTACCACGCCGGTATGATATTCGATGCATCAAACAAGTACAATGAGTGGACCGAAACCGAGTGCGCGGCATATCGTGTCCGCAACCCGCGTGCGGTGCGAGAATTTTTTGAAGCCGTGTGCGAGCAGGATGATAAATATGATCAAAAATAAAGAGCGATTCTCGAATCGCTCTTTTTGTGTAAATTTTTTATTATTTGCCAAAATATCTCTCAAGCAGACCTGCGAATGCTCTGCCGTGTCTTGCCTCGTCGCGGGCCATTTCGTGAACGGTGTCGTGGATAGCGTCAAGATTCAGCTGCTTTGCCATCTTTGCAAGCTCGAACTTGCCGGCAGTAGCGCCGTTCTCTGCCTCAACTCTTACAGTGAGGTTCTCTTTTGTAGAGGTTGATACGCACTCACCCAGCAGCTCTGCAAATTTTGCAGCATGCTCAGCTTCTTCCCAAGCTGCCTTTTCCCAGTAAAGACCGATCTCGGGATAACCCTCTCTATGTGCAACTCTTGCCATTGCAAGATACATACCGACTTCCATACATTCGCCGTTGAAATTAGCGCGCAGACCTTCGATAATTTCAGCGGGAGCGTCCTTAGCTACGCCTACCACGTGCTCTGCTGCCCAGGTCTTCTCGGTCTCAACTACCTCTTCAAACTTCTCTGCGGGCGCCTTGCAAAGGGGGCACTTTTCGGGTGCGTGCTCACCCACGACGATCTCTCCGCAAACCTTGCATCTCCATTTTTTCATGACAAATTCCTCCAAAAATATTATTTATAAATTTTTTATTTTATTTCGGCATTTTGAGCAAATGCCGACAAACTCAATGTGACTTTTCTCAACACAAAAATCCTCGTGTCCTACTGCCCGGTCCAGCAGCTTTTTCTCATCAAAATCAATATCTACGTCGGCGACATGACCGCATTCGCGGCAAACGACGTGATGGTGATGAAATGTCGTGGTGTCGTATCTGTCGGTGGAGTCGTTGAGCTTGAGCCGCAGTATCCTGCCCTCGTCTGCCGCCTCCGCCAAAATTCTGAACACCGTGGCGCGGCTGATGTTGGGATATTCCGCATTCACCGCCTCATAGACCATACCCGCAGAAGGATGATTGTGCATTTTTGTGAGAACATCAAAAACTATTTGTTTTTGAATTGTATTTCTTTTTGCAATCATAGTATTTAATCCTTATTGAGACTTGGTACAATTAAAGTATACCATAAATTTTTTATTTGTCAATAGGTTTTTTGAATTTTTTGAAATTTTTTATAAAAAATCGGACACATCACTCTGGATCTCTCCAAAATGATGTGTCCGATTTTATTTATGAATTGTCTTATCATGCGCCGTAGCGCAATTCATGGCGTCAGCCAATTCATGCCCGCGAGGGCAATTCATCGCAAATAATCTCCGATTATTTGCTCGCCTCTTCAACTGCAACTGCAACTGCCACAGTCATACCGACCATGGGGTTGTTACCTGCACCGATGAGACCCATCATCTCAACGTGTGCGGGAACGGAAGAAGAACCTGCAAACTGAGCGTCGCCGTGCATACGGCCCAGGGTATCGGTCATGCCGTAAGAAGCGGGACCTGCTGCCATGTTGTCGGGATGCAAAGTACGGCCTGTACCACCGCCAGAAGCGACGGAGAAGTACTGCTTGCCGTTCTCGTTACACCACTTCTTGTAGGTGCCTGCAACGGGATGCTGGAATCTGGTGGGGTTGGTGGAGTTACCGGTGATGGAAACGCCGACATTCTCCAGTCTCATGATAGCAACGCCTTCCGGAACGCTGTCGGAGCCGTAGCACTTAACAGCGGCGCGGGGGCCGTTGGAGTAAGCGGTCTCTTTGATGACCTTAACTTCCTCGGTGTAAGGATCAAACTCGGTCTGAACATAAGTAAAGCCGTTGATTCTCGAAATGATCATAGCGGCGTCCTTGCCGAGACCGTTGAGGATAACACGCAGGGGCTCCTTGCGGGCCTTGTTGGCGTTCTTGACGATACCGATGGCGCCTTCAGCGGCAGCGAAGGACTCGTGGCCTGCGAGGAAAGCAAAGCACTTGCTCTCGTCGCTCAGGAGCATTGCGCCCAGGTTGCCGT
>JAFTRE010000025.1 GCA_017462385.1 Clostridia bacterium | reverse complement strand
TCCTTGTCTTTTGATGATCGGCTTCTGAGCAAAACAAAAAAGCCGTTACAAGACGGCACGACAAAACAGAGGTAGCGGCTACCCCCAATTTTTCGTACTCGCTATGTAACGGCTTTAAGCCAAGGTGCTTTCCTTTAGAAAATATTTAATTGTATAAGAATATCCCTTCTTGGAAACAATAAGAATGGGAAAGTGTGCGCAGCTTGCGCTATGTAAATATGTATGTAAGAGGGCTTGTCCGAGGCTTTTTCTCTCAATTTGTCCCTCTACTTAGGATACTGTTTTTACACCCACTTTTTCAGAACATATTTTCGCAATCTGCAATTTTCTAACTTTTGCACAAAAGTTATCCCTTGATTCAACATATTATATCGCCAACATCTATGCAAATTCGACACTTTCAATTTGCAAATTCCTATTGAAAAAGATTGGATTTTGATGTATAATGTAGAAAATGGAATTTTATCATCTTATAAGTTGATAGGTTGGAGGTACGATGAAGATACAACGGACACATTTGCTGAAACGCTTGGATACGCTCTATATGTCCTATAACACAAGCTTCGGAAATTGGAAGAATAGTGATCATTACATTAACCTCCGAGGACCGCATGGTTCGGGTAAAACTGCGCTTATCCTTGAATGGTTAGAGCAGCATAAGCATTTCTATTTCTCATTCGCAGGACTTGATGAACCTATGGCGTTGCGCCTGCTTGGAGAGAAGTTGCAAGGATATATGGATGAGCATAATCTCCCTGCGCTCCCGATGGATACGTGGGAGAACGTGTTTCTCAATATAAATAAACTGTCCGAGCGCACTTGCCACATCTTTGCTTTCGATGATGCTGACGAGATATTGACCGATAGCGTATTCTCCGCAGCCTTTCAAAAGTATTTCACGACGCAGAAGCGACGCGCGATCTTGATGATTTTCGTCACCCGCGCGGAGAAGCTATCCGAGTTTCCGCCCGACTACACAAAGTGGACTTACGACGAAATACCTATCGACGTACCATATTTCTCGATAGCCGATCTCTGCAAATGCTTTCCGAACAAAAAGGGCGACGATCTTCTTGCGCTTTATGTACTCACAGGAGGCATACCCAAACTCGTTCATCTGATCGACGAAAAATTCAGCACCGAGGAAAATCTGCGGACTGTTCTATCCCCCGATAGTCCGTACATACATTTTTGCTCAAATGAGTTTGAGCATCTTTTCCGTCGGAGCGAAAGTTATATGTTCATTTGCCACGCCGTCGCGCTTGGCAATAATCGAGTCAGCGATATCGGCAAGTTCACGGGATTTGCCTATAACAAGTGCGACAAGTACATTCGCGCTTTGATAGAGAACGGAATCCTTACCACCGGGAAAGATAATAACAACAAGACGGTTTATAAGTTTGTCA
Source organism: Clostridia bacterium (assembly GCA_017462385.1). Lineage (GTDB taxonomy): Bacteria > Bacillota > Clostridia > Oscillospirales > CAG-272 > UMGS1002. The sequence continues at coordinate 28,122 of JAFTRE010000025.1, read as the reverse complement.
ATCCTTATTATCGCATTTGGTTCAATATCGTTTATCCTAATCGTACAGACATCAATCTCGGCGCGGTGGACGAGCAAACGATCTTCCAAACGCTTGCTTACATAAAGGTAGTTGAGAACGACGAATACGTTGCGGCTTGCTACCGCCACGCATATTATCATTTCTGCAAGCGAAGATATATTGATCGCGAGACTGTTGTGCCAACGCCACAAACCTTCACTGCCGCAGTAGTGAAAAAAGATAAATACGGGCAACCTTACAAGGACAGCGAAGCGACGATTGCATTCGATCTCGTTCACAATGACGGCGAATTTACCTACGCTATGCTTGTTCTGAAGGACGAGCATTATCTCGGCAAAGCTGAATTTGAGGCAATTAAGTCCGTAATCGAAGATGCCTTTTGGCTCGATTTTACATTTTTCATTTGCTACAACAAGGGGCGCATCTGTGAAGAAGCATACCGATTTGCCAAGTTCAATGAGTATGTAAAGTGGGAAATGATTGATAGGTTGAGGTTTTAAGCTACCAATCATATACGAATACCTCGTGCCAAGTTGGCGCGAGGTGTCTTTTAATATAGATGTCAAAGGCGGCACCCGATAAGGTACCGCCTTTCCTTGTGGTAGTCGTCGAATGATCGGCGGCATAATTTAATCTGTTTTTGATACACCAAGTAACGCATTTATGCTCACTCTATCTTCATCGGATAACTCCATTGCTTGACCATTGGTTATATCAATAAAAGTTCCGCAATCGGAATGATATCGAATTGTTTCATTTTTGGTTATAAATTCGTAATCATGACCGCAGTTAGTGACGCCATCGACCCATTCGCCACTGTTCAACGCAGAAATGATCTCCGCTTGTGCGTCCTCGGTCATATCTATCAATGCAGTAACGCCATCAACTCCAACGTGCGAAACACAGGATAGAGGTCCCTTGTACTTCACGTTTGAACATCCCACAAATACGGAAAAGCAGAGCAATAGTACAATCAATATTGATAGTGTTCGTTTCATAAAGATACCTCCTTCACTTTGTATAAGTTATGACGGCTCCAATACATCAAACGACAAATCGGCGAACCAGTCTTCAGTCCACACTTCGGGATTACATCTGACCAACACAAGCAGATCCCCATAAACGAAAAAGATGATATCTCTTGTATCTTCTTTGTGGTCAATGACCAAGGCGGTAACATCGCAGTCATTAAGTTTCATTTGCTTATTATATATGCTTTCATGTTGATCGCCGAGATTATCAATATTTGCGGATTTTGGTGAAAGCTCCTTAATAACCTCTGATGCCGTCATGTTTCTCTGCCTTTCGACATCCGGCAAATAAGTTATTGCTATATAAAAGTTTTCTCCTGTGGATACAGTGGGAAAATACCATACCCAAGGCAAATTATACAGCTCATTCCCCAGAAAGGTTATATTGGAGAAGCCCCCTTTGTTACGATAAGTAATGGGTTTGCCTTCGAGCATGGGGTGAGGAAAGGATTTGTCGGAATTCACTTTATCAACAAAGTGCGCGTACGGCTCGCCCATAAGTCGCTTTAAGCCTTGAATGCTATAACCTTCGGAATTTTGTTTTTTGCTTGAAAACGCATTTATCATCTCCTCATAGCTGTCAAAACCAAAAGTTGAGTTTGGGGGATTTTCAGCATTCTCGTTACCATCACCTAATGATTCATCACTACATCCCCCAAAAGCCGAAACACAAAGCAATAATGCAATCAGTATTGATAATGCCCTTTTCATATCGCACCTCCTTTACTCAATATGCATAGAGCGATAGTAGTAGAAAATCTCTATAACGGCGTTCTGATCTTCCTTATTAAGAGTGCAGCATCTATCCCACATATCTGTGTTGAATACTTCGTAGACCATAAGCACAGTCCCTTGCTCAAGATCAAAGAAATATACAACATCTGCGTTTTCGCCTACATCACAAGGCGTGCTGTTGTCTTTCTCACTAATTAAGGTTCTATCTAATTTGAGCGACATATCCTGTCGCATTATTGATACAATACCGGATGACAGCGGAGTCCAAGTCTGTCTGTCGATGATGTTAATCAACTCTTTGATCTTTGCTTCATCTGTCGAATAATCAGAGGGATTCATGTCCCAATCCTTATAACGTTTTGACAAGATTTCTGTAGAGAGAACTGTCAGCACTGCTTTCTCACCTGCGGAGTATTCAAATGAGGCGTTTTGAACATTCTGCTGCTCATCGTTGTTATTCTGACCATTGTTGTCGTTTGTATCAGTTTTTGCACATCCCGTAAATGCGGAAAGGCAAAGTAATAAAGCAATCAGTACTGATAATGCGCGTTTCATTTTATTTTCCATATATTCTCCAATCTTTTTTACTATACTACCTATTTGAATTCGATAGTAACTTCAAACTCAACCCAAACCGCTTTGTTATCAACAAAGGTAACGAACTTATACTGTCCACTCTGGTTAAGGTCGTATCCGTCTATTGAGTAGATTTGACTTTTAGTTTCACCATTCTTTATCGTGTGTATCACATCGGGAAAATCAATATAATCAGTAGAACAAAGTCCCCACCCATCTTTTGTTTTCTTATAGATGTAGCACTCCATATTATATTCTATATCTTTTCCCGTTTCATTCACCCACTTAACGGTAAACGAAGGGTTCTCGCCTATTACATCCCAAGAGTGCTGCTCCTCGGCGCCAATATCAAAGTACAATCCTTCGTACTCGGTTCCGTTATCACGATATCCAATCGAATAATGTGCCTGTAAAGGGGCTTCTCTGACGTTTTCCGTTGCCGTTAAAACTATCGGTATAGACGTGAGCAAAGCAGCAACGACCATCAATATTGCGACACAAATCCAAAACGTCTTATCTTGGAAAGTGGATTTCAAGTTGGGCTTTTTCTTAAATATAATCGCTGAAATCAACCAAGTCAAGCCAAGCAGAGCAGCCAAACCGAGATCTGCATAAATTAGTCCGTCCAAGTCAAAGGCGGTTGCCATGATGCCAACGGCGATGCTTATGATAGCTAATACGCAGCCGATTATATTAAACACCGTTTCTCCTATAGTATCCTTTTTTTTGTCAAGCATTGAACAAACCAGTCTGCTGATTTCAATAAATGCAAAATAAAACGGAACGGTATAAACAAATAAAACAAGCAAGATGAAACTATACGGAATCGAGATAAAAGTACCGTCGCCGTCAGCAAACAGGGCTACAAAGAATAAAGCCGGAACATAAATTATTGCAAGAGCGAAGAATATATACTTGATGACTTTCTGACTTTCTTTTCTTTCGTGGCGTTTGACGACTCCATCCTTTTCCTTTTGGAGTATGTCTTCGTTTGTATGAGAACACATCTGCTCATGAACAGCTCTGCAATCGGCACACGTCTCCAAGTGCTCTTTTATCATTTCTGCACTTGATTCACTACAAGCTCCGTCCACATAAAGTGGGAGCAGGTCTTGAACAATTTCACATTGTTTACTCATGTTTCTCATCCATCCTTTCTTGAATTTTTAGTTTGGCGCGATGATAAGTAACTCTCGCCCACGTTTCAGTCTTGCCGAATATAGTGGCGATCTGTGCAAAGGATAATTCACCGAAAACGCGGAGCTGAAAGACCTCCTTGTACGGCTCATCCAAACGATGCAGAACAAGATGTATGCGGAAAGCCATATCGGAATCTGCTACGGCTCGTTCTACGTTCTCGTTAGACGGTAGCTCGCTGATCTCGCTAATGTCGGCTATGCGCTGTCTATTACGCATTTCATCGTAATACAGATTCTTGGCAATCGAACATAGCCAAGTCAGCTCATCTGACTTGCCCTTAAACTGTGACTTAGCCGAGACCGCTTTATAAAAGGTATTCTGCGTGATCTCCTCTGCCAACTCGCGATTTTTGGCAAGAGAGACCGTATACGAATAAACCTGCATATAGTAAGAGTTATATAGCTTTTCGTAATCCATACTTATCATCACCTCCTTTGCGCCCATAGGTTAGACGGAGAAAATCGAATTTCGTTACAAACATTATAACATATTTTTTTAAAAAATGTGTGAACTGAAAGCAAAAGGCGACATCCGATAAGGTGCCGCCTTTCCTTGTGGTAGTCGTCGAATGAACGGCGGCTTATACTAATTTCATTATTATTTGTCTTTTTCAACAAGTCCCCAAATTGATATTCCTAAACCTATAAAGGGGAGTATAATATAAATAATGTTTAAAACGACCGCCTTTCCTAATAGCTTATTCCTCGCTCGGGTCGAAGCCTTCAAATAGGCTTTCTAAATATTCGTTTACCGAAGCCTTTTCGCTATCACTTAAAGTCAAGGATGTTACGTCTGTAATATTGTTAAATGTTCCGCAATCGGAGCTATAACGAATCACCTTGCCATTAAGAGAAATAGCATAATCGTTAAAACAATCACACAAAGTATCTATCCACTCACCATTATTAAGCAAATCAAGTATTAGTTGCGATTCTGTCATGGCTTCTACATGTGAAAAGTTAATTGCTTTAATAACCATTTCGCCCGAGTAGGTGATTTTCTCTGTCGTTTTCTCCGTTATTACACTCACACTAACTACGTGAACATTATTTCCGTCGATTGTTCCTTTGAGATACGTGCCGCTTATTTTGTCGCCAACCTTCAAATCAGATCCATCGCAACGATCAGCGTCAAAAACAATTTGGTCAGGAAGCTTAGGCGAAAGGAATGAGGTGCCTTCATCGTCTTTGGTGACTTCGGCAGTAATTACGTTGTCCTTGACAGATACAATAACGGCTTCGAATCCTCCCTCACCGCCCCATATTTGATAAGCTACTCGCCAAGCAAAATAAAGTGCCACAACTAAAAGCAAAATACACACTATAACTGCAATGCTAATTATCACTTTCTTTTTCATATAGTTTCCTCCTTTTCTTATGAAGCCGTCGAATGATCGGCGGCTTGTATAGTTTTTTGCATTTAATGATTGTCAGCGTATAATCATTCTGGCATTGTAAGGTCGGGTAAGCCATCAATACCATCAATTTTATACCCTTCATTATTCAAGCTGAAATATCCAAAATCCGAAACAAACATATACGGATCAAGTTCATCACATTTCAATGCAAATTTGCCATAGTCAATTTTCACTTCATATATGCCGGGTGCAGTTGGAATTGCGTCAATTTTCTCGCCGTTGACGTAAATAATCAAATCTGCGGCAGTATTGGTTATTACTTCGGAATTGGAAGATTTCCAACCTCTAAATGCAACTACAAGCGGATCGTTTGTTTTTTTATCAATAGATAGTGTAATAGATGTGTCGTCAAAGCCCTTGTGCGTGATGGATGCAATTTCACTGTCGCATACATCTCCGTCATAATAGAACGAGGATGTTGCTGTATATCCTGGGTAATTTGCATATGGAATTTCGGGAGTATTATTTCCGATAAAATAGGTTATACTTCCAACAAGTATTAAACATAAACAAGCCGCAAGCGAAGCCCACTTTACCCACGTTTTATTTGTGCTTTTCTTCTGCGGTACATCGGGTGCCGCGTCAACAATCAGCTTGGGGTCAATGCGCCCCATAGCTTGCAGTAAATTCGTATTCGTCATAGGTCAAAGCCCTCCTTTTTCAAAAACTGCTCTAACTTCTTTCGGGTGCGAAGTAAGTGCATAGTTACGTTACTTTCTTTCATAGAAAAATCTTTTGCGATTTCTGCGACGGTACTCATATAGAAATACCGACGCACAAATATGTTCCGCGTACGTTGCGGCAAAGCCCATATAAATCGGTTCAGCGCGTCGGAGAGCGCAACACTCTCACCAATATCCACGCCGCTGTCATTATCGGGAATACATTCCGATAATTCATCAAGGACAAGCGGTACTTGCCCTCCGCGCTTTTGCGTGTTTTGCGCTTCATAACGATTTAGTGATAGCTGACGGCTGATTGTACCGACATACGGTTTTAACGGGTCGGGACGTTGCGGGGGTATGGTGTTCCACGTTTTCAAATATGTATCATTTACAACTTCCTTTGCGTCCTCGTCGTTGTAAAGAATTTGATACGCAATATAATGACAATACCTCCCGTATTTCTTTTCGGTTTCTGATATAGCAGTTTCGGAGCGCGCCCAATATAATTCGACGATCTGCTTATCTTCCATTGCTTCACACTCCTTTCAAGTGGTTTGAAGGCCTTTCACTCTAACAAACAGGAAAAATGGCACTTGCACCACTCTTGCAACAAAACTTTTTTATAATTATATCATATTTTTGAGAAAAATGTTTGAACTGACAAAAAATATGGGGGATATATGCAGGAGGTATAAAATTAATGAACCGCCCGCAGATTATCTCCGCAGGCGGCGTGGAATTATTCGTTATGTAATACTTCAATAGCTATTCGCATTCCAAATTTGAAAGCATATGAAAATATTTCTCGTTCATTGATGTCGGTAAGCTCATTATAGCAATCGTCAAATTTTTCAAAGAGTTCTTTCTGCTGCTCGTTCAACGTGGAGAGCAAATTGTCGTGATGATCGGCTATGTAACCCATCAGTTGCTTTGTTTCTTTATCGTGACTTCTGCAATCGGTATTGGGACAAATATTTCCATAGAATAATTCTTCAAGGATAGATCTCATTTGCAGATGACCTCCTTGAGAACAATTTCTTCCGCGTTTGCCTTGATATTGTTCATCTCGGCTACCCAAAGGAGCATATCACGAGCTTTCAAATTTTCGTCAATACCTCGTTCGGCAGCGAGGCGAGGTATGATAGTTTCAAGCATTTCGTTTGCTTCAAGGTCGATTTCGTGCAACTGAGCGTTCAGCTTGCCTTCTGTCAAAAGCGTGGTGTACCTTCCGCGGCGGTGATTTTTGATATAATCAAGATAAAACTGCCCGTACTTACCAATATGATAATTGGTTTGTTCGGGCAGTTCAAGTTCGGGAACGAGATGCCCATTTTCTTCACGATAGGTTCCGCCAAGTGTTTCATACAATGTTTTCATTACAGTATCTCCATTCAAATTATTATTTGCGATATACTGTATCGATTGTCTTTACCACTATTTTTTGAAACCTGCGTTTGCGGACATCAGCTAAGGGCGGGATATAATAATTTTACTTAATCAATTAAACAATCAGGAGCATCCGTGAGTATGCCGGTGTTTGAAATGCTGAAAGTGGATTGGAAAAATGGCGAGCTACCAGCAATTAAAGGATTGTAAAATTTGATTACTGCCGTACTTCCGCTTCTTTTTATATCATATGTGGTTTTATCGTCCCAAAGCCCATTTAAGGAAACATCAATATTGTCTATAAATGAATCAACATCCCCGGTTCTAGACCATGTAGCGCCTACAGTTACATCTGCGTCGAAAAAAACTCTTCCATAAGTATCCTCCATGCTGTAATAAAATGTATCGGAGACATAAGCGGTGGGAGTTATGCACGGCGTTAATTCTTCGGTGGCATTGATTTGGTGTACTGTTTGTGCCAGCTCTTTTAGCTGATCGTTTGGTTGCTGATTGCTTTCGTAAACAGTGTGGAGTTGGTTGAGTGTGTCCAAAACATCAAAACCGTATTTTTCATTGTCAATTTCAACAGTGAGTACATAGGTTTTGACTCCATCTTCGCTCAAAATATATTTGTGAGATACTGAACTGATGACGTCAGCCAAACAAAAAGTATCATAGGAGTCGTTGTCTAAAACTGTCGTGGTGGTTTCTACCGCATAACTGCCGAAAGTAAAGCAACTTATGGCCAATACCAGCGACAAGAGAGCGGCGAGTGTTCTTGTTGTTTTTTTCATAACAAAACTCCTTTTTTTAATTTCACCATGTTTAAGTCATGATGTTGATTATATGTTATCATAATCACCAGTAATTGTCAAGTAATTTTTTGGGATAAAATCTATTTTCGGCAAATTATACACATATATGCGCAAATTATGGTTAAAAAAGACAAAAAGCAAGGATTCTCACTATTGTGAAAATCCTTGCTTGAAAATTTAACTTCTTATTTTAAGTCCCAATCTGTATTCAAGAGATTTGAGTATTTTTGCCATGAACTTGTCCGCATCTTCGGGCATCAGCTCTTTGTCCTCGGGCGTGAAAGTAAGGGCAAACGCCATGCTCTTGTGTCCCTCGGGCACCTGACCACCCCGATAGATATCGAACAGTCTGACCTCGCTGACCGACTTGCAGGCCGATCTTACGACCGCCTCGATCTCGCCGCAGGTCATGCTCTCGGGAGCAACGACGGCAAGGTCGCGATGAATGTCGCGGTAGGGAGAAACGGGCGCGTATGTCAGCTTGGTCGAGAACAAATCAAGCAATGCGTCAAAATCAAGCTCGCCGACGAATACGCTCTGTGCGATATCGAGGTCGCCCGCGATCTCATACGAGAGCTGACCGAAGAAGCCGACCTCGGTCTTGCCGCACTTGACGGCGGCCGTAGCGCCGGGGTGCAGGAAAGGACGGGTGGTGCGCTCATAGCTCAGAGAGAGACCGAATTTGGATGCCAGCTCTTCAAGCACACCCTTGGCGGTGAAGAAGCTCTCGCCTTTGCCGTAAAGAGCAAAGCAGAAGCGTTTTTTCTCGATGGGAAGACTGTTTCCCTGCGGCATGAAAATGTTTGCTATCTCGTAAACACGGACATTTTCGTTGCCGCGCTTGGAGTTTGTGGAAAGCACGTTCAGCAAAGAGGGAACGAGTGTGGTGCGCATGATAGCGTATTTTTCGCTGAGCGGATTGAGTATGCGTACAGCGTCGCGCTCGGGAGCGTCCTCGGCAAGGCGGAGCAGATCAAGCTCGACTGTGGAATAGAAGGAATAATTGATAGTCTCAAAGAAACCCTGTGCGCAAAGGCAATTTTTGAATGCTGCCGTGTTCATCTGCACACGGTTGTGACCACCTGCTGTGATGGAAGCGTTGACCATGAAGCGAGGAAAAATGTGGTCGTAGCCGTACATTTTGATAACATCCTCGGCGAGGTCGGCGGCACTGCCCTCAATGTCCTCGCGGTATGCGGGGGGAGTGGCGGTGATGCTGTCGCCGTCGATGTTGAGCGTGTAATTCATGCGGGAGAGAATGGCTGTGATGGTCTCGGTGGGAACCTCGATGCCAAGCACGTCATTGATGGCGCGGAAAGTAGTCGCTATGCAGGGCTGCTTGCGGTCTGCCTCGGCGTAAACATCGATGTGAGCCTCGCCAACCTTGCCGCAGCCGAATTCTTCGATGAGGTGCAGAGCGCGCTGCATTGCGATGCCGGTGGTGTAAGCGTCGACGCCCTTTTCAAAGCGGTGCGAGGAGTCGGAGGACTGACCCAGCGAACGGGAGGTGCGGCGAATATTGCCGCGGACGAATTTAGCTGCTTCGAACAACACTTCGGTGGTGTTGTCGGTGATCTCGCTGTTCAGACCGCCCATGATACCTGCGAGTGCTACGGGACGAGCCGCATCGCAAATCACCAGGTTTTCAGGCGACAGCGTAAATTCGCGCTCGTCCAGCGTGACGATTTTTTCGTCCTGCTCGGCACGACGCACGATAATGCTGTGATCTGTGACGTTGTTCAAGTCAAAGGCGTGCATGGGCTGACCCATCTCGACCAGAACGTAGTTTGTAATATCAACTATGGTGTTGATGGCGTTTATGCCGCACATGTGCAGACGGCGGCGGATAAGCTCGGGAGACTTTTTGATCTCCACATCGTAAACATAGTGACCTATATAGCGCGGGCAAAGGTCGGGAGCGTCAACGCGGATGGAAATGCCCGCGTCGCGGCCGCTGACGGGGGTATAAGAAAGGTCGGGGGTGTGCAGGGGACGGTCAAGCAGTGCCGCCAGCTCGCGTGCAACGCCGTAAACGTGCTGACAGTGCGGCAGGTTTGCGGTGACCGAAATGTCCCATACCTCGTCGTCAAGACCGAGTACTGTTTTGACGTCAGCGCCGAGCGGTGCGTCCTTGGGCAGCATCATGATGCCGTTGACCGACGCGCCCTCGTACCAGTTGTCGTCAATGCCCAGTTCTTCGCCCGAGCACAGCATACCGTTGGAGGCGATGCCGCGAAGCTTGCCGTTCTTTATGGTCGCAACCTCGGGAGCGCGGCTGTCGTCGCCCTTGCGGCGACCGTAAACATGCGCGCCGTCAAGCGCGGCGGGGACAATGTCGCCCGCGTGCACGTTCTGAGCGCCGGTAACTATCTGAATATCGCTGCCGCGTTCGCCGCAATCGACGATGCAGACAAACATATGGTCGGAGTCGGGATGGCGCTCGATGCTCTTGACGCGACCGACGTAAACGCCCGAAATGTCGGGCGCGACAGGCGCCTTTTCCTCGACCTCGAGCCCGCAGGAAAACAGCCCGTCCTCTATTGTTTTGAGTTCAATGCCGTCGAGCTCTACCAGCTCGCGCAGCCAGCTTAAAGGTAAATACATGGCTTAGTCCTCCTGTCAATGGAATTGAGAAAGAATTCTTACATCACCGTCGTAGAACAGGTGGATGTTGTTGAGTCCGTACTTGAGCATGGCGATACGCTCCATGCCCACGCCGAAAGCGAGGCCTGTCCATTCATCGGGATCGAGTCCGCAGTTCTCGATAACGCGGCGGTTTACAACGCCGCCGCCCAGAATCTCGATCCAGCCCGTACCCTTGCACAGACGGCAGCCCTTACCTCCGCACTCCATACAGCTAACGTCGACCTCGACGCTGGGCTCGGTGAAGGGGAAGTAAGAAGGACGGAAACGCGTTTTTGTATCGCTTGAGAACATTGCCTTTGCAAGCGTATCGAGCAGGCCGTGCAGGTCGCAAAGCGACAGCCCCTTGTCAATTACAAGTCCCTCAAGCTGGTGGAACATGGGCGCGTGTGTCGCGTCGTCGTCGCAACGGAAAACGCGGCCGGGCATAACTGCCTTGAAAGGCGGCTTTGTGGTTTCCAACATGTGTATCTGGCCGGGAGAGGTGTGCGTGCGGAGCAGAATGTCATCGGTGACATAAAAGGTGTCCTGCTTGTCGCGCGCGGGGTGATCCTCGGGCTGATTGAGGGCGGTGAAGTTGTGGTAATCGTCCTCGATCTCGCGGCCGTCGTAAACGACAAAGCCCATGCCCGAGAAAATGCGAACCAGCTCGTCGCGCACCAGTGTTACGGGGTGCAGTGCGCCCATGGGGCGGGACTCGGCAGGCATTGTGATGTCGACAGCCTCGCGCTCATAGCGCTCTGCCAGCTCCTTTGCCGCCAGCGTTGCCTCGCACTCCTCGATGCGTTCGGTAGCCCAGTTTTTAAATTCGTTGATATACTTACCTGCCTCGGGGCGCTCCTCCTTGGGAAGCGAGCCGAGCTGTTTCATCAGCGCCGGTATCTCGCCTGTGCGGCTGAGATAGACGGAGCGTATCTCGCGAAGCTCTGCCGTGGTGGCGACCGACGACAGCTTTGCCTCGATAGCCTCGCGCATTGACTGTATTTTTTGCTTCATATGATATAAACCCCCATAGTTTTGCGTCATACATAATAATATATTATGTTACCACAAACAAGCGGCTTTGTCAATAGCGCGGAGGAAAATCATGACAAAGCGCCCGATCGGCAATATACAAAAAATCCCCTTTACAGGGGTGTCTTATGATATTCGCCTGATACTTCTCGTGCGAAGCACATATCGAGTCCGTTTGGACATATCGAGCACGGAGTGCATATCGATCGCCGCAGGCGAATATCGATGCGTACCTGCTCGGCAGGTACGCCAAGGGGATCAAATTTTGTTTTTTGCCACATTTCTTTCGGCGCGGCGGTGGATAAGGTATTTATTTACCGTTTGTTCGTCAAACTTGTCCGTCATATCTGCGTATGTGAGCTCTGCCATAAGCTCATTTACCTCGCGATACTTTTGTTCTTCGCTTTTTGTATATTTTTTGTGCCTGAGGGTGTGCCTGATTTGAAAATCCGAGGTTTCCTCATATAAGCACCTGTATTCCGGGTCGTCGAGCAGCTCGGGATGTGCCCACAAATAATAAAAAATGTGTCGGATAAAATAACTGGGGGAATATTTTCCACCGATATATTCCCATACAGATTGCTCGGTTATGTATCCCTTTTCACAAAGCTCGGAGCCGACGCGGTCGGCGGGCTTTTCAATAGGCGTTTTCTTCATAAAGGTCAAACATCCTTTTTATTTACTCTGCGTGTGATTGTGGGGGACGCGCCCGTGTGGGTGCGGAATGTGATTATCATTTGTTATCGGCATCCGAATCGGCAATGCCGGATTGTAGATTTTCAAGAGCATAATCACAGCACTGCACAACAAGATTATTAAGAGAAATTTGTTTTTCTTGGGCGATAAATTCAAGTTTATTTATGAGATCGAGCGGAATTCGGAATGTTTTGTTTACATATTCGGGCTTTTTTATTTGAAACATTTAGCATCACTCCCTATATCCATATTTTACATTATTTCTTTTGCAAATTAAATACGTTAAATTTGCACGAGAAAAATAAGTGTAATTTATACGTATTTCTGTGATGCAAATAAAAAGTGCGTAGCCGAAGCTACGCACGAAAAATGCATAACTCCGTTCAGTACCACGTGAACCGCAAATCTTTGCTCAAGAATGCGTAAAGGAGAATGCATTTTTACCATAGTAAAATGCATCCTTAAGCAAAAATTTATTCAGTTCACGTGGTGATTTTATTTTACCATATAATTTTCAATTTGTAAATGGTAAATTAAAAATCTGTTTAATTTAACGTCAAGCTAAATTAATATTGATTATTTTTTATGGCGAGACTTTGGTTTCTGAAATCTTCACGTAAGGCGATAAATATTATTTGACGGTAGGACGCCACCATAAATAGCCTTCCCCTTGAGGGTGAAGGAAGGATGAGGTGTAGCCACCGCAGGTGGCGTTTATTTGTATGCCGAACGGATGCTCCGCATCCTACACCTCATCAGTCACCGCGGCGCCGCGCTTGCGCTTGCTTGCGGTGATAGCTTCTCCTCGAGGAGAAGCCTATTTGCGGTGTCGTCCGCATGACGCCGGCCTTTTTCGTCGGAAAAGACCGATCGGCGAAATAATATTTCATTAAATTACAATAAGTTCTTGCAATGCAGGCGATTTAGTTGTATAATAAAGGCAAATAAATTGCGGGGAGCGCCGGCATACCCGCGGCAGGAGGAACATTATGAGAAAAATAGGTGTAAACTTTACCGCCAAATGGGGACTTGAATTTCCCGAATTTTTGCAGAAGATAAAAGAGCTGGGCTTCGATGCCTTTTTTACGGGCGTTCCCGCTATAACAAACATCCCCGCCATGGCAAAGGCCGCCGAGGAAAACGGCCTTGAGTGGGAAACTCTGCACGCTCCTTTCGGTCACATAAATGACATATGGAGAGTTGGCGAGGGCGGCGATATCATGTTGCGCGAGCTGCTCAACAGCGTTGACTGCTGCGTGCTTGCAGGTGCGCGCATTTTGGTTGTCCATCTTTCCTCGGGCAACAACGCACCTCCCATTACCGATATCGGAAGAGCACGTTTTACCGAACTGGTAGATTACGCCGCAACCAAAAATGTGACCATCGCCTTCGAAAATCAGCGCAAGCTGGCTAATCTGGCATGGACGATGGAGGAATTCGGTAGTCGTGACAACGTCGGCTTCTGCTGGGACTGCGGACACGAGAGCTGCTTTACTCCCGGACGTCAGTACATGCCCATTTTCGGCAAGTATCTGGTCTGCACCCACCTGCACGACAACCACGGCGAGTACAACAAGGATGAGCACCTCATCCCGTTTGACGGCTCGACGGATATGGAGCTGCTTGCCCGTCAGATCAAGGAGAGCGGCTATGAGGGCTCGTTGATGCTGGAAATACTGCCCAGAAACAGCCATTACTATGACGACATGACGTATCCCGAATATCTTACAAAGGCATACGCCGCCGTTACCCGCCTGCGCGACATGGTGGACGGCGAATAAAATAATTATAAGCTCAAAAAGGCTGTCTCAAATTTAAAATTTGAGACAGCCTCTCGTGTAAAGAAACCGGCGGTAGGTTTCTTTACACCGGGAATTTGCGGTTTTTGCGTGTTTTAACACGCAAAAATGGCGGCGTTCAGCCGCCAAGCAAAAACCGGGGGCTTGTCGACCAAATGCATTTATGCATTTGAGACAGCCCCTTTGTGCTCTTGACAAATGCGCGAGAATGTGCTATATTGATTTTACATAATTCGTCATTAGGAGACAATATGCAAACAACAGAGATCGATACCGCGCAAGTAACCGCCGATGACGTTTTGCGCACCGCAATGGACGTCGGAGAGGGATTGTTGCGCTCGGGCGCCGAGATACAGCGTATTGAGGACACCATCACCCGCATCGCATATGCTTACGGCGCCTCGCATGTTGAGGTGTTTACCATAACCACGCTTATAATCGCCTCCGTTCGTATGCCCGACGGCGGCTATTCCAGTCAAAACCGCCGCGTGCTGACACCTTCGACCAATTTGCATCGAATGAGAAAATACAACGAGATATCCCGCGAGATATGCGCGGGCGGCGTTACTGTGGAGCAAGCACAGCAAAAGCTGCGTGAGGTCAAGCGCTCCGAGCCCTACCCGCTTTGGGCGGTTTACATAGGCGCGATATTCGCGGCGGGCGGATTTGCGCTGTTTTTCGGCGGCAGTATGCTTGACGGAGTGGTCGCGGCGGTCATCGGCGTTATAATCACCATGCTTGATGCACATCGGCCCTCCTTTATCAACGGCATGGCGCAGGCGCTTATCAGCTCGTTTGTTGCCGGCGTTCTGGCGGAACTGTGTATGCATTTCGGCCTGTGTCATAACATGGATATCGTTATGATAGGCACTATCATGCTGATGATACCGGGACTCACCATAGGAACTTCTATCCGAGATATGCTGTGGGGGGATATAGTCACCGGCTCGATACGGTTGATACAATCGCTATTGCTTGCCTGTGTCATCGCGCTGGGCTACGGTGGCGCAATGCTGCTCATGGGAGGTATATTTGCATGATGGACTTTGTTATAGGTGTGCTGACCGCTTGTGCGGGGGCGCTGGGCTTTGCCTTTTTGTTTCGCGTCGATCTGAAATATATTCCGTGGGCAACTATCGGCGGAGGCGTGAGCTGGGCGGTGTATTTGTTGGTTTTTGAATTTTTGCCCAATGTTTTCGTTTCAGCGCTGGCGTGCGCGGCAGCCGCCACGGTTTATTCCGAAATATTGGCGTACATATGTCGCACACCCGCAACGGTGTTTTTGATGCCGTCGCTCATTCCCATGGTGCCGGGTGGCAGCTTGTATTATACCATGAGCAATCTGATAATGAAGGACTATTCCGCCGCGGCGGTCAAGGGAGTCGAGACTGCTGAGGTAATGCTGGGCGCATCTGGCGGCGTTGTCGCGGCGTCGCTGGTCATATACGCAATAAGACATATTGGAAAGAAAAGCATCCGCTGAGCGGATGCTTTTCTTTTAAAATTTGATGTACTTGAAATTCTTCGCCAAGCGCGCCTCGCGTGTGTGGCAGGTGAACAGCAGGCACTGATTGCCCTCGTCGCACCATGCACCGAGCAGGGTTAGAAGCCCCGCCGCGCGTATCTCGTCAAGCTGGGTGAGTGCCTCATCAAGCAGAACAGGGGGCACTTCTTCTCGGCAGAGCAGTTTTGTCAATGCAAGACGGAGTGCAAGATAGGATGCGTCACGCGTGCCGCCGCTCATGTACGAGACTGAACGGGTAGTACCGTCTGCAACAAGTGACAGTGAGAAATCGTCCGATATACCGAGCTCCGAATATCGCTCGGCGGTAAGCGGGGACAGTATTTTGCTTGCTTCGCGTCGAAGCGTGGGGGTGAACCCGCGGCGCAGCTTGCCGCTTGCCTCTTCTATGACCTCGCGGGCAAGTATGAGCGCTTCCGCGCGCTTTGTCAGTCGTTTTTGCTCGGCTTGGCACAGCTCGAGCTGTGAGCTGACGCGCGATGGCGAGATCTCTTGTCCCTCAAAATATGCTATCTGACGCTCGACGGCGGTCTGGCGGTCGTAAGACTCGCGCACCTCGGCGGTGTAACGCTCGCGAAGCTCGTTATGCTCGGCGGCGCTGATTGCGTTTTCTTTGTCAAGGCGAGCGGCGCGGGCGCGTATGAAGCCCTCGTCATAGGATGCGAGGCTTTCGCGGAGTCGGTCGCGCTCGGATATCGCCGTGTCAAGTCGGCGGGAAAGCTCGGCTTGCGCTGTTATAAATTCCGTACTTTTAAGGTTGGCGACAGCAAGTGCCGCGGTAAGCTTGTCGGGCGCTTGCTCGCTTTCGATGCCCACCTTTGAGAGTGCTTGCGTTGCCGCTTGCATGACGCGCGAGAGCATGACGCGGCTGTTTTCGGTTACCCCGCGCAGTGCGTCGAGCGCGGATGCGTGATTTTGCTTGCCGACTGCGGCGGCAAGACAGTCGTCTATATGTCGGGCAAGCTCAGCTTCGCCGGGATCCGAGTCAAGTGATATGCTTTGGAGCAGATCCAACACCGCCTGACGTTTTTTACGTATCGAGCCGAGCATTACGGCTCCCGTGACAACTCCCGCCGCGCCGACGGCGGCAAGCGGAATGCCGAGACCCAAAAGGCTTACAAGCGCTGTCGCCAGCCCGCCGCCCACCAGAGCGACAAAGCCGCACAGCAGTGCCATTATTCCCAGCATTTGCGCCGTCGTAATGGATTTTTTGAGCTTTAAGTATTGAGCCATAAGACTTTTTTTATTTTGCCCCGCCTCTGTCATGCGTTCGGCGATGGCGGCTTTTGATACGTCGTAAGTGGGGATGGATTCGTGCTGACGCTGTCTGAGCTCCGCTTGCGTTGCGGCGGCAGATGCTTGATTCAACTCGCTGGTAAGCGTGTTTAACCGAGTGACATATGCGGCGTCGGGGCAGAAAGCATCGGGAAAGGAGTCGCGGGTGAGCGAGGTGAGCTGCTTTTGGAGCTGTTCAATTTCGCCGTCAAGCTCTCTTGACCGTTCAAAACGGCCGAGAATAAGCCATGCCTCGCTTTTCTCCCAAAGCTCGGAAAGCTCGTTTTGCTTGGCGACCGCGCGCTCTGTAGCCTCGCGGCAGCGTGCCGCTTCGGCTTCAAGCTCCATGATGGAGCGGGCGTTACTTTCGGCACGTGTGAGCTGGGCGGAGAGCTTTTCGGCCTCGCATTGAAGCTCGTATATGCGCCCGCCGCGACCGTTTTTGTATATCAGCTCCTTGCGGGCGTCCTCAAGTCGGCGGCAAACTTTGGCGACGTTAATGCTTTCGTCGGCAGACTGAAGCATGTTTTCGATGCAGTTGCCAAACTCGCCTGAGTTTATGTTGTGTGCGGACAGCTGTGCGACCGAGCATGTGGCGGAGAACACTGCCGCGTTCATTCCGAGGAACAGTTCGCCGGGGCAAACTCCCTTGTGTGCTACCGTTCCGGTTTCGGCGTCAATTATTTGTATGGGCTTTTCGCTGTAGCTCTCGCCGCGCGAGGAGGGCGACATACTGCCCTCGCGTTCAATGCGCCAGACCTTGCCGCGGGCTTGTACTGTCAGCGTTCCCGCGGCGCGCCTGCCTGACCAGCTGAGATATTTGTCCCGCTCTCCGGGCTCGCCGCTCTGCGTTGACCGACCGCCAAAGCCGTAAAGCATAAAGCGGATGAAGGCAAGCAGGGTGGATTTGCCCGATTCGTTATATCCTTCAATGATATTCAAGCCCTCGGAGAATTCAAAGGTGCGGTTCTTGAAGGCGGCAAATTCGATTATTTCGGCACGTATCAGCTTCATTTTGTCACCCCCTCATTCTCGCCGACCTCGGTGACCGCGTCGGCGAAAATAACGCGATCGTCGATGGCGGCAAGCGCGGCGCGAAGCGCCTCTGCCGCGACGGAACGCTCGTGTTGACTTCCCTCGTGTAAGCGTGGCGCCAGCTCGCGGTAAACGGCACCACGCAGTGTCATGTCGTTTTCAAGATAGGAGGTGTCGAAAATGGGCAGCGTGCGGTCTTTTAACTCGAGAAATGCTACAGCATCCTGACACATTTTTACGATATTGGTGAGCGGCAGTCTCAGCTGCGGAGATACCTCGCCCTCGAGGACAACGCGCAGAGAGGTCTCTTTTCCGTAGCTGCGCTCGGATATCAGCTCCAAGATGCGGGAGGCGACCTCGGTATATGAAGCGGCGCCCGTTACATCAAGACGCTCCACCATGTACCGCTTGTCCGAGAAGCGCACACGCTCCCAGCTGACACGGCGCCCGTCGTCGACGGTGACCAACAGCGCACCGCACCATCCCGGCTCGTCAAAGCTTCTCCCAACAGGACAGCCGGAGTATGCGACGGTGGTGTTGTCGATCACCTCGGGGTCAGCCGGCAGATGTATGTGACCGAGGGCGGCATATGTAAAACCGCGGTAGGCAATGTCTCGCGGATTTATGGGGCATTTTTTTGACAGCAGATTGCGTGTATCGCCATGCTGACAAAGGATATTTATGCGATCCTCGGGCAGCTTCGGAACTTTGACGATGGGGGTGTTTTCCATGAGCTTACGTACAAAAGCCGCTCCCCAGACGCGCACTCCGAGCTCGGGAAAGTCGAAATAGGAGGGCGTTTCATCGCTGAAAACATAGACGTTTGAGGGAAATGTGCCGGTGGCATATATGCTGTCGGGAGTGTAAGGGTCGTGGTTGCCGGGGCATATGACCACGGGACAGCCAACCTGCCTAAAGCCCTCACATAGCAGTGCGGCGGTGTCGCGATTGACATACGCGCTGTCAAAAAGGTCGCCGGGGATGAGAACGAGATCAACGTTCTCGCGTGCGGCGTATTTCATCATGTCGATATATGTTCTGCGCAGCTCGGCTCGGCGCTCCTCGCTGAGAGAGGGAGGGAGAGAGGCAAATGGCGAGTCGAGATGCAGGTCTGCGGTGTGGAAAATTTTTATCATGTGTGCTCCGTAAACAGTAATATATAATTATTATATTACATCCGGCGTTCGCCGTCAAGCATCGAAGCGAAATTTTGTGCGCATGGCGGTGCTCGGAGCATATTATATTAAAAATGATGAAAATAAGGAGTATATATGCTTATAATCAAACCTTACAACCGTGCCCGTGCCGTTGAATATGCGCGGCGTTGGGCGATGGAGCGCAACCCGTTGTTTATTGATTTTACCGGCAGAGGAGGCGACTGCACCAGCTTTGTTTCGCAAAGCATTTTGGCGGGCGGCTGTGTTATGGATATGACGCCGACCTTTGGCTGGTATTATGTGAATTCGGCAGACCGCGCCCCCGCTTGGTCGGGTGTAGAATATTTTTACGACTACATGACAGGCTCCGGCGATTTTCCGCCGTCTGTGACGCACATAGGACCGTTTGGCGTTCAAGTCGTAGATATGGCGGCGCGAGAGGGAGACGTGGTCCAGCTGGCGGATGATACAGGCGATTTTTACCATTCATTGGTGATAACAGGCTTCAGCGGCGGTGATATACTTGTGTCTGCGCATTCGGACGATGCGCTCGACCGCCCGCTGTCAAGCTATAACTACGCCTCACGGCGAATAATACATATTGTCGGTTTCCGCGTGGATTATCCGGATGACGCCTGTTTTGAGGATCTTATCGAGGGCAGAGCGTTGAGGGGCATAACCATGTGATATTTAGTCATAAGGCCGTTTATCCGTGCATATATTTTACCGAAATATATTATACCGGAGGAAACGGCATGGAAAATTACAGCAAGGGTGCGTTTGTACCCGAAACATTCAGCATATGTGTCTGCAATAAAAATATCGGGAGCGAGCTTTCCGAGGATTTCACACTCCCCGATTACCAGCCCGAGTTAAGAAAGCTGCTCAAGCTTACGCCCATCCTTACCCCGCCCGCTCACTACATAGGGGCGGGGCAGATAGAGCTGTCGGGCAATATCTCTTACGATGTGCTTTACTGCGGCGAGGACGGTCAGCTTTATTCGGCAAGGATACCGTCGACATATTCTTTTGAAACCACAATGGATGATGTGGCGGATGCCGATATGTCGGAGGGAATGCGCGTTATGGCATCTGTAGATCCCGAAAGTGTAACGGGAAGAGTCATGGCACCCCGCAAAATAGGTATTCGGACGCGCCTCGGGGCACATATATGTGCATACGCACCCGCCCGTGTTACCGAGACTATCACAGGCCTTGATGACGTCTCCTCGCTTCGCCGTTTGCTCGGCAGAGCGGAATATGCCGACATTATAGCTTGTGCCGAGGAGTCGGTGCCCATGGGCGACGAGGTGATCGTGGAGCAACGCGAAGGCGAGATACGCATGATAGGTGCCGACGGAAGAGTGTTTGTCAGCGAGGCTTCTGCGGCAAACGACTGCATTATGTGCCGCGGCGAGCTGATACTGGGCATTATGATATGCAGAGAGGGCAGTGAGGAGATCGAGTGCATCACGCGCAAGCTTCCGTTTGCCCGCGAAATGTCCGCACCGGGAGTATCTGTTGGTGATGAGTGCCGCGCGTGGGGTGAGTGTCAGACGGTAAATGTCAGTGTTGGCGAGGGCAGACTTATCTGCGAGGCATCCATGTCGCTGTCGGCCGAGGCGCAGAAAAAGCAAGCATTTACTTACACTCGCGATATTTATTCCACCGCCGCACCTGTCGAGGTGGTGTATGCGGATAAAGTTTTGACGCGCCCGTTGCGTGCCTCAAACGGTAATTTTACACAAAGCGGCGTTTTTGACGCGGCTGAAAATCAGATACCTGCGGGTGCACGCATAATAAATGCCGACGGCTATGCCTCGGTTGACAGCATGACTGCCGAGCGCGGACGCTGCGTCATGACAGGCGAGGTCAGATACAATAGTCTTTATGCCGACGGCGAGGAATACGGGTGTCGCGAGCTGTCCCAGCCCTGGCGATATGAGGCCGATATCGGTTCTGATGTGAGTGACGGCGAGCTTGACGGCAGTGCTGAGCTTACTGTTATTTCCTGCCGTGCCCGAATGGACGGAGAGCGGGTGTCCGTTGATTCCGAAATATCGGCCGCATGGAGAGCGTGCAGACCCGTGCGGGTGAAAATGCCCGCGGATGCGCGGTTCTCGCCCATGACCGAGGCGCGTCGCGGCGATTGTATTGTCTGCTATCCCGAAAGCAGTGATACGCTGTGGAGCGTTGCCCGTCGCTATCGCGCCGACGCCGACCGCGTTTGTGCGAACAATTCGCTCACGGGAGATCCCATGATGTCGCTCGCAGGGGTCAAATATTTGATAATCTGATAAAAACGGGGGGGCTGAGTCATTGACTCAGCCCCATTTTCGTTTTTTACTGTATGGTAAAGCTTTGTTCCAAAACCGTTACTGTTGTTGTTGAACCGCTGCCCGAGATTGTTACCGCCTGAACAATGAATGTATAGCTTCCGGCGGCAAGTGACGAGGTGTCGATAGAGGAGTTTATTCCCGACAGGTTATATGTTGTGGCATATGGCTTTACTGTCTTTGCGGCGACTGCTGTGCCGCTTGCATTTTTGATGGATACGATGACTTCATAAAGATCTGCAGAGCATTCTACGGTGCCTCCGAAAGTAGCGTCACTTCCGACTGCCACAGTGGAGGGTACCGATGCATTTTTCACGCGGGTCCATATAGCGTAGAAAGTGATGATATCGCAATCTGTTGAAGATGTTTTGGCGATTTTACACTCATCTCGGTATGCTTTAAGTATATGCCCCGAGATGTCTTCGCCAACCGCTATCCATTTGTCTGCAAGTGTAGTGGTGTTTTTGTATATCCACGCGTTGTCGGAGCGGCGATGTGCCATCCAACCGCTGAATACATAGCCGTCACGGACAAATGCGTTTGCGGCTGTTGCCGTGCTTGTTCCGTATACTACAGCTGTGTCTGCCATGGTTCCCGTTCCACCGTTAGCATCATATTGAACATAGAAAGTGCTGGTGCCGGTGGAGTTGGGAGTCCACTGAGCGTAGCAGGTTATAGTGTCGCCGTCTACACTTGTGAGCGAGGATACCTTGCGCTTGTTTTCGTAAAGTGCAAGACGGGAATCGGTAGGCTGAGAGCCCTTTGTGTACCATCTTGCGGTTCCGTCCGCGTCAAAGTAAAGCCACTTTCCGTCGGATTTGCGAGTCAAGTACCAACCGGCGAATGTATAACCGTCTCGTGCGAACTGATTTACACGCAGCCGAGTAGAAATACCTCTGATATGTCGGGTTGCCTTCATTTTAAGATTACCCGTTCCGGCATCCGTACCTCCGTTAGCATCATATTTTACCGTGTAGACTATGGAATTTTCGTCTGCTATCGGAGTGAAGGTGCCGCTGCCCGAGGTGTAATTGACGGAGAATATACCTTCTTTGGTGGCAGAGGTGGCGTTGGTGTTGAAATAAAGCTTGAGGTCGCCTGCTGTGCCCTGTGAGGTGCGGAAGCCGCAGGACTCAAGCTCGAATTTCTCCTCGCTTGTGTCGGTGAGGCAGAAAGAAAGCGTGCAGGGGAATACAACAGTCGAGGTGTTTTTGGTTTGAGACAGCGCGGCGGTAGTGACAAAATCCGCCACATAGTAGGTCAGAATAGCATTTCTGGAGGGGTCACCGTACTGGTCCCAAATGGGGATATAAAGCACATTTTCGGTCTTGTTGTAAGCAAAGCCCTGATTGGTCCAGTTTTCCATGTTGTCAAGTGTTCCGTAGGAGGAATTACTCTTGGCAAATATGGCGTTGCGCGTGTCGATGGTGAACAATTTGTAGCAGGTTATTGGTGTGGGATTAGATGCGGTGCCGCCTGTTGCCGATTGAGCTATTTTGCAATAATAGAAATCAAGCCCTCTCTTTATAAAGAAGTAAGCGTATCCGTCCGCGTTTTTTATATGACGGATGGCACTTGCGTTAACAGAGGTTCCGCTTGTGTTCTTGAGATCAAAATAGCCGGTAAGATAAAGCGAGGTTCCGTCTATCTTCATTCTGGTGAGAGCGGTGCCGGTTTCCAATGTCGCTACATACATATAATGAGATGTCGTGCCGTTTTCGGTAAACCCACATACTACAAGCTCATTTGCATGGCCGAGCGAGGTGCAGTACGAGGTCGATGTTGCGGATGTGCTTGCATAGTATTTCATGGTAGCCTGTGCGCCGGTATTGGTATTGGTTCTCATGATAGAAGCATATGCATCGTCCGGAGATACTTTTACAGTATAAATATAGTTGGTGCCTACGTTCATGCCCTGCATACCGGTACACCGAACAGAATTTACTGTTTGCGTCGGAATAGTCCAGTGCAGTGTTACATCGGAGTTTTGATATGTTTTGTAGCCCGACGTTGAATAAGCGAGCTTTTCATAAGCAATATTGCCTGAATTGCTATCGGAAAGATCCACATTGTATGTTTGCAGACCCTCAAATGTGAGCAGATCGTCGGGGCTGTCTGCGATCTCGGCTGCCTCAACGGGCGTGTTCTCATTTGTTGCGTCATCGATAGGTTGATGCGCGGGTAAGAACAGAGAAAGGGGCAGGACCAGAAGCAGGAGCGCCAAAGCTACTGACAGGCCGGATATCGCGAGCGGTAGTTTTTTCATAAATGAAATTCCTTTCTGAGTTTTTTGTTTGGCATCGTAAGGGCTTAATATAAAATTTTCAGCTGGGATTATTGAACCGTAAAGCTTTGATTAAGAAGTGTGACGGTTGTTCCGGAGCTTCCATCCAGCGTCATCGCCTGAACTACAAAGCTGTATGTTCCGGCGGCGAGAGAAGATGTGTCAATGGACGAATTCATTCCGGACAGATTGTATGTCGTGGCATACGGATTGACTGTTTTGGTAGCGACCGTCGTGCCGCTCGCATCCTTTATGGATACGGTGACCTTGTAGAGCCCTGCATCCGATTCTACCGTTCCGCCAAAGGTGGCGTCGGTTCCTACCGTGACGGTCGTGGGCACAGATGCGCTTGCAATGCGGGTCCATGCCGCATAGAAGGTGACGATATCGCAGTCTGTTGAGGTGGTCTTGGCTATCTTCGTGCCGTTCTTATATGCTTTGAGGAAGTAACCCGTGGTGTCCTCACCGATAGCTAACCACTTATCCGACAGCTCCGAATTGGATTTGTAAACCCATGCATTATCCGAGCGGCGGTGTGCGATCCAACCGCTGAACACATAACCCTCACGTGTGAAGGTGTTGGTGCGTATGGCAGTGCTTGTTCCGTACACTATAGCGGAGTCTTCCATGGTTCCCGTGCCGCCGTTTGCATCGTACTGTATGTAGAAGGTCTTGGTTCCTGTGGAGTTGGGAGTCCACTGAGCGTAGCAGGTGACGGTGTCGCCGCTCACGGTGGTCAGCGAGGAGACCTTGCGGGTGTCCTCATAAAGCGCCAGACGCGAGCCTGTGGGCTGAGAGCCCTTGGTGTACCATCTTGCGGTGCCGTCGGTGTCGAAGTACAGCCACTTGCCGTCGGATTTGCGAGTTAAGTACCAACCGGCGAATGTATAACCGTCTCGTGTAAACTGATTGACGCGCAAGCGGGTGGCGATGCCTCTGACATGGCGGGTTGCATTCATTTTAAGATTGCCGGTGCCGGAGTCGGTGCCGCCGTTGGCGTTGTATTTAACGGTGTAGACGATGGATTCATCATTTGCAATAGGGGTAAATGTAGCGCTTCCGGTGGTATAGCTGAGTGAATAGATGCCTTCTTTTGAACCGGAGGTGGCGTTTACATTAAAGTAAAGCTTAAGGTCGCCTGTCGTTCCTTGCTCGGTACGGAAGTTGCAGGACTCTATCTCAAACAAAGCCTGAGATGTGTCGGTGATGCAGAACGAAAGCGTGCAGGGGAACACGACAGTGGAGAAATTTTTTGTTGCTGACAATGCCGAGGATGTGACATAGTCGGCTATATAATAAGTAAGGATGGCATTTCTCGATTGGTCGCCGTACTGATCCCAGATGGGGACGTAAATGACCTGTTCGGTCTTGTTGTAGCCAAAGCCTTGATTTGTCCAGTTTTCCATGTTATCGAGCGTACCGTAGGAGGAATTGCTCTTGGCAAAAATGGCGTTGCGCGTGTCGATGGTAAACAGCTTATAGCAGGTGACGGCAGTGGGACTTGACGCAGTGCCGCCGAGCGCGGTGAGCAGTATCTTGCAGTAATAGAAGTCAAGACCGCGCTTTATCATGAAATAAGCATAGCCACCCGAGCTCTTGATGTGGCGTATAGCACTTGCGCTAATGGAGGTTCCGCTTGTGTTTTTGAGGTCAAAATAGCCTGTGAAATAAAGGGACGTGCCGTCTATCTTCATGCGTGCGATGGCGGTGCCTGTTTGTGCCGTTGCCACAAACATATGCTGCTTGGTAGTGCCGTCGTCCATCGGAACGCCGCAGACCACCAGCTCGTTGGCGTGACCGAGTACATTGCAGTAAGAAGTGGAGGTTGCAGTGGGACTTGCGTAAAAATTCATAACGCTTTGCGCGCCCGTGTTGGCATTTGTTCTCATAATGGAAGCGTATTCATCGCCTGCGGAACGCTTTGCTGTGTAAATATAAGTCGTTCCGACGTTCATACCTTGCATGGAGCTGCATTTGAGCGAGTTGACTGTTTGTGTTGCCACAGTCCAGCGCAGTGTGGCATCGGAAAGCTGGTATGTTTTATATCCGGATGTTGAATACGCAAGCTTTTCGTAAGTGAGCGCCCCGGCGGGCGTGTCGGCAAGCTCGACATTGTGGGTTGGCAGATCGTCAAAGACGAGCAGATCGTTGGGACTGTCTGCAATCTCAGCGTCAGAGGCAAAGGATTCCTCAATTATCCCCTCGTCGGAGGCCTCGCGGCTGGGGATTGTGAGAGAAAGGGGCAGGACCAGTAGCAGGAGCGCCAAAGCTACTGACAGGATTGAGGTTGCGAGCGGTAGTTTTTTCATAACTGAAATTCCTTTCTTCATTTTTTTTTCGGGTATGTTCCCGTATGATGCGAAAATTATATCAAATATAAACTTATCCTATCAATCGGTCTTTTTACGTTTTGTAATATCGCACAATAATATAGCTGTTTTGCCATAAACAGCGACTATTTTACATAGTATACGGTGCATTATTTTGTGTATTTTGACTGTTCGATTGCGCGAAAAAGACAAATGCGTGACGAAAAACATTATGTTATTTAAAAATAACCCCCGACGGCAATGCCGTCGGGGGTTGTCATATGTTAGCGGATGTGATTATTTTTCCCAAGGGAATACATACTGAGTCAGACCCAGCTCGTCGCGGACTGCGGTCATCTCAGCCTGAACAGACTCGTTGATCGGAACACCCGACTCGCGAGCCAGACGTATCTCGTACTCTTTCTCGCCTGCGGAGTAGATGCGCTCAGCACCGGGAGCTTTCTTGGCAGCGCGAACCTCGCGGATGATGTCGCCTGCCTTCTTGCGGCAAACAGCCTCGCCCATGAAGTGGTCGGTGTCGATAGCGATAAAGAAGTGACCAAGGTGGAAAGGAACCTTTTCGCCGTTCTCGCCCTTGCCGGTCAGCGCCTTGCCGTAGTTGCCGTCCTGAAGAACTGCGGAAAGCAGCTCAACGAACATAGCAAAGCCGTAGCCCTTGTAGCCGGCCTGCTCCTCACCGGGGCCGCCGAGAGTGCAGAGAGCAGCCTCGCCGCGTGCCATAGCCTTGAGAGCGTCAGCGGAGGAGCCTACGTATGCATTACCTTCAAGATTGACCAGTGCGCCTGCGGGAGCGTCCTTGCCGATGCGCGCGTAATACTCAAGCTTACCGTTCTGGTAGGTGGAGGTGGCGGCGTCAAAGTTGAAGTCGAAAGCCTCGTCAGTGGGAACGCCCAAAGTCAGAGGGTTGGTGCCGAACATACCCTCAACACCGAAAGTGGGCGCAACTGTGGGGCGAGCGTTTGTACCGGTCAAACCGATGCAGCCTGCCTTTGTTGCCATAGATGTATAATAACCTGCAATACCGTAGTGGCAGGAGTTGCGAACAACGACCATACCCATACCGTACTTTTTAGCCTTTTCGATAGCCATCTTCATGGATTTGTAGCCGATGACCTGCCCCATACCGTCATGACCGTCCACAACAGCGGTGGTTTCGGTTTCCTTGACGATCTCGAAATTGGTTACGGGGTTCTGGATGCCCGCCTTGATTCTGTCAAGGTAGATGGGCTTGAAGCGGTTGCAACCGTGAGATTCGATGCCGCGCTTGTCGCTCTCGAGCAGAACATCTGCGCAGATCTCGGCATCCTCGCGCGGGATTCCGTAACCGACGAAAGAGTCGATAACGAAATTTGTGATCGTTTTCCAATCGACAATGTTTGTTTTTGCCATTTTATACTCCTTTGCGCCGCAGGGCGGCATAAAATTTTGACATATCAAAGGCGCGCCGTGTATGATCCCTACGCACCATCCTATATTTTATCACACCTGCCATCCTTTTGCAATAAGTTTATAAAAAATTGTTATAAAATTATTGCAAGTGACTTCCGAGTTGCCGAATTGATTGTATTTGCCCCGAAAATGAAAATATCTATCATTATTATAATAGTACGTTTGACATGCATGGCCGCAAGGCGTCAAACCCGCCAATTCATGCTTGTTAACAGTTTGTTAATAATTTAGACATATTTTTTCTAAAAGCTATTGACATGCGTTAGGAGCGTATGATATAATAATAATGCTTTGAAATGCGATATAGTTGTGTCTCAAATGTGAACAAATTTCTGCTATATCGTAAATAATTGTCCCAAAATACTTGTGTTGAGCAAATTTTATTGAAAAAATGTTGACATCTGTGGGGTTTAGCGGTTATAATATGATAAAGCGTAAGTTTTTTTGTTGACAAATTGTTGTGTATTTTGGCGTCAACCCAAAAATTGGAGTTGAAAATGTTGGCGAAAAAACGAAAAAATCTATTGACAAATTAAAATGTTGGCGGTATAATATCAGCGCTGACAGCATTGTTGGTTTAGAATGTTTTTATTGTTAAAAATAAAACATAATGAAAAGGAGAACATCATGAAGAAAGCATTACTTATTCTGCTGACTCTGACAATGGTCATGAGCTGCATGGCTATCGCTCCTCTCGGCGTCGCTGCTGAGGATGAAGTGGTTATCGGTGCAGTTG
>JAFTRE010000024.1 GCA_017462385.1 Clostridia bacterium | reverse complement strand
CCTACCGCTTAGGAGGCGGTCGCTCTATCCAGCTGAGCTACGGAAACATCTTTAAAATCTATTCAATTTTAGTCTTAAACTTACTCAATGTCAATCGCCTTTGCCCGAAAGGCGGTCGTTATAACATATTCTTAGGAGGGGCTTATTATGTCCATTTAACTATGGGGGCCGATATTTGGGTATTATTTATTTTCTGCCGTCAAGCGGCAATTAAGCTCATAAAGAGCCGTACGGTTGGAATCCCATTTGAGTTTTTTCAATGCATCTTCATAAGTCAACCAAACGCATTCGGTATGCTCATAGGACAGCACAATTTCCTCTTTGCACTCAAATCCGAAAGAGTGCTCGGGAATAACCATACATATTCTCCGGCCAGTTATACAAATAGCGCTTGGGAAATATGTATGTCGGTATATGGCACTTAGATGTAAGCTCAACAATGTCCTTTACCGCGACGCCGCCCTCTTCAAAGATCTCTCTTTTAGCCGCTTCAATCGGCGTTTCATCATCCTCGCCGCCGCCTGAGATCCATTGCCATTGATCATGGTCGGATCTATGGAAAACGCAGTACATAAATATTCCGTCAATTATCCTGTATGGGATAGCAAGTATCTGAAACGGCGCTCTCATCATATTCCTCCACTCAAATTCATTGGGCGTGCCTATATATTTTATCACAAACATTTAAATATTTCAATAGGTTTGATTAAAAATGCGCGCTGTCTCATCTCATAAAATTATCAAGCCAAATACTTCTCAGGTATGACGCACTGCCAAGATGCGAAAATGGAATTCCGCTATTGACTAAGACGACCGGAACACGGTCATCGCGCAACAATCTGCCGTCCGACAACAGCGTTTTAATTTGGTTCGCATCCTCGTCATACAACCTGTTATTCCCTTCTATGTACACTTGTGCGATATTGGCCACCGCACATATATCCGCAATAAAGTCAGCCACAAATAACCTGACATCGTCGCCACTTACAGTCCTTCCGCAACCCGAAAGATTTTTTAACACTTTGCCGTCAACTATAATTCGTGATTGCAATGTTTCATTACTGTCCAATCGCAAATACAACACATTGTCTCCGGCTATACAAAGTTTTTGACAATGTCGTACTGCCGCAACTGTTCTATCGATTATTCGGTTAACTGACATCCCCACTTTCGTTCTGATATGATCCTGCAAACGTATTTTACTCAACTCTGGGCTATCGCAATTTACAACCTTGTCGCTTTCTTTATCATAGTTTCCCGGAACTATCATACAAGTGGCAAGATAACGATTATCCTTGCATTCCAGCATGTGTGCCTTTACTCTATGCAAAAAAGCACACAAATTATCAGTATAACAAAAATCATCAATATATTCGTGAACGTAATTATAAACACGTTCTAATGCTAAATTAAAGTAACTAACCTCAAAATTGTTTGATGTAATATCTATTATGACCAAATGCTTGCTACGATCGAGCAATATACGACTTGCATGCCGTCCAACCGTCTTTTTCTGGCTTTCTTTCTGAATAAATATTCCGCTATCCAGAAACCCTTCAGCTGCTTTTCCGACCGTTACGACGCTTATCCCCGTATGGGCGGAAATATCGGAACGTGTATCACACCCATGATCAGCCACAGCACAAAATACAGCACTTATATTTTCTTTTCGAAGCGATTCGTTCAAATATATCGGCATAAAAACCTCTGTTAAATATAATAGCGACAGTAAAATGCCGTCGCTATTATTATACACTTTATTTTGTAGCTTGTCAACCCATTTTTTACCACAAAATGCATTCGATATATAAATTGAAAACAGACTGCCGCACAAGGCGGCAGTCCATTATAAATTTAGTTTTCGTCGATGAGACGGATAATAGCCATTTCGGCTCCGTCACCCTTGCGGGGACCGATCTTGAAGATCTGAGTATATCCGCCGTTTCTATCGGCATATTTAGGCGAAATCTCGGAGAAGAGTTTGGTAACGATTTCTTCTTTGGTAATGTAAGCCAAAGCAGCACGATGATTAGCCAATGTATTCTTCTTTCCGAGAGTTATCATCTTTTCGGCAACAGAACGAACTTCCTTAGCTCTTGTAACGGTGGTCTCAACCTGTCCGTTTTCAAGCAGATAAGTAACGAGCCCGCGGAGCATCGCCTGTCTCTGAGACGTTGTTCTGCCGAGTTTTCTGGTTCCGGGCATTTTTATTCCCTCCTTCTTGCTGTACTTATTCTAAGCAATAGTAGCTTTCTCTATTATTCCTCTTCCTTTTTGAGGTCGAGGCCAAGAGAATGCAGTTTCTGAATAACTTCTTCAAGCGATTTCTTACCGAGATTACGGACCTTGATCATGTCCTCCTCGGTGCGGTTGGTCAAGTCTTCGACCGTATCTATGCCGGCGCGCTTCAAGCAGTTGAAGCTACGTACCGACATGTCAAGCTCCTCAATGGTCATCTCAAGGACTTTCTCCTTGATGGTTTCTTCTCTTTCAACCATTATCTCTGCCTTCTTTGCTTCATCAGACAAATCCACAAACAAGTTGAGATGCTCGTT
Organism: Clostridia bacterium; assembly: GCA_017462385.1. Taxonomy (GTDB): domain Bacteria; phylum Bacillota; class Clostridia; order Oscillospirales; family CAG-272; genus UMGS1002. The sequence goes on along the minus strand of JAFTRE010000024.1, from coordinate 114,237 downwards.
GAGAATCTTGGCTCCAAGCGAAATCGCTTCTTTTGCTGTTATCGTTCCGTTGGTGAGAACTTCCAACGTGAGTTTATCGAGATCAGTAATGTTTCCGACACGAGTATTTTCAACCGTGTAGCTTACATTATAAACCGGTGTATAGATAGAGTCGGTATAAATAGTGCCGATAGGTGCGCTAACATTAGGTCCAAGCTGTGTGCTGTGGATCTGCTTATTGCGCTCCTGAGACACATATCCGCGTCCGTGATCAAAGGTCAACTCCATATAAAGACGCTCATTTTCGCCGATCGTAGCAATGTGATGATCAGGGTTGAGTATCTCTATGTCCGCATCCTGCTTGATATCACCTGCCGTGATATCACGTTCGCCGGTTACGTCGAGAATGACGGTCTTGGGCGAATTTGTATGCAGTTTAGCTGTAATACCTTTGATATTAAGAATGATTTCCGTAACATCTTCTTTGACACCGGGGACCGTGGAAAACTCATGGAGAACGCCATCGATCTTCACGCTTGTCACAGCGACACCGGGAAGCGAGCTAAGCAGTATTCTGCGCAGTGAATTACCAAGTGTAATACCGTAGCCACGTTCCAGCGGCTCTACGATAAACTTGCCGCTTCGACCGTCTTCGCTGAGGTTGACTGTCGTGATATTGGGCTTTTCTATCTCTATCATTCCAAATAAATCCTCCTAATAAAATATTATGGGTGCCTGATCCGATCGTACTATGCCGCTCTATCCATTCGGAGCACAGCGGCATTAATTTACGAACGGATATTACTTGGAATACAACTCGACGATAAGCTGTTCGTTGATGTCGATATCGATATCATCTCTTGCGGGAAGAGCCACCAGCTTTGCTGTTGCCTTCTCCTTATCGACCACGAGCCACTTCGGAAGAGTCTTGCCACCGAAGCTGTCTACAAGGCCGGGATTAACGATCTCTTTATCATCAACAGTTTTCTTGGTTCCGAGATACTTCTTGGATGTCTTAAAGCTCTCGCTTACAGAGATAACATCTCCTGCCTTCAAAATGATAGAAGGAATGTTTGCCTTCTTACCATTGACAAGGAAATGATTGTGGATAACGAGCTGACGAGCTTCCTTACGGCTGCTTGCGAGTCCAACTCTATAGATAACATTATCCAGTCTGCGCTCGAGAAGGATGAGCAGATTTTCGCCGGTCATACCCTCTTTGCGGTCAGCCTCATTGAAGTAGTTTACAAACTGCTTCTCGAGAACACCATAATATCTTCTGGTCTTCTGCTTCTCGCGGAGCTGCATACCGTACTCTCTCTGCTTCTTAACAGCAGCACCGTGCTGTCCGGGAGCCTTGCTGCCTCTCTTAGTATCCAGAGCACACTTGGTCATGCAACGATCACCCTTCAGAAAGAGCTTTGTGCCTTCTCTGCGGCAAATCTTGCATACCGGTCCGGTATATCTTGCCATTTTTCTTATACCTCCAATAATTGATTAAACGCGTCTGCGCTTAGGCGGTCTGCAACCGTTGTGGGGAATGGGAGTAACATCCTTGATCATTGTGATCTGGAGACCCACAGTCTCAAGTGCACGGATTGCGGATTCACGTCCCGATCCGGGACCTCTTACATAAACCTCAACAGACTTAAGTCCATGCTCTGTAGCAGCTTTAGCAGCTGTCTCAGAAGCCATCTGCGCAGCAAACGGGGTGGACTTTCTGGAGCCCTTGAAGCCAAGCTCACCAGCCGATGCCCAGGAAATTGCATTTCCCTCTTTGTCGGTTATGGTGACGATTGTGTTATTGAAGGTTGCGCGAATATGAACTTGCCCTTCGGGTATGTTCTTTTTCTCGCGGCGTCTTTTAACGACCTTCTTTCCAACGTTAGCCATCTTTACGCTACTCCTTTATTTCTTCTTGTTCGCGATTGTCTTAGCGGGACCTTTTCTGGTTCTCGCATTGGTCTTTGTTCTCTGACCTCTTACCGGCAGACCTTTTCTGTGTCTGATACCGCGGTAGCAGTTAATTTCGACCAAACGCTTGATGTTAAGTGCCACGTCGCGGCGAAGGTCGCCTTCAACATGGTAGTGAGATTCTATCTCATCACGAAGCTTTGCAACTTCTTCTTCCGTAAGATCCTTTGCGCGGGTGTCAGGATTAATGCCTGTCTTTGCGAGGATATCATTTGCGCTCTTACGTCCGATACCGTAAATATAGGTAAGGGCGATCTCTACGCGCTTCTGATTAGGAATATCAACGCCTGCTATACGAGCCATTCTGTTTTTTCACCTCTCAAATTCGGTAGATTTAGGGGTTAACCCTGTCTCTGCTTGTGCTTGGGATTTTCGCAGATGACCATTACGCGGCCTTTTCTTTTGATAATCTTGCACTTCTCGCAGATCTTCTTTACGGATGGCTTTACCTTCATTGTATTATACCATTCCTTTCATATTTGTTGAAATAACCTATGGTGCTTATTATTTAGCACGCCATGTTATTCTGCCCTTGGTGAGGTCATAGACCGAAACCTCAACGGTTACCTTATCACCGGGCAGTATGCGAATATAGTTCATTCTGAGCTTTCCCGAAATGTGAGCCATAACTATATGACCGTTCGGGAGCTTAACTTTGAAGTTGGCATTGGGCAGAGCCTCAAGCACCGTACCTTCAAATTCGATTACATCATCTTTCGGCAAAATGATCCCTCCCTGCTATTGTATTTCATATGTGACAATGTTTATTCACCAATTTTTGTCAATCAGTGTGAGTATCTTGGGCCCATCCGGCAGTATTGCTACTGTATTTTCGTAATGTGCCGAAAGCTTGCCGTCAGCCGTTTTGACAGTCCAACCGTCGGGAAGGTCTTTGACCTCTTTGACGCCGGCGTTTATCATCGGCTCGATAGCAATTGTCATTCCGTTACAAAGTCTCACTCCATGTCCCGGAGTGCCGTAGTTAGGAACATCGGGTTGCTCGTGCAACTCATGTCCTACTCCGTGACCTATATAAGGTCTGACTACTGAAAATCCGTTGCTTTCAGCATGCTTCTGGATGGCGCTTCCAATGTCTCCGATACGCATACCTGCACGCGCAGCCGCGGCGCCCTCGAAGAAGCTTTGACGCGTCACTTCAATGAGCCGTGCGGCCTCCTCGCTGACTTTTCCGACAGGTATCGTTCGAGCTGCGTCTCCGTGAAAGCCCTTATAGCATGCACCAACATCCACTTTTACGATGTCACCATCACGCAGTATTCTCTTTTTTGAAGGAATACCGTGAATGACTTCATCATTTATACTGATGCAGGCGGATGCCGGAAAGCCGGAATAATTGAGGAACGATGGCCGAGCACCGTTTTTCTCGATAAACTGACGAATCAGTTTATCGAGCTCATAGGTGCTGACTCCGTCCCGAACATAATCACGAATATAAAGCAACGCCTCGCCCGTGATACGTCCGGCTTCTTTCATCAACGCAAGCTGTTCTGAATTCTTGATTTGGATCATATTCAGATCTTTGCCAGAGCTTCAGAGACCAAACGAGTAGTATCGTCAAGTTCCTCCTGCCCTTCTACCGTTATCAGCAGTCCGCGCTCCGCATAAAATGCTTTGAGCGGCTCTGTCTGATTGTGATAGGTAACAAGTCTGTTTCTTACAGTCTCCGCAGCATCATCCGAGCGGATGATAAGCTCTGCGAAGCATTTATCACATATGCCTTCCTTTGCAGGCGGGTTATAGCTTACATGGTAAGAAGCACCGCACGCGGGGCAGACTCTGCGTCCACCCATACGCGCGACAATTCTCTCATCCTCCACCTCAATGGTAAGCACTGCATCTATCTTGACGCCAAGCGTCTCAAGAGCTTCGGCTTGTGCCACAGAGCGAGGGAATCCATCAAGTATGAACCCATTCTTGCAGGCATCTGACGAAAGATGTTCCTTGATAATACCGATAACAACATCATCGGGAACAAGATCGCCTTTATCAATATAGGACTTAGCGGTTTTACCCAGCTCGGTTCCCGCTTTGATAGAAGCTCTGAGGATCTCGCCCGTAGAAATCGCTGGAATTTGGAATTTCTCTGAAATAATCTCGGCTTGTGTGCCCTTTCCGGCGCCGGGAGCACCCATTAAAATCAAATTCATACTATTCCTCCGAAATATTATTTATCAATCAAGGAAACCTTTGTAATTGCGCATGGTCAGCTGAGCCTCGAGCTCATGCATGGTCTCAAGCGCAACACCTACAACGATCAGCAGCGAAGAACCGCCGAATGCCAAAGCACCGAGAGTCAGTACGCCGTCATGGATCGCGTAGTCGATTATGGTGATGACCATCGGGAATCCGGAAACGAAGCAAAGGAACACAGCTCCGATCAGAGTGATACGGTTGAGTATCTTCTGAATATACTGAGATGTGGGTTTGCCGGGGCGGATACCCGGAACAGCACCGCCGTTATCTCTGATGTTGTTGGCAACTTCAACCGGGTTGAAGGATATCAGCGTGTAGAAATAAGCAAACGCTATGATAAGCACCAGGAACACCAAAAGATAGGGCCAAGTATAGTAATTGAAGTGTTCATTGATCCAGCTGAGCCACTTTGTGTTCGGGAAGAACGCTGCTATGGTCGCGGGGATCGCAACAATGGAGTTTGCAAAGATGATGGGCATAACGCCTGTCATATTGAGCTTGAGAGGAAGATTTGATGACTGACCGCCATACATCTTACGCCCTACAACTCTCTTTGCATACTGAATCGGAATTCTTCTTTCACTATTGGTGAACCAAACCACAAGTACGACAACAGCCAGTACAACGACCAGTGTGACAATAACTGTGATAAGTCCGGTCCATTTAAACTTGCTTCCGTCAAACATCATTCCAAACAGCGACGATGCGATCGACGGCAGGCTTGCGACGATGTTTGCGAAAAGGATGATGGAGATACCGTTACCGATACCATGCTCGTTGATCTTCTCTGCCAACCACATGATTAGAGCCGCACCTGCGCAGAAGCATGCAATTATCACCGCATACTTAAACACTTTAGCGCTATCATCATCTGTAAAGGAGAGCATACCATACGAATTGAGCACCATTGCGTAACCGTAAGCGGTTACAAGTGCGAGCACAACAGTAACGATACGCGTTAACATTGTAATTTTCTTCTTGCCATCTTCATCCTTGGACATTCTTTCGAGTGCCGGGATAGCAACGGTCAGAAGCTGAATAACGATCGAAGCGGTAATGTAAGGAGACACTGAAAGTGCAAACAGTGTAGCCTTAGCAAAAGCATCACCCGAAAGTATATTCATAAACTGAAAGATGGAGCCGGCGGCATACTGGTTGAAAGAGCTGAGAACATCAGCGCTTACATAAGGAACCGGGATGCTGGCACCGAGACGGTAAAGAAGGATAATGAGAAGTGTAAAAAGCATCTTTTTGCGAAGCTCAGGAACATTCCAAGCGTTCTTTATGGTTTGAAACATTCTTTACACCTCCTCAGTCTTTCCACCTGCTGCTTCTATCTTTTCCTTTGCAGTTGCAGAAAAGATTGCCGCTTTAACAGTAAGATTCTTCTTGAGCTCGCCGTTACCGAGAACCTTAAGACCATCATATGCCTTGCGGACTATTTTCTTTTCAAGCAATGCATCAATGTCGATCACCGCACCGTTCTCAAAAGCGTTGAGCTCGGATACGTTGACTATTGCATATTTTGTAGCAAACTTATTGTGGAAGCCTCTCTTAGGAAGCTTTCTGTAGAGCGGAAGCTGACCGCCCTCGAAGCCGGGGCGTACACCGCCGCCTGCTCTGGCATTCTGACCCTTATGGCCTTTGCCTGCTGTTTTACCGTTGCCGGATCCTGGACCTCTACCCTTACGGTATACAGGGGTTGCGGAACCGGGAGCGGGAGATAAATTATGAAGCTTCATTGTGCTACCTCCTTTATACGTTTTCAACCTTGACGAGGTGCGCGATGACTTTGATCTTGCCGGCAAGAACGGCGTCGTCCTTACAAACGATGCTGTCACCGATCTTTCTCAATCCAAGCGACTTCGCGGTTGCAAGCTGACCTGCCTTAGCACGGATGAGGCTCTTTACAAGTGTTACCTTTTTCATTTCAACCCCTCCTTAGCCTTTGACCTGATCAACGCTGATCTCGCGAACCTTAGCGACCTCTTCAGCGGTGCGGAGCGCTTTCAAACCTTCCATAGTTGCCTTGACAACATTGGTAGGATTGTTGGAGCGCAGGCATTTTGCACGTATATTCTTAATGCCGGCAAGCTCAAGAATTGCTCTGACCTTACCACCGGCGATAATACCTGTACCGGGTGCGGCGGGCTTAAGCAGAACCTTACCGGCTCCGTAAACACCGATTACCTCGTGAGGTATTGTAGATCCTTTAAGGGCGATATGCACCATATTTTTCTTTGCATCTTCGATTCCCTTGCGGATAGCCTCGGGAACCTCAGCTGCCTTACCGAGTCCGACACCGACGTTACCGTTGCCGTCACCCACGACCATAATAGCCGCGAAGCGAGCAATACGTCCGCCCTTGACTGTCTTTGAAACACGGTTCAGCGCGACCATGGACTCGCGAAGCTCGTTCTCTTCTCTGGAACGGTTGTCGCGATCAGGTCTGTTGTTTTTGCTGTAAGCCATTTTTTCCTCCTGAAAATTGTTCAAAATAAAGTATTTGAACAGTGTACAAACCGGAATTTAGCCAAAAGGCTCAGAACTTCAGGCCGCCCTCGCGAGCGCCGTCAGCCAGTTCCGATACACGTCCGTGATAAAGATAGCCGCCGCGGTCGAATACGACTTCGGAGATACCCTTTTCTATTGCTCTTTCGGCAATCTTCTTGCCGACGATTTTTGCTGCTGCCTTATTGCCTGTAGCGCCTTCAAAACCAGCCTCGTGGGTGGATGCGCTGACAAGAGTTACGCCCTTGACGTCATCAATGATCTGAGCACTGATGTGATCATTGGAGCGATAAACAGACAGGCGGGGACGGGCTGCTGTGCCCGAGATCTTAGCTCTGACTCTCTTATGTCTCTTGAGACGAGCTGCATTGCTGTCTTTTCTGGATACCATGTCAATCCACTCCTTTCATTACTTACCGGTCTTGCCGACTTTACGACGAATGACTTCATCGTTGTATTTGACACCCTTGCCATGGTAGGGCTCGGGAGGTCTCTTGCTTCTGATGGTTGCAGCGGTCTGACCGACAAGCTGCTTATCAATTCCCTTGATGACGATCGTGGGAACTGCCATTTTATCCGGAACCTCGAATTTGATGCCTTCGGGAGCCTTGATGCAGTATTTTTCCTGCGGCTGACCGTTAGCTTCAAGCGAGTAGCCCAGATAAAGCTGAAGCGTCTGACCCTGAAGAACTACCTTATAACCGACGCCGATTATTTCCAATGTCTTGGAAAAGCCTTCGGTTACGCCAACAACCATATTGTGGAGAAGCGCACGGGTAAGACCGTGAAGGCTCTTATCCTCTTTCTCGTCAGTGGGACGAGTAACAAGCAGTTCAGCACCCTCCTGCTTAATGGTCATGCGGGGGCTGAAAGTCTCGGTAAGTGTTCCGAGGGGACCCTTTACCGTTACGGTATTGTTGTCCGCGATATTCACTGTTACACCTGCGGGAATTGCGACAGGCATTCTACCAATTCTTGACATTTATCTTACCTCCCGCTTACCATACAAACGCGAGGACTTCGCCGCCGATCTTCTGCGTGCGAGCCTGCTTGTCGGTCATAATACCCTTGGATGTGGAAACGATGGCGATGCCAAGACCGTTCATAACCTTGGGCATATCCTCGTAACCTGCGTAAACGCGCAGACCGGGCTTGGAAACGCGGCGGATACCGCGAATGACCTTCTGCTTACCGGTCATGTACTTGAGAGTTACACGAATAACTCCCTGCTTGCCGTCCTCAACGATCTGATAGCTCTTTACATAGCCCTCAGCAACGAGAATCTTGGCGATGGCTTCTTTCATTTTGGATGCCGGGATGTCAACAGTGGGATGCTTCGCGTCGTTCGCGTTTCTGATCCGAGTGAGCATATCGGCAATTACATCTGACATTTGCATTGTTTTTTCTCCTTTATGCAAGTTATTATCTTGCTGCCGGATAAATTCCGGCGGCATATCGGTGGTTAAACCGGCGGGGCAAGCCCCGCAAGTTTCCTTCCGATAGTTAAGGGTTTTTTTGGGTTACCAGCTTGCTTTTCTTACGCCAGGAATCTCGCCCTTGTAGGCAAGATTGCGGAAGCAAATACGGCAAATACCGTATCTACGCAGATAAGCATGGGGACGACCACAGATCTTGCAACGGTTGTACTCACGGGTGGAATACTTCTGCGCTCTCTGCTGCTTGAGAATCATAGACTTTTTTGCCATTTTCCTGTCCCTCCTCTTAGTTTGCGAACGGAGCGCCCATCAGCTTGAGCAGCTCTTTTGCTTCTTCATCGGTGTATGCGGTAGTGACAAAGCAAATATCCATACCGCGGATCTTTTCTACCTTATCGTACTCTATCTCGGGGAATATAAGCTGTTCCTTAAGTCCGAGCGCGTAGTTACCTCTGCCATCAAAGGCATTGGGGTTGATACCCTTGAAGTCACGAACGCGAGGAAGTGCGAAGTTGAAAAGTCTGTCAACAAACTCGTACATTCTATCGCCGCGAAGAGTTACCTTTGCGCCGATCTTCATGCCCTCACGGACCTTGAAGTTAGCAACCGACTTCTTTGCATAAGTCGGAACCGGCTTCTGACCGGAGATGAGCGCCAGATCCTTGATTACACTATCAATGACCTTTGCGTTATCCTTTGCATCACCACAGCCGACATTGATAACAATCTTGTCCAGCTTGGGGATCTGCATGGGGCTCTTGTACTCAAATTTCTTCATAAGGGCGGGAGCAACCTCAGCCTTGTAGTAATCTCTAAGTCTTGCCATTGTTCCGCCTCCTTATATCTCCGGATAGCCGCAATCTTTATGTGCAGCTACACGGACCTTTTTGCCGTTATCAAGAATCTTATGAGCGACTCTTGCGGCCTTACCGCACTTGGGGCAAACGATTGCGACCTTGCACGCATATACTGCGCCCTCGGTATCAACGATACCGCCGGTCTCGCCCTGTCTGCGGGGTTTAACATGCTTGTGGACCTTATTGACGCCCTCGACAATAACCTTGCCCTCTTTGGGAGAGACAGCGATTACCTTGTGTGTCAGAGGTTTGCCATTTTGATCCTTGCGCTCTTCATACTTACCGGTAAGAAGGATGACCTTATCGCCAACTTTAATATTCATTATTAAATTCCTCCTTACAGTACTTCGGGAGCCAGAGAAAGAATCTTAAGATAATTCTTTTCACGAAGCTCTCTTGCCACAGGCCCAAAGATACGGGTTCCCGTGGGGTTCTGGTCTTCTTTTATGATTACCGCAGAGTTTTCGTCAAACTTAATGTAAGAACCGTCTGCACGCTTGATGCCGTGTCTGCTTCTTACAATAACAGCTTTGACTACCTGACCCTTTTTCACCACGCCGCCGGGCGCTGCCTTTTTAACGGTAGCTACCACAACGTCGCCAATGTTCGCATAACGGCGATCGGTACCGCCAAGAACACGAATACACATCAGCTCTTTTGCTCCGGTGTTATCGGCAACCTTCATCATTGACTGCTGCTGTATCACTTTGTGTTTCCTCCTGTTTCAATACGACTTTGACGTATCTACTATGAATACAATGTGTTGATTATTTAGCTTTTTCGATTATCTCAACGACACGCCATCTCTTTGTTTTGGAAAGGGGTCTCGTCTCCATAATCTCAACCTTATCGCCGATGCCGCAAGCATTCTGCTCGTCGTTTGCATGGACTTTAAGGGTACGCTTGATGATTTTGCCGTAGATAGGATGCTTTACGTTGTCAACGATGGCGACAGTAACTGTCTTATCCATCTTGTCGCTAACGACATATCCGACACGGGTCTTTCTGAGATTTCTTTCTTCCATGACCTGTCCTCCTTATGCGTCCTTCTTTTCAGAAAGGATGGTCATTACGCGAGCGATGTCACGCTTGACCTCGGGTATACGGTTGGTGTTTTCAAGCTGATTGATCGCAAGCTGGAAACGGAGGTTGAACAGCTCGGTCTTGAGTTCTTTGAGCTTCGCGTTGAGCTCGTCAACGGACAATTCTCTGATTTCGTTGATCTTCACTGCTTTATACCTCCTGATCCTTTCTGGTCATAAACTTGGTTTTGATAGGCAGCTTGTGGCCTGCAAGACGCATAGCCTCACGAGCTACATTTTCATCAACACCGTCCATTTCGAACAGCACTCTGCCCGGCTTAACCACTGCTACCCAATACTCGGGAGAACCTTTACCGGAACCCATTCGGGTCTCGGCAGGCTTCTCGGTGATGGGCTTGTCAGGGAAAATCTTGATCCAAACCTTACCGCCACGCTTGATATAACGTGTCATTGCGATACGTGCTGCTTCTATCTGATTGCTGGTAATCCACGACGGCTCCAGAGCCACCAGACCGTACTGGCCGTTGCTTATCGTGTTGCCGCGTGTTGCCTTACCTTTAAGTCTGCCGCGCTGTACACGACGGAACTTAACTCTCTTGGGCATTAACATTTTATCTCTTGCCTCCTTCTCTCGGAGCTCTGTCAGTGCGAGGTGCGCCGTCGCGAGAAGGTCTGCGATCACCGTGGCCTCTGCGATCACGGTTATCTCTACGATCTCTGCGATCGCGGTTGTCGCGAGGGTTATAACCCTGTCTGTTTACATCGTTGAGAACCTCGCCTCTGTAGATCCAGACCTTGATACCGATCTTACCGTAGGTGGTGTTAGCTTCCCAGAAACCGTAGTCGATATCAGCTCTGAGTGTCTGCAGCGGGATGGTTCCCTCGTGGTAGTGCTCGGTACGCGCGATCTCGGCGCCGCCAAGTCTACCGCCGCAGGATATCTTAATACCCTTAGCACCCAGACGCATTGTATTGCGGATAGCCATCTTCATTGCACGGCGGAAAGAGATACGTCTCTCAAGCTGAGAAGCAATATTCTCTGCAACCAACTGTGCATTAAGGTCGGGCTGTCTTACCTCGACGATGTCGAGTCTGACATCCTTACCCAGCATATCCTCAAGAATTGCCTTATACTTTTCCTTCTCTGCACCGCCGTGACCGATGAGCATACCGGGCTTTGCGCAGTGAACAGTGATCTTCACATTTTTAGCTGTGCGCTCGATCTCGATTTTAGGAACGCCTGCGTTTTTGAAGGTCTCTTTAAGGAATTTTCTGACGTTGTAATCGGAAACAAGGGTATCGCCGAATTCTTCATCCTTGACATACCATCTTGAATCCCAGTTCTTGATTACGCCCACACGAAGTCCGTGGGGATTAACTTTCTGTCCCATTCAGCTTACCCTCCTTATGCTCTTTCCTTGACAGCGATTGTCACGTGACAGGTTCTTCTGAGAATTCTGTCTGCGCTACCCTTTGCTCTGGGGTTGCGGCGCTTGTTGTACTTCATATGTCCCTGGCAGACGAAGCACTCGGAGATATAAAGCTTGGACGTGTCCATTTGAAAATTGTGTTCAGCGTTTGCAATTGCGCTTCCCAGCAGTTTAACCAGGTACGGGGACGATCCCTTGTTGAGATTTTTGAGGATCGCCATAGCGACACCCGCGTCCTTGCCTCTGATGAGGTCGAGGACGAACTTAACCTTGCGCGGGGAAAGTCTTGCATCACGCAGATATGCTTTTGCTTCCATTCTGATGTGTTCCTCCCTTTGCATTATTTACCGTTGTTGGATGTCTTGGAACCCGCATGACCCTTGAAGGTGCGTGTGGGCGCAAACTCGCCGAGTTTGTGACCGACCATATCCTCAGTCACATAAACCGGAACGTGCTTCTTACCATCGTGAACCGCGATCGTATGACCGACGAACTCAGGGAATATGGTAGATGCGCGGGACCAGGTCTTGAGAACTTTCTTCTCGTTTTTCTCGTTCATAGCGCAGATACGAGCGTAGAGCTTAGCTTCCACGAACGGCGCTTTTTTCAAACTTCTGCTCATTCTATATTCCCTCCTTATTTAGCGTTTCTGCGTTTCACAATGAATTTATCGGTTCTTGCCTTCTTGTTTCTGGTCTTATAACCAAGAGCAGGCTTGCCCCAAGGAGTAAGCGGGCCGGGATGTCCGACCGGAGACTTACCTTCACCACCACCGTGAGGGTGATCGCAGGGGTTCATGACAGAACCACGAACCGTCGGGCGTATGCCCTTGTGACGGGTCTTACCGGCTTTACCAACTTTAACTGTGTCGTGCTCGATGTTGCCGACCTGACCGATAGTTGCCTTGCAGTCAAGGCGAACGATTCTGACCTCACCGGAGGGCAGTCTTACCTGTGCAGAGCCGTTTTCCTTAGCGATAAGCTGTGCGAAAACACCTGCGGAACGAGCAAGCTGTGCGCCCTTACCGGGGTAAAGCTCGATGTTGTGGATCATGGTACCAACGGGGATATTGGCAATCGGCAGTGTGTTGCCGGGCTTGATGTCGGCATCCGCGCCGGAATATACCTTATCACCATCGGTGAGTCCGAGAGGAGCAATGATGTAGCTTCTCTCGCCTGCTTCATTCTCAAGAAGAGCGATGTAAGCAGAACGGTTGGGGTCGTACTCAACACCGATAACAGTTGCGGGAGAAGTGTTCTGACGCTTGAAGTCGATGATTCTGTACTTGACCTTGTTTCCGCCGCCTCTGTGGCGAACGGTGATGCGGCCGTAGCTGTTACGACCGGCATTCTTTTTCTTGATAACTGTCAGCGACTTTTCGGGGGCATACTTTGTGATCTCCTCGAAGGTCGGGACGGTCATATTTCTTCTTGCCGGGGTAGTCGGCTTATACTTAATTGTAGGCATTTTGCTTCAACCTCCCGCTATCAGTTCATACCTTCGAAGAACTCGATGGTATTCGACTCGGGCTTGAGCGTGACGATCGCCTTTTTCCAAGCGGATGTGTAACCCTCGTGAACGCCGAGCTTCTTGGGCTTTCTCTTCATGTTGATAACGTTTACGTCCTTGACCTGAACATTGAACAGTTCCTCAACTGCATGTGCGATTTCGGGCTTGGTAGCCTTCTTGTCCACACGGAAAACATACTTCTTGCAGATAGGAGCGGGAGCGAGAGGCTCACGCACGGTCTTGCCAGCCTTTTCAGCCTTAGCAACCTTGTTCTTGTATCTTTCGGACTTCATTACCTCTTTGGGGTCCTTGCGTACCTTGTTTTTCTCGCCGGACATAAGAGCGAAGCTCTCCTCGGAAATGACGGGAGCAAGGATAATGTCCTGTGCCATTCTACTCATTACGCATATACCTCCTCAAGCATTGCAACCGCAGCCTTGGATACGATGAACTTGTCGGCATTCAGAATGTCGTACACATTGATCGTATTGTAAAGAGCGGTCTGAACTCCCGGGATGTTTGCGCAGCTCTTAACCACGAAACGGTCAACCTCGGGAAGTACTATAAGAGCCTTTCTGTCAGCTCCGAGCGCATTCAGCATTGCAACCACGGTCTTAGTGCTGAAAGATTCGCATTTGATCTCATCAACAACGATCAGATCGCCTGCAGCGACTTTAGCAGACAGAGCGCTGTAAAGAGCGGCTCTCTTGGTTTTCTTGTTCATGCCGGTGCGGTAGCTTCTGGGCTTCGGGCCAAGAGCGATACCGCCGTGTGTCCACTGAGGAGAGCGGGTCGAGCCCTGACGTGCTCTACCGGTACCCTTCTGTCTCCAAGGCTTCTTACCACCGCCGGATACCTCACCGCGGGTGAGAGTGGACTGAGTTCCCTGTCTCTGATTGAGCAGGTAAGCTCTTACTGCGGCATGGAGAACTGCTTCATTCACATCTGCGCCGAAGATAACATCGGACAGTGTGATCTCGCCGACTTCTTTGCCGGCCATGTCCATTACTTTTACGTTAGGCATTGTTCTTCCTCCTTACCGCTTATGCTTTGATCGATTCACGGACAAACACTATGCCGTCTTTAGCACCAGGGATGGCGCCCTTGATGGCGATGAGATTGTTTTCCGTATCGATCTTAACAACCTTAAGATTGAGTATGGTGACCTGTTCATTACCGTACTGACCGGCCATCTTCTTGTTTTTGAAGATTCTCGCGGGGTCAATAACGCCCATAGATCCGGACTGACGGTGTACAGGACCGACACCGTGTGTCATTCTGAGTTTGTGGAGATTCCAACGCTTGATAGCGCCGGTATAACCACGGCCCTTAGTAATACCCGTTACGTCGACCTTGTCGCCTGCGGCGAAGGTATCGACAGATATTGTGTCGCCAACGTTATACGCGGAGCAGTCGTCAAGACGGAACTCCTTGAGGTGCTTCTTTGCCGCAACACCTGCTGCCGCAAAGTGACCGATCTCAGGCTTGTTGAGATGCTTCTCTTTAACATCCATGTAGCCGAGCTGAAGCGCGTCATAGCCGTCTTTTTCAACAGTCTTCTTCTGTGCAACAACGCACGGACCCGCTTCGATGACAGTTACCGGAATGACGTTACCCTTCTCGTCGAAGATCTGTGTCATACCCAGCTTCTTGCCGATGATTGCTTTTTTCATTTTTTCTCCTGTAGGTTATTGGTTGGCGTTTTGGGATTTCCCTTTCGGGTTGCGCCAACATGACCAACAATGCCGCCCAGCGGCTATTGGGTAATTTTGCAGTGCTTTGATCGCGAACGCTTGATATTATAATTTGATCTCGATCTCAACACCCGCAGGGAGCTCAACGTTCATCAGATCCTCAACAAGCTTCTTGCTGGGTCTGATAATGTCGATCAGTCTCTTGTGAGTGCGGTATTCAAACTGCTCACGGCTGTCCTTATACTTGTGGACTGCACGAAGGATCGTGACGATCTCCTTCTCAGTCGGGAGCGGAACAGGACCGGAAACGGTCGCACCCTGTCTTTTGGCGATCTCAACGATCTTCTGCGCTGCAGTGTCGATCAATGTGTGATCATAGCTTTTAAGACGGATTCTGATTTTTTCATTGACTGCCATTTTTGTGCCTCCTTCTTCGATTTCGTCGGTTCCGAGCCCCTATATATTATAAGGATGCTCGTTTTCAACCGATGTTTTTGAAGTGGCGCAAATCCCTTTCAACACGCCGCCGTGTGTTTCATCGCCTTCCCTGTAAAAAACCGAAGTTGCCAACGCTCAGCATTGCGTAACAACATCCGGGAGAAAGCATGAAGCACTGCCGGCCTGTGACAGCGGGTCAACTGTCGCAGTGCTACTCGGAATTATTGCCGCCCGATTTACGGACATACTCCGTGGAAATTACCTGCCGCAGCAGCAACCTTCCACTTCATCGCATATCAAGCGGAGATAATTATATCATATTTGTGACAATAAATCAACAATATTGTCATCTTTTTTGCTGTAGAATTTTAGAGTTTTTGCAGCCTATTTTTTGTGCACATTAACCAAAACTGATGCCTCTGCATATTTTGTTAAAAAACTCCCGCTGAGCGCTCGTTGTTTACATTTTGTTCACAAATATAAGGTATAATTAATTATGAATATATTTTCATGAGGTAATTTAGCATGAGCCGCCTTTCAAACAAAATAAAGATTTATTTTTATTCATCGTTCATCGCCGTCGCGCTGACAACTATCGTATATATATTAAGCTTCATGTTCGCCTTTGACACTCCCATAGCTTATTTCTCCGGCAACTCCCCACTGCCTTACATCGCAAAATACCTGCTTATTTTTACAGTCGTATGGATATTCACATTATTTATATCAATCCCCAAGGGGAAGTTATGCGGCACTCCTCCCACCGTCTCAGAATTGTCGCGTACAGCATCGATAGCTGTTTCTGTTGGATTTATTATATGCTCCATATTTAGATTAATATTTGTCCCCGCATCTGCGCTTGCAACCATCTGTACAGCAATGACATTGCTGTCATCGGTATTCTTTGCATTAAATGCCATATTCCCAAGATCACAAAACAATATTCGCGCATTGTTCGGAATAGTAGTTATTTTATGGGCGGCAATAGCCATGACCGAGGCATATGTCAATAGGTTCGTAACCATGAACAGCCCCATTAAAATATTATTGATGCTCTCTATGATGTCTGTAATGTTTTTCATGCTATATGAAACCCGTTATCTGACCGAACGTTCTCTTCCCCGTGCATATGCCGTATCTACCCTCATAGGTATATGCCTTTCCACTGTGCTTTCACTTACCTTTATTATAATGTATATAACCGGCACGTACACAGTGCCTGAATTCATACCCACGGCGATCTCGGCATTGCTGTTTTCATTTTATGAAATATGTCGCGCCGTAGATTTTATTGCACTTCAAAGTACACAGGACACCGCAGCGACCAACGACACCGACACGGCCCAAGAGAACGAACAACAATAAAAAAGGAAAGGGGGCAAATATTATGTCGGCAAATCTTCGCATTCAATGGCTTCACAAAAAAATTTCCGAGATGAGTTATCCCAATGCCAAACGCCTTGCCGAACGCTTCAACATTTCGCACCGACAAGCGCAGCGAGACGTGGATTTTCTGCGTGCAAAGCTCTCTGCCCCCATCGCATACGATTATGATCGCAAAGGATTTTACTACACCGAAGAATTTACGCTTCCAATTGCCCTTACTACAGCCAATAACGAAGACTACAACGGAATAGTTGCCGAATCCCCCATGCACGATGCCGATGCGCAATCCGCTGAAAACACCGTTGTCCAGCTCCAAGTCCCCTATTCGGCCGAATTAAAGCTATCGGATCGATTAACGGTTGTCGAGCTCGGCAACTATATCACGGACCGAATCGGAGATAATATCTATCGTTGCGAATTTCACAGTATCGAAAAATTCATGAGCGTCATCATGTCTCTGGATTCAGATATACAAATATTAAAACCGGATTGGTTGCGCTCCCGAATATTGCGTTGCGCCGAACGTATAATCCGAAATAATTCCGATATAAAATAATTTGAATTTTTTTCAAAAAGCTATTGACAAGCCACGCAGAATGTGCTATAATTCGTCTGTTATCCAAAGACAGCAGGTTTCCGTAAAGGCTTAAAGCTCTCCTGCCGAGGATGTGTAATAGCTTTTTTCGCGCATTTGCGCGGCTGTTATCCTTCTTCTGCGAAGCTTGGTCTTTCGGAAGAAGGATATATTTATTTTCCGTATTTCACATTGGGAGGTGAAACACAAATGCCTAGTAATGCTATTCTTGAGCAAAAAAAGCAGATCGTCGCGGATCTTGCAGAGATGATGAAAGCATCTCCCGCCGGCGTTCTGGTCAATTATCAGGGAATCACTGTCGAAGACGATACCAAGATGCGTAAGGCTCTGCGCGAAGCAGGCGTTAAGTACATGGTTATGAAAAACTCTCTGACCGGCAGAGCTTGTGACGAAGTCGGATACGGCGCTATGAAGGAGCATCTCGAGGGTATGACCGCTATCGCTATCAGCGAAAACGATCCTATCGCTCCCGCAAAGATACTCAAAACATATGCCGAAAAGATCGAGTCCTTTAAGATCCTTGCCGGCTATCTCGATGGTGAAGTCATCGACGATAAGACAGTTATTGCACTTGCCGACATTCCCTCCAAGGAAGTTCTTGTCGCCAAGTTCCTCGGAAGCATCCAGTCCCCTCTTTACAACTTTGCATACGCTATCAAAGCTGTTGCAGACAAGTTGGGCGGTGGCGATGCGGAAGAAGCCGCTCCGGTCGAGGCTTAATTTTATACCGGAACAAATCATACGCAGATATATCTGCATAATTAAAAAACATTTATATTCGGAGGTAATTCAAAATGGCATCTGAAAAGATTACTGCTATAGTTGAGGCCGTTAAGGGCCTGTCCATTCTTGAGCTTTCTGAGCTCGTTAAGGCTGTTGAGGAGGAGTTTGGCGTATCCGCTGCTGCTCCCGTTGCCGTTGCCGGCGCTGCTGCCGGTGCCGCTGCTCCTGCTGCTGAGGAGAAGACCGAGTTTGACGTTATTCTCGCTTCTTTCGGTTCCAGCAAGCTTGGCGTTATCAAGGTCGTTCGTGAGATCACCGGTCTCGGCCTGAAGGACGCTAAGGACCTCGTTGAGGGCGCTCCCAAGGCTATCAAGGAAGGCGTTTCCAAGGAAGAGGCTGAGACCATCAAGGCTCAGCTCACCGAAGCAGGCGCTACTGTCGAGCTTAAGTAATTTATTGTACTTTCAAAAAATCCTGTCTGTACAAAACAGCGGACACCCAAGGGTGTCCGCTGTTTTGTTTTATACAATAACGGATGCCCAAAGGCATCCGTTAAGTCTTGCTTATTTCTTGATATGTCCCGCGGGTGCAGGCTCCGCAAGATTGGATATCATAGCAGATGTTCCGGTCAAATTAGGCGTTACATCATACGTTATCGCCTTGCCCTCGTGGATATCGGCTCCCGGAGTTTGCTTAAAATTGTACTCCGCGCGAGAAATCGTTTCTTTCTCAAACATAAGCTCAAGTCTTCTCGCATCCTTTTTGGCGGAAATGGCACTAACAGATGTAACCATGATGTCTTCACCCTCGGTCATCATAACGCCATAATGTTTGTTGAAATCCTCGACGTCCAATGCGCTTGCTTCGGGCCGTATCCAAACAGTCAACACACTACCGGCCCTGATAGTCTGCCCATCCAGATGAAGCACTCTATCTTCTGTGGGAGCTTTGCCGGTAGTAGTCCAAAGCCTTGTATAATATCCGTCAAGCGAGATATCGCGATTGGACATATTGCAAAGCTTGAAGTAAGAATACGGGTTGCTGACAAGATTTCCGTCCCTATCCTCAACAGACGGACTCTTAGGCAATATCTCGGCAATTTTTACGGGCGACAGCAGTACCATAGCGGTGTCGGCATACTTACGTCTGCCGTACATTCCTCTGACAATAGCTGACACACGCCTCATTCCCGGAATATTAGGCAAATTACACTGAACGCACGCCACCTTGCCTGATTCCAGGCACTCCATGACCACAGTTCGATAAGGGACTGTGCGCTCAAGATCAAAGCCGGTGTTTGCGGTCAAATAAAAATCAACAACCACAGACTTTGCCTCGACATTGGCAAGGTTTTTTACTTTGGCGGTTATAACATTGGGCTTATAGTCGCTATCTCCGCAATTATATGCCAAACGCTTGATACACAATGCATTTCTGCCCTCCACCCAAACAGGCGCAGTCACTGTATATTTGCCAGCAGAGGTTATACGCAAATAATAATAGTCAAAATCGGGATCAAGCTTAAAGCTCCAACGGTATTCTCGCAAAGCCCCCACATTCACCGAAGCCACGACAATATTATCCTCGCTGACAAGCGCTATGTTCCCAATACCGTTTTCCGATTCGGTAGAGACCTCCACCTCTACCTTAAGTACCGACGGATTCTGCAAACGGGATCCCATCCACTCGCCATTGATGCGGAATTTTATCTTCATAGTGGGATCTGTAGTGGAATAGGTTCTTCTGCGTCTAAACGCATCAAGTATATTGGCACGCGTCAGTGCAGGTGCCAATACATATGTGGTAGACGGTGTAGCTGTTGTCCAGTTATAGCTGTGGTTATCCTCATTAAACGCAGGCGACGCATGCCAGCCGAGAGACAGCATATTGGCATATTCCCTGTCATACCCCGCGCCCTTGATCTCGGACAAGCACATAGCTCTGTCCGCATCGGGAGAATAGTGGGCATAGTCATGGAAATTGCCCCAACCAAGTCCGGGATGGTTGAACATAGCAACCGCGCCTTTATCTTTTTTGAGTTGCTCAAATATTTCGGGCAACCCGTAAGCCTTGATATCGTCTATCATCCAATCGGCATTGAGAATATTGGCATGACCCCACAGAGCACAGGTATTATTCCATGTCATCTCATAGCCGTACAGTGCGGCAAACTTGCCTGGGTCATCGTATTCATCGGCTGTTTTGATCTGACGACGATACAGCTCCTCATCCAAATAGTGCGAGTGATCTGTAACCGCAAAGAAATCCACGCCGCCGACTTCTCTTGCGTAAGTATAAGCCTCTTCGGGACCCGCAATGCCATCCGAATGTGCGGTATGGGCGTGTACCTCTCCGCGATAGAAATTCAGCGCATCGGGCTTGCATATCTCGAAATTGACCAGTTTATATGTCTTCTTTCCAAGCTTATCGCGCAGCATGAGCTCAAAGCTATGCTTGCCGTAGCGCAACGGCTTATTCGGGGTATATACAACACAGTTTGAACTCCATTTTGCCGTTCCGCTGACATTCTTTTTATCAACGCAAATTATGGAGTTCGCAATATCGACACCCGATGCGTCAAAAAAGCAAGCACTGATTTGCGGCGTACGGCTGTTGTCATATCCATATTGCTCCGTCGGCTCGGTAGCAATGATATACGGACCGCAACGGTCTACAAGCTGTGTGCAGAGCGGGTGCGCAGTAGTGCCGAGATGCGTGGCACGGACACCGTCATATACGGTAATCACATACTCCAGCTTGCTCATACGATATATATCACATTGATCAAGCTCCACACGCCAAACACCGTTATGATCCTCTTCGGCGGCGTATCTGCAATATTTGCCATCCTCTGTTTTCAGATAAATATATGCATCGACCGTATGTCTGGCATCAATAGTAAATTCGAGCCCCAGCCCATTTTCCGTGTACTCCAAACCCGTTTCAACATCTAACGGGACTATAACGGGATAAGGCGACGCAAGATCCGGAATAGCCTGACCGCGATCAAGTCGTCCGGGAGACATAAGCGCTCTGTGTGCAACGGAAACTCCTTCCGACGGGTGTCTGACATCTATAGTCCACAATGACGAATAACGCACGGGAGTGTCTCTGTCTCCCTTTTCACTGCGATTATATACCATTCTGAACACGGCTGTGTCAAGTCCGTTTTCCGCAGTAGCGTCCCGAGGAGCAATAACAAGAGTTGTACATTCGGTCTTTAGCGGCAGCTTTTCCATGCCGCCAAGCGCCACATACTTACCAAGATTCTCATCATAAGTCGACGCTTCTACAGGAATTATACGCAAAGACTCCCGTTCTGCCGCAAGATCAAACGCAGGCTTGGGAAAATCACTCATGCAAGCCTCAATAAACCCGTCAACTGTCGCAAATCTTCCGTCCTCCAGCATATGGTGCTGAGGTAGGATAGGTAAAAGCGCCGCTACCTCCGAGGGCTTGAGTAACTGCGTCCCCTGTTCGGGCGCGAGCTCAAGCGAGCAAATATACTGATCGGCATTGGGCTCTGCACCGCTGTACGCCATCAACTTATAATCATAAAGGTCTACGGTCATAGCCGATGGGTTCATCACTTCAAAGAACACTGTGACATTGCGTCCCTTGGGACGGCCGTACAGCTCTGTTACCGCAAGCGGCGGCATTTTGCCCGCACTCTCAATGCGCACCACATATTCGTCGCTCCGACGGTCCCCCCACACAAAATAATATTTCAGCTCGCCTGCATTTTCAAATGAAACAGCCGGCAGTGTTATTCCATAAACAGTCAGCTTGCCGCTTTCCTTGTGATAATCACTGTTTTTCCTGAGCTTTAAGCTGTCACCGACATCTCCTGCAGTCCAAACAACGCTTACATCGGCATCCCTGTCTTCCAATACTACCGATACACCATAATCATATCCGCGAAGTATAAATTCGGGACACGAATGATAAAAACGCATTTCTTTCATATTTCACCTCAAAGAATACAGCCTGTTACACAACGGTTCCAAAGCATATTGCTGATATACGGAAAGCTGTTTTCGTCGTATTTTTTACCATCAAAAGACAATACCGGTTGCTCCAATTCCTCGATGCGATCTATTTTTCCGTCAACATAATCGGAAAGGCGGAGCGCCATGGAGCTGAGTCTTTCTTTGAGTCCGCCAAGACGTAGCTCTTGAGTCGAAAAACCAAATGTTTTGTTTTCATCATACCACTGTCGGCGGAATGTGGCTATAAAGTCATCCAGTTCTTCGATCATAACCGGTATTTTTTGCTCGGCAAGATCTGTAAGCGCCGCTTTATCGCCGTCCGCATAATATTTTCTCGCGCGTATACTCACATCGCACTTGTCTGCGAGTAAAACGCAAAGCTTACCGAGCGTTTCGTATATGTAACCGAAATTAGGATCATCACGATATTTGAACAGCCGTTCAGCGCAATGCGCAAAGCCGGCGGGCGTCTCATCTGCTTTCATGTGAACGTCAAGCAAACCTTCAAGCGGGTCGTTAAACAGCAAATATCTGCTGGGATTGACAGGTCTGCCTATCTCAACCGACACTCCGGGTAGCTCGTTAGGTGCGTCCATTGTCAACAACGCCTCATATCCGATACCGAAGCAATCAAGGCAGCGAGCTTCAAGATTCGCATCATCTACCGATGCAGAATACCCGCGTTCTGCAAAATATATCATTGAGGACAGCGACGAAAACTGTGATGCCTCTCCGCCGTTATCTCCCCACGATGTAACTATCACGCTGTCCACTCCTCTGTCGGCACAGACATCAAGCTGCATTTTGGTGGAAGCAATCGAAAATCGATTGTGGGGAGCAAAGCCGTACCATTTCCATGCGCCGCCTGCAAAGGTTATGGGATTATTAAATTTCAGATGACAGTCCAACATATGAGAAAAAATATCCGAGTCAAGCGAATAATAGTCCCAATAAATAAGCGTCAAGTTTGGCGGAACTTTATTTATAATATCCTGCGCGATCTCCCCTTCGCGAACACGATACTGTCCGTTAAATGCCATGCGGAAGAACATATCGCTCCATATCATCGGATGGAAACCGTTATCCGCGCATATCTTTACGACACGTTCAAGATGCTCCAACATTACCTCTGATGACGGACGATAGCCATTCTTAAGCAAATAATTGCCGCGCGCCAACATATGCGCCTCGTCCATACCAATATTAATACGACGAGAACGGAAACACTCGGCACACACCTTCATAATAGCATCGATAAAAGCATATGTACGGTCATCGCCAACCATAAGTATGTCATCGGTGTCCTTAAAGGCAAATCCTGGCCAACGAAGCGCCGTGGTAAGATGCGCAAGGGTCTGAACACACGGAATGACCTCAAGCCCCAGATCACATGCATAATCATCTATTTCCTTTAGTTCATCCTTGGAAAAGCGACCACGCATATGACCGAAATAAGGATAATCCGGCAATTCAAATGTATCCTCGGTATACAACATAATGCTGTCATATCCCATCAGTGCCAAATAGCGAAGCATTCTTTTTGCCGTTGGCATATTATACACTGCATTTCGCGACATATCTGCCATATAGCAAAGCATACTGAAATTAGCGTTTTCATGTATTTCCTCTCCCCCATCAAGGATCTTGGGCAGATAGGAGAGCATACGGAACAGTTGATGCTCCTTAACATACGAAATTACAACAGCCTCCCCGTCCCTTTCGACGGCGAGCTTATCACATTTGACAGTACGAATCTCCGCGCCGTCACAACAAGACAATTCCAATCCGAGCTGTGGCGCTACATATGAGACACCGCGCGAAAGTCTTTCATCAAGACCTTTTACGTTGATTATGTGGGACATTTATAACCATCCTTTCCTGAAACCGCAACCGGCCATGTTCAACACATTGCATCGCGGTCAATATTTTATTTATTTGAAAGCTTTTTAAACAAGTCTGCAAATATCTGGTCACGGGACAATTTGTTCACATATATGTAATGCTCCCGTTGCATATCAAAAGCATATCGGAACTCGCTCGTAACATATGGGCGCGGAACAATGGCATAACTCAACGCAGCAGGTTGGGTCAGCACCGCTACAGCAGTAACATCCCATACTACTTTAGACCAACCGTAAGGTTTTTGGGCATAGGAGCTAACAATATCCACAAGATAATCGCACAAGTCATTTTTGCCACGCAGATAATATTCAAGCTCGGGTATAGTTGTTCTGAACTCACTGCAAACGCCGTTGCAGGGAATCTGAACAAGCGGTATTCCTGAGTCAAAAACGACCTGTGCCGACATCACATCTTGATAAAGATTGAATTCTTTTGTATCCTTATATGTAAATGCGTGACCTCCAAGCCATATAAGTACCGTCTTTGAGGCGATCTCCGGGCATTTGATAATAGCCGACGCCACATTTGTGATTGCTCCGATTGCAACAATATAAACACGCTCGTCGGAATTCATAACGGTATTGATTATATTGTCTGCCGCTTCGGATTCCACGGGCTTTGATTTATCTGTCAGAAAACGCTCGGAACCCTTATAATACGGTATCATGGCATCCGGGTCTACCAGCTTCATTATATTGGCGATCTCATTATAGCTTTTCATCATGCCGTCGGCAGGAGATGTTGAACGCGAATTGAGAAACGGTGCCGCATTTACCGATAACACTTTAATGCGTTCGGGCGAAAGCATTGCATATGCCAGCGCAAACTGATCGTCTATTTCATTATAAGTGTCCGTATCAAGAATTATGTTTTTGACAGATGCACTTTTTATCTCATCAAGTATTTTATGCATAATTGTCGGTTCCCCTTTTATATAGCTATATTTCGATTATTTATTATATCATTTAATAACAAACGGTGCAATATATCGATCCCTCACGTAGCCGTTTTTTTAAATAATACAGCCATTTTAAATAATCCTAAACAGTATATTGCAAAAGTCACCTCGAGCTTATAAACTCAAGGTGACTTTAACAATACCGACACTACGGCGTATGATTATTATTTATTGCGGTTTCTGGATTTGCGAAGAATGCTCATGATCTCTGCAAAATCGCTGTCGGATATAGTGCTGTCTCCGTCAACCTCTTCTGCAAATGACTCGGCAAGTATCTTTTTCTTATCCTCAACAGCCTCGTTTGCAGTAGGCGCTGCCACCTCAGCTGCCTTGACCTCGGGCTCCGCAACAGGAGTCTCAACAACAGGCTCAACGGGAGCTACAGGAGCCGCGGGAGTTGCGGGTGCCGATACGGGTGCGCCGAACGCAGGTCTTCTCTGGTTATTAATCATATCCTCGGGCTTTTTCTCAAAGCCGGTGGCAATGATAGTTATGCGCATTTCATCCTCAAGCTCCGGATCAAGCGCACATCCCCAAATGACGTTTGCATCGGGATGAGCCTCGTTATATACCATGTTACAAGCAAGGTCGACATCTTCAAGTCCGATGTCGGGAGAACCGGAAATACTGATAAGTATACCGCGAGCACCCTTAATAGATGTCTCAAGCAACGGGCTGGAAATAGCCGCCTTTGCTGCCAGCTCGGCTTTATCCTTACCGGTAGCACTGCCAACACCCATGTGAGCATATCCGGCGTTGCTCATAACAGATGTCACGTCGGCAAAATCAAGGTTGATATATTCAGGAACATTTATGAGCTCGGAAATACTCTGAACACCGCGGCGAAGTACATCGTCAGCGATCTCAAAAGCATTGGTAAGAGTGATGCGAGTCTCGGAGACCTGCTTCAGTCTTTCATTGGGAATGACAACGAGCGAATCAACATACTGGCTCAGCTCTGCAATGCCCTCCTCTGCCTGATCCATTCTCTTTTTACTCTCGAATGCAAAAGGCTTTGTAACGATACCTACAGTCAGTATATCCATTTCCTTTGCGACCTTGGCAACGATAGGAGCCGCACCGGTACCGGTACCGCCGCCCATACCGGACGTTACGAATACCATATCGGAGCCTGCCAACATTGCTTTGATCTCTTCAATGGACTCTTCGGCAGCGCGCGCACCAATAGCGGGATTTGCGCCTGCACCGAAGCCTTTTGTGATCTTTTCGCCGATCACAAGCTGGTTGGGAGCGTCAGAACGGCGAAGCGCCTGACGGTCTGTATTGATAGATACGAACTGAACGCCGCGAATGTTGGTGGAGATCATACGGTTTACCGCATTGTTACCGCCGCCGCCAACACCTATTACCTTAATATTCACGCTACTTGTCTCAAGGGCATCATCATGTTCAAATGTCATCTGAAAATCCTCCTGCTTTATACAATCTGTATTTTGTCCGCCGCGCACAAATACACGGTCGTTTTTCTCATATATAATAATAATATATTTTCAAGAATTTTGCAATATCTTTTCCACAATTTAAAATAACTCGTCTCTTTTCATTAAATTTCATTGTTTTTGAGGCTGATTTTTTTGATTTGCAACACGCGTTTGACACAACTTGTGGTGTCAAATGCCGTTTTACAACACAAAATGTTGTATTTTAATCTTTTTGGGCACCTTATATATCACAAAATCGGCACCCGAAGATACGGGCGCCGATGTTTTTTGTTTTATGATACATTATCTTATAGGCTGAATTGTGGGTTTTGAAATATCGGAAACATCGAATATAGCCGCTATACCTTCGGAAAGCACCTCATCCTCAAGCATAAGGTATATCATGCGCAACTTTTCGTCCATGTTTTTCAGCTCGCCTATTCGTATTGTGTATTTGCCGTCATATAACACTTCGAGCTTATATTTATCCGATACATCTATCGAATCGATACCGCCGTCAAGCTCTGAGTCCTCAAGAACTGACACAAACTCGCCGATATATTCGGTATCCTCATAATATTCTATCCGTTGCCCTACAATGGCACGTTTGACAAACGGCAAAGATATCATCACTATGCTATCGTTCGCCGCCACAGTACCCGAAAGCCCCAGCAAGCGAAAACTATCGGAAACAACGTAATAATCATCCGCAATGCTCGTCAAATACCTAACATTTTCCGATGTAATGCGTATCTCTATCACACCGCCAAGCTTTTTGCGAATATTTACCTCGGATATACAAGGAAGATTGTTGAGTATTTCGGTTTCTGCAACCTCCGCGTTTATTTTGTTTTTTCTCATTCCCGTCTCGATCCCCGACACAGCAATGATCCGATCCTCGGCATACGGCGACTCGCCTTTTACAACTATTTTTCCGACCGTGGCAAACGCCCCGACAACCGTACATATTCCCCATATTACCAGCAAAAGCAACAGTGCCGCAACTACTGCCAAAATATATCGGCTTAAACGTCTATGCTCGGGCTGTGGCGAGGGATTTGAGGAATTATCGTTTACCGTATTCATTTTAACAACCTTTTTCTTTTATAAGCCTTAATGTTTCTTCATATATTAACCGATTGGCATCACGGTCCGCAAATTGACCGATATTTTCACTCAATGTTGAGCGTTTTTTGTCATCGGAAAGCAATGAAAGTATCTCACGGTTGTATCTATCACCAGTAAGATCGTTTTCTCGTATAAGCACAGCGGCGTTTTTGTCCGCTAACACCTTTGCATTTTTGTACTGATGATCATCGACTACATTTGGCGACGGTATCAGTATACACGCTTTATGCATGAGCGACAGCTCCGAGATAGTCATAGCGCCCGCGCGGGCGATAACCACATCGGCCGCCGCCATCCACAGCGGCATGTCATGGATGTAGTCCAACAGCTTAATGTTGCCATACTTATCAAGTCCGGCCGCATCGAACTCTGCTTTCATTTTTTCGTAATAACGTACTCCTGCGGCGTGTACATACAACGTTTCGGGATGCTCTGCGGCACATACCGGCATAAATTTCATTGCACTCTCGTTAAGCGTCGCAGCGCCAAGACTGCCGCCGAAGCATATCACAACATACTTATAGTGTTCTATACCCAGCTTGCATTTTGCGGAGCGTGATGTCTCAACGCCAAATCCTCCGCGTAACGGATTACCGACTCTGATTATCTTTTCGCGGGGTGCACGTAGCTTTTCGGCAGTTTGCTCAAAATTGATAAGTATTCTGTCAACCTGCCCCTGCAGCTTTCTTACCGCGAGCCCGGGAATGGCATTGGACTCATGTACCATAGTTGGTATTCCCTTTTTTGCCGCCGCCGCAAGTGTCGGCCAGCAGGCGTATCCTCCCGTTCCTATAACAATATCGGGCTTGAATTGCTCTATCAGTTTAGCGGCTTTTCGGGGCGCTGTCAATATGTACCACGCAGTTTTTATGTTTTGGGGAGACAGCGAACGCGATATTCCCTGTATCTCAACAAAATGGAGCGGATATCCTGCGCGAGGGACAAGCTCTGTCTCCTTGCCGTGTTTTGTACCGACAAATGCGATCTCAGCTGTCGGGTCATTTTGTTTTATAGTATCTGCTATCGCCAGCGCCGGATTGATATGTCCTCCGGTGCCTCCGCCGCTCATCAAAACTCTCATGGAGCTTCTCTCCTTTATCCTTATCTTTTTTGTATACTGTAACGTGAAATAGAAAGTATTATGCCCATTTCAAATATTTGAACGGCCAACGACGTGCCGCCGGAGCTGAAAAACGGCAACGAAACGCCGGTATTTGGCATGGAATTTGTAACAACCGCAATATTTAGTATAGCTTGAAGCGCCACTTTAAATGTCAAACCGTACACCACAAGCGAGCTGAATCTATCCGGAGCTTTGGCGGCGATCTTAAATCCGCGCCACACCAACAGTCCAAACAGCGACACCACCAGCAATGCTCCGAAAAATCCAAGCTCCTCACAGATTATTGTAAAAATAAAATCATTTTGAGGCTCCGAAACATATCCGAACTTTTGCAAGCTGTTTCCGAGTCCCTTACCGAAAAGGCCGCCCGAGCCTATTGCATAAAGCCCTTGCCAGGTCTGCCATGCTGAACCCAGCGGATCTGCTTTTTCAAGGAAAAGCCAGGTAGTAACACGCTCTTGAGCATAGTCCGACACTAAAATAAGCAAAACGCCCGCCAATCCTATAGCGCCGATTATCAAAAAGATATATTTAAGGCGAGTTCCTCCCATGAACATGACAGCAATACCTATCATGCCTATTATCATAAGACCGGATATATGCTTTTCAAGCGCGACCAGACCGCATATAAAGCCAAATATGAGCGCAGGATATATAACTCCGTAACGAAAACTGTGGCTTCCGGGAAGATCAGATTTTATGCTTTTTTCGTATTTGCTCATATATAACGCCAATGTCAGTACTACCGCCATTTTAGCCACCTCTGACGGCTGTATTGTTATCGGGCCTATCTGTATCCAGCGCTGTGCACCGCCGCCCTCACTGCCTATCAAAAGCACTAACAGCAGCAGCACCACCGATCCCGCATAGGCGCATACCCCAAAAAGCCTCCAAAACCACGGGCGCGAAAACATCACGAAAGGTACCGTTCCTATGATGGCAATAACAGCAAAAAGTATATATCTCCATAAAAAATATGTACTTTCGCCATAATGCTGCTTGGCATATATTGCGCTGGCGCTGAAGGACATGACCGCGCCGAAGCACAAAAGCGCCAGCACTATCAGCATAAACCACATATCTATACTTCCCCGCACCATCAAAGCAGGTTCCGCTGTGTCCTCAAATGTTCTTGACTGTTCGGCAGTGTTTTCAGCATTCTTTGTAAATCTTTTTTTGCGCAGACGCGATGCAAGGCCGTGGGCTGCGCGCATACTGCCGTTTTTATTGCGTTGTTCCGATTCCATGCTCACGCCTCCCCGCTAAACAATAATAATTAATACAATCCAAACCACGCCAGCACACAGCCGACAAGGGTTATCAAGCTAAATATAAGAACTACTTTATTTTCGCTCCAACCGCACTTTTCGAAATGATGATGAAGCGGTGCCATTTTAAACAATCTTTTACCGTGTGTCAGTTTAAAATACCCGACCTGAAGCATCACAGACAAGGTTTCCATTATGCAAACAATGCCTGCAAGTATAATTATCAAGGGTTCATCAAGCATAAATGCCATGCCGGCTATCATACCGCCGAGAAACAATGACCCTGTATCTCCCATAAAGACGCGTGCTGGATGAAAATTGTATACAAGAAATCCCAATGTTCCGCCAATAAGCGATGCCGAGGCAAGAGAGAGAGCCGGAAAATGCAGATAAAATGCAACAACTGCAAAAAACGCACCTATCACAAAAACAACACTGCTTGCCAAGCCGTCAATACCGTCTGTAAGATTTACGCTGTTGACCACTCCGGTAATTATCAGTATTGCAAGGACATAATAGCCCCATCCAAGTTCGAGCGAGATGTCGGTAAACGGAATGTGAAGTGCAGTGTTGATATGCCCCGTGACTATCATTATATAAATGTAAGCCCCTGCCGCAACAAGCTGAAGCAAAAACTTTTGATATGCCTTGAGTCCCTCGTTTTTCTTTTTAACCAGCTTGCAGTAATCATCAACAAATCCGATTATTCCGTTAAAAACAGCAAGGCAAAGCGTAAGAGCCAGCGGTATAAGCTCCGATGTATCTCCTGAAAATGCGGTGTATACCGCAACCACAGCCAACGCAACGAGCATGGCCAAAATAAAGCATATACCGCCCATAGTAGGAGTTCCCTCTTTGCTTTTATGCCAACGAGGACCTATATCAAGTATTACCTGCCCCATTTTATGACTTTTAAGTATAGGTATGATTATACGTGCCGCGATAACGGTCAGTACAAACACCCCGACCAATGTCAAAACAAACTCGATCAACATCTGATGATTCATTGATAATTCCGCCTTTGATAATGTCGTAAATAATTAATTTTTTTCCGTATTACAAAGTGTACGCAAGCATTCGATCACGCGCTCGGCTTTTATAGCTCGGCTCGCTTTAACAAGCAATACATCACCGGGCTTTGACACTTTCATAATTTCCCATGCAGTCGCAGGATAAGTATTCTCGTCAACATTGACAAAAACACATTCCTCGCTCATACCGTTTTCCAACGCGCCTGCGGCAACATGCCGCGCCAAGTCTCCGATAGTAAACAGCATATCCACACCGCGCTCAGCTATCAGCTTTCCGACCTCTCTGTGAAAACGTTCGGAATCCTTTCCGAGTTCTTTCATATCTCCGAGCAGCGCCAGTGTCCGTCCGCCCGACTGCCCCAATGTACACAGCACGTTAATGGCGGCACGCATAGATTCGGGGCTTGCATTGTAGCAATCCTCAATAACAGTCATATTTCCTATGTGTAAAATATTTTGGCGCAAACCGACACTGATATAAGACCCGAGTCCTTCACGCAACCCGGCTTCGTCTACTCCAATTATACCACCAACTGCCGCCGCAATCAAGGCTGCATAAACATTATGTTCCCCAATTACGGGAATTTTTATGTTACTTATAACTCTGTCGCGACATTTTATATCAAAAATGGTGTAATTTCCTTCGGTTTTTATATTAAAGGCAAAATAATCCGCCGTATTATCGGTTATTCCCACACGTATAACTCGCTCAACGGGATATTGCACATTTGCAAGCATATCGTCATCGCCGTTTATGATCAAATAACCGTCGGGAGCAAGACCATCAATTATTTCAAGCTTGGCGCGGCGAATATTTTCTCGCGAACCGAGCATCTCCATATGTGAGCTTCCAATATTGGTTATGATCGCTATATCGGGGCATGCCGCGCGCGACATCATGCTTATCTCACCCAATCCACTCATTGCCATTTCAAGCACCGATATTCTTGTACGCATAGGCGTTTCCATAAGCGTAAGCGGCATACCTATAGTGCTGTTATAGTTACCAAATGTTTTATGCGTTCGTCCGCACTGCGCCGCAACTGCCGCAACAAACTCTTTTGTAGTGGTTTTTCCTACACTTCCTGTTATGCCGACGCGAATACAGTCCACACGTGACTTATATCTCGCCGATATATCGATCAGAGCTTTAGTGCTGTCCTGCACTATCAACGCGCTCGCCCCACAGGGTAGCCTGTCGGATTTTTCTGCCAAAAAACAACGGCATCCCATATCATATGCTGAGGATATATAATCATGCCCATCAACACGCTCTCCGCGAAAAGCAACAAAAAGTGTATCTTCTCCCGCTTCTCTCGAATCGGTACATATATATTCAAATTCTGCATCTGCAGATCCTATAAGCGTCCCCGCAACATATGAGGAGATATCGCCCATAGTCAATCTGCCCGCCCCCACCTTTATCTTCATAAATATCCTCCGTTCACTTTATTATTTGCTCGTATCCTTCCTTTTTTGCATCGCTTGTGCAACTATCTGTTTTTCCGAAAAGGGCATTCTTCCGGAGCGGTTTATTTCGTACGCCTCGTGCCCTTTTCCGGCAAGTATTATTATATCTCCCTTATCGGCATTTGCAATAACATATTCAATGGCACGTTTTCTGTCAGCTATTACTTTATAATTACTTCTGCCCGTGATCCCCGCAAGTATATCATCAATGATAGCCTGCGGTTCTTCGTTTCGGCAATTATCCGATGTGATCACGGTAAGATCGGCAAGTCTGGTGGCTATCTCACCCATTATCGGACGTTTACTTTTGTCTCTGTCTCCGCCGCAACCGAAAAGCACCGTAATACGTTGATCGGGGCGACCGAATGAGCGCACCGATTTCAAAAGATTTTCAAGTGCATCCGGTGTATGTGCGTAGTCTATAAAAACCGAAAAATCCGCACCGTATCCAAGCTTAACTTTTTCGAGTCTTCCGTCAATACCGCTCATTGCCGCTATCGCCTGCGCGATAACGACCGGGCGTATACCAAGCTCTGCCGCACATGCCGCCGCTTGAAGCGTGTTCATCACATTAAAGCTACCGGGAATGTGGCTTTTTATTCTGACAACAGCTCGCGCCGAGCTCAAAGTATAGCTGACGCCGTCAATACCGTCATCCAAAACGCCTATCGCGCGATAGTCCGCACTGCGCCCCGCGCTTGAACAGCTTATCACACGCCCCACACACGATGCGGCAATATCATTATAATATTCGGAGTCCATGTTTATAACCGCCATATCTGACATGGCAAAAAGTTTCTTTTTTGCAGCAAGGTAGTTTTCCATACTGCCGTGGAAATCCAAGTGCTCGGGTGTAAGATTTGTAAATATAGCCGCCGCAAAATGAAGCGGTGCCAGTTTATCCAGCTTCAGCGCATGCGACGTTGCTTCAATAAATACATATTCAACTCCATCGTTTGCCATCTCGGCAAGCATTTCATACAGCTGCTCGGGATCTGGAGTAGTCATGTTGGCAAGCGTATCTCTATTGTCAGAAAACAGCCGCCTGTCCATCGACAGACAGCTGACCGTTCCGATAAGCCCACAGCGACACAGCGCCGATTCAAATATTTTCTTTAAAATGCATGTGACCGAGGTCTTTCCGTTAGTCCCCGTCACAGCGATAAATTTCATTTTAGTGGAGGGGGAACCGTACCAAGCGTCAAACAGGCAGGCAAGCGACTGTCTCGTTTTCGGTACAGTTATTATGGCTCTTGCGGCATCATAGCCCCCGGCTTGCGCGCCCTCCTCTACAACAATCGCCGAGGCGCCCGCGCTTAGCGCCTCGCGGATAAATAAATGTCCATCATGATTAAGTCCACGAATACAGACATAGAGGCATCCCTCGCATGCCTGGCGGGAATCCGAAACGATGCTTGTAATGTTTATCGTTCCGTCATAGTCGGGGCAGGTGATGCCTGCCGCCGACAAAAGTGCTCTGAGTTCCATATAACGCCTCCTTGAAATTTTTAATTTCAAATTCCGGTGGCTTATATGTCCTTTATCAATAATCGTCTGCTTCGTTTACATATCTGAAGGTAACGGTAACAACACTTCCCTCCGCCGCGACTTCTCCCGCCGCCGGTGTCTGCGACACCACGACAGCTCCCGCGCCGCTGAGATAATTGCGTGTACCCTCGATCTTAATATTAAAGCCCGAATTTATTATCATACTGTTTGCCGCCGCGGCGGTACGTCCTACCACATTCGGCACTGTATATGTTTTTTCAACTTCTTCATTGGTAGTATATAAAATGATCTTGCCGTCCGACTGCTCCATCGAAGTACCGGCAACGGGCGACTGCTTGAGAATATAATTTCCATCACCGCGAATTTCAACATTTATATCAAGATTCTCGGCATAGGTCTTTGCCAGCGCTGTACTCCAGTAGCAAAAGTTCGGAACATCGACAGCCATTTGTTCAAGCTCTTCGTCAGTATATACGGCTTCAACGCCGAGATAAGGAAGTATTTCCGCCATAACATTGCCAACGTAAGGTGCCGCTACCGAGCTTCCGTACAACGATCCGATCGACGGTTCGTCAACAATGATTATGACCGCCACCTGCGGATCATCCGCTGGAGCATACGCCACGCAAGAACCTATTCTAAGCTCCTTATTATCGCCTATCTTCTCAGACGTTCCAGTCTTTGCCGCAACTCTGTACCCCGGGACATATGCGTTTTTCGCGCCGCCGTCTCCCGAAACACCCTCTTCAAGTATTTCGGATACCGCCTGACATATCTCCTCACTTATGACCTGGCGCTTTGTTTTAGTCCCGTGCTGATATATTATTTTACCGTCATCATCGGTGATTTTTGAAACGACATGAGGCTCTACAAGATACCCGCCATTGGCTACGGCCGATATAGCGGTAATATGCTGTATGGCAGAAATTTTAAAATTCTGTCCGAAGGATGAAACTGCAAGGTCTATCTCACTGAAGCTTGACTTGGGATAAAATATACTTCCACTCTCGCCCGGCAGATCAATGCCCGTTTTTTCAAGATAACCGAATTGTTTTACATAGTTGTAAAATTTATCGGTACCGATACGGGCGCCCAATGTCATCATAACCGGGTTGCATGACTGCTGAAGTCCGCCCGCCAATGTAAGTGAACCGTGCCCGATCACTTTATGGCAGTGTATAGTTCTGCCTGCCACCGAAAAAGCACCTGAACAGAAGAAATGCTCTGTAAAATTGACAAGCTTTTCTTCAAGTGCCATGGAAACCGTCAATATTTTGAAAGTGGAACCGGGCATATATATTTCCGTTATTGCTTTGTTTGACCACGTTTCGAGCAACAGCTCTCGTTTTAGCGCGGAGTATTCTTCACTTCCCTCTTCAAACGCCGATGTGTTCAATTCATTCAACGAATACTCATTAAGCGTCCACGGATCGTTGAGGTCAAAAGAGGGAGCGGTCGCCATAGCCAGTATAGCACCCGTATTAACATCCATAACGATACCGCACACACGGTTGTTGGCACCTGACTCTATCAGCGTTGCTTCAAGCTGTTTTTCAAGCACGGACTGAACATAAGAATTGATAGTAGATGTTATGTGATATCCGTTTTGCGCGGGAATATAGCTTTCATATTCATAGGGCATCTCATTTCCGCTGGAGTCCCGTGCGGTTATGTATTTTCCCGATGTTCCGCTTAACTGCTCGTCATATTCAAGCTCTATTCCGTAAAGTCCCGTTCCGTCGCTGCTGGTAAATCCGAGCACATGAGCTGCCAATGTTCCCTGCGGATAATAGCGGGTACTGGTCGCTTCCGCATATATTTGATCGTTATACTTATTTTCGTCAATAAAAATACGTATTTTTTCGGTAGTTTGTTCATCAACATTGCGGGCTATCGTTCGGTCAAGCACGCGAGTGTGCTCTGTGTGCGCCATTACCGCATCATAAGTCACGCCGTAATCCTCGCCGAGTATATCAGACAAGCCTTGCGCAATGTGCTGTGCCGTCGTACCGCTTTCAAGTCCGTTGGTTTTATCAAAGCTCACAATGCCCTTGGGTGAAATAAAAATACGGTAGGTAGTTATATTTGTTGCCAACAGCACGCCATTTGAATCGTATATATTTCCTCTGTCCGCCTTTATAACCGATTCGGTGGTTAGCTGATCGAGAACCTTTGATTGATATCTGTCAAAATCCACCGTTTGAATCAATAATATTCGAACAAGCATTACAAGCAGCATCAGTGCCACCAAAAGTCCCATGACAGTGGAACGCCGTATCGCTCCCGTCGATATTGAATTCGGTGTCAACTTACCGCCCTCGCTTTCGTTTTGGCATTGTTTTCAGCTCACAAATCAATATTTTTAAATTTGTCTTTACATTATATTCGCGATTTATGAACTTTATTCTCCCCAAAACTCCAGTGCATTGAGAAACGCCGAAATTTTCGAGGTGCTTATGCTTTTTTCATATATTTCAACCTTGTCATCCCGTTCGCTGTCAATATATTGCACTGCTCCGTGCTCACGATCTATCATTCCGAGCTCGTTACGCGCAATCTCCTCGATATAACGAAGATCATTTTTCAATTCCAACTCACGCTCAAGCTCAATTTGCCGTGTACGCAACGCTTCAAGCTCGTTTTCGGCGGCATATAGCTCCATCTCTGCTTTTGAACTTATAACAGCGCCCGAAACCACAAGGATAAGCGATGTTGCAACAACAACTATTATTGCAACCAGCCTTGTGGGAATCTTTTTTTTCACTCCTTCAATACGAAGTGCTTTGTCATCCACCTCAAGCCATTCTTCAGCACGCGCAACACTGCGATTTATAAATTCATTGTCCCGCGCGCCAGACACGAGTGAACAAATGCGATTCTTCAGCGATTCGGCAGTATATACTTCTTTGGGGCGTTGAACTTCTGCTCTTTTTATCTGATTTTTTCGTTCATGCTCACGGCGGCGCATAATTTCAGCGCCCATATAAACTTTTTTATTTCTAACCGCTCGAGCGCGTCTTTTTTCAGGGTTCGGGCTCCAATCGGCATACGAATGACGACGATTATATGAAGTATTATAGCCATACTCGGTGCTATCCATATGCCAACTCCTTTTATAATTTTTCAGCTATTCTAAGTTTTGCGCTACGTGCGCGCGGATTGCATTCAAGCTCTTCCGCCGATGCAACAATAGGTTTATTGCCGACCAGCTTTACGCTCGGCACTTTACCGCACACGCAGACCGGAAAATCGCGCGGACAAGTACATCCAGAAGCCAGCGAGGCAAATGTCTGCTTGGTTATTCTGTCCTCCAGTGAATGAAAGGTGATCACAGCCGCTCGCCCTCCGGGAGCTAACAGGTGCACAGCAGCGCGTATCGCGGGTTCTATGACATCCAGCTCGCCGTTAACTTCGATTCTGATAGCCTGAAATGTCCTTTTGGCAGGATGATGCCCGCCCTCCTTAGCGCTTGACGGCATTGCCGATTTTATCAAAGCCGCAAGCTCTCCTGTAGTTTCGATTTTATGAGATTGACGCGCATTTACTATTGCCGCTGCAATTTTAGGCGCAAATCGTTCTTCGCCGTAATCATAAATAATGCGTTTAAGCTCCTGTGCGCTATATTCGTTTACCACATGGTACGCGCTCAGCTCGCGCCGTTTATCCATTCTCATGTCAAGAGGTGCATCCGCATTATATGAAAATCCGCGTTCCGCCGTATCAAGCTGATATGACGACACACCGAGATCAAGCAACACGCCATCTATCTTATTTATGCCCAAAGACGCACACACTGACGCTATATTTTTGAAATTATCGCGCACAAGTGTAACGCGATCGCCGAACGGTGCAAGTCGCTTGCCCGCCGCCTCGATAGCCGCGGCATCCTGATCTATGGCGATAAGTTTGCCACTCGTCAATCTTGAGGCGATCCCGGACGAGTGTCCTCCGCCACCAGCGGTACCATCAACATATACTCCATCAGGTTTTATATTCAATGCCGTCATGCACTCATCGAACATAACAGGCTTATGTGAAAAAACTATATTATCCATATACATCACAAGCCGAGAAGCTCAAGCTCTTGGCGTATCTTTTCAACATTTTCGTTTTCGGTCTTCAAGACATACTCGGGCTCTGACCATATTTCTCCGTAATCCCCGACTCCGATAATATATGCACACTTTTCTATGCCGGCATAATCCACCAGTGCTTGCGGGAGAAGTATTCTCCCCTGCGCATCCGGAGTGACTTCGGCGGCAGTGCGATAAAGGAATCGCAAGGTGTCCTCTGATGTCTTGCGCGGTGCGGCTTTCAGAGGCGCGATATATTCTTCCCATGAACTGCGGGAATAAAAGCAAAGAAAGTTGCCGCGAAAGCTACGCGTCACAATAAATGATTCACCGAGCTCTTCGCGAAAGCCAGCCGGAACAAATATTCTGTTTTTGGCATCAAACACATGCCTAAAAGCTCCCGAAAGCATATTCGCGTCTCCTTTCAATGTATTATATGTGCACTTTACACCACTTTTCACCACATTGATATTATTATATAACATATTTTATAACATTGCAATAGGTTTGTTAATTTTTTTTTAAATTTTTTCGAATTTTTTATGTAAAAAAGCGGCGCAAATGCGCCGCCGCAATATATAATTTATAAATCACTGTGACTGTTTATAATCCATCCCCTGCATACTGCCCCGAGCATACAGCATTTTGTCTATATCGTTGATAACCGTAGTTTTTCTCCTACTCCAGTCCGGAGCAAGAAGATCATTTGGCGCACCGTCTCCCGTCAATCGCGCTATAACAACATCGTCAGGCAAAAGCTCCAGCGTTCTGACCGCCAACCGAATATAGCGTTCACGCTCAAGCGGTTGATACTCGCCCGACAAATACATCTCCCCAAGCCTTGTATCTCGCAAAACATGCAACAGATGCAATTTTATCTGATCGGGATGCAGCTTGGCAACCTCTCGTGCGGTACATTCCATCATATGATCGTCTTCGCCCGGAAGTCCTAAAATAGTATGAATACAGATGTTTATTTTTCCACCCGCCCCGCGCAATTTTTCGTAGCCGGAGACAAATTGCTCGAATGTATGCCCACGGTTGATGAGCTTTGCAGTGCTGTCATGCACGGTTTGCAATCCCAGCTCCACCGTCAAAACAGTTTGCTCCGAAAGCTCGGCGAGATATTTGACCGTGTCATTATCCAAGCAATCTGCCCGCGTAGCTATATTCAGCCCGACTATGCCGGGATAAGCCAGCGCTTCGGAATATTTGTCACGCAAGACATCAAGCGGCGCGTAAGTATTGGTGTGCGCTTGAAAATAAGCTATATACTTGCCCGTCGACCACTTCGACGCCAACCGTTCCGCAGCAACGCTCAACTGCTCTGCCACAGACAGGTCGGGGGGACCGGCAAAATCGCCGCTCCCCCGCGAAGAGCAATAAATACACCCGCCTCGCCCACATCTGCCATCGATATTGGGGCACGTGAAGCCCGCATCTATAGGAAGCTTGGCGCACTTAACACCAAAGGTGTTTTTTAAATAATAGTCGTATGTGTAGTATCGCTTATTTGTATCACTATACCGAAATGGATTGGTCTGCGCCTGCGTTATTTTCATATTTGTGACATGACACCCGTGCACTTTTCAATAGCCGCGATCTTAACGCAAACACTGAAAACATGCATCGCTATGATCAATTCCTCGTCAGACGGATAAGTCGGCGCTATTCTGATATGGCTGTCATGCTCATCCTTACCGTAAGGATATGCTGCACCGGCGGAGGTCATTTTTACACCTGTCTGCGCAGCCAATTCAAATGCTCGGCGAGCACAGCCGTCCATTGTATAGAGACTGATAAAATAACCGCCCTTGGGGCTGTTCCAGTGTGCAGCGCCCGTGTCTCCTATCTCGTCCGCCAAAACCTTAGCAACTATATCAAATTTGGGACGAATAATAGAAGCAAGCACTTTCATATGCTCGCGGATATTGTCGGCATTGCGGAAATATCTCACGTGTCTTATTTGGTTGATCTTATCAAAGCCGATGGTCTGTACACCCATAATGCTCTTGATCTGTTCAAGATTTTCAACAGAAGCCGCAAGGATAGCAACGCCCGAGCCCGGGAAGGATATTTTTGATGTCGATGCAAAATAGAAAACCAAATTTTCATTGCCATGACGTTTGCAAGCCTCAAAAATATCTGCAAGATGATCGCGATCATCGTCATAAAGATCGTGAACGGCATATGCATTATCCCAGAAAATTCTGAAATCGGGGGATGCGGGCTTGAGCATTGCAAATCGCTCTACTGTTTCGTCGGAATATGTATATCCGTCGGGGTTGGAGTATTTGGGACAGCACCATATACCTCTTATGTCGGGGTCGCTCGAAACCAACCGCTCAACCTCATCCATGTCCGGACCTGTAGGTGTCATAGCAACATTGATCATCTCGATACCGAGTGATTCGCAAATGGCAAAATGTCTGTCATATCCGGGCACAGGACACAAAAATTTGTTCTTTGCATTCTTCACCCATGCGCCGTTGCCGCCCGCAACACCGTACAGCATAGCACGTGCCATTGCGTCGTACATAAGGTTCAACGACGAGTTGCCGCAAACCATGATCATATCCTTGTCTATGCCAAGCAGGTCGGAGAACAGCTTTTTAGCCTCCGGAACACCGTCAAGCAAGCCGTAGTTTCGATAATCATATCCCGTTTCAGAGCGGCAATCCGACGCTTCGGATATACAATCAAGCATACCTGTCAGCATGTCGAGTTGCTTCTGTCCCGGCTTTCCGCGAGACAGATCCAGACTTAAATTCATTTTTTGATATTCTCTGTAACGACGAATGAGCCCATCGCGTTCTATGGCCATCTCCGTTGCACTCATACTCTTATATTCCACAGCACACCTCCGTGTATTCTAATACATAAAATGAGATCTGACGGGCAAATGACACCGCCAAATCTCATTATATCATATTTATATTAAAAATGCAATACATTTTTGCAATTTTGAATTTGTTTTTTTGCATTTTAAGGGGATTTTTTGTGCCAAAACCGCTTTATTGCATCATTTAGTGAAACGGGCTGGCAAAAATGTTTCATTTTGCACCAATGTTCGGGATACATTGCGTCATATTTCGAAGTCGCATATCGATCATCTATCAGCACAACGACGCCTTGATCTGTATCGCTGCGTATAACTCGTCCCGCGGCCTGCAAAACATTGTTCATTCCCGGGTATGTATAGGCATAATCATAGCCCGTTTCGCGCGTTACTTCAAAATAATCGCGCATTATATTTCTCTCCCCCGAAATTCCCGGAATGCCAACCCCCACCACAACAACGCCTATAAGACTACTGCCCGGGAGATCTATTCCCTCCGAGAAGCTGCCGCCAAGTACGCAAAAGCCAACCCGCATCATGCCGTCGGATGCGCGGAATTCATTAAGATAGGCTTCTCTATCCGCTTTTGTCATTCCGCGTTTTTGTATAAGCAATCTAACAGCGGGATATTTTTTTTCAAACAACTTCACTACACTGTTCATATATTCGTATGAGGGAAAATATACCATATAATTTCCCTTTCGGCAACTGACCGTTGCGGCAATATATGAAACTATCCGCGAAATGCTTTTTTCTCGGTCCTCATAGCGGGTACTCACATCGTCAACCGCCGCCAAAAACAAATTTTCTTCATCAAAAGGAGATTTCAGCGCCAAGCTTCCCGATTGTGCGCCACCTCCAAGTATATCTGTAAAATAATCAAGCGGGGTCAGCGTTGCCGAAAACAGTATTACAGCGTGCGCCGAACGCATTCGGGCATCCAGCACCGCTGACGGGTCTATGCATATGGATTTAAAGCTTATTTTATTGCCCTCCGTCTCACAGTAAAACATCGAGCTGCCGGAATAAAAATTGGCGGTTATAATATATCTGCGTATGGCACGGTAAACAGGTGCCATAAATCGGTAATATGGGTCCGACGATCCGCGCCGCAATCGCAACGCCAATGTTTCCCCCAGCTCACCAAGACAAGTATCCAGCGGCTCATATCGTTCGCGGCTGATATAAAAACCACGTTCCACACCGCGCTCATCCTTTGTCATACTGTCCGCGCACAACTCACGCAAATGAGATATTTCTCTTTGCACCGTGTCAATTTGTGCGGTAAGCTCGGGCAATATATCGCAAACCTCACGGCGAAGCGCCTGCAGCGTCTTATTTGAAAGCTCGGCCGAATACATGTCTCTGGCACGGTCGGCAAGATTGTGAGCCTCGTCTATCAAAAACACATACTTATCTGTACGCTCACGTTCATCAAAAAAGCGTCGCAAATATACAATCGGATCAAAAACATAGTTATAGTCAGCTATTATTATCTCGCAAAACTCCGCCAAGCTCAACGACAGCTCATACGGACACACTCCCCATTCCGCCGCTGTTTTGGCTATGATGTTTTGCTCATAACCGTTCTGAAGCGCAAGAAGTGTATTGACCGCTCCGCTCATTTGAGAATCCGAAAATTTTGCCCATCGACACCGTCTTACATCACACATACCGTCCGCCATATGCTCGCGCATGGGACATATTTGTTCTTTTGCGGATATTACGATAGTGCGAATAGGAGCACCCGATTCAAACAGTAAGCCTGCCGCGCGATATGCCTCAGCCTGTGTGCTTCCTTTGGCTGTCAGATAAAAAATTTTGTCACACTTGCCGTTTCCCAAGAACTTGACTGCCGGATACAGTGCCGATAGAGTTTTTCCTATACCCGTAGGTGCCTGCACAAACAGCCTCCTGCCGCGCGACATAGCCTCATAGCATTCGCTCATCATAAGCTTTTGTCCGCGGCGCAGTGTAGCATACGGGAATACAACATGAGCGCTCCTCGGCAAAACTGTCTCTACGCGCTCACGCAACATTGCGGCAACGGGAACCGTCTGTTCAAGTCTACGCCAAAAATATGACTCCAGCGCGGCAAATGTTTTGCGTCTGGTAACAATATTATACGACGAGCCGTCAATGCTCGCCACAACGGTTTCTATTACTATGTCATCTGTCTTTCGCATACTGCAAAGCACAAAAGCGGCTATCTGCGCGTGTGCTCCGGGCGAAGGAGTACGCCCTGCACCGTCATCGATTACAAATTCACAAAGCGCCTCATCATGCGTCACGCATTCAAGCGATATTGAATATTTCATGTCCCCGTGTTCATATTTAAAACACAGAGAATTGGAAAGCAAATTTCTGTCTTTCATATAGCCGCACAACTCGGCAAGCTCGCGCGCACGTGTATCGTCATGACCCCGATCGCAGAGATCACTGACAGTGAGCTCTGCTTCATGAGTATATCTGTTGTATCTCACAGTCAGTCCTCCCATATTGAGCGATAATTAATATTACCACATTTTCTGCCTTTCGTCAATGCACATACCAATTCATTTTCCATTATTTTAGGGGTTACATTTTTCTTTCATATGGCTTATAATTATTTATAGATAACCATTATTAAGGGAGAATTAAGATGGAACTTATTCTGATAAATGACACA
Organism: Clostridia bacterium; assembly: GCA_017462385.1. Taxonomy (GTDB): domain Bacteria; phylum Bacillota; class Clostridia; order Oscillospirales; family CAG-272; genus UMGS1002. The sequence continues at coordinate 71,048 of JAFTRE010000024.1, read as the reverse complement.
AAGCTAAAAATTATGCTCACCGAAGAGGACATGGTGCACTATGAACTGGATTGCAACTGCGCAAACTACGACAACACCGAGACTCGCCGTGCATTTTGGAGCATACTGGACGAAGCCAAACACCGTACCGGATTTGACGCCGCCAGCGACCGTGTGTTCATACAGCTATACCCGTCCAAAGAAGGCGGATGTGAAATGTATGTGACCAAAGTAGGGCTTTTATGTTCCGCCGAAGACCGAAAAAAATTCAAGTGCTCATCCGCAGGCTCGGCATCAAAGCATAAAAAAGCACACGTATTTGTTTTCGATTCACTGCACAACATGATAGCCGCATGCAGATTAATCGGCTCCTCCAAGGTTCCGCCGTCAAGCGACGCATGGATAGACGAAAACGGTCTGTGCTACTTGTTCCTTACCCCGGATGACAGTATTGACAATTCATATCTGTACGGAATAATGAACGAATTCGGCAAGACGGCAGAAACAGACAGTCTTTCTTCTTACATAAAAGAACACGGAAAAACGCTTTGCAAAAAGTGTGCGGTGGAAACGCTGTCAGTTTTCTGAAAACTATTGATATTCGGCGCGTTTTTTGATATAATAATCAAAAACCCAAAGAAAGGCGCCGTCAATATGGATAAGCTACAGCAAATATATGACACATGCAAGAACTGCACCGCCTGCCCTCTTCATCAAACACGCACCAACTGTGTTTTCGGCGTGGGAAATCCGAATGCGCAGCTCATGTTCGTCGGAGAAGCACCGGGAGAACAAGAGGATCTCAGCGGAACACCGTTTGTCGGGCGCGCGGGTCAGCTACTGGACAAATTTCTTTTCGCAGTGGATATCGATCGGTCGGACGTATACATAGCAAATATATTAAAATGTCGTCCGCCCAAAAACCGTGACCCTCTCCCCGCCGAGGAAGATGCGTGCATTGGATATCTGCGCGAACAGGTGCGAACGATAAAACCTAAAATTATCGTCTGTCTCGGGCGCATATCGGCAATGAGGCTGATCAAACCGGACTATAAGATAACACGCGAGCACGGCACATGGGTAGAAAAAGGTAATTTTTTAATGACGGCAGTATATCACCCCGCCGCTCTTCTTCGCGATCCGCGCAAAAACGAGGAAATGTTGCGGGACATGAAAGTTATAAAACAAAAGCTCAATGAATTACAGTAAAAGAGGCTGTCTCAGATTGAAAATTTGAGACAGCCCCTTTACATCGCGTTCTTTTATGCTACATCACGCTTTTTTACTCTTACCACCATTGACTTCAACGCCTTGGCGTTAAAAGGAATTAACGGATAGAGATAGCTTCGCTTGCCGTTGATCGTCTTATTTGTACATATAAGCACCAACACGAGTATCAAACCGCCAGCATAACCCCAAACATTGAAGAACGCCGTAAGCACAAGCACAATTATACGCATAAATTTAAATGCATATCCCAACTCATAATTGCGTTGCGTAAAGTTTGCGATCGCCACAAATGCCATATACAGTATGACCTCGGGAATGAGCCATCCGATATCCACCGCGAAATCTCCGAGAATGAGTCCGCCGACTATAGACAGAGAATTTGACAGCATGTCAGGAGTATTCATAGATGCCATGCGCAAGCCGTCAATCAGAAATTCCACAAGCAATATCTGCACCAAAATAGGTAAACGGCCTCTGTCCTGCGGCACAATAAAAGCAAGCCAACCGGGGATCATATCGGGATTCATGACTAAAAGATACCATGTTGGGATCATTACAAGTGTAAGCCAAAACACCACATGACGAACGATACGAAGATACGTTCCCGTTAGCGGAGGAAAATAAAAATCGTTGGTCTCCTGCAAAAAATCGAATATCGTGGTAGGCAATACCATAACCTCGGGAGAGTTGTCACAGATAACCAACACACATCCCTCAAGCAGTTGTGCCACAGCTGCATCAGGGCGCTCTGTAGTTCGTATTTTGGGAAAAGGATTATACCAGCGCGTTTTTATAAGGCATTCTGCCAGCGATTCGTGTCCCATTGTCAACGACTCGGTCTTGATGGATAAAAGCTTTGATTTAAGCTTTTCCACGTATTGTTCGTCGGCCCTGTCTTTCATATAGCAAACAACAATATCTGTTTGCGATGCTTTGCCTATACTCATATAATTCATAACAAGCGAGGTATCTCGCACACGCCGGCGTATAAGAGCCGTATTAAATATCAGTGTCTCAACAAATCCATCCCGCGAGCCGCGCATTACCTTATCGTCGCTTGGCTCTGCTGTCTCGCGTGCAGGATATGAGCGCGAATCAATTATAACTCCCCACGCGCCAAAGCTACTCCCCAGCATAAGAGACGCGCCGGACATAACCATTTTTATCATAGTGGCAACATCCTGAGTCGCCTCCACCTCAACATAGGGCAATTTTTCATCCGCAAATCGAGTAGCGGCATCCACGCCGTCGCCAAGGCTGTCGAGCGATAAAAAATGCATCATGAGCTTTTGCATAACGGTATCTTTTACAAAACCGTCTATATAATAAAGCGTTACATCGTCGTTGCCTACTTTGAGTTTCTTTTTCAGCATATCAAAGTTGTCTTTTATATTGAGCTCCTCGTCTAACAAGGATACATTTTGTGTGTAATTTTCGGTCAAATTTTGCATATCGGCTATTCCTTTGTTTATTTATCAAATATAGTTTTATCTTTACACGAACAACAAATACGCACAAATGAATGGAAAAACAGCATCGCAAATATACAAATGCGATGCTGTTTTTTATTTATTTTGTTAAATGGTGATGTGAACAGGAATGCCTCTGTCATATTCAGGAGCAGTCTCACCCATGATCAACGGCACCAAGTATTCAACACATTCATCGGTTACATTGTTGCCGCGCTCGTTAATAAAGCGATCGTCCACCCACTTGATCTTGTTTGCTATCTCGGAGACATCCGAGTGTGAAATGCGAGTAACATACGGCTTTGTGGACACACGCTCAATGGTCATCATTTGACGTGTCACGCCCTCCGATGCCGCTCTAACCGCCTCGCGTCCCACGCACACGGATTCATCGATATCTGTTTTAGATGCAATATGCGCGGCACAACGCTGAGGCAAATTAAGCTCTATTGAACGCACCTTGCAGCCCAGCTCTGCCTTAACAGCCAACTCAAGCGCTTTACCTGTACCCGAAAGTGCCTTGTGTCCGAAAACATCCACAGCACCGCTGCTTGTTCCCTCACAGACATATGTACCGTCCGCAAAATGAATACCCTCTGAAACCGCGACAACAACATTCGGATGATCCTCAAGGATATTTTTCAGATCCTCAAAGAATTCGCTCATGCTGAAATTACGCTCGGGCAAATAGACAAGGTCAGGGCCGTGGCCGCTTATATCGCGACCGATAGCCGACGCCGCTGTAAGCCAACCTGCATCGCGACCCATAATCTCAACGATGGTTACAGCCTTTGTGGTATACACAGCGCAGTCACGCAGTATCTCCTGCATCGTGACAGCGATATATTTCGCCGCAGAGCCATATCCGGGCGTGTGGTCAGTCACCACGAGGTCGTTATCAATAGTCTTCGGGATACCCATAATGCACATTTCATAATCATGCCCGCGAGTATACGCCGACAGCTTTGCAACAGTATCCATAGAGTCGTTGCCGCCTATGTAGAAAAAGTAACGTATATCGTATTTACGAAAAATGGCGAGCAGCTTTTCAAACACTTCTGTATCCTTTTCGGGATCGGGCAGCTTTTTACGGCACGAGCCAAGAGCCGCAGCAGGCGTGTTTTCAAGCGACGTGATCTTTTTATCATCTGCAAACAGCTCGGTCAAATCGACCAGCCTTTCATCAAGCAAGCCCTCAACACCGTTACGCATGCCGTACAGAGTGCGAATGCTTCCGTCATGCACATTTTCCTTAACACCGCGGATAACTCCCGCAAGTGTAGCATTAATAGCGGCTGTCGGTCCTCCGGACTGGCCGACCACCGCGTTGCCTATCAATCGTTTCATGGTAACACTACCTCAATTCATCATTATTATGGTTTATTTTATCACTTTCCCCCGTTGTTGTCAATATCAATCGCCAAACAAACAGATCTTATTTTCTTGCATCTCAACAAGACAGGCATTCAAAGCATATATTATCAAAAAAGAACATCGGAGGCAACCTGTGTATACCTACATTTTTTCTGTTTTTTCGCATCTTCTCGGACTAATTCTCGGAGTCGGAAACACACACACATTTCCACCGCCGCTTTCATCCGAGGATGAGGCACGCTATTTTGCCCTCATGCGAGACGGCGACAGCGAGGCCCGTCAACAGCTTATACTGCATAATCTGCGTCTTGTCGCGCATATCGTACGAAAATATTATTCGGGCAGTAAGTCTCAGGACGATCTCATATCCGTCGGCTCGATAGGGCTGGTAAAGGCGGTGGACAGCTTTGACAGCACCAAGCCCACCAAATTCGCCACTTACGCCGCCAAATGCATACAAAACGAGGTCCTGATGTATTTCCGATCACAAAAGAAGCTGCTCAATGAAGTCTCCATCAACGAGACCATAGATATGGACCGTGACGGAAATCCGCTTACATACATCGATGTAATAAGCTGTGAGGAATCCGTAACGGACGAGGTCGATCTGAAAATGCAAACAGACCGTATGCTGAAATACATAAACACCGTACTCTCAGAACGTGAAAAGCAAATAATCATTATGCGCTACGGTCTGTACGGCAGCAGACAGTATACCCAACGCGAAGCGGCTGACATACTCGGCATATCGCGTTCATATGTCAGCCGCATTGAAAAAGCCGCGCTCGATAAGCTATTCGATGCATTTACAGGTAACAGCCGCAATACATAAGTTCAGCCCTTTGATTTACTGCGAAACAGCATCGCAACCACATAACCAAATATCAATGCCGCGGCAGTACCGCCCGCGGCGGCACGAAGCGCACCGGTAAAAATACCGAGCAATCCGTTTTTATCAACATCCTCGGCTATTCCCTTGGATATAAGATATCCGAAACCGGTCAACGGAGTTGTAGCTCCTGCGCCGGCAAATTCGGCAAACGGTCGGTAAATACCGACAGCCCCCAATATCACACCCGCTACAACATACCCAACAAGTATTCTGGCGGGTGTGAGCTTTGTTTTATCTATCAATATTTGTGCTATTACACAAAGCAATCCGCCAAACACAAACGCCCATACATAATCCATGATCATAGTGCTCTCACCTCCCTGCCTCAATTCGAACGAGATGGGCTATGGCGGGAATGCCTTCTCCCTGCTGTATAGTCATAGGGCTCATCATCGCCCCCGTTCCTATAAACAATATTCCGCGCAATTCCCCTCGCTCAAGCTTCGGCAAAAGATACGATGCCAGCACAACCGCCGAGCATCCACATCCCGAGCCTCCGCTGTGGACATCCTGTCGCTTCATATCGTATATCAAAGTACCGCAATCGGTCAACTTTTCCACAATGTCAGGCTTGTCCCGTCCGATAATATCTTTAAGAATATCAAGCCCTTCAGCCCCCAAGTCACCGGTGACTATAAGGTCTATGCCATCCAAATTACCGCCGCAATATGAATAATACCGCAATATGGTATCTGCAGCAGCAGGTGCCATTGCCGCTCCCATATTATTGGCATCACGCACTCCCATCTCACGTACAATACCGGGCAAAGCCCCTGTAATGCGCACCTTCCCGCCTCTGCCGATAATAAATGCTCCCGAGCCTGTAACTGTCCATTGAGCTGTCGGCGGGCGCTGTGAGCCGTATTCGAGCGGTGAACGGTATTGACGCTCAGCGGTGCAATAATGCGATGATGTGATCGCCGCCGCGTATTCAAATATACCGTTTGATGTCGCCATCGATGCCAGCATTATCGATTCGGCAGCTGTAGAACAAGCACCATAAAGTCCGAAATAAGGTATATCAAAAGTAAGCAGACCATACGCCGAGCTTGTACACTGATTCATAAGATCTCCCGCAAACAGCGCCTCAATGTCTGTCTCGCGCACCCCCGACTTTGCAATCGCCGTATTCATGGCCGCAAGCTGCATGGCAGCTTCCGCACGTTCAAAACTGTCCATACCGTATTTATCGCTGTCGTCCTTGATATCAAAAAGCTCACCCAATGGGCCCTCGGACTCCATTTTGCCTACGGCAGACGCCGCCGCAATAAGTCCCGTATCCAATTCAATTATTTTATTCAATGCCTTTATCCTTTTGTAATATTATTGATTTTATCCGAGCTATGTGTTATAATAAATATAATATAAATTTCAGTTTTGAAGGAGAAGCATCATGACACATACAATTCACAACGATAAGCTCACAATAACTGTAAACGAACGCGGCGCAGAGCTTTTTTCCGTCAAGAGCACCGACGGTACAGAATATCTCTGGCAAGGCACTGCTCCTTATTGGAATTCGCGTGCATCTAACATTTTCCCTGTCTGCGGAAGATTTTTTGGGGGAAAATATACATATCGCGACGAGAGCTATGAGATGCGTTGTCACGGGTTTGCGCGCGGTACAGATTTTGCCCTTGAATCCGCGGACGACAACTCGCTTGTTTTTACTCTCATCGGAAACGATGAAACTAAAAAAGTCTATCCGTTTGATTTTGAACTCAAAATAATCTACACGCTTGAAGGCAACACTCTGAACTGCCGTTTTCATATAACCAACACCGGAGATGACATTCTTCCCTTTGCTACCGGCGGTCACCCGGGCTTTAATGTTCCGCTTGCCGACGGATTGAGCTTTGAAGATTACTACGTTGATTTCGGAAACATAGAAAATCTGACCAAAATGATATTCTCCGACACCTGCTTCGTAACGGGCAAGGACGAAAATTACCCGCTTCGCGACGGAAGATATATTGATCTTAAGCACTCCTTGTTTGACAATGATGCTATATTCTTCAAAAATGTGCCAACCTCTGTCACGCTTGCATCAAATAAGGATAAACATTCAGTGACAGTCACTTGCCCTCAGGTAAAATATTTCGGCCTCTGGCACTCACCGCTCACCGAAGCTCCTTTTGTGTGCCTTGAGCCGTGGATTGGACTTCCCAGCATGGACGGCGTTGATGAAGACCTTGCGACAAAACCGGAGCTGGTTCGTCTCTCCTCGGGTGACAGCTTCGACTTCACCTACGCCATCCGCTTCAACTGAAATTACACTTATAATATTCCCTGCAAAAAACGATTTTAATAATACGTTAACGATAGATAACATGGGTAAATTCCCCCATGAAGGAGAGCTCGATGTTAGATAGCCATGTCATTCAATATCATATAAACATATCTCCCGCCGATGCCGCCGGATACGCTATACTTCCGGGAGATCCCGGGCGCTGCGAAAAAATAGCCGCGCTTCTCGACAATGCAAAGCAAATAAGCTTTAACCGAGAGTATAACATCTGGCGCGGCACGCTTGACGGAGAACAGGTTTTGGTCTGCTCCACCGGGATCGGCGGCCCCTCAACCGCTATCGCCGTTGAGGAGCTTGCGGCCTGCGGGGTACACACCATGATCCGTGTCGGCACCTGCGGAGGAATAGCACTCAAGGTATGTAACGGTGATGTTGTCATCGCCTCCGGAGCCGTTCGTCAGGACGGCACGAGCCGAGAATATGCACCTATAGAATTCCCGGCGGTTGCGGACGCCGATGTTTTGTTTGCATTACGCGATGCCGCAAGCGCATTGAAGCTGTCTGCGCACATCGGTGTAGTACAGAGTAAGGATTCATTTTACGGTCAGCACAGCCCACAGCGAATGCCCACCGCAAGCGAGTTAAATGCTAAATGGGAGGCTTGGAAGCGTCTCGGCGTGCTTGCAAGCGAAATGGAAGCCTCCACGCTGTTTACCGTCGGTGCGACACTCGGGGTGCGAACAGGCGCAGTCTTTCATGTTGTATGGAATCAAGAGCGCGCAAATGCAGGGCTCGACACCTCCGCAGATGAAAGCCACGATACGTCAAGCGCGATAAAAACAGCAATAGAAGCCCTGCGTCTGCTTATCAAAGCATCAAAGTAACCCAAAATAATCAAGCAATCCGTAGTACACACCCTCGGCAAAAAGATCGGGTCGTGTACTCATGAGATTTGCGTCATAATACTTGGTGATAAATCCAAGCTCAACAAGCACCGAGGGCATGTTGGTGCGCCGCAGTATATACAAACCCGGGCGTGTATACATCCCCCTGTTTGCAAGCCCTGTCATGCTGTTGAGCCAATACAATATACGTTCTCCCAAGACGAAGCCCTCCGACGCACGTGAATATGCATATGCCTCGCTACCGCTGGCGCTCGCAATATCTGATGCATTGGTGTGCAGGCTGATGAAATAGTCCGCCCCCCATGAATTTGCATCATTGACACGAGCCGCAAGGCTTGTCGTATTGGACGTACCAAGTTGAGTAGTCGCGGTCGGGCGCGATAACCGCACATCAAATCTGTCATCGTTTCGGAGCAGTGTCGCCAACCGTTGACCAATGGCATATACGATGTCCTGCTCACGCAGCCCGTTGCCTTCGGCACCCGCGTTTGGATTGACAGGATTGTGACCTTGGTCTATGTAAATTTTTATCGCCATACTAATTCCCCCACAAAAATTTTTACCGTTTAATCAAAGTATATTCGGGCAACTCCCGCAGTGTGCTCGGGAAAGGCAGTTCTTTATAATGTCAGACAACAACGTCGGCGTATGCGAAAAAAACATCACACGCGGCAGATGCCTATATCTTGTCGCAACACCTATCGGAAATCTCTCGGATATGTCGGAGCGAGCGCTCAAGGTGCTGTCCGAGGTAGATTTCATCGCCGCCGAAGACACACGCAACTCGCTTCGTCTGCTGACACACTTCGGCATATCAAAGCCGCTCATCTCTTATTTCGAGCATAATAAGCGCGAACGCGGTGAAGCAATAATAAAAAGGCTTGGCGCCGGAGAGTCCTGCGCACTTATCACCGACGCAGGAACTCCCGCAATAAGTGACCCCGGAGAGGATCTGGTGCGACTGTGCGCCGAGCATGACATCACTGTCATATCCGTTCCGGGCGCTTGCGCCGCCATATGTGCGCTCACTCTTTCCGGGCTTGCCACCGCGCGCTTTTGCTTTGAAGGCTTTCTTCCCGTCAGCAAATCGGAACGCCGAGAACGCCTTGAAGCGCTGAAAAATGAAGACCGCACTATAATATTACACGAAGCTCCGCACAAGCTGCGCACAACGCTCGCCGACCTTGCCTCGGCACTTGGAAATGACCGAAAAATATCGCTCTGCCGTGAGCTTACAAAGCTCAACGAGCAGGTCATCCGAACAACGCTTGGCGAAGCAATAAAATACTACGACGAGACACAGCCGCGCGGCGAATACGTGCTGGTCATATCCGGTACGGAGGCAAAAGAAAAAGCTTGCTTCTGGCAGGATATGACAGTTGAGGAGCATCTCGAATATTATATAAACGAAGGCACGGAGCGCCGCGAGGCTGTAAAAAAAGTGGCGCATGATCGCGGTGTACCAAAAAATGATATATACAAAAAGACGATCCAAAAATAAATATTGTTTATAATACATATTGATTTTGATCGAATAATGTGTTATTATATTGCTATTAAATATTTTTTCAACGGAGATAATTATGAAGAAACTCAGAGCCGGCATCATCGGCGCTACCGGCATGGTAGGTCAGAGATTTTTAACACTGCTGGATAATCACCCCTATTTTGAAGTCACCGCTCTTGCGGCATCGGCACGCTCGGCGGGTAAAACATACGAGGAGGCGCTCGGCGGTCGTTGGAAACTTAAAACTCCCATGCCCGCGTTTGCCGCATCCATGAAGGTCATTGACGCTTCTCACATCAGCGAGATGGCAGAGCTTGTTGACTTTGTTTTCTGCGCTGTCGATATGAAGAAAGACGAGATATTGGCGCTTGAGGAGGCTTATGCCAAAGCGGAGATCCCCGTGGTTTCCAACAACTCCGCCAACCGTTGGACTCCCGATGTTCCCATGATAATTCCCGAGATCAATCCGGGGCACCTCGAAGTAATTGAAGCACAGCGTGCCCGTCTCGGCACTCGCCATGGCTTCATCGCTGTCAAGCCCAACTGCTCTATTCAGTCATATGTCCCCATGATCACTCCCCTGCTCAAGTTCAAGCCCACCAAAATCGTCGCCACTACATATCAGGCGATATCGGGTGCCGGTAAGACCTTCCGCGAATGGCCCGAAATGCAGGATAATGTCATTCCCTATATCGGCGGCGAGGAAGAAAAGAGCGAGCAAGAGCCGCTTCGAGTTTGGGGTAGCGTTCGTGACGGCGCCATCGTTAAAGCAGATGGCCCGCTGATCACCACCCAATGCATCCGCGTTCCCGTTACCGACGGTCACACCGCGGCTGTATTCATCAGCTTTGAAAACAAGCCCTCCAAAGAAGAAATACTCGAAGCATGGCGCAACTTCCGCGGACTCCCGCAGGAGCTTAAGCTCCCCCATGCCCCCGAGCAGTTTATTACCTATTTCGAGGAGGACAACCACCCGCAGGCGGGTATCGACCGTGATATATACGGAGGAATGGGTGTATGCGCAGGCAGACTCCGTGAAGATACTCTGTTTGATTACAAGTTCGTTGGTCTGTCCCACAACACGCTCCGTGGCGCCGCAGGCGGCGGTGTGCTCACAGCAGAGCTGTTGTACAGACTCGGATATCTGGACTAATAGTAATAATATAAACGAACACGGCGCACAGTAAAACTGTGCGCCGTGTTCGTTTATATTACGATCTTATTAAAAACTCTCTGATATCGCTATACTCCTGCATCAGCTTACGCGCTTCTGCACCGTCGGGATCAAAACCGTGTCGCCTGATCGCCCGCAGCATAATGTTTTTGGGTGTTTCTTCAGGATCGATAAGCTCCAGAGCAGCAGTGGTATAACCACGCGCTTCAAGGAGCTTGAGACGCATAGCATCGGTCGCCGCATCGCACAGCTTCTGACGAAGCATAGAATATCCCGCGATAAAATCGAGCTCGGGACAACGTAGAGTATGATTGAGCTCATGGTGACAACAGGGCGTTGACAAAATAACATCCGCTCCCCACTCTGCCGCTTTATTCAGCACGATATCGGTAGCCGTGTCACAAGCATGAAGCGATATAACAAGCTGGGGCGACTCATCTGTCAAATATTCATTTATATCACCGCAAACAAATTCAAGCCCCTCAAATCCAAGTTCTTTTGTCACTTGTGAGCAATATTCAATGACATCCGCCTTAAGATCAACACCTGTCATGCGGACTCTCATACCCTTAATAACGGCAAAATAATGATATACTGCAAACGACAGATAGCTCTTTCCGCAACAAAGATCGCATATACGAATGCTGTCATTCGGCAAATGCTTTTCGATCTGCTCTATGTGCTCAAGGAATTTATTTATCTGTCGGAACTTGGACTGCTTCTTGTCATACACCCGTCCATTGGCATCACTTACACCAAGCAGCTTCAAAAAGGGCTCGTCACCGCTCAAAATATGCGTTTTCTTTCTGTCATTGGTTTGTTTCTCTGCCTTGTGTACCTGTTCCGAAAGCATCACATCACGCAATTTTTTATCGCCTATAATAGTTGAATTGCCTGATTTTGATCTTCTGTATTCGCAGTCGCCCACCGTTGTCAACAAATTTACTTGCTTATAGCAAGCGATCACTGACTCAATATCATCCGGCTTACACGGCAACATTATATTTCGGTGATGTGCTTTATTGTCCGAGGTAAACACTTCAAGCTGAAGGGCCGCCCCACGTGACAGCACTACACTTCTCAATTCCGCGCGCTTGACATCTATGTCATCCGATTTTGACAGTACCGCTCGCTTCAATATACCGCGCTCAGCCGCCAATATCAAAAGCTCCGCAAGTCGGGTCGCCGCGCCGATCTGATCCGACTTCATTATTTATTCCCCTTTTTGCTCTTTTTGTTTTGATAGCGCTTATAGTTAGCCGTCATTTGCTGAGTTTGTTCAGCATCGTCAGCGGACTCATCGTTCTCAACATCTTCAACTTGCTTTTTTTTCTTACCTAACGAAATTTTAGGCTCGGTCTTGTCAAGCAGGCGCTTGATATTTTGACGGTGCATGACCACTACGATAGTAGTTATCAAAAACGCCATTATAATATTAAAGCTGCCCTCATTTCCCGAAACAGTATTCATTGACGACAAAAACACAGGGTAAACCAACGCCGCCATCACGGAGGCCAACGACACATATTTTGTGCTCAAAACAATGACCGCAAACACCAAAATGACCAGCAAAAAAACTATAGGACTGGTCATAAGTATCACAGCCGCAGCAACTGCTACGCCCTTACCGCCGCGGAAGTGAAACCAGCACGGAAACACGTGACCTATCACACAGAAAAGTCCGGCGATATATGCACCGTCTACCCAGAGCAGTGCACCGATTAATATGGCAATCGCGCATTTAAGCATATCGCCTACCAGCGTCAGTGCCGCCATCCCCTTACCGTATGTGCGCAACATATTTGTGGCACCGGCATTTCCGCTGCCATGCTCGCGGACATCTTCATGATGAAAGCGCTTTGACAGCATTATGGCAAAATTCAGACTGCCCAGAAAATATCCCACTGCAGCACTGGCAATCATAAGTCCTATCATAAGTGCTATTTTAGTGGGCTCATTCATGTCTAATTTACTGTCCAAAAACGTGTATAGACATTGGTTAAAAGATAACATATTAATACCTCATAAATATTGATGCTTTTTATATTCTACCACAAATATACCTCAAAAGCAACATCAAAAATCACATATTCTCACTTTGAGCATTTTTTTGTGAAGATCAAACCGCATCTGCAGAATACAGCCACAGCGGCAACGGAAGCAATATGCGAGCAAAATGAGATAATTTATCTCGTTCGGGACAGAACGGAGAAAACAAAAGGTTCATGGCATCAATATGATCAAGCTCTATATCGACCTCGCCCTTGTATTCTTCAACCTTTACAACATCATTGCGTATACGTATCTGCAGTCGCTCATCCCCCGCCACTCCGTGAACAAGCATGCAAAACTCACCCTCAGGTAATTCCGTATATGTAGCCTTAAGATGCAAAAACGCCGTTATAACGCGTTTGTAATTGAAAACGGAAAAGCTTTTGGGCGTAGTTATCTCATAGCCTTCGCAAACATTGTAAAGCTGCGCAATATATTCCGTGCAAAACGGCGGCAAGCACACGGATATCGACGGTTGCTTGAGCGCATCGTACAGTGAAATAACAGCATTGACAAAATCGTTTTTATCCTGCAGCACGATCTCATGAACTTTTTTTCCCCCGCCTACAACGCAAAAGCCCACCGTTTCATTTTGCTTTATAAATGCATACGGAACGCACTGCCACGACACAAGAATATCATACAGTTGTTCCCTCTCGCGTACAGGCGAATAGGGTTGTCGGGCCGTTAAAGCCGCGATGGCATCCAGTGCCTCGTTGTCCTCACTGCGCAGCTTCTTGACCGTCAAAGTGTGATATGCCGAGCGATCTTTTCCGTATACATGGCGCATATTATCGCTGTTAAGCGTGAAATTATACGCCACTCCTGTTTTTTCATAAGAAAAATAATTGTATCTCTGCCGTCTGCCGCCAAGTATTGACAGATCAACTCCGTCGGATATCATGTCCTGGGTCGCCATATTCATCAACGCTTTCATATATCCCTTGGAACGCTCGTACGGATGCACCGCCACATTGCCGATGCCCCTACACTTCAAGCACTCACCGCACACCGATATGCTGTGATCAAAAGCGCCCACAGCCGCGCGGATCTTGCCGTCATCAAGTGTGACATATGAGCTCTCCACAGGTCGATCCTCGGGTTTATAAAGCTTGGGTAAAAGCTTTTTGAAATCCCGATCGGTGCCGTTAAAACCGAAAACGTAATTGATAAAATCCATGTACTCACCGTACAATGACTCGTTTCCCTTGCCGTGATATATCTCTCCCATAATAACTGTCTCCTTTTTATATTGCAAAAGATTTTGTCGGAGCACAAATATACGCTGTATATCCGTGCTTCTCGATCAGCAATGACGCCATTGCCGCGTCATTGGAATTTGAAAAAACACCAAATACCGACGGCCCGCTTCCGCTCATCATCGTGGCAAGTGCGCCTGCACTCGTCATAACATTTTTGAGTTCCGCAATATCTTTTCTGTCATGTTGAACCGATTCAAATATATTATACATATTTTGGCACACACCGTCAAGGCTATCGCTACAAAGCGCCGCCTCTGCACGCCAATAACGAGAATCGTCCTGTTGATGATACTTAAAATCCCCATACATTGCGTCAAGCGCGGCATATGCCGCGGGAGTGCTCACTCGCGCATCCGGACAGGAGATCACTATACTGCAATCCGGCATACATGGTAACGGGCTCAATTTTTCACCTATTCCCTCCGCCTTCATGCAACCGCCGCGAACGCAAAACGGAACATCCGCACCAAGCGCCGCAGCCATACCGCAAAGCCCGTCTATACTAAAAGGTTTGCCAAACATAGCATTCAGCCCTCTCAGCACCGCGGAGGCATCGGCACTGCCCCCCGCCAGACCGGCGGCTGCGGGGATGGTTTTTCGAAGCGATATTCTTATTCCGCAATTTATACAAGCATGCTTCAAAAAAAGTTCTGCGGCACGATAAGCTATATTTTTGCTGTCCGCAGGCAACGCCGGATCATCGCATATAAGCTCGATCCCTTCGCTATCGACCCGTTCAAGAAATATCTCATCACACAGCGACACAGTCTGCATAATACTGAGTATCTCATGATATCCGTCCTCACGACGGGAGGTAACATCAAGATATAAATTGATTTTCGCGGGAGCCGCGACCATATAACTGTTCATTTGACACCTCTTTTGTGTTTTTAACCGAATACAGTGTACCACATATGCATTGAAAAATCAAGAAATATTTAATATATATTGACTAAAACTCAAAAAAGGTATATAATAATATAAATAACAAGTAAATAGGATGAAATTTGCGTTCTTTTACATAAATCACTCAGGAGTACAACATGAAGGAATTCAACTGGAATAAAAGGAATACTGTGATTGCCGTCTCTGTGGCTGTTTATGCAGTGCTCGCCCTGCTGTTTGTGGTCATTATCAACAGCAAGACCATATCCGGCTGGATAAACAATGTACTGGGAGTGCTTTCGCCTATAATCATCGGTATCGCTATATCATATTTGAGCAATCCTATAGTGGTAATGTTTGAAAACAAACTGTACAAGGGCATTAAAAACCCCAAGCTTCGCCGCGCACTGTCAATGATATGTACATATCTTCTGCTGGCGCTGATCATAACCGTTATACTATTAATAATCATCCCTCAGATCATAAGCGGATTCAATGATTTTACAACCAACCTCAAATCGTATACAGATAAAATAATTACCATCATAAACAAGCTGATCTATCAGCTCAACGCGTCCTCGGAGGACGGTGACTTCAGCAGTTACATCAACATAGTAGACCTGCAAAAAATAGTCAGCGATCTTTTTAACACCTCAACCAGCCTGTTCTCCACCATATCGGGATATGTTGTAAGCTATGCCTCCTCCATTGCAGTCGGCGTTAAAAATATAATATTCGGACTTATATTTTCTATATACTTTCTTGCCTCAAAGGAGCATATCATAGCCACCGCAAAAAAATTTTTCACCGCCGTTCTAAACAAAGAACACTATGCATATTTCTCCGAAATGACCAAGTTCACACACAAAACATTCGGCAACTACATACGAGCGCAGTTGCTTGATGCCTTGCTTGTCACAATAGAATGCATGCTGATCTTCAGCATTGCAAAGATGCCGTATCCGGTGCTCTTGGCTTTCATAATAGGTGTCACTAATATCATTCCCGTTTTCGGTCCTTTCATCGGCGGTATCCCGTCGGGATTTATAGTGTTTATCACAAACCCCGAAAAGCTTTTGCTTTTTATAATACTGCTTGTTCTTATTCAGCAAATCGACGGTAACTTTGTTCTCCCCCGACTTGTCGGCACATCAACAGGCATGTCTCCACTCGGCGTCCTTTTCGCAATTACCGTCATGGGCGGATATTTCGGAGTAATAGGCATGATACTCGGAGTTCCCTTTTTCGTTGTTGTAGGTGAGATCATTCGCCGCATAGTCAACACGAAGTTGGAGAAACGCGGCATGACGGTTACACTAACAGACTACTACCCGTCCGGAACAGATGATTTGATCGAGCAGGAAGAGCATCAAAAAGATCATCTTATAGTACGCGTAGTAAATGCGATAAATCGCTTTTTCAAATGCCTGTTCTCAAAAATTATCTCTATATTTAAAAAGAAACAGTAATAAACGGAAGGTGAATATTACATGACTGATTCAAACACCACGCCCGAGCGCGGCGGAATTTCCGTCGAAACCGCTCACATATTTCCCATCATAAAAAGATGGCTCTATTCCGAAAAAGATATTTTTCTGCGCGAGATCGTATCCAACGCTTCTGACGCTATAACCAAAATGAAGCGCCTGTCTTCATTGGGCGAGATCGAATGCTCGGATGAATATAAAATATTTGTCAAAGTAAACAAGCAGGCCGGCACACTGACAGTTGAAGACAACGGTATCGGCATGACCGCGGATGAGCTCCGACGCTATATTTGCCAGATAGCGCTATCGGGCGCGCTTGAATTTATCGAAAAATACGAGGGCAAATCCGACTCTGCCGAAAACAACGGCATTATAGGTCATTTCGGTTTGGGCTTCTATTCTTCATTCATGATAGCCGACAAGGTCGAGCTTATTACCAAATCATACACCGCTGAGAGTGCTGTCCACTGGATCTGCACCGATGACGGCAACTACGAGATAACCCCCTCCGACAAGGTGGAGCGCGGCACGGAAGTCATAATGCACGTCACCGACGACGAGAAGGATTATCTGAACATAGATAAGATCCGCTCCATGCTGGATAAATATTGCGCATTTATGCCTTATGAGATATATCTTGAGGACGAATGCGCCGATACCGATACTGTTGCATCCGAACCGGTCAATACCACTTCTCCCCTGTGGCTCAAGCGTCCCTCCGAATGCACGGATGAAGAATACCGCGAATTCTATCACAAGGTCTTCTCCGACTTTAACGACCCGCTGTTCAGCATTCATATAAATGCCGATTACCCCCTCAATTTCAAGGGTATATTGTATTTTCCCAAGCTACGCAGTGAATATGATTCGCTTGAAGGGCAAATAAAGCTGTTCTACAATCAAGTATTTGTCGCTGACAATGTCAAAGAGATCATACCCGAATACCTGATAATGCTTAAGGGCGTTATAGACTGCCCCGAGCTGCCGCTGAATGTCTCGCGCAGTTATCTTCAAAACAACACCTATGTTTCCAAGGTGTCTGCCCACATAGTTAAAAAGATTGCCGATAAAATATGCAACCTTTGTGCCAATGAGCGCGAGCAGTTTGAGACAATCTGGGGCGATATACGCACCTTTATCGAATACGCTTCCATTCGCGACCGCAAATTCTTTGATCGCGTAAAGGACTGCATTCTTCTCCGTCTGACTGACGGTAGCCATGTCACTGTTGAGGAATACTTCGGAAAAGCAGAAGACACCGACACTGCCGAGCAAAGCTCAAAAGAGCCCAAGACAATCTATTACACCAACGATGAGGCTCAGCAGTCACAATATATCTCACTTTACACCTCACAAGGACTGCGTGTTGCGGTACTCGATCAGTTTGTTGATACTCAGTTCATAACCTCCGCCGAGGGAGTATATCAAAACATAAAGTTTGTCAGAGTAGACGCGGATGTATCGGCTCTGACCGAAAGCGGCGACGTGACCGAAAACGTCGAGATCACAGAGTTGTTCCGTCGCGTCACGGCGAACGACAAGCTGGAGGTCAAATTCGAAAACTTAAAATCCACCGATGCCCCTGCCCTGCTCAACCTAAGCGAGGACAAACGCCGTATGGATGATTTTATGAAGGCGTATTCATATATTACACAATCCGAATCGGGCGCGCCCATTACAGAACAGACGCTCATTTTAAACACTGCCTCCTCACTGTATTCGCACCTTGAACAAGTACTGTCCGACGGAGCGTTGGAGCGTGCCGAATTCATGGCAGGATATATCTACCGATTATCGCTTATGGCTCATCGCAGACTTACGGCGGATGAGCTGAACGAATTTCTCTCGGACAGCTATAAGCTGTTGAACAATTATTGAACAGCATGTCAAAAAATTCGGACTTTGATGTAATAGCATCCAATCTTCGTACACTCCAAGAGCGCGAAGCCGCCATAAATGAGCTTCGCGCTCTTGAGATAGCCGAGCTTGCACAGCCGATGACGGACTTGACCGATTTGCGTGAACTAAACCGCATATATCGCCGATATATGCCCCTCGACAACACCGCTTTCACCGTCTCCGACCGCATTGGTTTCTGTCGCAGGCTTGCCGATCGTACAACCGTTAACGTGCAAGACCTGCTTATAAGGAAAACCGCCCCTGCCGTCATAGACGCTTTGGCGTATGTCAAAAATCAATATTCATCAGAAGCTTATGAAAGGCTGTGTCGGAATATAGCGGTGAAAGGAGAGCATGTTTTCCGATCATTCGGAGAGTTATGCGACGATATAGAAACCAGCACAGTCGATTTCTGCATCATGCCCATTGAAAATACGACGGACGGTAAACTGATAAACTTCTATTCTATAATAGATCGCTTCGAGCTAAAAATATTGCGTACATGCGATATCGAAAGCAGTGACGGCGATCAGGTCACCCGTTATGCATTGCTATGGCGACATATGTCCGTCCCGCAAGATACCGATGTCTGTTACTTTGAGTTTTGCTTCACTTGCTCGGGATACTACAATATCAAAGACATACTTGATGCCGCAGCATTATGCAACCTGCAGATATACCGAATAGATTCTCTGCCGTTGCGATATAACAGATCTGCATTTGTGTTTTATCCCATTTTGTACGGTGATCCTCGAAACATATCGATATTTATGCTGTTTCTAAAGCTTAATCTGTCACAGCACACAATTGTCGGTATATATAACAACATATAATGAAAAGGAATGATAATAATGAAAGATAAAATAACATATAATACACATGGGACCTGTTCCCGCCAGATCATCATTGAGATCGAAGACGATACGGTGACAGGTATTACATTTGTCGGCGGTTGCTCCGGCAATACACAAGGTGTCGCCGCGCTTGCCACAGGCATGAAAATAAATGAGGTCATCGAACGCCTGCGCGGGCTAAAGTGCGGATTTAAACCAACGTCTTGCCCAGACCAGCTCGCCCAAGCGCTGGAGCAGTACGTCGCGCAAAAATCATAAATCCAATGGTGTTGGCAGGCTCCCGCTGAAACATCAAAAACCAATACAAACGGAGACCAAATATGTTATATCTCGAACAATACAGCAAATGGCTGTCACTCAAATGTCTGACTCCCGAAGAGCGCCGTGAGTTAGAAACACTGAAAAACGATGCTCAAGAGCTTTCAGCTCGCTTCGGCACCTCGCTTGCTTTCGGAACAGCGGGATTGCGCGGCAAAATGAAGCTTGGCGCCAATGCCATGAATATTTATACCGTTGCTCAAGCCACTGCGGGACTTGCAATGTATATACAAAAAGTCGGAGCGGCAGACCGAGCTGTGGTTATTGCCTACGACAGCCGCAACAATTCCGAGCTTTTCGCGCGCACTGCGGCTGAGGTGCTTGCAGGTAACGGTATCAAGGTTCATATTTTTGACGCACTTCGCCCCACACCCGAGCTTTCGTTCGCATTGCGCTACCTCGGCTGTATTGCCGGCATCAATATAACCGCATCGCACAATCCCAAAGAATATAACGGATATAAGGCATATTGGGATGACGGCGCTCAACTCTCTCCCGACCAGGCAAACGAAATTGCCGCTTATATGAAGCGTGTTGATATCGACAGTATCAAGAAAACGGACTTCGATGAGGGTGTTGCATCCGGAATCATAAATATAATCGGCGCAGAAATCGACGAAAAATATCTTGATGCCGTGCTTGCCCAAGTAATAGATCTTGATACTATCAAGGCGGCGTCCGACAGTCTTAACATCGTCTACACACCGCTTCACGGAGCAGGCTATCGCCTTGTTCCGGAGATAATATCCCGAATCGGCATCAAGCATTTTCACATAGTACCCGAGCAGGCTGAGCCAAACGGTGATTTCCCAACCACAAAGAAGCCCAATCCCGAATACCCCGAGGTTTTTGAGTACGGTATTCCCCTTGCCGATCGCGTAGGCAGTGACCTCATCATAGCGACCGATCCGGACGCAGATCGTGTAGGCATCATGGTGCGCGGTCGCGACGGCAAATTTATCGCACTTAACGGAAATCAGACCGGCTCTCTTTTGCTTGACTACATTATAAGCTCCTACAACCGTTCGGGAAATATGCCACCCGAGCCTTATGCGGTCAAATCGATCGTTACTACCGAGCTTATGAGCAAAATATGCCACGAGGGCGGCGTCGAGCTCTACAATGTGTTGACAGGCTTTAAATATATTGGCGAGGTCATCAAGAAAAAGCAGGCTGAGGGACACGGTAGCTTTATATTCGGTGCCGAAGAAAGCTATGGCTACCTCAAGGGCACATATGCTCGCGACAAGGATGCCGTTGTTGCCACGATGCTTATCTGCGAGATGACAGCGTACTATAAATTGCGTGGTATGACGCTCGCGGACGCTCTTAACGGTTTGTACGAAAAATACGGATACTCACTGGAGAAAACTCAGGAGCTCGTTCTTGATGACTATAAGGGTATCGAGCAGATGA
The DNA here is from genome assembly GCA_017462385.1 of Clostridia bacterium. Lineage (GTDB taxonomy): Bacteria > Bacillota > Clostridia > Oscillospirales > CAG-272 > UMGS1002. The sequence goes on along the minus strand of JAFTRE010000024.1, from coordinate 50,097 downwards.
AAGCTATCATGGGAGCCTTGCGCGATCCGTCCATAAAATCGATTGCCGGGATCAACATTTCCGACATTAGCGACTATCTGAGCGGAGAGGTCTGCCGCCTGTCGGACGGTCACAAATCAGGCACCGGTCTCCCCTCCTCCGACGTTCTCCGCTTTGGACTTGAAAACGGTGACGTTATCATCGTGCGTCCATCGGGAACGGAGCCAAAAGTAAAAATATATTATCTCCTCTCTGCCGATAACGCCACCACTGCACAGCAAAAGCTCGAGCGATATATCGCTTCGGTTGCAGATATTTGTGGGCAAAAGGTATAAAATAGAGGCGGTCTCAAATTTAAAATTTGAGACCGCCTCTCGTGTAAAAGAAAACGGGGCTTGTCGACCAAATGCATTTATGCATTTGAGACAGCCCCTATTTTAATCGTTGCCGTGAACTATTATCTCATCGGGATTTATAAGGTCAAGCTTATCCTTGGCAACGCTCTCTATATATTCGTCGTCCATCTCGGCGGCAATATCGTGTTCCTGCTTGTCAATTTGATCCTGCACCTGTTTTGCCTCATTTTCCACATTTGTCCGAGCGTCTTTCAGCACATGATATTCCATGATACTTGAAATAAATATACCAACCGCAATTCCCACAACTATGACCAATGCTCCGATAACAACTATATTGGATTTGGAAAAACATATGGTTTTTTTATTTTCTCTCATTTTCAACATCTCCCATCACAGTTTATCATGGCATGCCGCTATGTTTAAGCTCAGAAACTTTTTTTATCTCACGACAAGTATACCGCAGCCGGTTCTTTTTTTGCACGGCCCCGATAAGCTTTCTTGCCGCGCCGCCAACGGCTCGTGCAAGAAGCCGAAGCGGATAAAATAAAATATACAGCATTTTGTAAAAGGCTCTGAGCATGAGCGCAGACGCGCGACGTATCAATCGCCCCAATGTTAAATAGCAACCGAAAAAGCCTATAAGCGTTCCCGCTATCGCCACAAAACGAATATTTCCGTTGTTTGCATAATAAACAAATGTAGCAAAAACCGCACCGCTGACACAAAAGAAAATAATGTCACGAACCGTAAGCCATATAACTACAGCAACGTTTTTCGCGGGCAATGACTCGTCCATCAAGCGCGGCGAAAAAATACCGCCTACAAAACGCAACAGCTCCAAAAACAGTTCGAGCCCCACGCCGAGCACAACCGACAATGCGGTCATTCGCGCGAGCGCCGCAGGATCTATTCCCATCAATCCGCCGCCCTTCCGAATATTCCGCGACGTTTCTTTTGCGTATTATCCGAATAATAAAGCGCCGATATTTTACCGTCCACCGCTACGATGCCGCGCTCTGTGTCAAGCGTTCCGACCCTGAGCTCCTGCCCCTCCAGCGTCATCTCTCCGCAATTCGTAACAAGGACTACACTACCCTCGTCAAAGCTTAGAACCTCGCGCACACCCGTTATATCTGCGTGCGCACGAGAACGTATGGAACAATCGTGCACCAGCACCGTCTGTCTTGCTTTTTCCGTATTCATAACAAACCTCCGCATATGTATGGATGATAAATCATATGCGGAAGCTGTCACAATTATTCAATTACCTCGTAAAGCGATGATGCGTCAGCCTTGGCGGTATGTTCCCGCACATCAAGAACTCTGACTTTCAGTGTTCTCTGCCCGAATGTAATTTCGATTATATCGTTTTCTTTAACATCATATGACGCTTTGGCACGCTTGCCGTTAACGCTCACATGCTCTGTGTCACACGCATCATTTGCCACTGTACGGCGCTTGATTATCCTCGATACTTTTAAAAATTTATCAAGTCGCATGGATATTATTTAAAAGACTTTTTGAGCGCCTTGCTGGCGGTAAATACAGGGTATTTTGTAGCGGGGATAACAACAGATTCGCCTGTTTTGGGGTTGCGACCGGTTCTCTCACCGCGGCTCTTGACCTCAAATGTTCCAAAACCCGAAAGCTGAACCTTGTCGTCTGCTTCAAGCGCCTTAACTATTGCCTCAATTGTCGCATCCACAGCTGCAGCCGCGTCTTTTTTCTTGAGTCCTCCAAGGGAAGCTACTTCGTTGATAAGTTGAGCCTTATTCATTTTTGCACCTCTTAATAAATTTTTTGGTACTTCTATTATATCATTACTTGGCTATATATTCAATAGTTTTTTTAATATTTTTATGACTTTTTTATTTATTTTGCTTAATTTTATCCCATATTTTATCAAGTTCTTGCATTTCAAGCGCATCCATATTCATGCCTTGCCGCAGCACCTCGGTCTCAACCTTTTCAAACCTATCAATAAACTTATCAGTGGCATGGCGCAATGCCTCCTCCGAGTCCACGCCGAGCTTTCTGGCAAGACTTGTTATAGTCAACAACAGATCTCCCAACTCCTCCGCAACCCGCTCCCGAGACTCTCCGCTGATTGCCGCTTTGAGCTCGGCTGTTTCCTCATCAAGCTTGAGCATGACGGCATCTGCATCGGCGAAATCAAAGCACGCCGCCTTCTTTCCAACCTTTGTTGCTCTCATAAGTGCGGGCAGCATGGGCGGAATGGAACGAAGCTTGTCGGTCACGGTAACACGGCTTTTTTCCTCGCTTTTTATCTTATCCCAATTGGAAAGCACCTGCGCGGACGAGCTGACGCTTACATCTCCGAAAACATGCGGATGGCGATGTATCAGCTTGCGGCAAATACCGTCCGTGACATCACCGAATTCAAATCTTCCCGCCTCGCGCTCTATGTCGGTATGAAAGGTGACCTGAAGCAACACATCGCCAAGCTCCTCTTGCATAAGCTCAGAATTTTTGGTGTCTATTGCCTCTATGACCTCGTATGTCTCCTCTATAAGATCATTTCGGATGCTTTCATGCGTTTGCTCTCTGTCCCACGGGCAACCGCCCTCACCGCGAAGTATACCGACTATCATGTTCAGATCATCAATATTATAGTGTTCTTTTTCAAGCAGATATGCTATTTTTTGCTCTCTGTTCATTTGATTTTTTCCTTTTTCCTGATTTATTTTTAATTCCGGGTATCATACCTATCATATCTCGGTCTACAGCTCCGAGCAGCAATGCCAATGCAAAGTATAACACAACTGTGCCTACGATAAGCACTATCACCGCAATATTTCCCCTTTGGGACAAACTCATAGCCCGCCAAACAAGGGCGGCAACTCCGACCGCTCCAAGTGCTGACACTGCCGTTCCAACCGCGGGACGTATCAGCGCATCAAGTCGCGGCGAGCATTTCATCACAAAATAGATATTAAAGCCGATGACAGTCATATCGCACAAAAGTGTGCTGATCGGTGCTCCGTAAATATTGACAGCACTATTGCTGACAAGCAAATACTCCGATACAAGCTTGACCGCGACTCCGCACACCATGGAAAAAATGGTCTTTCCCGCCTTGCCCTGAGCTTGAAGCACAGCATTTGTAGTAGTTATAAGACATGCAGGTACTATGGAAAGCGCCAAAATAGATAACAGCGGTGCCGCAGTTCTTGCCGCCGCCATGTCAGAGGAAAAGATCATGCCCAAGACCGGCTCTGCAAAGACCGATATGCCGACAGATGCAGGCAATGCCAAAAGCAATGTCAGCCGAAGTGCCGGGCAAACTGCGGTCACTTCTCCCTCTTTGTCTCCCGCGCTTCTTGCCGCCGAAACAAGCGGAACAAGTGACATGGCTATCGGTGAAATAAGCGACGGGGTAAGGCTGAACAACGGTACCGCCATATTTCCGTAACAGCTATACAACGTGTTAGCATCTGATGCTGAAATGCCGCATATGGCCAGACAATTTGGTATCAGTGCGGTATCAATAACGCCACCCAGACTTATTATCGCCGAGCTGAGCGTAACGGGCAAAGCGAGACGTATCAATTTCCCGAAAAAATGCTCTTGATCGCCTACTCTACGTTCAATGTGAGCATAATGCCGTCTGTCAAACACAAATTTAGCCACCAACAGATATATCATGGAAAGGCCCACACCGGCAGTTATGCCGAAAATGGCGTACGCGGCAACCGCTTCGTCACCCATGCCCTTAGATGAAGCATACATCGCCCCAGCCAAGCCCAGCACCAGCTTACCCACCGCCTCGATAGTCTGAGAGACAGCGGTAGGCGTCATTATCTGATGCCCTTGGAAATATCCGCGCAAAGCACCCGAAATGCATGCCATCAACACCGCCGGAGCAATAGCCATAATGCTAAATGCCGCCTGCGGAATGTTTATCATATAAGATATTTTTTCGGCGCCGACAAGCATTACGACAGTACCCAACGTCCCGAGAGTTACGAACAACCCGAGTGCGGTTTTATATATTCTGCGTACTGCATTTTTGTCATCTCTCGCCACAGCCCCCGACACCATTACGGCAACAGCAACAGGCAGACCCGATGTGGAAATAACGAACAGCAGAACATATATGTGGTTTGCCGCCAGAAAATACGCCATTCCCTCCACGCCGACATATCCAATGAGCGGCACTTTATATACAAGTCCTATTATTTTAGACACCACCGCCGCAAAGGCAAGCACCGCGGTGCCCGAAAAAAGCTTTTTGACAGTCCCCGCCCGCCCATCGGCGGCATTTTGTGGGGTATGTGACATTAAGCCTCCTAAATATTATTCAAAAATTTGCGACACGCAACGACTGAAATTAAATTTCACGCGTTCGATATCAATAGATTTATACTCGCCGTTCTCGAATAATATTCTGCCGTCACACATAGTCATCAAAACATTTGAGCGGTCTGCGCTGTACATCAGCGTAGCATACAGATCTGACGACGGCAATGTGTTTGGCGCATTAAGGTCTATAAGCACCGCATCGGCACGGTAACCGTGAGCGATACACACGCAATCCTCGCGGCGCTGTACCTTTGCGCCGTTGACAGTTGCAACATCAAGCATTTCTCGCGCGCCCGCCGCGGCGGCATCGTACTGCATACCCTTGTGAAGCAGTGCGGCAAGCTGCATTTCTTTCATAATGTTGAGTGAATTATTTGAAGCCGCACCGTCAGTACCCAATGCGACAAGCACGCCGCTCGCCGCGATTTTTGAATACGGCATAACACCGCTCCCGAGCTTTAAATTGCTCGACGGATTATGCGATACGCTTACTTTGTTTTGTGCAAGCAGTTCTATATCCTCGTCACTGACCCACACACAATGCGCCGCTGTCACAGCGGCATCAAGCACGCCCGCACGCTCAAAAAATCCGGTTGGAGTAACACCGTACTTGGCAATACACTTTTCATGCTCGTCCCGCGTTTCGGACAAATGAAGCTGTATCGGAATGTCATGTGCGCGGCAATAGTCGGCGACATAGGCACAATATGCCTCAACATTTGTATACTCCGCATGGAGCGACATTTCTATTTTTATTCTGTCGTCCTCCGCTCCGTTATAGCGGTTATACAGTTCTTTGGCTTCGCAAAATCTTGTATCCTGCGCAAAATCCGCGTTCTCATCAAACGACACAAGTCCGCGCGCCAGATTTGCCTTAACTCCGCATTCAATGACTGCGTCCGCAACCGCATCCTCAAACATATACATGTCCGAGAATGACACCGTTCCACTGCTTATCATTTCGGCACAGCCGAGCAAGGTCGCCCAATATGTAGCGTCCCATGTCAGCTTGTCCTCAGCGGGAAATATCTTTTCGTTGAGCCAACGTGACAGCGGCAAACCGTCACCAACGCCCCGAAAAAGCGTCATTGCTGCATGGCAATGTGTATTGTAAAACGCCGGGATAAGCAATGCCCCCCGACAGTTTTTTATCTGATCGAATTTTCCCGACGGACGCTCGACTCCGACATAGTCGAAGCGAGCACCGTCAACAGTTACATACACCTGCTCTCCGGAGAGCAACTTTACGTTTTCAAATAATATTTTCATTTTTGTCTTTCAATAAATTCATAACAAAGTGAGTCGGGAATAAGGTATTCGGGCGAGACTGCTTCTATTCCCTCCAGCTTTTTCAGTATCATATCCGCCGCATCCTTGTGCGGATCATCCGCAGGCACACGCGGCAATATGTCACGCAAATACGGAGCGAGCAAATTGACCTCAAAAGGCAAAGTGGAATTTACAAAATAATCGCAGTTCACCGCATTTGGGAATATGCTCAGTTCCTCATTGGCTCTGACGCTGTCCCAAAGATACAGTGTAAATTCTGGGGCGGCTCCGCGGAATTTATAGTCGCGCACCAATCTGCGCATCAGACGAAGCTCGTTTGGAGCAAACACCACTCCGTCAACATCCACCGCACTTTCCGCGCATATATACAAAATCTTATGATTATATTTCCCGAAAAGCGCCTTAACCTTTGGATATATCGCCTGTATGCCTTCAAAAATAAATAAATCATTATCATCCGGATCGATAGTAACGTATCCGACGCGCATTCCCTGAATAAAATCAAATTTCGGTATCTGTGTCGGCTCATCCGAAAACACTTCATCTATGCAAACACGAAGCGCATCAAAGTCAATAGTATCCTCAGAATCGTAGTCGACCTCGATATTCGGATCATTGTCTGCTCGTGCAATCAGCACATCACGGTCATAGAAAAAATCGTCAATAGATACGACATGAACATTCTTTCCTCGCTCTGTAAGATGCTTTATAAGCTTTTTGGCCGTTGTGGTCTTGCCCGAACAGGTGGGGCCTGTAAGCCCTATCAATCTCAGGTCTTTATTTTCACAAACGCGTTCAACTGCAAGCATTAATCTTTGCTCAAATTCAGCTTCGCTTATTTCGACAAATCGCCGTGCCTCCTCAGCAGATGCGAATGTCTTTTTGGATCTCATCATGTTGATCACCTCATACTATTTATGTATTATCTGACGAAAAAACATGCTCCTCATAAAATTGTATCGTTTTAGCCTCAATATCTTCGCGGCGATCGTCCGCAAGATATTCATAAGGATATTTTGCATTAAAAAGTCGTGTGATGACGGATTTGTTGCCTTTTCCGCCGCCGTATTTGACCAGCTTTGTTACAGCGCCCGCGCCCGCGGCAAATATGGAATGCACCTCTTCCATCATATATATATTATACCGGCCCTCATGTCCCTCAAGCGCAAAGCCTACGTTTTCATAATTTCCGACAGTATTTTTCTGCCGGTACATATAATAGGGCTTATATCCCGCCTGCATTGACTTGATCTGCGAATAATCAACACACTTGCCGGCATCGCCGCCGTTACGCGAGTAAACATCATGCTGGCACAGCTCGGCCGCCTTTTTTACGCAAAATGTGTGCACAGTGATATTCTCGGGACGAAGTGCCAATATCTTATCAAAGCTTTCGGAAAAGGTTCTGAAGCTGTCTCCGGGAAGTCCTGCAATAAGATCGGTATTGACACAATCTATGCCAACATTGCGGGCGATATCGTAAGCTTTGAAAAAGTCATCCGCGGTATGCGCACGCCCAATGGACGACAGCAATTCATCATTTAATGTTTGAGGGTTGACGCTTATTCTGCCAACACCGAATTTTTTTGCCGCCGCCAATTTATCTGCCGTAATAGTGTCGGGTCTGCCCGCCTCAAGCGTATATTCCTCAAGCTGTGACACATCATAGCAGTCATATATCGTCCCGAGCAGACTTTCAAGCTGGGGCGCGGTAAGTATCGTGGGCGTACCGCCGCCTATATATACCGTTTTCAAATTAAGCCCAAGACGCTTTATCATGGCAAACATATCTTTTATCTCTGCCTCAAGACGCATAAGATAGTCAGGTATGAGAGAGAGCAATTTTTTTGACGAATATGAAACAAATGAACAATAGGCACATCTGGTGGGACAAAACGGGATCGAAATATAGACACTGCAATCTCGCGCCGTCGGTTTTCCTATTATCTTCATTTCATTGAGCGCCACCTCGGTCGCCAGTGCCGATTTTTTGGGTATCGCAAAATAGTCGCTCGTCATATGCCTTTTAACTCTGGTCTTGCTCATGCCCGAAAGCAGCATTTCCATAGCCACCTTGGAGGGCCTGACACCCGTCAGCATACCCCAGGACGGGCGATAACCCGTAAGCTCCCCTGCTGCCGCCAAAACAGCCTCTCCCACTGCCAGCTTCATGGTACGGTCGCGGGTAAGCTCCTCGCTGTAATCCGCATGCTTCTGAGATGAGCATATTTTATCCTTATATCTAAGCTCCGCATAAACATCTATCCCAACCTCGTCCTGAGCGATTTTCAGCTCTAACGTGGGGTTATCGGGAGTCTCCTCCTCGTCCTCTCCGAATTTGGCACCCGGAAAGTATATCATGCAAAGCATTTGAACATAGTATTTATTTACATCGCCGTTGATAATGAGCTTCATGGAAACTATCCTTTGCTTTTCTTTTTCAATTCTCCGCTGTCCATTACTATGGTCACAGGTCCGTCATTTTCGATATTAAGATGCATATGCGCGCCAAATACGCCGCCCTCAACGGGCACCTCGCGCCCGAGCAGCTCTTTGAAATATTCATAAAGCTCATTTGCCACATCGGGACGCGCGGCGTTCATATAGTCGGGCCGGTTGCCGTGGCGGTAATTTGCAAGCAGTGTAAAGTTGGAGACCACCAACGCACTGCCGCCTATATCTTTCACCGAAAGATTCATTTTATCGTCTGCGTCGGTAAATATGCGTGTCTTGGATATTTTAGTCGCCAAAAGCTCGGCATCCTGTTTTGTATCGTCAACGCCTACTCCCAGCAATATACATAGTCCCGCACCACAGCTGCCGACGACCTTGCCGTCAACAGTTACGCTCGCGCAACTCACTCTTTGAAGTACTGCTATCATAATACGGAATATACCTCTTCTCTTTTACATAAAGCCTCTGACAACATCCTGCACGCCGTCAAGATTTATCAGTTTATCGACTATAAGCTGATAATGCGCAATATTGCGACAGCTTATCTTCATATTTATTATGGCTCTTGAATTTGTACGTTTTTGTGAATTGATGGAAAGTATCGGAACCTTCATCTCGGCAAGCACCGAGGTGACATCCGCGATAAGTCCCAGTCTGTCAGAAACATGGAGCTGAAGTATCGCTTCATAAACACCCGCTGCTGCGGTGTCGTTTCCGTTTTCCCAATGCGCGTCTACCCAACGCCCGGGCTCCTCTCCATGCTCGCGCGCCGATATAACATTTGGACAGTTTATTTTATGTATGGATATTCCATAGCCCTTGGTAATAAAGCCAATGACCTCATCTCCCGGCAACGGATTGCAGCATTTTGCGAATTTAACCAGGCATCCGCTTTCGCCGTCAACCACGATACCGCTGTTAGACTTGATATTTTTGGGTTTTTCAACCACCTTGACCTGCTCTACCGTAACAATGGGTGCAGGCTCTTCCTCCGGCTTTATAACGCGGTCAAACTCATCGCGCAGACGCGTTGCTATCTTTGATATCGCAAGTCCGCCATAGCCCAGTGCATTGAAGAGATCGTCCGCGGTTGTAAATCCGGCGCGCTGTGAAATATTTGTAACTATCTCATTGCGCTGTGCTTCGGTAAACGCTCTTCCGATATGGCGCAACTCGGCATCTACCATAGATTTACCGACCACGATATTATCCGACCGTTTTTCTTTTTTAAACCACTGGCGTATTTTGGAACGCGCCTCGCTGGTATGAACTATCTTGAGCCAGTCACGGCTGGGCCCCTTGGATGCGGACGACGTAAGTATCTCAACTATCTCGCCATTCTGCGGTACACGATCGATGGGCACTATCATGCCGTTGATCTTAGCTCCTACCATTTTATTGCCAACTGCCGAGTGTATAGCGTAAGCAAAATCGATGACGGTAGAGCCCTGCGGCAAGGCTATGAGGTCGCCCTTGGGAGTGAAAATATACGTCTCCTCTTGGAATATATCTGTTTTGATAGCTTGCAGAAATTCGTCGGGGTCACGGGCATCATCCTCGGTCTCTACCAGGCGCGCTATCCATTCCAGCTTTTTATCGATCTCCTCTTTTGACTGCTCACCGGATTTGTATTTCCAGTGCGCCGCCACACCGTATTCCGCTTCATGATGCATATCCCATGTGCGTATCTGAACCTCGAAAGGAATACCGTCGCGTCCTATAACAGTGGTATGCAAAGAACGATACATATTGGCTTTGGGGGTGGATATATAGTCCTTGAAGCGTCCCGGAATGGAATTGAACATCTCATGTATCAAGCCAAGAACCGTATAACACTCAAGCTCGGTATCAACAATTATGCGCATGGCATAAAAATCGTATATCTCATCGAAGCTCTTATTTTGGTTATACATTTTTTTATATATGCTGTAGACCGACTTAACGCGCCCCTCCAACGTATATTTTATGTTGTTCTCTTTCAAACGCTCCTCAATATGCTGTCTGACATTGGCAATAAGATCCCGATTCTGTCCGAACTTTTTTTCAATATCTTGTTTAACCTCAGCATATCCGATCTGATCGAGATAATAGAGCCCCAGGTCTTCAAGCTCATGTTTCATTTTCTGCATACCGAGACGATGAGCAAGCGGAGCATAAACCTGCATAGTCTCAAGCGCGGTTATACGCTGTTTTTCCTCTCGTTTTGCCGACAATGTACGCATATTGTGAAGTCGGTCGCACAGCTTGATGAAAATAACACGAACGTCCTTTGACATAGCAAACAACATTTTTCGAATATTTTCGATATGTGCTTCCTCTTTATCCTCAACCTGTATGGCAACCAGCTTTGTAAGTCCGTCAACAAGCATGGCTACAACTGCGCCAAAACGCTTTTCGATGTCTTTCAAATTGGTCTTGTCGGCGCAATCCTCCACTGTGTCATGCAGCAGTGCCGCACAAATGGAATCGGTATCAAGCTCCATTTGCGCCGCTATTTCCGCAACCGCTATCGGATGCGATATATATGCCTCACCGCTGGCACGGAATTGTCCCTCGTGCAATGCGTTGGCATATTCAAAAGCTCGCTGTATCTTTTCGGTGTCATACTTTTTACCGGTAGATTTCAGCACTTCCAGCAATCTTGATATATTAAGTTCAACTTTTTGGTTATCCATATTAATGCCTCCGTATTCGATCGGAAATAAAGCAGCTTAATTCCAATTTGTACATTGACTTTTCAGTTTTTTAAGTATTGAAGAACGGTCGATACTTGTTTTGGTTTGGCAAAAAGCTATCTCAAATCCAAACAAATTCTCGCCAAGCTTCTCTACCGAACATATTTTAAGTTCTCTGAACACTCGTAGTATATACATAAGCTTGACATAGTTGATATCCCGTTCGGGCTCTGCCATATGCGCCAATGACAGTATGGTTCTGTCGCTCAAAGCATCGTGTCCCAAACGGCATTCACGGCGCAAGACCGTATATATAAGGGCAAAATCATTGCGATCGGGTATAAAATTCTCGGAGACATCGAATTCTCCGCCACCCTTGATCTGTTCGTATCTTTGCTTCAATCGTTTCAATTCATCGACACTTCTGCGCGACATTCTGATATCCTGAAGTATCATCTGTACGGATCTCGTGTTTTGAAATTCATTTATATCCACACTGAACAATACATCTGCATATTCGCCCTCATGCAAAGAAAACCGTGAAATGGGCATATTGAAGCACATGGCGCAGATAGTATTCTGTCCGTCAGACAAGATAAGCTTAATATGCTTGCCGCCGCTGATCGACATTATCTTGTTGATGCGCAGATCATATGCCACAAAGGTTGGCACCGGATTTGATACGCCGAACGGCTCAAGATGATACAGATCGGTAGCAAAGCTCATGGTTATATCCGAAAGCTTTATCGAGCAATCGGCTTCAAGGCTTACTGTCAGCGCTTCGTCGCTGAGATTTTTTTCCGCATAAGCGTTGATACGTTCGATAAACTCCGGAACCTTGGAGCGCTCAATGGTAAGTCCTGCCGCCAGCTCATGTCCGCCGAACTTAACCAAAAGATCCTCGCATTCGGTAAGCGCATCAACAAGATTCATGCCTTTAACGCTTCGCCCCGAGCCCTTACCCGTATCATCGCCGCAGGAATATCCTCTGGTACTGCCGTCAAACGATATCAGCACCGAGGGAAGGCCGAATTTTTCGGTAATACGCGATGACACGATACCTATAATTCCCTGCTGCCAATTATCGTCCTCCAATACAATGACCTTATTTTTGGAAAAATCAAAATTCTTTTCTATCTTTTTATATGCCTGTTCGGCGATGCGGTTCTCTTCTATCTGACGCTGACGGTTTATCTCGCACAGCTCATCCGCAAGCTGTGCGGCCGTATGTACATCCTCTGCAAGCAACAGCTTAACCGCTATCGTGGCACTGCACATGCGTCCTGCGGCATTGAGTCGGGGCGCTATGCCGTAGCCTATGTAATTGGACGTTATTTTTCTCTTTCTCGCCGCCACGCGCGCGCCTGATGCCGACACCGTTCCCGATGGGTTTGACGATGCTTCTATCAGTGCCGCCAATCCATAACGCCGAGTGTCCGCTATCATACGCAATCCCAACGATACTATCAATCTGTTTTCGTCCGTTATCGGCATCACATCTGCTACGGTTCCGATCGCCGCAAGATCCGCATATTCATAGCAAATTCGGCGCACTCCGTCGATATCCTGACCGCCCATGCGGCGTGTGCGAAGTATTTCACATGCGCACAGCACCTTAAACACAACGCCGACGCCTGCCAATTCTTTAAAGGGATATTTACAATCAGGACGATGCGGGTTCACGACCGCAATAGCGCTGGGGAGCTCTGAGCGGCATTCGTGATGGTCGGTTATTACCATATCTATACCGAGAGACGCGGCGTAATCCGCTTCCTCATTGGCGGTTATCCCGGTATCTACCGTAATAATAAGAGATATTCCCCTACGTGCGAGGTTATCTATCGCCACACGGGACAAACCATATCCCTCCCCACTTCTGCTGGGGATATAATACTCCACATCCGCGCCGCGCGACTTAAGATACAGCCACATCATGGAAACGGCCGTCACGCCGTCCACGTCATAGTCTCCGTAAATAACGGTTTTCTCGTTTTGTGATATTGCAAGCTCTATTCTGTCTACAGCTTCATTTATATCCTTAAGCTGCAGCGGGTCATGCAATATATTTTCTTCATTTTTTAAAAATCTGTCTGCTTGCTCGGGCTCTGTATAGCCACGGTTGCAAAGCAGCTTAGCTATGGTTTCAGATACATCAAGTTCTCGGCACAGTCTCTCTGCCGCCGCGCGTTGTTCCTCGTTTTTTTCGTCATAGCGTATGTCCCATATTTTTTCTCGCTTTTTGAGTTCCATTTCTTACTCCGTTCCGTTCGCGCACGGGAATGTCAATCTGCACATTTCACATACGTTAAACACAATATACTAATTCGCAATTATTTTTCAATAATACTCACTATTTCGGCGTCACATCTTCGACTCACCGATATTTTTGAATACAACCATATCCCAACAAAGCTGAGTGCCATACCTGCCAATGCACATACCGCTCCGAGCATTTCCCGTTCCCACAGCTTCATTCCTACCCACCAGCCCAATCCTGCGACTGCCAGGGGAAACAAAAATACCAGCCATGCATATCCGAGAACGCGGCGCGTATCCGTACTGACGCACACCTTGTCGCCTACCGCGGCACCTATAGGATTGCGCACGCGCAACCTTACAACGGAATCTCCGCCTGTAAGCGTGCAAATACTGCAACTCTCTCCGTCCTTATTTTTATGACAGCCATCGCAAGCCGACTTGCGATGCGCCTCTACTACGGCGAATTCGCCTTCAATCGATATAACGGTTGCCTGTGTTATCATAAATTAATCTCCACACGGAGCATATCGCTCCATTATAGCCTGTGCGACACGTATTCCGTCCACTGCGGCACTCGTGATGCCGCCTGCGTATCCCGCACCCTCGCCGCAGGGATATATCCGGTCATGGCCGATAGCGGTAAGCGTTTCCCCACGCGGCATACGCACGGGAGAGGAGGTTCGCGTCTCCGCACCGGTCAATACTGCATCCGGTGCATCAAAGCCGCGCATCTTGCGCCCAAAGCTGACAAGACCTCGCCGCAAGGTATTACTCACGAATTCGGGGAAAATACCGCCAAGTTCCGCCATATTTACGTGTCCGTTCATATATGTCGGCAATACTCTGTTTGGGGCGTGGCGCGAAACACCTTGAAGGAAGTCGCCCACCGTCTGCACGGGAGCGCAAAATTCGCCGCCCCCCGCTACAAATGCCGCGCGCTCAATATTGCGTTGAAACTCTATCGCATTTTGCACAGTATTGCCGAAATCCTCGGGCAGCACGCTTACCGCAACAGCGGAATTGGCGTTACGCCCGTCTCTGGCATGGTTGCTCATGCCGTTCACAACAAGTCCGCCCTGCTCAGATGCCGCCGCGGCGATCTCGCCGCCGGGACACATACAAAATGTATACACACCTCTGTCCCCGGTGGTATCCGACAGCGCATATTCCGCAGGGCCGAGCCGCACGTCGCCGGCAAAATTGCCGTACAACGCCTCATCTATATCACTTTGCAAATGCTCTATACGCACTCCCACGGAAAACGCTTTGGGAACAACGTCAATCCCTCTCGAAATAAGCACTGATCCCGTATCGCGAGCACTGTGACCGAGCGCCAGCACCATAACTCCGCATCCGATGTCGCCTTGACTTGTATTGGCTTTTATCGCCTGCGAATATTCGTCAAAGCCATCCAAACGTGTATGGTAACGCACCTCTCCGCCCAGACGCTCTATTTCGGAGAGCAGATTTTGTGTCACGATCTTCAGTATATCCGTTCCTACGTGCGGCTTGGCTTGCGTCAATATACTATCTGGAGCACCGTGCTCATGAAGTGCGCGCAAAACATAGGATGTACGAGCATCGGAAATGCGCGTCACCAGCTTGCCATCCGAAAATGTTCCTGCGCCGCCCGCGCCAAACTGGATATTGGATTCAGTATCCAATATATGCGTACGACAGAAATTATCCACTGCCGCAGTGCGCTCCGCGACCGAACCACCGCGCTCTATAACTATTGGCGCATATCCGTTTTGAGCAAGCAACAGTCCGCAGAACATTCCCGCAGGGCCCGTACCTACTATCAACGGCCTGCCCTGCATTTTTTCGTTGCCGATCTTGACCTCAATATTCGCCTCTTCAAACTCCTTACCGCCAAGTCTGCCAAGCTTATCGCCTGACGGCAACCGTCCCGCCTCTCCGCTTACCAAAACCGAGCACACGGCTCTTATGTCCGATCGGCGGCGGGCATCTATCGAACGGCGATAAATCCGAAAATGAAGACCGGCGGGATCATATCCCGCCTGCTTCAATTTGTTTGCTGACGCTTTTATTATATCCTGCTCATCGGCACGAAAATCAAGCGAGATGCCGCCAAGCAGTATTTGCCGAAAGTCTCTCATCAATACAGCCTCTCGATTTCAACATATACACTGCCATTGTCGGCTACGCCCACGCCGGCAGGAAGATCAAAATCACTTATGGATACGCCTTTCTTTTTACCCACTGCGAAATCACCATCATAAACCGTATATACAACCACTTCATTAATATCCTGCAACAAATGCGGGTCACCTATCAATTTGATTTCGGACGGCGTCAGCGTCACAGAATACGGCATACTGTTGCCGTTGGCAAATTGCACACTGAGAGGAACTGTTTTTGTAGTAGTAACCTTGATTGCAACACTCACCTCGGAGACCTCACACTTGACATAAGGATTGGAGATCTCCATGCCGTATTCGTCATACAGCGAAAGGCTGCCAACAAGCGTCAAGCTCTTATCAACCTCTCCGACATTAAAGTTTACCCCAGCATACGCCACCGTATCAAGCACCGATGCCGGACCGCTGATCACAACACTTTCGTAATTCGGCACCGGATCGCTGAGCGTGTACGATGCGTCAATTCGGTAGTCAAGCTTTATTCTGACATCAACCGTACGGCTGCCATTGACATCGACATTCACCGAAACCTGGCTGGGCTCCAAGGATACCAACGTTGAATTTGACGGCAGATCAAGCATAACGGGAAGAGTATACCGTCCCGCTTCGGTTATTTGGCTTACATCCACATAAAGGTGCAGGTCATCCGCATCAAGTGAGCCGATTTCTGCACGCTTTCCCTTGAGCGTGACCTTTACGGTATTATCATAACCGTTGATAATGGACATATTTCCCGCTCCGAGCGCGGACTCTCCCTCAATATCCACCGCGACGCCTATCACTTCTTTTTCAAATCCGGTGTCATTAGTGCTCATAGCATACAACCACACGGATATGGACATAAGAAGGCAGATCGCCATTGCCCATCTGTCCGCACGGGTGCCGCGCTTGCCGGTAAACCAATCTCTGATGATCTCAAGATATCCTCGAAGCCATTCCCACGCCCGCTTACCTATAACGATCAGACGTTCTTTGACAGTGCCCACACCGGAGATATCCTCACCATTCACTTTCTCGGGCGTTTCGTTATTTTGAACTGCAGACTTGATATTTTCACGATTTTCGTTATTTTCCGCCATCATTTGGCACCGCCCCTTCTACCGGAGTCCTCAGACTTGATGTTTTTGCGCACATGCTGTGCGTTGTGAATAAGCAAATTGAGAAGCTCATGCTTAAGCGAATTATAGTTATAATTGCGAGAAATACGCCCCTCACAAGTTATCGAAATGGTACCCGTTTCCTCCGATACAACTATGGCTATGGCATCGCTGACTTCGCTTATACCGATAGCGGCGCGATGGCGAGTTCCGAGGCTGTTGTCAATACTCTCATTTGACGACAGCGGCAACACACAACCTGCGGCATAAACATGCATATCGCGAACAATAACGGCACCGTCATGAAATGGAGCTTTATCATAAAACAAATTCTGAAGCAGACGAGATGACATTTTTGCGCTTATCTCATTGGATGGCTTGATATATTCGCCCAGCTTTACGGAACGCTCTATAACTATCAGCGCTCCCGTTTTATACAACGACATATCGCATACCGCCTCACAAATGGAGTCTATACCCGAGGTGATCGACGCCACATCACGCGGCTCATTCATGCCTATATTACGCAGACCGGAGAGCGGTGTATTACCCACCTTTTCAAGCGCCGCGCGCAGCTCGGGCTGAAACACGATAATGATCGCCAAAATGCCCACCTGATAAAAGTTCTGCAAAACAAATTTTATTGCATACATTTCAAACGCCGTACTGGCAACAAGCAGTGCTATAATAAGAAGCAGACCCGTCATAAGCTTGCCCGCGCGACGGTTCTTTATAAAGTGGTAGAACGCATAAAAAACAAGCATTAAAATCAATATATCGATTATATCAATAAATCTTATCTCCGAAAACGGATACAAAATATATTCCTTTATGTCGTTCCACAAATTGACAAAAATGTTATCTGACTTCGGCATAGCCCCGTCCTTTCAATCCAAAAAGAGTACCCGTGCGTACGATTATAATATTATAACATATAATTATTAAAATTTCAAATGAAATCAATCATTATTTACTATTTGTTTATAATTTATTTATATCTTGCTCAAACATCGCCGATTTTGTAAAAATCTCACCAATTTTTACTCGCCCTGCTATAAAAAATTTATAATTTACTCCTTTTCTTTTTTGCAAATGTGTGATATAATTATTTATTATTACTTCGCATTATGGGGGATATGGCAATGTTTTGTCTGCAAGAACTGAAAAACAATATAATAATCTGCGGACACTTCGGCTGCGGCAAAACAAATGTCGCAGTCGGTCTTGCATTGGACATGGCACGCGCCGGTAGGCGGCTCGGCATTGTAGATCTCGACATTGTCAATCCATACTTTCGCACCGCCGACTCGGTTCCCGAGCTTGAGCGCGCAGGCGTCGATTGCTTTATCCCGCAATTTGCCAACACAAATGTGGATATTCCCTCGCTCGGCGGCGAGATCAGTGCAGTATTTGCACGGCAGACCGACGACCCGTTCTACACTGCCATATTCGACGTCGGAGGCGACAACGGAGCCATTGCCTTGAGACGATACCGTCCCGAACTGGAAAAGCGGGGTTATTCAATGCTGTTCGTTGCAAGTATGTATCGACCGCTGACCGAAACAGCCGAGGACGCTGTCGCGGGATTGAGAGAAATAGAGGCATGCTCGGGGCTTCACGCCACAGCTTTCATAAATAATTCCAATATCGGTCGCGAAACCTCTGCTGATGACATCGCCGCATCTTTGACATATACAGACAAAATTTGCGAGCTGACCTCACTCCCCTGTCTGGCGGTCACCTTACATAACGCCTCTTACGCCAAGCAGCTCCATTCCAAATATCCCGAATATAACTTTACCGTTATTTCTGACTCAACAAAAAAATTATTCTGAAACTCAATAAGGAGATATACATATGAACAGAGTAACTTTTGTCTCTGATCTGTGCAAGGGCTGTGGCTTGTGTGCCGATGCCTGTCCGCGCAAGATCATCAGACTCGATACCTCGATTCTCAACAAAAAAGGCTATCATCCGGCAGTCATGACCGATCAGGAAAAATGCACAGCCTGCGCACTTTGCGCCACAATGTGCCCCGACGTAGTCATTACGGTCGAGAAAAATGTTTAAGGAGGATAGACAATGTCAGGAAAAGTTTTGATGAAGGGCAACGAAGCCCTTGCCGAAGCGGCTATCCGCAACGGTTGTATACATTTCTTCGGCTACCCTATCACACCCCAGACCGAGCTTGCCGAATATATGGCAAAGCGTCTGCCCAAGGTAGGCGGTCTCTGCCTTCAGGCTGAATCCGAGATCGCCGCTATCAACATGGTGCTCGGTGCCGCCGCAAGCGGTGTTCGTGCCATGACGTCATCCTCATCCCCCGGAATATCGCTCAAAAGCGAAGGCATAAGCTACATGGTCGGTTCCGACCTTCCCTGCCTCATCTGTAACGTACAGCGCGGCGGCCCCGGACTTGGCGGCATTCAGCCCTCACAGCAGGATTACTATCAGGCCACCAAAGCAAACGGTCACGGCGACCTGCATCTGTTTGTCGTTGCCCCCGCTTCGGTTCAGGAAATGGTAACGCTGGTCGGACGGGCATTCGATGTTGCCGATACATACCGCACCCCTGCCATGATACTTGCAGACGGCGCACTCGGACAGATGATGGAGCCCGTAGATTTCGACACCGCCCTTGCAGGCAAACGCGAAGTACCCGAAAAAACATGGGCGACCTGCGGACACGAGGGCAAGCGCAAAAAGAACATTATCAACTCGCTTTTCATTAACCCCGACGAGCTTGAAAAATCCGTTCTCGAGCGCGAGGAAAGATATAAGTTGATTGAAAAAAATGAAGTCCTTTGGGAAGAGTATTTAGTAGATGACGCAGATATCGTCATAGTTTCTTACGGTATCTCCGCCCGCATCTGCAAATCCGCCATTGAAATGGCACGCGCTGAGGGCATTAAGGTCGGAATGATCCGCCCCATAACGCTGTGGCCCTATCCCAAGGCAGCGCTCGCAAAGGCAGCAAACACCGCATCCAAATTCCTTGTAGTCGAGCTCAATATGGGTCAGATGGTGGACGATGTAAAGGTAGCTATCGACTGCCGCCGTCCCGTATCCTTCTTTGGACGTACCGGTGGCATGCTCCCCACAGCCGACGATGTACTCGCCGAAATTAGAAAACTCAATGGAGGTAAGCAATAATGGTAGTTTTTGATAGACCGAAATCGCTCTCTCCCGTCCCCTTCCATTACTGCCCCGGCTGTACTCACGGCATTGTCCACAGACTCGTCGCCGAGGCTATAGATGCGTTGGGCATCGAGGGCAAGACCATAGGCATTGCGCCTGTAGGCTGCTCGGTATTTGCATATAATTATTTTGAGTGCGACATGATAGAAGCGGCCCACGGCCGTGCACCCGCAGTCGCTACAGGCGTAAAACGTACACACCCCGATAACATCGTTTTTACATATCAGGGTGACGGCGACCTCGCCGCCATCGGTACCGCAGAAACCGTCCATGCATCGGCTCGCGGGGAAAATATTACGATTATCTTTATCAACAATGCGATCTACGGTATGACAGGCGGTCAAATGGCTCCCACCTCCCTGCCCGGTCAGGTCACAACGACCTCACCTTACGGCAGAGACGTCAATATTCAGGGTAACCCCATCCACATCTGCGAAATGCTCTCAACGCTTGACGGCGTCGCATATGCGGAGCGCGTCGCGGTCAACAATCCCAAGAACGTACTCAAAGCCAAGAAAGCCATTCAGAAAGCTTTCCAGAATCAGATAGACAAAAAAGGGCTTTCCATCGTTGAAGTGGTATCCACCTGCCCTACCAACTGGGGTATGACACCTGCTGAAGCACTCAAGTGGGTCGACGAAAAAATGATACCTTTCTATCCGCTCGGCGTTTACAAAGATGTTGATGCGAAAGGAGATGCGCAATAATGACTACTAATTTTCTGTTATCGGGATTTGGCGGTCAGGGCATACTGTTCGCGGGCAAGCAGCTCGCGAAGACTGGTATGGATACGGGACTGAATGTTTCATGGCTGCCCTCTTACGGTCCCGAAATGCGAGGCGGCGCTGCCAACTGCTCCGTCATCATTTCCGACAAAGAGATCGGCTCGCCCATCGTTACCACGCCGGACGTGCTTGTTGCGCTCAATCTGCCCTCTTTTCTGAAATTTGAAAGTGCCATCAAGGCAGGAGGCACACTCATCTCCGACAGCGCGATGATACCCGAAAAGTCAGCCCGCACCGATATCAACGCATATTATATCCCCGCCACAAAAATGGCTTCTGAAAACGGACTTGACGGTCTGGCTAATGTTATTATTCTCGGATATCTGCTGAAAATCACAAAAATTTTCGATTATGAGATGTTTTTGGATCATATGATCAAGGGCATTCCGCCTCACAAAGCAGCTCTTATCGACAAAAACCGTGTAGCTCTCAGTCTCGGCTACAACTATAACGAATAATATTGTAGTAATGCCACCGCAGCTATACAATGATCTGCGGTGGCGTTTTTATTTTAAGGAGAAATATAATGCTATATTTGAAACAGGCAAACATGGATGATATTGAAAAAGAATATGAGTATATAACCACTCTTCCGCGCGATGAAAACGGCTTTACAAATCCCAACCACGGAGTATCAAGGCAAGAATTCGAGGACGTTGTTTTGCCACGATATATTAACAAATCAAAAGGCATTGATCTGCCCGAGGGGCATGTGGCTTGCACCGAATATTTTTTATGGGATGACGACAAAATTGTAGGACTTTTCCGAATCCGACATGAACTGAACGATTTTTTGCGAAACAACGCGGGACACATCGGCTACGGAATAAAAAAAGAATATCGCGGTCGCGGCTATGCCACCGAGGGCTTAAGGTTGACTGTCGAAAAAGCCCGGACTATCATAAAAGAAGACGAAATATATATGTCCGTCAATAAAAATAATCCCGCCTCTCTTGCGGTACAGCTGAAAAACGGAGCATATATTCACCACGAGGATGACGCTAAATTCTATACCAGAATAAAAAAATAACATTTCACAGCACGGTACATTCATGCACATCTCCGTAACTGCGAAGCATTATTGTTTTTAGTATTGATTTTAGTATGCGACTATGCTATAATAGATTTAAGTATAATAAGCATTTAAGAAAGGTACATAGCATGACTTTCAACATTAATATTCCCGTAAAAATAATTTCGGGCAAAGACTGCCTGAAGCAGAACAGCGCTCTGCTCTCTATTGGCAAACGTGCGATCATAGTTTGCGGCGGTCACGGCGCCGCGGCGAGCGGTGCACTGGGCGATGCATGCGAAATACTTGCGCAAAGCGGCATCGAATACCTCATTTTTGATAAAATAACCGAAAATCCCCCGCTGGCAACCTGCTATGACGGCGGCATGAGTGCCGCGGCATTTGGCGCCGACTTTGTTATCGGCATCGGTGGCGGCTCATCGCTCGATGCGGCGAAGGCAATTGCGGCTTTTGCATCCAACCCCGACATCGCCCCGCTTGATATCTTCGATGACAAAAAGCTTGTCAACCGCGCTCTACCTCTCGTTCTCATCCCCACCACAGCCGGCACGGGAAGTGAAGCCAATCCCTATTCTATCATTACATTGCCCGACGGAAAGCAAAAAAAGACCTTCAATCACCCCGACTCCTGGGCACGCGTGGCATTCCTCGACCCGAATTACACAATGTCACTCCCCCACCGAAACACCATATCGTGCGCACTTGACGCGTTCGCGCACGGCTTGGAGTCGTACCTATCGCCCAAAGCGACAGACATTTCCAGCATGTTTGCAATGTACGCAATGCGCGGCATCTGGGATGTGCTGACCTCGTATCCCGAAAACTTCACCTATGAAATGCGCGAAACCTTATTGTACGCCTCCTGCGCCGCGGGTCTCGCTATCAGCATCACGGGTACAGGCTTCCCGCACCCGCTCGGCTACTCGCTCACCTTACTGGACGGTATTCCGCACGGAGCCGCCTGCGCGGTATTCGACGGTGATTACATAGAATACAACGAGCGCACTGAGCTCGGCAAAGCAAAAATGTCGGAAATATACGCGGCTCTGCACACAACGCCTCGCATTATGAAAGAATATCTCCCGGCGCTTGCCGAGGTCGAGCTGAGCATGACAGCACAGGAAATTGAGCAACACATTGAACTTGTGGCAGGTGCCAAAAACTACGCAAACAGTCCGTATGTGATCACAAAAGAAGAAATGTTTGAAATATACAACAAACACTTTGCAAAATCGGCACGGAAAGGTAGAAAATAAATCATGCTCGAAGCACTCAAGAAAAAAGTTTACGAAGCTAATATGCAGCTGGTCCATCACGGGCTGGTCATCTTCACATGGGGAAATGTAAGCGCTATTGACCGCGAGAGAGGATATGTCGTTATCAAGCCGTCGGGGGTTGAATACAACACTATGTCTCCCATGGATATGGTAGTTGTCGACCTTGAGGGCAATATCATAGAGGGTCACCTCAAGCCCTCATCAGATACTCCGACCCACATAGAATTATACAAAAGCTTCCCCGACATCGGCGGTGTCACACACACGCATTCGCTTTATGCGACCTCCTTTGCGCAGGCGGGGCGCGGAATTAAGCCTTTCGGAACAACGCACGCCGATTATTTCGGAGGCACCGTTCCCTGCACCCGCAAAATGTCCCCCAACGAAATATCGGGAGACTATGAAAAAAATACCGGAATTGTCATTGCGGAGACCTTCAAAAATCTTGACCCCAACAACATTCACGGTGTTCTTGTTCATTCGCACGGCCCGTTCACATGGGGACATGATGCGATGAACTCCGTTGAAAACGCTGTCGTGCTTGAAAACATCGCGCACATGGCGTTCAATACCGAGCTGCTTCAAATATCCGTCGGGCAAAACGGCGGCATACCCATGCAGCAGGATCTGCTCAACAAGCACTTTTACCGCAAGCACGGTGCAGGTGCATATTACGGGCAAAATTGATTTTCGCACATAAAGCAAAAAACACGCAGAATAATCTGTGTGTTTTTTGCTTTATTGTGATTATTATTTGGAGCCGCGTGCTTTTCTGATAAGATCGTGCTTGACCTGCCAAAGCTTTTCGGAAAGGTCAACATAGTAGTTATGCGGATTGGTGAATCGGCGCACCTCATCCCACATACCTGCGATCTCATCTGCGCAATGCTGACGGATATCCGCCAGCTCGGGAAGCTTGTACACCTGTTTGCCGTCTTTAAAGATGGGAACGAGCAGTTCCGTCGCAATGAAATCCTTAAGTGTTTTGCGTTTCCATGTATATTCGGGGTCAAATATCTCGATGGGCTTGCTGTCGTCAACTGTCTCATCATATACGCACAAAAGGTCTGCTTCTGCCTTGCCGGTATCGCGTCCGCGCAATCTGTATACCTTCTTGAAATGCGGTGTGGTGATCTTTCCAACATTTTCGCTTATCTTGATCTTGGGAACGATCTCTCCATCTTTTTCTATCGCGCAAACCTTATATACCGCACCAAAAACAGGATCACTCTTGGCAGTTATCAGCCGCTCACCTATACCGAACATATCTATTTCGGCGCCTTGACGAATTAGCTCACGAATAATATATTCGTCAAGCGAATTGGAAATTACTATCTTGCACTGCGGGAATCCCGCTTCGTCAAGCATGGCGCGCGCTTTTTTGGTCAGATAAGTAATGTCGCCCGAATCGATACGTATTCCGCACTTGGTGATGCCGCGAGGAACAAGTACTTCGCGGAATGCGCGAATAGCGTTGGGAATTCCCGACTCGAGAACATTATAGGTGTCAACCAACAGCGTTGCGTTGTTAGGATATATTTCACAGTAAGTTTTAAATGCGGTATATTCGTCGTCAAACATCTGTATCCATGAATGCGCCATGGTACCCGTTGCGGGAACACCATATGCCTCATCTGTAATAGTACAAGCGGTCGCGGCACATCCACCGATATATGCGGCACGGGCTCCGAGTATAGCGGCATCCGCGCCCTGCGCGCGGCGCGAGCCGAATTCACTTATCGCTCTTCCCTTTGCCGCGCGGGTCATACGCGATGCCTTGGTGGCAATGAGCGACTGATGATTGAGCGACATAAGAATGTATGTCTCAATAAACTGCGCCTCAATTGCGGGAGCGCGAACGGTTATCAGCGGTTCTCCGGGGAATACAACTGTTCCCTCAGGGATAGCCCACATATCGCCCGTAAATTTAAAATTGCGAAGATAATCCAAAAATTCCTCTTCAAACAGTCCCTTTGAACGCAGATATTCAATGTCCTCTTCATCAAAATGCAGCTCGTTTATATACCGCACTATCTGCTCAAGCCCTGCGGCGATGGCATAGCCGCCGTTATCGGGGTTATCGCGGTAATAAGCATCGAATAGACGATCCTGTCCCCAATGCCGCTTTTGAAATAGCCGTTACCCATGGTTATTTCATAAAAATCGCAAAGCATTGTCAGGTTACGTTCAATATTTTTCATGATAATACCCTTTCTCAAAATTAAAGAATTATTTGAGATAATTATACCACTTTTTTTGTCAATATGCAATTGTTTTTTAAGGCATGAGGCCTGTTTTCGTACTCAAATCAAAATATTTATTTAATTTGCATAAACCTATTGAAAAATACAGCATTTATATGATAAAATAACAACAGTACGCGGCACACTTTTTCTTGCCGCGACGCATACATTATCAAAATTAAACGTTGTGAGGTAAACATGTCTTACTCAAATGCCAAGACTGCCTATGCTATGCTCGGTGTCGACACAGAGCACGCGCTGAAAACTCTCGCCGCATTGCCCATATCCATGCACTGCTGGCAGGGTGACGACATCCACGGTTTTGAATCGGGGGCATCGCTTGACGGCGGCATTCAGGTCACGGGGAATTATCCCGGTGTCGCCCGCACGCCCGATGAGCTTATGGCAGATATCGATTTTGCCTTAGCTCATATTCCCGGCAAGCACAGAATAAATCTTCACGCAAATTACGCCATATTCGAAGACGGAGAGCAGGTTGACCGCGATGCTATCGAGCCTCGCCACTTCAAAAAATGGGTAGAGTTTGCAAAGGCACGCGGGCTTGGGCTGGATTTCAATCCGACATATTTTGCCCACCCCCTTGCGTCCGGCATGACGCTGGCCAGCGCCGACGAAAACATAAGACAGTTTTGGATTCGTCACACCATTGCTTGTCTGCGCATATCCGAATATTTTGCGCGCGAGCTGGGCAAACCCTGCCTGATGAACATCTGGATACCGGACGGACTTAAGGATATTCCCGCCGACCGCCTCGCGCCCCGCGCACGCCTTGCCGATTCACTCGACCAAGTGCTCGCCGCGGAATATGATAAAGAGTTGGTATCCATTTCGCTTGAATCCAAGGTTTTCGGCATAGGTCTTGAGTCCTACACGGTCGGATCCAATGAATTTTACACCAACTACGCCGCCTCCCGCGGACTCATGTCACTCATGGACAACGGTCATTATCACCCTACCGAGTCGGTTGCCGACAAAATATCCTCCATGCTGCTGTTTTCGGACAAAATAGCACTTCATGTAACCCGCTCGGTACGTTGGGACAGTGACCATGTGGTGTTGTTCGACGATGAGACCCGCGGTATCGCTGCCGAGCTTGTCCGTTGCAATGCACTCGATCGCACATTTCTTGCGCTTGACTTTTTCGACGCAAGCATCAACCGCGTTGCGGCATGGATAATAGGTATGAGAAATATGCAAAAGGCTCTGCTGTATGCCCTGCTGACGCCGTGGAAGGACATGTCCGCGATGCAGGATGCGGGGGACTTTACCGCTCTGATGGTACGCAGTGAAGAGCTCAAAACAATGCCATTTGGCGAAGTCTGGAATGAATTTTGCCGTCGAGCGAACATAGAACCGACCGAAGCATGGTTTGAAGATGTCCGCCGCTACGAGCGCGAGGTACTTAGCCTCAGAAAGTGAGAAAAACATGTTATACAAGAAAAATTCTGCGCCCGAGCTTGCACGCGAGCTGTTTGAGAATCCTACAAGTGAATATCGCGGAACGCCTTTCTGGGCATGGAACTGCAAGCTTGAAAAGGATGAGCTGCTTCGTCAGATAGATATCCTCAAGCAAATGGGCTTCGGCGGCTTTCATATGCATGTCCGCTCGGGCATGGCCACGCCCTATCTCAGCGATGAATTTATGGATCTGGTCGGAGCATGCGTCGATAAGGCTCGCGACGAGGAAATGCTGGCGTGGTTGTACGATGAGGATCGCTGGCCCTCCGGCTTTGCGGGCGGCTTTGTAACCAAGGATCCGCAGTACCGTATCAAATATCTGTTATTCACTCCCACGCCCTATGAGGTCGAGGGAGGTCAGATACGTGTAGGCAATGAGCAGGCAACGGCAAAACGAAGCGGACTTGGACATCTTATCGCGGTATTCGATGTTGTGCTTGACGACAACGGCTGTCTGAAAAAATACATGCTCGTCTCGCCCGACTGCATCCCCGAGGGCAAGCTGTGGTACGCATATGTCGAGTCCCCCATGTGCTCTGCCCGCTATAACGGATATACATATGCCAACACGCTCGATCGCAAAGCCACGGAACGCTTTATAGAGCTGACCCACGAAAAATATCGCGAGCGTTTCGGTCACGAGTTTGACAAGGTCATCCCCGCCATATTCACCGACGAGCCGCAGTTTACACACAAAAACACGTTAAACTTTGCCGATGTTCCCCGCGATGTAGCTCTGCCTTGGACAGATGACATCGGCGACACTTTCCGCGCCGCTTACGGCGAGGAGCTGGTCGAGCATCTTCCCGAAATGTTCTGGGAGCTTGCCGACGGTGAGATATCCAAAATAAGATACCATTTCCACGACCATGTTTGCGAAAGATTTGTTACGGCCTTTGCCGACACATGCGGCGAGTGGTGCGCGAAAAACGGCATCATGCTGACAGGTCACGTCATGAAAGAGCCGACGCTCGAGTCACAGACGCAGGCAGTAAGCGAGGCCATGCGCAACTACCGCTCTTTCCAGTTGCCCGGCATAGACATGCTTGCCAACCGACATGAGTTTACAACTGCCAAGCAAGCACAGTCCGCCGCGCATCAGTACGGTCGTGAGGGAGTCATGAGCGAGCTTTACGGCGTTACAGGCTGGGACTATGACTTTCGCGGTCACAAGCTTCAGGGTGACTGGCAGGCGGCATTGGGCATAACAGTTCGTGTCCCACACCTGTCCTGGGTATCAATGGAGGGCGAAGCCAAGCGCGATTACCCCGCCTCCATCAACTACCAGTCCTCATGGTATAGCGAATACGCTTATATTGAAAATCATTTTGCACGTCTCAACACCGCACTTACCCGCGGCACACCTGACGTGAAGGTTGGCGTGATACATCCCATTGAAAGCTATTGGCTGCACTGGGGTCCCTCCGAGCAGACAGCGCTTATTCGAAATCAGCTCGATACCAATTTTCAAAACATCACAAGCTGGTTGCTATACGGTTGTGTTGATTTTGATTTTATATCCGAATCCCTTTTACCGGAGCTTTGCAACAATGGCACATCCCCGCTCCATGTCGGCAAAATGTCTTACGATGTCATCATCGTCCCCGAATGCGAAACGCTTCGCTCGACTACTTTGGAAAAACTTCAAGGCTTCGCCGCAAACGGCGGCAAGTTGATCTTTATGGGGGCGGCTCCCAAATATATCGATGCCGACCCGAGCGCTGTCGCTCCTGCGCTGGAACTGTATAACGATGCAACACGCATTTCTTTCTCGCGCGGCGCCTTGCTGTCCGAGCTTGCTCCTTACCGTACAGTAGACATACGCAACTCAAACGGCAGTCTGACGGAAAATCTCATGTATCAGTTGCGCACAGACGGAGATCACAAATGGTTGTTCGTGGCAAATGCCACCGATCCGTATAATAATGATGTTTCGCGCCGCCAAAGCATCATAATATATCTTCCCGGCAATTACTCCGTCGAGCTTTATGATACGCTCAGCGGCAAGATATCAAACTATCCCTACAAGCACAAAAACGGAAAAACCGTAATCTCCTACAATCTCTACCAGCACGACAGCATACTGTTAAAGCTCACTCCGTCCGATGCCGAATATCCCGAAAGCCCCCAAGCCACAACAAAGGCTGTAGCAACACAGCTTCCGCTCCCCGCGGCTGTTCCCTTTACGCTCGACGAGCCAAACGTATTTATGCTGGATCTTGCCGAATACTGCTTTGACGGCGGCGAATGGCAGGCAGAGGATGAATTGCTTCGCATAGATACAAAATTCCGCAAATTGCTCGGCTGGACCCCGTGGAACGGCAGTGCCGATCAACCGTGGTATCTGCCGGCCGGCACACCGGAGCACAGTGTCAAGCTACGCTTTAAATTCACAAGCGACATCGAATACACCGGCGCACAGCTTGCGCTCGAATTACCGAACTATGCCGATATTACTTTCAATTCACAGCCCGTATCCAATATTCCTAACGGATATTTTGCCGACCGATCCATCAAGACCGTTGCTCTTCCGACAATAAAGCGCGGAGAAAACATTCTTGAGATCGCGTACGCCTACGGAGAACGGACGGCGCTTGAATGGTGCTATATTCTCGGAAATTTCGGAGTTGAGGTCAACGGTCGGTGCAAAAAGATCACCTCAATGCCGAGCGTCTTGGCATTCGGCAATATCACGAGTCAGTCTCTGCCTTTCTACAGTGGAGCCGTCACTTACCACCTTACGGTCGAAAGCCACGGCGGCGACCTTGAGGTAACATTGCCTCAATATCGCGCAGGTGTTACCACAGTAGCGCTCGACGGAGGCGAGCCGCGCCACGTTGCATTTGCCCCCTATAAGACAAAATTCAAGGGCATATCCGCAGGGGCTCATCAAATCGATGTAAAGCTGTATCTGCCGAGAACAAACACTTTCGGTCAAGTACATCTTACAGATGAAAAGCTGTCATATCCGAGTCCCGGATCGTACCGCACGGCTGGCGATATGTGGTCATACGAATATCAGCTTCGCCGCGAGGGCCTCACATCATCACCGTGGGTACATGAAATCACATATCAACAAATTTAGCCTTTAAAATTGCAAAAATCACAGCAGGCGGATGCACTTGCATCCGCCTGCTGTGATTTTAAGTATTGCAATTATCAATCCATATCGGCAAATGTCTCGGAGAAATTCTCAACAAGTCGTTCAAGCACCCTCACTTTAGCCTTGACAGCCGAAGAGTAATCACTGGCGCCTGCGGAAGAAACCGAGTTCCTGAAATATTGATATGTGATCTTATCAAACGACATAGTAAATATACGTCCGATATCAAAGCTTACCGTCTCGCGAAGTATATCATACATCTGAGCGGTCTTGTTGTCGCTTGCATATTTGAATTTCATGGACTCTTCAAACAAAACGGGAGTGATCTGTCTGTAGCTTTCGGATGCCATGCATTCAAGTGTCAGCGCCGCAGCATCCGCTTTTTTCGAGCCTGCGGATATGCAATACAGAGTATACGGGAAACCGAGAACGGTCGAATAGTTCTCCTGATCGGAATTATATTTCGGAACTGGAACTATACCGAATTCAAAGTCTACCTCTTTAAGGCTCTTGGACGCGATCTGAACACGCTCATAAGTGAAAAGCGAGCGCCCTTCAACAAATATATCATCGTCTTTATAGTAAGCATAATTACCGTCATTGAGATACGCGCGAACCTTGTTGACTACATCTACAGCTCTTTCACTGGAAAAATCGGGAGATATCGTGGGAGTACCGTCAGCATTTTTCTCCATAGTGCGCAAGCCCGAGCCATAATAGAAAGGATCGAGATGCACGGTAGAGCCTGTCGAAAATGCAAAAATATCCTCGGCATTGACAATCTGGTCACCGTTATTATCCTGATATATATTCGCAGACATCTCTATCATCTTATCGAGCGTCCACTCATTGTTATCCACTAAAGTGTAAGGGTCTTCAAGCCCATTATCCTCCAACTGCTTTTTATTAAAGAAGCAGCAATACATCATATAAAGCATATTGGTAGAAATATCGCCCGAAGCAAAATACAGTTTGTCATATATAGTGGATTCCTGCAACAAAGTATCGGGCCACCACGGCATATCAAAGCTCAACGTATCAAATTGACTGAGATCGACTGCCATGCCGTTATAAGCGGTAGATGCGATGGTCATGCTGTAAGCAGCAAGCACATCATACTCACATACGCCGGAGGTGATATCTGTTTGCGCTTTGTTTATAAAAGTTGCCTGTTCCTCATATTTACCTACAGAAGGAACAAATGCAAGCTTTACCTTTAATCTCTCCTCAATGGTCATATTGCGAAAATAGATTGCATCATTAATACTCTCGCCGTTTTGATCTTCGGCAAAAAACTCCGTGTTCGGGGCATCTTCCCAATAAAGGAAGGTAACCGTTTCGCCTTCGAGAGATTCGTCATCGGGAATATTATCTTTAATATACCCGTTTTCGTCATAATTACCATAGGTCGTATCCATCGGAGACGATGAATCAGGTTTCACACCTTGAGTACCGCCGTCGGATACAGTGGTGTCTGCGGGGTCGGGCGTATCATCGACATTGGCACATCCCACAAATGCCGTCATGATCGCCAAAAGCGCTAAAACAAAAGCTATTGATTTTTTCATCACATGGTACCCTTTCATTATTTTTCTTTTATTTTAACACAAATATACCGTCTTGTCAACCTGTTTTGGAAGATATCAACCGATCTGTCACATAAATACTCTCTGGTACTGCTTTGCTTGCAACGCCGCCTCCAACGTAGGGCGTAAAAGCGAAAAATCCGCCACAAGCGAGTGCGGCTTTCCAACAGGATCATCCTGAGACATCGGAACAAAATAAATACACTTTCGGCTGAGCAGTTGAGCTATATTTTTTAAATTTGCCGATAACGCATCGTTTGACGCCAAAGCTATGACAAGCGGGCGGTTGCCGCGCAAATGTGCCTTTGCCGCCATGGTAACCGAGGTGTCCGTGATGCCGTGCGCCAGCTTTGCCAATGTATTGCCGGTGCATGGACATATTATAAGCGCTTCAAGCGATGTCTGCGGTCCCAGCGGCTCGGCATCAACGATGGTATGTATTATTTCTCTGCCACACAACTCGCTTACCCGTCTGCGCAGTTCTGTGCAGCTGCCAAAGCGGGTATCCGTAGAGTAAACATTGTCGCTCATTATCGGCTGAATATCATATCCGCATTCAAGAAGTGACTCAAGCTGTTCAAGTGAGGTTTTGTGTGTGCAAAATGACCCGCAAAAGGCATATCCTATCACTGCAATCCCCCCTCACGTGTCAATATATCCAGAATACTGTCACATATAATATCCCCTGCGGTAAACGGAGAGCATTTGCCCGGCAGCGAAAGCGCCCATATGACACGTATTCCACATTCACCTGCCACTCTTGTATCCACACCTCCGGGAGCAGAGGCAAGATCTATAATAAGTGTGTTTTTGCATAACCGAGGCAAAACATTTCCATCAAAAAGCCAGTACGGTACAGTGTTGAAAATGACATCATAGCCCTGCCCCAGCGACAAAAGACTGCTCTCACCATCTCGTATTTCTATTTTCATTGTTTCATATGATCTGGTGCGTGCCCACGCAAGATCCACACTTTTTCGTGCCGCAACCGTAACACGGGCGCCAAGAGCCCCCAGCATATCGGCAAGCGTCCTACCGACTCTTCCGTACCCTATAACAGCCGCTCGGGCACCGTGAAGTGTTATCGGTAATTCGTTCATGGCTATCGCGACCGCTCCCTCCGCAGTCGGAACAGCATTCTTGATCTGCAGTTCTTCCGAAGCAAAATAATCTATCACCTTTATTCCCCGTTCCTGCGCTGTGCTTTTAAAGGAGGGAGTGAAACGCCCGCCAATCATCAGCGTGCACGGGTCAACAAAATCAAGCAATTTTAACATTTTAAGCTGATCTGCGCTGTCCGAGTTCATCATAGGGCAATTGACACGCACCCCGTCCGCCGAGGCGGGAAGCGGCAATATGACAGCCCTACTTCCCTTGACCGCATCCTCCCACGCATCACACCGCACTGCCTCGCCCATCTCTTCCTCGCCGGCACCCAGCCCCCACACCGCCGTTTCAAAGCCAAGTACCGCCAGTCTTCGGGCTATGGCAAGCTGGCGCAGATCCCCGCCGAGGATAGCGAGCTTTATATTGTTGTCATACATTGAATAACCATCCTTTCCGTGATCAGATATTTTTATCCGTCTTGTTACATATTATGACTTTTTTTCAACGTGTGACACAAAACGCATATTGACAAACTTTCTTTAACATGATAATATATTATATATTTGATTCTGCACACCGCATCTCAGAAAGGTTCTAAATAATATGAAAACCAATCTTCTCTCTTCCATGATTCCGACGGTCACTCCCGATATTTCCGTCGGTCAGGACGGCGCGCTTGCATTCGGCGGCATAAACACCCTGCAGCTTATAGAAAAATACGGTTCCCCGCTGTTTGTAATGAGCGAGGATCGCATCAGGCAAAACTGCCGTTTTCACAAACAAATGCTGAACAAATATTTCGGCGGCAACAGCCACGTTGCATTCGCAAGCAAGGCAATGTCCTGCCGACAAATATATCGTATACTCGCAGATGAGGATATGTATGCCGATGTCGTGTCTCCCGGCGAGCTTTACACCGCGGTTTCGGCAGGCTTTGATGCATCACACCTCATATTTCACGGCAATAATAAGACGCCTGATGACATACGCTTTGCCATTGACCGGGGTCTGGGACTTTTCGCCGCCGACAATATGTACGAACTGGACAATATCAGTCGCATAGCAACCGAGCGCGGAATACAACAGTCTGTAATACTGCGTGTAACTCCCGGTATCGATCCACACACACATGAGAAGATCAACACCGGCAAAATAGATTCAAAATTCGGCTCTCCCATAGGCAACGGACAGGCAGAGGACATACTCAGATATGCTCTGAGTCTTCCCGGCATTGACGTTGCCGGTCTGCATTATCACATCGGCTCGCAGATAACCGAAGCTCAGCCTTTCTGCGATGCGCTTGACAATGTTCTGGAATTTTTACGCGTCATGCGCGAGCGGCTCGGCTTTACCGCCCGAATCATCAACATTGGTGGCGGATTCGGCATTCGTTATACCGAGCAAACACCTCTCACACCTTATGACGAAATATTCTCCTCGCTTTCCGACCGTCTCACCGCTTTCTGCACCGCTCACGACTATGCACAGCCGACTATCATCACTGAACCCGGTCGCAGCATAGTCGCCGATGCGGGTATCACGCTTTACACCGTCGGCGCGGTCAAAAACATTCCGGGGTATAAGACATATGTTTCTGTCGACGGCGGCATGACGGACAATCCTCGCTTCGCGCTGTACAGTGCCCCCTATCTTGCAGTTCTCGCAAATAAAGCGGACAAGCCCACCGAGCTGCAATGCTCAATCGTAGGAAGATGCTGTGAAAGCGGAGATATACTTATCCCCGAAGCCGCACTTCCCAAAGCCGAGGTCGGTGACATTGTCGCCATTCTTAACACAGGCGCGTATAACTATTCAATGGCATCAAACTATAATCGTATCCCCCGCCCGCCCGTTATCATGGTGAGCGGCGGAAAAGATTACGTCGCGGTAAGGCGCGAGAGCTTCGAGCATTTAATATCACTGGATAACTGATCTGTAAGCAAAGATATCCCGACAAGCATTCTGCCTGTCGGGATATCTTTTTGTTGCCTATCATTAATCAGTGGTCAATGTAATGCTTCTTATCTGCGGCGAACCAATCAATATAGCATTGGAAAATATATCTGTTTGTTCGGCCTTGCATTTAAAATGAGACATAATGTCGTCATTCGCAAAGACCACCTGGTGCAAGCTGTTGTTCAATGGATAGGAGTATTGCGTTTTTATTATTGGACCGTGCACACCGAAGATCAAATACTGCGATTCGGAGGTGTTCAGACAGATCTGCTCATAAAGCTCACTTTCATGCGCAGAGCCTCCTACATATGTCATTTTTTCATCTCCGCATTCAATACTCAATGTCAGCGTTGGATGCGTAGAGCGTTTTATATACGCTCTTTCAGCTTCAAGCTGTGCCATATCAAACACCGAAAGCTGTTCGCCCGCTTTATATACCACTACCTCACTGCCGCACCGTTCGGCATAGTAAACGATACTCCACATAACATTGTACTCTCTTTCGTCCTGCGGATACGGCAACCACAGCTGCGCCACACGTTCGGAACACATAAGACGATACGCCGTTGAAATATGGCGCTGGTGATAATGCGTCAGCATGAATGCCGCGACATCGGTAGCACATTTATCCGCAGCGGCATCCAATGCGCGTTGGATGTTGGAATAACTGCCGTCCGTCAGGTCGCAGATAAGCGCGTCATTGCCGCTTGTAGCCACGATCACTTCATTTTTGCCGTTGTGAAGATAAGTTATATCCAGTTCATTTTCATGTGCTCCGTTATATACCGCAAAGCATATTACAAACGCAAGTATCGCGGCGGGTATCGGTAAAGCGCATATCCACTTACGTTTGACATATATCAAGGCGAGCACCGTCAAAGCAAGCGCCATCAGCGGTATAATAATGTCTGCGAAATCGTATTCAAGCGAAATAATACTATCGTTATATTTCGAGAAATGAGCTGTAATATCCAGCATGGCGCCTGCCACCGATTTTACCGCCGCACCAAGCACTCCGGATACAACAGGCAACCACCCAAGCAATATAAACAGCACCGACAAAAACAGCAGCACGCCTGTCAGGGGCGACAGTATAATATTTGTGATGGGTGTCCAAAGCGATATTTCTCCAAATGTCAACCAAACGATAAGCGCGGTTGCGGCGGTCGCCGCAAAGGTTGTGCCGAGTGCAACGACAGTATAGCGCAGTGCCTTAACAAAAAGCTTATACGCGGGATTTTTCAGCGCTCGACGGCGCTTTCCGTCTCTGTCGACATAAAATCCGTCCAAAAACGACTCTGCTATCGGAACCCCCAGAATAATACCAAGTGTAGCAGTAAACGAAAGCCAGAAGCCTATGTCAAGCACTGCGGCGGGAGATGAGGCAATTATCACAACACCCGCAATAAAAAGCGAGGTGATCGGATCGGACTGTGTCGCGAAAAAATATGATATGTAAACCATCGCCAGCATTATCGCGGCGCGGCAAGCGGACACCGAAAAGCCCGTTATCGCAAGATAAAAGCTCATGCCAACAAGCAGTATTGCACACCTGATCCCCTTTGAAACTCCAAATCTTCTCAACAGAAAATCAAGTATACCCATTACCACCGCCATATGCAGACCGCTCAATGCCAGCAAATGTGACACACCCGAGCGTCTGAAATCTCGTGCAGTCTCATATGAAAGTCCGCTTCTGTCTCCAAGCGCCAGCGCAGATGCCAAGTCTCCCGCCTCGCCGCCGACCGTTTGCCGCAGCTTATAGCTCAGCTTGCGGCTAAAGGATGAGATAAAAATCTCGATATCAAAGGTGTCCTCTTGTGTTATAATACAATCCTCATTGGTCGAAGAAACGAGGCGCAGCATATAGCCGTCCGACATATCGGAAAGCACACCGGCACTGTCACCGCCATATCCCAGTGTTTCGCCAAGCGCCGAAAGCTTGAATTCATAACCCGGCTGAAGATCACTGACATATTCGCAATCAAGGACTGCGATAAAATTATGTTCTTCTCCGTTCAGATCACAAATACGAACTTTATATCCGGACGAGAAAGAATTTGAATATTTTTGTGATATAACAACACCCCTGATCTGAACCGTTTCACCTACATATTGCTGAAGTGATGAATATTTCATTCCGAAATAACAATATGAAACTGCCATAGCTACCATTGCCGATACAGCAATGGCCAATATCAACGCAAGCGGCTTACGATGACGTTTTAGCACAAAGAGCAAAATTACCGCACAGACGGCGACGGCGATGATCACTATCGCCGCCGCAAGCCGTGCGGTATATCCAAAATAAAACGCTGCGATCGAAGCGGCAATGAATACCGCGCAAACAAGCGCCGCCGGTCGGCGGTAAAACAGTTGCATCAGCCGTTTGTTTTATTTTTTATAAATTTTTCCGGTGTTGAACAAATATTCGCGGCACATACCCATCCAGTCTGTCTGAATGATGTCATAGCCCATATCGGCAAGCTTGCCCCAACCGTCGGCAGGGTCGCCGGTAAGCGAGGTATCGTCGCTCATGCCTGCGGAAAGCTGAACGGTATATCTGTAAATAATGGCGTTAGCCCAAAGTATCTTGCCTGCCTTGTGCATTTTTTCGATGTAAGCCTCACTTGCAAGCTCGCTGTCCATAGAGCTGAATACGACCTCACTGCCCGCAAAATTAATATTCATGGAATTGAGCAAGTCAAAGCACTCATCCTTCATGTTGACGATGGGCATGTAAATAATGTCGGGAGCGCATTCCTCAATGATATCAAAAAATTGCTTTTTGGGACCACTCTTGAGAATGATCTGCTCCTCCATCTTATGACGGCGGACACAAGCGACCGCCTCGGGGAAGAAATGCCAGCAGTGATCAAGATTTATGTAACATTTGTCCTTAAGATATTCAAGCACCTCGTCAAGCGTGTTGACACCGAACTGTGTTGCATCGTTATCGACATTTACATATCTCATGTGACGGATGGCTTCGGAGGTATTCTCCTTTATAAAATTCTTATAGGCATTGAGATGGGGATCCTCCTTACCCTCATGGAACACATAAAGCACGCCGTCGGCCGAGCGCTGAACATCAAGCTCCATGATATCTGCTCCCTGTCTGAGAGCTATTTCAAATGATGCTATAGTGTTGCAGGGGATATTTCCGCCCGCAATGCCTCTGTGAGCCGCCAGGAGTATTCTTTCGCTTGCCGCCGCGCGGATATCTTCAAATCTGCTCATATGTCTTACCTCTTAATAAAAATTTATTTACTATATTATACCTCATCCGCCTTTGGCTGTCAACAAATAAAATGCGTTTTTAAATCAAATATCAATATTATCGGATATAAATGAAATTATTTCTTGACAAATGCGAGATAATATTGTATAATGATGAACGTTAGTGCTCACGAATTTATGATATCAATAATATTTGGAGGATATATCCATGTACGAAAAATTAAAAGCACTGCTTGTCGAGGAGCTTCAGATCGACGAAGCAGATATCACACTTGACGCAAAGCTGTCCACCGACCTCGGTGTAAACTCCATCGAGCTTGCAGACCTTATCATGCTCTGCGAAGACAAATTCGGTATTGTGATCAAAGACGAGGATATACACAACTTTATCACCATCGGTGACGTTGTAAACTATCTCGAAGCACTCGAAAAATAAGTTGAATAAAGGAAGGTACAAAATTACCTTCCTTTATTTTTCATACATGGGCGTCGGAGCAAATAAAATATATCACCGACTCTTTTCGGAGGTATATATGTCCCGACGTGTTTTTTTACGCACATTGCTTATAATGCTTTTTCTGGTCTTGTTCGCCGCGCTGACGCTTATCATTGCCTTTCCCTCTCTCATGTCCGATGCCGATGCGGGTGCATCACTTCCAACCACCTCCCCCACAGTTATTATAGACGCCGGTCACGGCGGAGAAGACGGCGGGGCGCTGGGAGATGACGGAACGAAAGAAAAGGATCTTAATCTCGATATTGCGCTCGCGCTGTGCGATATGCTGCGTGCTGAAGGTGTCAATGTCATAATGACACGTACCGAGGATATTCTGCTTTATGACCGAAATGCAGACTACGAGGGCAAAAAAAAGGTGCTCGATCTTCGCGCGCGCCTGAGGGTATCAGAGGATAATCCCGGAGCACTGTTTATCAGTATACATATGAACGCCTTCCCGCAAAAGAAATATGACGGCTTACAGGTCTATTTTCCGCTTGGAGACACAGCGTCCGAAGCTCTCGCCAAGCTCATTCAAGACGATATACACGCCACGCTCCAGCCTCAAAACCTGCGCCGTCCCAAGGGGGCCGGAAGCAATGTCTATTTGCTTGACAAAAATCCCAACACTGCCGTTCTGATCGAATGCGGCTTCCTTTCAAACGACGCCGAATGTGCCCGTCTCAATGATGCCGCCTATCGCCGTCAACTTGCGCTCATTTTTTACAATTCCATCATGAAATATATCTCCGACGACAGCAAAAGTCCTTGATTTAGGACAGTAAATATGGTATCATATATACAACGAAAACCAAAGGATGTACGGCTATGAAGGGAAACAAAACAATTTTTGTCTGCTCTGAATGCGGATATGTAAGTCCCAAATGGATGGGCAAATGCCAGGCGTGCGGTGCTTGGAACACCATGACCGAGGAGGCACCGACTCCGCCGCAGGCAAAATCGTCTGCCGTAAAGCGCAATGCCATCGCAGGCGGTGTCAGCCATGCCGTCACACTCAGCACATATGAAATACCCGAATATTTCCGCGATTCTACGGGCATGGGTGAGTTTGACCGCGTGCTCGGCGGCGGACTTGTTGACGGCTCGGTAGTATTGCTGTCGGGCGAGCCCGGCATCGGTAAATCCACGCTTCTCATGCAGATATCCGCCGCTCTTGGAGAAAGCAAAAAGGTAATGTACATATCGGGAGAGGAGTCGGGCGGTCAGCTCAAGCTGCGTTCGCGCCGCCTCGGCATTGTCGGCGACAACATTTATCTGCTCACCGAGACCAACATAGACAGCATTCTCGCCGAGGTCGATAAGATAAAGCCCGACATACTTATCGTCGACTCTATCCAGACTATATACAGCCCCGAAAGCGCATCGTCTCCCGGCAGTGTTACACAGGTAAAGGAATGCGCGTTGGCATTCATTGCCCGCTCAAAAAATACGGGATTTTCAACCATACTCGTGGGTCATGTCAACAAAGAAGGAGGCATAGCGGGTCCCAAGGTGCTTGAACACATGGTCGATGCTGTACTGTGCTTTGAGGGCGACAGACAACAGACCTACAGAATAATCCGCGCCGTCAAAAACCGCTACGGTTCGACCAATGAGATCGGCGTTTTCGAGATGACCGACAAGGGGCTTGAGGAAGTACCCAATCCGTCCGAAATGCTGCTGGCGGGGCGTCCAAAGGACACACCCGGCAACTGTGCTTTGTGCTCGATAGAGGGCACGCGCCCCATCATTGCCGAAATACAGGCGCTGGTCACGCCTACCGTATTCCCCTCTCCCCGCCGCACCGCAAACGGTATTGACTATAACCGTATGTATTTGATACTCGCAGTGCTTGAAAAAAGGCTCGGACTGCGTTTTTCCGCAAATGACGTCTATCTCAACGTCATCGGAGGACTGGAGCTGGACGAGCCTGCGGCAGACATGTCCGTAGCCCTTGCCATGATATCGTCGCTGACGGACAAGGTCATCCCCGACGACCTGATAGCGCTTGGCGAATTGGGACTTTCGGGCGAATGCCGCGCGGTGTCCAACCTTGATGCAAGACTTCATGAGGCAGCACGTCTGGGCTTTACCCGGGCAGTCGTCCCCTACCGCAACACCGAGCGCCGCAATCGCGATTTTGATATAGAGCTAATACCCGTTAAAACTATTTATGATGCACTCAGAGTGCTGAAAAAGCAAGAATAGAAAATTCGCACAAGCGATATCGCTTGTGCGAATTTTCTATTTACATTCAAACCACGTATCACCGCAGCTTATATCAACATCCATCGGCACGGACAGCGATATAGCGCCCTCCATTTCGGTGCGAAGTATATCAAGCGCCTCGTCGGCACAGTCGCGGTGGGACTCTATCAATAACTCGTCATGCACCTGCAAGATCAAGTGCGCATCAATTCCCGACTCGCGCAGACGGCGGTCAACATTTATCATGGCAATCTTGATAATATCTGCCGCCGAGCCCTGGATGGGACTGTTCATCGCAACGCGCTCGCCAAATGCGCGCAACGGCCGTTTTTGCGATTTCAATTCGGTAATATATCTGCGACGCCCGAAAATAGTGGTAACATAGCCATCCTCATATGCCTGTTTGATAGTTCCCTTAAGGTATGCGTCGATAGCGGGATAGCTGGCAAGATAGTCTGCAATATACCGCTTTGCCTGCGCCACGGAGATTCCGAGGTCCTGCGAAAGCGAATATTCACCGATACCGTACATAATTCCGAAATTGACAGCCTTAGCGCGCTTTCTCAGCTCGCTCGTCACATCGTCCAGCTCAACGTTAAACACAGTTGCCGCGGTACTTGTGTGAATGTCCTCGCCGCTCAAAAATGCCTGTGTCATGCATTCGTCACCCGAAATGGCTGCGAGCAAGCGCAACTCGATCTGCGAATAGTCGGCATCAATAAGCACATATCCCTCTTTTTTGGGTATAAAATAGCGACGCAATTCTCTGCCGAGCTCTGTTCTTACGGGAATGTTCTGCAAGTTCGGCTCGACCGACGACAGCCGTCCCGTGGCCGTGCCCGTTTGCTTGAAATGCGTGTGTACACAGGCATTTTCATCGGCAAGCTTCAAAAGGCCGTCAACATATGTGCTCTTAAGCTTTGTCACCTGACGGTAATCGAGTATATCCTCGACAATAGGATGGTACGGGCGCAATTTGTTCAGTATTTCGGCGCTTGTTGAATAACCCGTCTTTGTTTTTTTATCACAAGGCAGTCCCAAGCGCTCGAAGAGCACTTCGCCGAGCTGTTTGGGAGAATTGATATTAAAATCTCCGCCCGCATGATAATATATGCGCTCGGCAAGCTCGCCTGCAACCGTGCCGAGGCGTTCGCCGTAGTTTTCGATACCCGCGCAGTCAATTTTAAATCCGCTCAATTCCATATCGGCAAGCACAGCGGCAAGCGGCATTTCTATCTCATAAAGCAGCTTGTCCTGTCCGCTGTCGGCTACAGCTTTGCGCAGGGCGGGCTCAAGGCGATAAATATATACTGCCGCAGGCACTGTATCGTTTATCGTTACACCCAGATATTCCATTGCAAGTCTCGGCAACTCAAAGCTGCTGTCACCCGAATTGACAACATAGGATGCAAGCATAACATCGAACGCGCATCCGCGCCACGTAACGTCAAAATCGCTCAATATTTCATATATTTTTTTGCAATCGTGACATATGATCTGTCTGCCATCAAGCAGCTTGCCGATCTGTGAAAGATCGCCGCTGAAGCTAAATGCCGTTTTGCCGTCATAAATATAAGCCGCACCGTCGACGATATCAAAAGCCACGACATCGCTCTTGATCTCCGACAGCTTTGCCGCATCAAT
The DNA here is from genome assembly GCA_017462385.1 of Clostridia bacterium. Lineage (GTDB taxonomy): Bacteria > Bacillota > Clostridia > Oscillospirales > CAG-272 > UMGS1002. Next base: position 8,144 of record JAFTRE010000024.1, on the reverse strand, counting down.
ATTTACGACATCTATATTTTCATTATCAGTGGCGGCGCGTACAGCTGTATCAAGGCCGAAACGCTTGATAAAACCGGAAAACTCAAGCATAGTGAATATCTCCGACGCAAGAGCGGCATTTATCTGACCGTTGCCAAGCTGATCTATCTGCGGCATGTTTGGCACGGCTCGGAATATGGTGGCAAGCTCACGCGACATTTTCGCCGACTCATGTCCCGCCTCCAGCTTTGCTCTCATCGCGGGGGTAAAGCTTGCATTCGGAAGCTCTTCATAAAGGCGTTCAACCGAGCCATACTCGGCTATAAGCTTAAGCGCGGTTTTCTCGCCGATACCGGCGACGCCGGGAATATTATCCGAGCTGTCTCCCATAAGCGCCTTGACATCTATAAAGCTGTCGGGAGTCACACCGTACTCCTCGGTAAAATGCTCGGCATCAAAGCGAACAGTCCCTTTATTTGTCTCCAGCAAAACAGTAGTCGTAGCATCAATAAGCTGAAGAGCATCGCGGTCTCCCGTCACGATGTAGCACTCGATACCGCCCGCGTCGCGTGCCTCGGCGGATAATGTTCCCAGTATATCGTCCGCCTCATATCCCTCACTGCTGAGAACGGAAAACCCCAGTGCGCTCACGCACTGCTTTGCAGGGTCAAACTGCATGGCAAGCTCTTCGGGCATGGCACGCCTGCCTGCCTTATAGTCCGCATACATTTTATGGCGGAAAGTGGGAGCGCGAAGATCGAATGCCACGGCACAATAGTCTGGACGTACCGTATCTATGTGCTTAGTTAGTATATTCACCATACCGAAAATGGCGTTAGTGTGCAATCCTGTAGAGGTGGTCAACGGTCTTATGGCATAAAAAGCCCTGTTGATGATACTGTTCCCGTCCACGATGAGCAGTTTTTTCATGGATAGCTCCCTTCACGTACCTTTTAATTATCATGTATATTATACATTTATATGCCGAATTTGTCAACCTCAAAGGGGCTGTACCGGAAACCAATAACAGCCCCTTTGATGTATTCACTCTTCATCCTGCTCGGGCTCGTCGTCCCCGGATTGCTCTTCAAAATCATCCTTGGACGCTCCACACAGAGGACATACCCATCCCTCGGGTATATCCTCAAACTCCGTCCCCTCGGCAACACCGCCCTCGGGATCTCCGTTTGCCGGGTCATATTCATAGCCGCAAAGCACGCAAATGTACTTCATAACAACCTCCCAAAATTTTTATTGCTAATAAATAATAATCCGCAACGTCGGTATTGTCAATATATTTTGCGTATTTTGATAAGCCCGTGAGGTATGATTTCAACACCCCGTGTCGCAGATGCAATTAATTTGTCGCACCGGCACGAAATACATAATATTTTACGTTCAAAATCGTTGGTCAAATACATCCTCAATTCTAAAACCGTACAAAAACGAATATCATTTAGTATATTCAAGCGAAAGGTAAAGATCATGAAAAAAAACAGCGTGTTTATATATAACGCTTTTATTCTCATAGCCGTATCTCTCATCATGAGAACGGTGGGAATGTATTTTAATGTTTATATTTCCAACCGCATAGGTGCTGAAGCCATGGGAGTACATTCGTTGATCGGAGGCGTTTACAACTTTGGTATAACGCTCGCCACCTCGGGCATCAATCTGGCGGTCACCCGCCTTATCTCGGAGGCTCAGGGCAAGGGGCAAGCTTACAAAAACGGAAAGATAATGCGCACCTGTATCGGGTACGCTCTGATCTTTGGAATTGCCGCCGCATCGCTGCTGTTTGCACTTTCGGAAACAATAGCCTATCGCTGGCTTGACGACGCGCGCTGCACAGTACCGCTTCGTATACTTGCGCTCTCCCTCCCTCCCATCGCCATAACCTCGGCACTGAACGGCTACTTCACCGCACGCCGCCAAGTCATAAAAAACGCACTAACGGTGTTCATAGAACAAGGTGTGCGCATCTCGGTCACAGTCATGCTGCTAACAAGCATTCTTCCCGAGGGAATAGAATATGCCTGTATCGCACTGGCACTCGGCAGTACTGCGGCGGAGCTGGGGTCACTTATCATAATGTCGCTGATGTATATGCTTCAGTCGCGAAAAACACAAGCGGCAACAACGTCGTCTCACGAGCCTGTTGCACGCACTCTCTGCGGAATCTCACTGCCTGTTGCGTTCAGCTCATATGTGCGCTCGGGTCTGCTCACGGTCGAACACGCACTCATACCGCTCGGACTTAAAAAATTCGGTGCTGACACTGTCACCTCTCTCAGTCTTTACGGTGCACTCCAAAGCATGGCACTTCCGGTTATACTTTTCCCTGCTGTGTTTATAACTTCATTTTCCGGTCTTCTTGTTCCCGAAATAGCCGAAAGCCGTGCGGCTCAAAATAATACGCATGTCAAGAGCATACAGCGCCGCACCCTGCGCTTGACATTACTGTTTTCGATCGGCGTCAGCGGCATAATGCTGTTTTTTTCAAACGAACTGGGCTCCGCGCTTTATCCCGACACTCCCGACGCGGGACGTTTTATTGCACTGCTCGCACCGCTTATCCCCGTAATGTACCTCGACAGCATGACGGATGTTATGCTCAAGGGGATGGGACAGCAATTTTATTCCATGATGGTCAACATAGCCGATGCCTTACTCTCTGTCGTACTCGTTTGGTTTTTGTTGCCGCGCTACGGTATATACAGCTATATCGCCATCATCTATATATGCGAGCTGCTCAATGCCGCGCTCAGCGTTTCAAGACTGCTGTACATAAGCCGTATCAAGCCGAATATGCTTGGATGGGTATTCAAACCGCTCGTTGCCGTCACAGGTTCGGTCAGCATCGTGCGCCTCATATTCTCGCTCACCTCGGGCTACACCACCGCCACGTCTCTCACATGGGCGATAGTATGCTGTGCGCTCATTTATCTTTTGCTTTTGCGCGGACTTTACGCACTGGAGCGAGACGACTTCAAAAAGCTGCGGCGATTCGTGCGCTCATCATAACACTACATAAGGGGCTGTCTCAAATGCATAAATGCATTTGAGACAGCCCCTTATTATCATTCTTTAGATATGTGCCAGGGGGTTATAAATCCGTTGTCCATTTTGAAAACTCTGTCAGCTTGCCGCGCGATATCCATATCGTGCGTTACCATGATCAGCGTCTGCCCCAGAACCTCTTTTGTCTCAAGCAACAACCGAAGCACCTCGTCGGCATTGGCGCGGTCGAGATTTCCGGTCGGCTCGTCGGCAAACACTATCTGCGGCAGATTTATCAGTGCACGTGCTATCGCCACTCTCTGCTGCTGACCGCCCGACAGCTCACTTGGCAAATGGTGAAGTCTATCGGCAATATCAAGCGTAGTTATCAACTTTTTAAGATTTTCCTCATATGAAAACTCGGGGCGGTTGCACATCAGTGTCGGGATAAGTATGTTCTCAAGAGCCGTAAACTGCGGGATAAGATTATGATTCTGGAATACCATTCCGATGTTTTTACCGCGGAACTCACCCAGGTCATCGGGCGACATTTTCGTTATCTCATTGTTACGTATCTTTATCGTGCCCGAATTGGGGCGGTCAAGCCCTGCACATAAATGCAGAAAGGTACTCTTTCCCGAGCCGGACGAGCCTATTATCGCCACAAACTCTCCTTCGAACACGCGTATGCTCGCGCGCTGTACTGCCGTAACCACTGCGTCGTACTGATGGTACTGCCTTATAACATCCTCGGTCTCGAGAATGACTCTTCTATCATCTTTCATGTATCGTACCCTCCTAATTTTCTTTTGACAGCTGACGTGCCGCTTCTCTCTCGCGCCGTGTCTTTCCGACGCTATACGGTATATACGAAGACAGGAAGCCACACAGCACCGATACCGCTATACTGATAACAAGCGCAGGCACGGATATAAAGAACTCATATTTCGTACCGCTCACAAAACCGTATTCAAGCAATATATTATTGAACAGCTTGTATATACCGTAGCTTGACAAATATCCGAGTATCACCGTAACAACGCTCGCCAGCGCCGCCATGATAAGTCCCGCAAAGCTGTAAAGCTTTCGAAGTTGTGTCTCTCTTGCGCCGAACATGCGCAAAATGTTGATCTCCTTTTCGCGCTTGAAGTAAAACAGCAATTGGGAGAAGAACCATACGACCGGCGAGAGCAACAGCAAGAGCACCGCGATTATCAGCATTCTGCCGTATGTGTGCCGCGCCGAGACAAGCTCGTCATTGAGCATTCTGAAATTGCGCTGAATGCGAACATCCATACCGTAAACGCCGACATAGCTGTCAAGGCCTTTTCTTATACTGTTCAAAAGCGACTCGGAAAGTGAACTGTCAAGGCCCTGCTCGATAAATATTTTAATGTCACCGCGCACATGAGTCACGTCCGTGAAATCAAAATACTCAATATAGCTCATACCGACGATAAAGCTGTCGGATGCCTGAGCGCCGTGTATCACTGCGGCTATCTCATATTCTTTATATTCATAATCGCATTTTTCAAGCTGCTTCTTTAGTATCTCATTACCCGAAAAATATAGGTAATCACTCTGATCCAATGCTCCATGTATAAGCCTTGCGGCAAGCACTCTATCCCCCGGTTTAAATGCAAACGCCGCCTCATTATACAACGTATCGCTGACAACTATCTTATTACTGTCCTCAAGCACGGCGTAAGGGTCACCCTCAACATCGTACAGCCCACACAATGTATCTATGTAATGCTTATCGAGAGCAGTATAATTATACATATTGGAGGCTCGGTTATAGCCGTTCTCGATGCCCGAAGCACCTACGGAATACTCCTGTCCGCCGGTAATATCTGAGCCTATCAAAATATGAGAATTGACAGAGCTTGCCGAGGTCTCATTTGTCCATTTAGTATAGTTGACACCGTCAAGGCTCTCCAACGCCTCGCGCTGTGCTTCATCCATCACATCGATCACATCAAGAATGGTAAAATACTTTTCATCCGTACCCGTCAGGTCAACATCGCCCACATCCACATAGGCAATAAATTCCGGACCCATTACCGCCTCGTCTGTTTTTTTCATATGTCCTATATATACGGTGCATAAAAATATAGCCGCAAACAGTATCGATGTTATAAGAGTCTTAGCAAAGTATTTGCGAAAACGCCATGAAGTAAACAGCTCGTAATGATACGGAAAGCTTTTGTTAAATATCTTAAACGAGCGGCGCGGAGAGGAGACAAGGTTTGAGTTATCCTGCGCCACTATAAGCGACACCGGCGTTTTGCGGGAAAGCGCACGCGTGGGCACCCGCACCGCAAGATACACAATAATAAAATTCAGCAAAAGCACCGCGGGTATCATCCACCAAGTGATGCTGACATTCACGGTTGAATACATGACCGCACATACGGCAAAGCTTGTAACTCCCGACAGCAGGATCGTTGTGCAGGCGATAACCATCATCTCCCATATTGAGGAACTGAACAGTCGACGGAAGCCCGCCCCGCAGGTCATATAAATTCCGTACATGAATTTATAATGATTGAGCCGTATGCTGAAAAGCGCCATAAGAACCGCTATAGACAGCACTGTGAGAATTATGCCTGTCAGCACAGCATCGTTGATGTTGTTGCCTATGTACTCTTCTTCGTATGTTTGAAGCGGAGTTGAGGTTATTTCAAGATATGAGGCATCTATGCCATTGCGCGTCAGATAATACTCGATAAAAGTGCTCTGCTCACTTCCCTTTGCCAGCCGCACCTGCAAACTGTAAAAATCCTTGGTATCGTCGGGCGGAACAAATTTATACCACTCATAACTGCGTGCGGTCTGAAAATCCTTCAGCGTCAACGTATTCTCCAGCCACGCAACATCGGATACCGTAAGATTGTCTATGATGAAATGATAGTCATATGTTTGCTCTATCATCTCACGCTCGCGGGCGATATTTGTTGTCGTGGTAAAGCACAAAAGCCATATCAGCGACTGTATGATAAACAGCGCGGCAAAAAAGCTGGCGTATTCCTTAAAATTGAGAAAAACCGTTTTGGTCGCGGTTTTAAGGCGGCGCCATACAAGTCTCGAACGCAATTTACCGTCGTTCGTATTTCTTTTTTGCTGACTTTCGTTCCATGCCCGTTCATCTTCCTTGAAAGCACTGCGATGGTCCAAGTTCATCCCTCCTTATAAAATACAGCGGCATCTTATGGATCAACGCCGCTGTCAAAAATCAATAAAGTCTCATGCTGGCAACTACTTTGCCCAGTATCATAACGTGATCGGTATATATTGGCTGCATTGTGGAATTTTCCGGCTGAAGCCGGTAACCTCCGTCCTCGCGGTAAAAGGTCTTGACGGTTGCCGACTCGTCTATCATGGCGACAACTATCTCGCCATTTTCCGCATAATCCTGGCGGTTGACTATGACCACGTCTCCGTCCATTATCCCCACTTCTATCATACTCTCTCCGCTGACGCGCAAAGCAAACAGATTGGATTGTGTTAGTCCAACGCTGTCGGCAACAAAGCCGACATACCCGTCATAGTTTTGCTCGGCAAGCACGGGCAGTCCCGCCGTGACTCTGCCGAGTATGGGCACACGAGTTCCGGGAGATACAGTGCCGTCAACACGTATAGTACGGCTCTTACCGCCCTCTTTCTGTATGCACCCCAATGCTTCGAGCTTTTGCAAACAACTGTAAACCGTTGATGTGCTCTTATAACCGACGGCGCTTTTGATATCACGAACGCTGGGAGAATAGCCTTTTTCGTTTATTGTCTCAATTATATAATCGAGCGTTTTCTGCTCGCGCGGTGTAAGTTTCATTGTCCAACCTCAACGCAAAAATTCTTATAAATTAGTATAACATACTTTTCGCCCAAATGCAAACATTTGTTCACACTTTACTTGTGGCATAATAGACAAATCTGCATTATGCTTTTTATGCAAATTGTTAACAAATTGTAACCTTTACGCTTTATATATTGAAAAATCTCAATTATTGTGGTAATATTACTATGGTAAAAAATACTCGAAGGAGAAATAAAATGACCAACAACAAATTTGTTACCGGCTGGATCGAAGAGATGGCAGCCATGACACAGCCCGACAACATTGTATGGATCGACGGCAGTGAGGAACAGGCAGAGGCTCTGCGCGCCGAGGCTTGCTCTACCGGTGAGATGATCAAGCTCAACCAGGAAAAGCTCCCCGGATGCTACCTGCACCGCACCGCTGTCAACGACGTTGCCCGTGTTGAAGGACGCACCTTTATCTGCACCAGAAAAAAAGAGGATGCAGGTAATATCAACAACTGGATGGATCCCAAGGAGTGCTATGAAAAGCTTTCCAAGATCTATCGTGGCTCCATGAAGGGCAGAACGATGTACGTTATCCCCTACTCCATGAGCATTGTAGGTTCTCCTTTTGCAAAATACGGCATTGAGCTGACCGACTCCATCTATGTCGTTCTCAACATGCTTATCATGACCCGCGTAGGCACCGATGTACTGGAAGCGCTGGGCGACTCCCCCGATTACATCAAGGGTCTGCACGCACGTGCCGACATCGATGAGGAAAAGCGTTACATCTGCCACTTCCCCGAGGACAACACCATCTGGTCTGTCAACTCCGGTTACGGCGGAAACGTTCTGCTCGGCAAGAAGTGCTTCGCTCTGCGTATCGCATCCTACCTCGGACGTAAAGAGGGCTGGATGGCTGAGCATATGCTCATTCTCGGCATCGAGGCTCCGAACGGCGAAACCAAATATGTTTGCGCCGCATTCCCCTCCGCTTGCGGCAAGACCAACCTTGCAATGCTCATTCCGCCCGAATATTACGCAAAGAAGGGCTACAAGGTCTGGTGCGTCGGTGATGACATCGCTTGGCTGCGCATAGGTGAGGACGGAAGACTTTGGGCAGTTAACCCCGAGAACGGCTTCTTCGGCGTTGCTCCCGGTACCAACATCAACTCCAACCCCAACGCTCTCCACACCACAATGAAGGACACCATCTTCACCAATGTTGTTCACAACACAGCTGAGAACACTGTTTGGTGGGAAGGTCTCGATAAGAATCCTCCTCAGCCCGGCAATGCCATCGACTGGAAGGGCAATCCTTGGGACTGCACCAAGTTCGACAAGAAGGATAAGTCCACCTG
>JAFTRE010000023.1 GCA_017462385.1 Clostridia bacterium | reverse complement strand
TGCAGTAGCCCTCGGTCATCTCGAGGTAACGTACGCCCTTAGCCTTGGTACCGTACATAGTACCAACCATGCTTCTCTCGCCCTTGCCGAGGTCTTCCATACCTGCGCCGATGACGAGGCCGCCCTCGGAGAATGCGGACTGGGAACGGCCGTAAACGATCTGCAGGAACAGCTCGCGCATAGCGGTGTTGATAGCGTCGCAAACAAGGTCTGTGTTGAGAGCCTCAAGCAGAGTCTTGCCGGGAAGTATCTCGGCTGCCATAGCGGCGGAGTGAGTCATACCGGAACATCCGATAGTCTCAACAAGAGCCTCCTCGATGATACCGTTCTTGACGTTCAGGGACAGCTTGCAAGCGCCCTGCTGGGGTGCGCACCAGCCCACACCGTGAGTGTAAGCCGAAATGTCGCTGATCTGCTTAGCCTGGATCCACTTGCCCTCTTCCGGAATGGGAGCGGGACCGTGGTTGGGGCCCTTAGCGACGACACACATATTCTGCACTTCTGCAGAGTAAATGAGGGAATCGTTCATTTTTATGTATCTCCTTTAAAAAATATTAACTTGAATTATTTTACGATCTCGCCGTATACTGCGCCGTATGCACAGGCTGCGTTGCACTCGTCGGTGTCGATGTGCATAGCAAGCGCGAATTTGGGGCTGACGCGCACTACAACGTCACCAAAAATAAGCGGACGCGCGGTATCTACCTTAACGCTGACTATCTGCTTGTCCTCAACGCCAAGCTCTGCAGCATCCTCGGGAGTCATATGAATATGACGCTTTGCGGCAATAGCTCCCTCGCTCATCTCGACCTCACCGCAAGGACCAACCAGCTTAAGACCGGGAGTGCCTGCAATGTCTCCGCTTTCGCGAACGGGAACAGTGATGCCCAGTGTGCGAGCGTCGGTAAGAGACAGCTCTACCTGATCCGCGGGACGGACGGGACCGAGGATAGTAACGGTAAGCTGACCCTTAGGGCCTACCAGAGTAACCTTTTCCTCGCAAGCGAACTGACCGGGCTGGCTGAGGTCCTTTTTGTTGTGAAGCTCAGCGCCTTTACCGAACAGCGTCTCGAGCGTCTGCTGTGTCACATGGATATGACGGGCAGACGTTTCAACAAGAATTTTTTTCATCTGATCATACCTCGTATTTATAGAATTAAACTTTACCACCTGATATTATAACATATTTAAATGCATTTGTAAATCCCGAATTTAAATAATTATATAAAACATAAGCTCTTCTTTTTTTGTCAATAATAGTTTTTGAATGAATTATTCGGAGGTAAGCCATGTCGGAACAAACAAAGGATAAAGACGAGCAAAAAAACGAACAACTCGAGGGCATAATAAAAAGCGGCGGAGTGGTCATCGAAAACTCGCGCGGCTCAATACACTGTCTGTCTATAATCGGGCAGGTCGAGGGGCATTACCTGCTCGGCGACAACCAAAAGGCAACAAAATACGAGCACATCATACCGCTGCTTGTGTCTATCGAGCAGAGTGAGGACATCGACGGACTGCTCATTGTGCTCAACACCATGGGCGGAGACGTCGAAGCGGGACTTGCCATCGCCGAAATGATAGCGTCAATGAAAAAGCCCAGCGTATCACTTGTGCTGGGCGGTGGGCATTCCATCGGCGTACCGCTGGCGGTGGCAGCACGGAGATCGTTTATCGTGCCCAGCGCCACCATGACTATACATCCCGTCCGCATAAACGGTCTGGTCGTCGGTGTGCCACAGACGTTTAACTATTTCCGCGAGATGCAAAAGCGCATAATTCGCTTTATCTGCGACCATTCGTGCGCCACACCCGAAAAAGTGCAGGAGCTCATGATGCGCCCGGACGAGATGGCGACGGATGTCGGCACCATTATCGACGGCGAGGAGGCGGTGAGATACGGCATAATAGACGAGGTCGGCGGGCTTGACAAAGCGCTTGCGGCATTGCATGACATGATAGGTAACAGGTAAAAATCGCCGCAGATTACACTCTGCGGCGATTTTTAGCGATTATTATTTATTTTCCTGAAGTGCGCGGCGGATTCGCATCATTTCTTTCATGCGCAGCTCGGTATTGAGTATCTTTTTGCGGATACGCAGATTTTTGGGGGTGATCTCAAGCAGCTCGTCGTCGCCGAGGAACTCGATTCCCTCCTCGATGGTGAACACGATGGGCGGCGTGAGCAGCAGCTTTTCGTCCGCGCCCGCAGAGCGGATAGCGGTCAACTGCTTTTTCTTACAGGGGTTGACAGCGATATCGTCATTCTTGGGATTCTCGCCGACGACCATGCCCTCATAAACCATAGTTTGCGGGCCTACGAACAGGCGTCCGCGCTCCTGCGTATTAAACAGGCCGTAACGGGTGGTCTCGCCCTCCTCGGATGCGACCAGCGATCCTGTAAAGCGGCGGACTATCTCGCCGCGGAAGGGCTCATAGCCGTCAAACAGCGTATTTATAACACCCTCGCCGTGTGTATCGGTCAAAAATTCGGAGCGATAACCGAACAGACATCTTGACGGGATAGAGTAAATTATTCTCATGCGGTTGCCGACGGGCGTCATTTCGAGCAGGTCTCCCTTGCGCTGACCCAGCTTTTCGACAACTGCACCGACATAATTCTCGGGCACGTCCAGCGTAACCTTTTCTATAGGCTCATGCTTTACACCGTCTATCTCACGGTACAGCACACGGGGATTGGAGCAGGCAAACTCATAGCCCTCGCGGCGCATGGTCTCGATAAGGATTGCGAGATGCATCTCGCCGCGGCCTGCGACCTTGAATTCATCCGTCGTCTCACCGTCGCTGACGCGGAGCGACACGTCCTTTAGCAGCTCGCGGTAAAGTCTGTCGCGCAACTGGCGGGAGGTAACAAACTTGCCCTCCTTGCCTGCAAAGGGGCTGTCATTGACTGCAAACGTCATTTCCATCGTCGGCTCGCTGATCTTGACGAATTCCAGCGGCTCGGGATTGGTAGTGGAGGTGATAGTATCACCTATTGTTATATTCTCGGCACCCGAGAAACAGACTATGTCACCCACCTTGGCAGAATCCACGGGTACGCGGACAAGTCCGTCTATCTGATATATGGAAACGATCTTGGTACGCTTGGGTGCGGCGCCCGAGTGATAGTTGCATATCAGCGCGTCCTGATTCTGGCGCAGCTGTCCGCGCTCGATGCGGCCGATGCCGATACGTCCGACATAATCGTTATAGTCGATCGAAGAGACGAGCAGCTGCAGATCTCCATTCTCGTCTCCCTCGGGGGCGGGAATGTATTCGAGAATTGTCTCGAACAGGGGAGTGAGATCCGTCAGCGGCTCATCTGGGGAATAGGAGGCTGTGCCGTCACGACCGGAGCAGAAAATGGTGGGGCTGTCAAGCTGTTCGTCGGTAGCATTAAGATCGATGAGCAACTCAAGCACTTCGTCTATGACCTCATGCACACGCGCGTCGGGCTTGTCCACCTTGTTTACGACCACTATAACACGGTGGTTGAGCTCAAGTGCGCGCTGGAGCACAAAACGAGTTTGCGGCATGGGACCCTCGGCGGCATCGACAAGCAGCAATACGCCGCTTACCATTTTAAGCACACGCTCGACTTCGCCGCCGAAGTCAGCGTGCCCGGGAGTGTCGACAATATTTATTTTAACACCTTTGTAATGAACAGCGGTGTTTTTCGCAAGTATAGTGATACCGCGCTCACGCTCGATAGCGCCCGAATCCATGACGCGGTCACTTGTCGTTTGATTTTCGCGGTAAATTCCGCCCTGCTTGAGCATCTGGTCGACAAGAGTTGTCTTACCGTGGTCAACGTGAGCGATTATAGCGATATTTCTTAAATCTTCTCTTTTCATATATATGTCTCCGCATAGGTTTTTCAACAATTAATTATTATAACACATATTTTTCGATTTGTAAACACCAAAAAGAGGAAAATTTTATTTTTCTCTTGGAAGTGTATATTCTTGCGTTATTTGTTGACATCATTTATTTGGTGTGGTATACTAAAATTATCGCAAAATACAAGGAGCATCAATGATAAAAGCAATTATTTTCGACCTTGACGGCACGCTTGCCGACACCATCGGCTCCATCCGCCGCGCGGTCAATCTCGCAATGTCTCATTACGGATTCGCCGAACACAGCTATGACGCTGTCAGATGCGCAATCGGCAACGGCGCACGCATGCTGATTCGCCGTCTCATCCCCGCCGAGGTCGCTGCTGATGAAGCCCGCGTGGACGAGATCCTCGACTATTACAACGCCCGCTATGCCGAGACCTATCGCGACGCCAACCGTTGTTACGACGGCATGAAGCACGCCGTCATGACGCTTCATGAGCGCGGCTACCGCCTCGCAATACTTTCAAACAAGCCCGATATTTTTGTCCGCGAGCTTGCAAAGATCCTATTCCCCGAAAACATTATAAGCATCGCGCAGGGTCAAACAGACCTACCCGTCAAGCCCGATCCCTCGGCGCCGCTCGATATTGCCGCGCGGCTGGATGTTAACCCCAACGAATGCGCCTTTGTCGGCGACAGCGAGGTCGACATCATGACCGCAAAAAATGCGGGAATGTATTCTGTCGGTTGCTCATGGGGTTACCGATCACGCGAGCTTCTTTCGGACACAGGCGCGGACATTATAATCGACACGCCTCCACAAATTCTGAATACATTTAAATAAGGAGCACCGCAAAATGCTTGAAACAAGAATAATTTCATCGCTTGAAAAGTGCTTTTCCGAATCAAGTCCCGCCGATTTTGCTCCTCTGGAGCGCATCTCCGTACTGCGCGGAGAGCGGCTGTCCTTTCAGTATGCCTACCGCGAGACCGCGCCGGACGCACCGCACCGTACTTGGTGCACTCCCGTGCTTCTGGGTGATCTTGCAGAGTTTGCAAGTGTACGAATAGTTGAATTCACACCATCTCTCATGCCCGTCTATCCGCCTCCGCGTCAGTCGGATGACGATTTTCTCAAAAAAGATCCGGGACTGTACCCCGACAGATTGGAGCAGATCCCCAAGTGCGGCATTCCCGTCTGCACCTCAATGGCGCGCACGCTTTGGATAACGGTTGACATTCCCGCCGACGCTTCGGCGGGCGATCACACGCTCACGGTCGGCATCGACGGCGCGGCAGGCCCGCTTGACCGCGCACAGCTGGTCGTACATATCGTCGCTGCCTCTCTTCCCGAGCAGACCATGCCCGTCACGCAGTGGTTTCACTGCGACTGCCTCGCCGACTACTACCGCGTACCCGTTTTCTCGGAGGAACACTGGCGCATCATCGAAAATTTTGTCCACGCCGCTGTCTCAAACGGCATCAATACACTGCTCACGCCCCTTTTCACGCCCCCGCTTGACACGGCTATCGGTCACGAGCGTCCGACGGTTCAGCTTGTAGGCGTCACGCTTGAGGGCGGCAAATACAGCTTTGATTATTCCCTGCTTGACCGGTGGATAGATATGTGTGACCGCGTCGGAGTCAAATATTTTGAGATAAACCACCTGTTCACGCAGTGGGGTGCGGCATTCGCCCCCAAGGTCATGGCGACGGTTGACGGCGAATATCGCCGCATTTTCGGTTGGGACACGCCCGCCGCAGACGGAGAATATCCCGTCTTTCTGCGCACCTTTTTGCCCGACTTTATCGCGCACATGAAATCTCGCGGCGATGACCGTCGTTGCATATTTCACATTTCTGACGAGCCCAACAGCAAAAACCTGGAGCAATACACCCGCTCACGCGCCGTCGTCGCCGATCTGCTTGAGGGATATACCGTAATGGACGCTCTGTCAAATATAGAGTTCTGGCAAAGCGGAGTGGTCAGAACTCCCGTAGTGGCGACCAACCACATTCAGCCCTTTATTGACGTGAATGTTCCCGACCTCTGGGCTTATTACTGCTGCAGTCAGAGTGTGGGAGTTTCCAACCGCTTCTTTGCCATGCCCGGTGCGCGCACCCGCTTTATAGGCATGCAGTTCTACAAATACAACATTGCGGGATTTTTGCAGTGGGGCTACAATTTCTATTACAACCAAGGCTCCTACAATTTTGTCGATCCTTACGCCGATTCAACGGGTCAATATTTCGCGCCCTCGGGTGATACCTATTCGGTCTACCCCGCTCGCGACGGCACGGCAACCGAGTCTGTGCGCATAGTCCAATTCCACGAGGCGCTTCAGGACGCCCGCGCGCTGGCGCTGTGTGAAAAGCTTTGCGGCCGCGAAGCAACGCTTGTCGCCATGGAGGCAATATGCGGTGAGATCGTATTCCACAAATGCGTCTGCGACAGCCCGACCCTGCTCGCGCTTCGCGATAAGGTCAATCACATGATCGAACAAAAAGTATAAAGAAAAAAGCGTCGGCTGAAAAATCAGCGGACGCTTTTTTCTTTACAACTCTGCCTGTAAGCCGGGTTCTGTCGTGAACGGTCATCTATCTTCGCGCTGTGTCACCACAGCGCTTCGGGATATCTCCCGTGCCACCCGGGGGCATATGTCGGGCAAACGACCCCCATGCGGTGTTGCTTCGGATAGGGTTTACAGCGGACCTATGTTACCATAGGAACGGGTGAGCTCTTACCTCGCCTTTCCATCCTTACCGTTTCCGGCGGTTTATTTCTGTTGCACTTTCCCGGCAGTCACCTGCGGCTGACGTTATCAGCTATCCTGCCCTGTGAAGCCCGGACTTTCCTCACGGTAATACCTTTCGGCTACATACCGCGCGACCGTTCAGCAAAGTTGCTTCTCTATTTTAGCACACTTGTGCCCAAATGTCAATCATAACTGCTTGAGTGACTTATTTTTAGCCTGTCTTGCCGACTTTTCAGCCTTTTCCGTTCGCGGCAGCTTGTCGGGTTTCGGTGCTTTTTCTGTTTTTTCGGGCTTTGGGGCCTTTTCCGCCTTTTGAGGCGCAGGTCGGCTGCCTAACAGGTTTACCATTGCCCGCGTCATTTTAGCGCGTGTCTCGCGGTCAAGCGAACGAAGCGATTTTAATATAACATTGAGATTTTTCAGCTTTGCATCCGAAAGATCGGTCAGCGTTTTGGCACCGGTGGAATCAATAGCGGCAAAAAGTATATTGGCAAACTGCTCGCGATCTTCCTCGCTCATGGAATACACCCACTTTTTGAGCATTTCATCCGACTGAGCGCCGTATTTGGAGCGTTTATCGAGATACACAAATTGCGTCCCCTTGACCTCCCATGACAGCGGGTCATGCTGAAGTATGCCCACCTGCGTGCTTTTGATGATCTTATACTGCGGACTTTGTTCAAGCAGTACTCCGACCACCGACGACTGCGGTATAAATGTTATTATTCTGTCCGAAACCGACACAAACTGCTCCGAGCCAATGATCTCGGGCAAAAAGCCGGGGCCGTCGTTGTTATAAACTGCGCGGATACGACCTTTTGTATCATTATCGGCAAACGCCGCCGCCCACATGGCAATATTGCCACCCTTGGAATGGCCGCCGATGAGTATTGGTCCGTCATATGTCGCCGCTACGCTACTAAGATACGACACGGCCCGCGTTTGCGCGGGAATGGGCGCATGAAAGCCCATCATGAGATCCTCCCGCCAGCCGACCAGAGTATCGTCGGTCCCGCGAAAGGCAACATATATCGTTCCGTCATCAAGCAAAAAGGTAAGCGCGGCAAACTGCATGCTCTCGGCTTCGTCTATCTCGTTGACATACCCGACAAGCCGCGCCTCCCGAAATCTGGGACTTTTCACTGCCCCTCTCGCCACCTCCAGCATTTCGGGCGGCATGAGGACGCCGAGATATTTACGTGATTCGGCCACCCTCTCGAAGGCTCGCATGGCTCCGACAAAGCCGACAGGCTCGGCATCGATCTCGCTCGGCACTATGCCTTCGAGATCAACAAAAGCTGACATTGCAAGAATAATATTGTCTATTTCATTGAAAGGACAAGCATAAAGCGGAACATCTCCGCGCCAGTCCATATAATCGATAATATTACTCAATCAGATCTCCTTTTAATCCAGCTTGGCATCAACAAATACGGGATAGTGATCGGAAAGCTTTATGTAGAAGTAAGGACGTGCATGATCAAAGGTGTATATATTAGTGTCGCCGCCGTTTTTGAGCAGTATATGGTCAATGGCATCGGCAGAATATGTGCCCGCAGACTCCTCGAGCGCAAAGCCGTCGGCATTGCAGGTATGTCTGCCGCGATGGTTGTCGGCAAACACGGAGGCAAGCGAATAAGTGTTTTTAAATCCGCCGTTGATAAACACCTTAAATGCGGCGGTAGTGGTGCGGGTATTAAAGTCACCCATTACAAACACGGGGCAATCGTATTTTGCGATGACCTCGTCCATAGCCGCAACTATTTCAGCCGCCTGACGCTCGCGAAGAGAATCGCTTCCCGCTTGTGCGGACTCGGATTTATACCACATATGCGTTGACAGCGCGGTAAACTTTTTACCCGTTTCTATCTGCTCGAAATATCCCCAGGTATATGACTTTGAGCCACCGTTGTTACCGTAAGTGAATTCATGGTGACCTTTATCGAGCAATTTGAGTGTATCTTCGCGGTAAAGTATACAAGTGTTGTCCGCGTCACTTCCCGAGGTGTATGTCAGAAGCTTATAAGGATGTCCGTTATTCTTAAGCTCCTTCTGTATAAATCCTATCATCAGTATTGACATTTCCTGAAGACAGATAACATCGGGAGCATATGCCATATATGTCGCCGCAAGTCCTACAGATCGGGTCTTGGCGGAGCAGTTTTCGCCCAGCGCCTCCCATGCCGACTTGTTGGAGTCACAATCCCAGACATTGTTGCTCATAATGCGGACATCTCCGCCGTTCTCAAAGAAATATATCTGCTTACCGTACATGGATCCATCTGCCGACAGCGTTTCGGGCACGGAAAAACCTACTGATATATACAAGTCTTTAAGATAATTGACACAATATTGAAGTCCGAAGCAACCGCCACCCGAAAAATACAGCTTGCCGTCCTTGAACTCAATATGATAATCGTAGGTGTCGTATTCGGTTTGATACAACTGCTTACTGTAAGGGCGATTCGTTTCACCGATTACTATTTCATTGTCCGAGGCGGTACGAGTATCGGAAGCTATTTCAAGCTGCTTGCCGGTATATTCAAGTATCATTGCCTGCAATGACTTTGCTATTTTGATACCGTCGGCGGCGGCGCCGTTGCCATCATAAACGATGGTAAACTTCTCAATGGAGATGCCGCCAACAGTTATGTCGGTCGCCAAATAAACCTTTTTGTGCTCTATGCGTTCTCGAATAACTACCTTGCCGTCAACAACGCAATTGGCACGGAAATATTCTACAGCGGAAACCGTAGAGGCGTCCGAGCCGCCGCATATAACTATTTTATTGCCAACCACATCGATCACATAGTCGCCATATCCCAGATCCTGCAACACCTGTGTGCTGGCATCGCGGTTGGTTGCTCCGACAAGTATCTCATATGACTCGTTGTCAACCGTCTCGCCCGGCTTTACCCAGTCGGTCTCTATTTTCAGCTGTGTTCCGCAAGCATCGGAAAGCTGCCCGCGCAGATCAACGGAAGCATCGGTAAGTATTTTCTCGCAATCCTCGGGGCGTATCACAGAATATTTTGACACATCCACGTCGACCGCTGCCGCGGTCGTGGTATCGCTTGCCACGGAATCATCCGCGATGCCGTCGGACAGCATTGTATCCTCGCTATCCCCTTGCGGCTTGCCGCACGAAAACAGCGTCATAAGCTGAACTGTCAACAGCACTGCCGCCGTTATCTTTATAAAGCTTTTATGTTTCATTCTTAAAACCTGCTTTCTGCATATACAATGCCTTTATTTGTAAAGTTTTTTAGGGGATGCGGGGTCAATCCTTCTTGACTCCCGCGCGCTCGCCCGCGACTGTAAACGCCGCGTCAAGTGCCTCGGTGAGCTTTTCGTTCATCGCAATATTGCCCGCCTCGGTGACTCCGCCCTTGGTTGCCACTCTGTGCTCCAGCTCCTCAAAACCGTCGACCTCGGGCACGGTGGAGGTATTTGAGGCAGCATAGCCG
The DNA here is from genome assembly GCA_017462385.1 of Clostridia bacterium. Taxonomy (GTDB): domain Bacteria; phylum Bacillota; class Clostridia; order Oscillospirales; family CAG-272; genus UMGS1002. The sequence continues at coordinate 65,429 of JAFTRE010000023.1, read as the reverse complement.
AACATACGGCGGGTTATGGTCTCCGCCTGACCCGGCTCAAAGCCAAAGCTGACACATTCTTTTTTATACGCCTCAAGTATGTGCGCGGCAAAGCCGAGTCCGCAAGACGCGGCAACCGTCAGTCGCTCAAGCATGGGCTCGTCGAGTCTCAGCGCGTCGCCGAGACGTCCGAGATAAGGCGCTACGTCATCAAAGCCGGCGGTATAGCTATAGCCAAGTATATCTTTAGCATCAGCCGCTGCCAGCGTGGGCATGACTCTCATGACGGGACAACGCATAACGTCCTCCAGCTCATCCAGCTTGACAGCCGCCATAACACTGATAACGCGCTTACCCAGGGTATTCACGCGCATAAGCTCATATTTCATCTCGCGGAATATTTTGGGCTTAATAGCCAGTACCACTATCTCGCAAGCGTCAAACAGCTCATCCACAGACTTCACTGTGCCGTGCCCCTCGGCACGTGCAAACGCCAGTGTCGCCTCGGTCTTGGCACAAATAACTATATTTTCGGACGGCAATATGCCCTGTCCGCAAACGCCTCGCACCAGTGCGCGGGCGAGGTTTCCGTAACCTAAAAATCCAAGCTTCATATGTTTTCCTCTCATTTCTTAGCGGGTGCTTTGAACAGTGTACCGATCTGCTTGCCCGCGCAGATATCATAAAGTATGTCGGGGTTGGCGCCGTTGGCTATGATCATGGGTACACCTGCGTCGTAGCAGATCTGCGCCGCCTCAAGCTTTGCGCGCATGCCGCCCGTACCGCGTGCCGTTCCCGCGCCGCCCGCGAGTGAGAGCAGAGCGTCATCCACTCGCTCGACCACAGGAATAAGGCGGGCATCGGGGTTTTGGTTGGGATTGCTGTCAAAAAATCCGTCAACATCGGACAAATTTATGAGCAGATCGGCATTTGAAATCGCCGCGACGTATGCCGCTAAAATATCGTTGCCGCCGATCTTGATACCCTCAAACGAAACGGTGTCGTTCTCATTGACTATCGGGATGCATCTTTTCTCAAGCAACAGCCCCAGTGTCGACTGGGCGTTTTCGCGGCGAAGCGGAATGTCGACCACGTCCTTTGTCAACAGCAGCTGTGCCACCACATAACCGTATTCCAGCATATATTTATCGTAAAGGCTCATTAGTTCGCACTGACCTATCGCCGCCGCCGCTTGCTTTTCGCTGACGGTGTCGGGGCTGTGGGTAAGACCCATTTTAACCCATCCCGCAGAAACCGCACCCGACGATACCAGCACCAGCTTTACCCCGCTGTTTTCGATATCACAGAGGACTCGGCACAAATGCTCTATTTTACGTATGTTAAGCATGCCCGTGGCGTGCGTCAGCGTGGATGTGCCCACTTTTACTACAATTATTTTTTGCTTTTTTTCCATAAGTACTTCAACTTTCGCCATTTTTATGTTATTATATATTGTATAATAAAACTTTAAATTTTGCAATATGTTTTTTAAATTCTTACGCATTATATTTGCCGCCCTCCCGGCGGCAGAACGGAGATCTTTATGACAAAAACCGAGCTTATCGCGCTGTGCGACGCGGCGCGTGCTTCTCTCCCCTCGCTTCTCAGCGCCGACTCTCGCGACCGCATTCTCGCCGCGCTCCCCGCCGCTCTTATTGCCGCGCAGGATAAAATACTCGCCGCAAACGACATCGACCTGACACGCGCTCGCGAAAAAGGTATTTCAGCCGCGATGCTGGACCGTTTGACGCTGACACAATCGCGCATTGCCGACATCGCCGCCTCCATTGACGAGGTGCGCGCACTCCCCGATCCCATTCGCTGTGAATACGAGGACACCCGCCCCAACGGAATGCATATCACCCGCCACCGTGTCCCGCTGGGCGTGATTGCCATGGTATACGAAGCCCGTCCCAATGTCACGGTCGACGCGTCTGTGCTGTGCCTCAAGAGCGGCAACGCTGTCATTTTGCGCGGCGGAAGCGAGGCTATCGAGACCAACCGCGCCATTGTCGCGGTGCTTCGCGACGCGCTCTCTCCTTTCGGTGCACGGGATGCCGTGTCTCTAATTGAGGACACCGACCGCGAGAGCGTCAATATTCTGTTGACGCTGCGCGGGCACGTTGATCTGGTCATTCCGCGCGGAGGTGCGGGTCTTATTCGCAATGTTGTGGACAACGCCCGAGTTCCCGTCATAGAAACAGGTGCCGGCAACTGCCATGTTTACGTTCATTCGAGCGCCGACATCAGCATGGCGGTCAACATAATCATAAACGCCAAGACACAGCGTCCGTCTGTTTGCAACGCCGCCGAGACCTTGCTGTGCGATGCGGCTATCGCCGAAAGGTTTTTGCCTGTTGCCGCCGCGGCTCTACGCGAAAAGAATGTTGAGCTGCGAGCCGATTCCGCCGTCATGAAGTACATCCCCGACGCAACCCCCGCGACAGATGACGATTTCGCCCGAGAATATAATGACTATATTCTCGCCGTCGGCGTGGTCGACAATGTCGAGCAGGCTGTCCGCCACATCAACAAATACGGCACTCGCCACTCCGAGGCGATCGTCGCCGAGGACAGCGCCGCCGCCGAATATTTTCTGACTCATGTGGACGCCGCCGCGCTTTATCACAACGCTTCGACCCGCTTTACTGACGGTGGCGTGTTCGGCATGGGTGCCGAGATCGGTATCTCGACTCAAAAGCTGCACGTCCGCGGCCCCTTTGCCATGGAGGCGCTGACTACCACTCAGTACCGCGTTTACGGGAATGGACAGGTAAGATAAATTATATTTTTGAGGGGAACTTTTGAAAAAGTTCCCCTCAAACTCCCCTCAAAACTTTTTAACCAAAGGGGCAGATATTAAATTTATAGTTCATCTCGTTAGGTAAACTCAGCGTTTCCTTGCTCCGCATGAAACGCCCTGACGGAAATTCCTGCCGCGAAGCGGCATATCGAATTTGGCGCACAGCGCCAAATATATCGAGTTCGTCGCAAGACGAATATATCGAGCTCGCCATCGGCGAGCATATCGACAGGCTTCTTTACACGAGAGGATGTCTCAAATTTTACATTTGAGACATCCTCTCGCTTTTATATAATCATTATTTTTACTGCACAATATCGTAATACGCCTTATCCGCAAGGTCATAGACTATCTGAGGTATCACGGCGTCCTCGGGAGCGGCCAATGTAACATTTTCTCCGCTCACCTCGGAATAAACAACGCTGTTTTGTGCTGCCATATAGCTTAGCGAACGCTGCTTGAGCATCAAGTCTATCTGCGCGCTTTGAGACACAGTCTGCCCCGCCACCGCGGTATCGGACTGCTGCATAATATTGACATTCAGCGTCGGAGTCTGCGTGTCAAGATAAAACAAGCTGATATTTGATGTATTGACAGTATAGGTCAAGCCCTCCGAGACTATCGTGGCGTTTTGCTCCAGAACGCGGCTTTCAACAGTCGCTGACACGGGAGTGTTTCCGTCATATTTGACATCTCTGATAATAAGCTCATTTGAGGTGGGAATGGAAATACCCTCTGCCGTGATGGTATATTCCATTTTGGTGGACATACTGTATCCGTTCTTATCATCTTGAACATACGAAACGGTAATGGTCATGTCGCCCAGCGTTTTTTCCTTACCCTTGATAATGAAGACCACCGAATTATCCTCCGCGGTATAAACGCCGCTGCCCGAATATTCGGCAAGAAAAGCCACCTTGTCCTCCTCGGAATAATCCATTTCCGTCAAAAGCATGTCGGTAACCGACGCCATATATTCATCCGAAAAAGTACAGGTTTTAAGATCCTCACTGACTGTCAGCATATCCTCGGAGAGGGGCGGGTCATCCACATCTGTCTGATCCTCGGCCCCGCTGTAAATAGCACTTATATCAATGCTGAAATCTGCGAATATGGACGGAACATATTTGTCGGGATTGGTAACAGCCGCCACGGAAGTAACTTCTGTATTGCCTTCTCTTGACACCAGCTTAAACTGATAGCCGTTTCTCACAAGCGTATATTCGGTTCTGCCGTCCTTATATTCGATAGCGGTGACACCGTCCTTTTGCCAGATGCGGTTGACGGACGCGCCGAAATCGTTATTGTCTGCAACAAAACCGATGCTGTAATCACCGCAGAAAAACTCAAATAGAGAGGTCGGACTCTCTTTGTCATCCTCCGCCATGATAGCAAGTACCTTTTGCTTTACCTGTGCCTTTTGCTCCTTTAGCGGATCCTCCGGTTCAACGGGAGTGGTATCGGGAGTAGATGTGTCGGAGGTGTCGGCAATATCCGATGTACCGACATTATCGGATGGCGTGGTGGTGTGGTCATCTTTATTTGGCTCGGTATTGCCGCAAGCCGCCAAAAGCACCATAAGTGCGGCAAGCACCGTTGCTAAAATAATACGTATAATTTTGGTCATGTTTTTTCTCCTTTCAATCAAACGAAACCGTTCTTACACCATAAACGCTTTATGCTGTTGCACCACTGCGGGTGTGTGGCACTGTGTCTGCATTATGGCTTTGAGCATTTTCTCACGCAGGCGGTGAGTTATCTCCTGCGCCTCGGCGGACGCCGCAAGGTTGTTCTGCTCGTTCTTATCGTTGACGCGATCGAACAGCATATAAACATCGCCCTCGGCATTGACTACTATCTTCCACTCGTTATCCATGTACATTATCTCGCCCGAAAGCTCGCTGAGTACATAGTCGCGAGGCTGTGCTTCACTTCCGTCCAGCACGCCGCACAACGACTTGCCAAACTGCTCATATTCTATCTTGCCGCCGGCAAGCTCTACCAGCGTCGGACCTACGTCCATCAGGCTGACGAGCGCGTCGCATTTTTTACCTCCCTGCTTTGCCGTCTCGGGCGTGCGGATGATGAGCGGCACGTTCAGTGCGCCGTCAAGGAATGTGCGCTTATTGACAAAGCCGTGATCTCCGTTCATTTCGCCGTGATCCGAGGTGAACAGCACAACGGTGTTATCCCATTCCCCTCGCGCCTTGATAACATCGATTATCCGGCCGATCTGCTCATCTATAAGCGCACAGCCGCCGCAATAGTCGGCGCGTATCTCGGCCGCCTGCTCTTCGTTACAGCTTATTTTCGCCTTGCTCATAAGGCCGTCCGTGACTCCGCGCGGGCGGTCGGGATTGGCATCCTTCATACGCGGCAGGGGCTTTGGCATGTCGGCGGGGTCGTACATGCTTGCATACGGCTCGGGAGTATCCCACGGCTCGTGAGGTCCGCCGAAGCTGATGTGGCAAAACCAGGGCTTATCGCTTTCGGCATTTTCAAGAAATTCTCTGCCGTGCTTGCCTACATAAACATCGTAATAATCCTCGAGCGGCAGCGGCGAGGGCTGGGCAAACGGCGCTTTTCCGCGGCGGTTGATGTCCTCGCAAAAGGCGTCGAAAAGCCCTTTCTCACGCCACTCCTCCGTCATATATGTACGAGCAGTAAGGCAAGCGTGAGGGCCTGTCATTTCGTTGACCATGTCAAATCCGTAGGCATTAACGAGGGGCTCGCGGCCGATAATATCGCCACCGCCGCCGTGCAAATGAGTCTTACCGATCAGGGCGGTGTTGTAGCCCTGATTTTTTATTTCCTTGCTCCAGATGTTCGCATCGGGAGACAAAATAAACTTTTTATTATCCCACGCGCCCGTGGTGTGTGCGTACTTGCCCGAAAACAGGGCGACACGCGCGGGCACGCAAAGAGGTGCTGTGGTGGAGCACTGCGTAAACACAACACCCTCACTTGCTATCTCATCGAGATTTTTGGTGTTTGCCTTACCGCCGACACAGCTCATGGCGTCTCCGCGAAACTGGTCAGCCATCAAAAACAAAATATTGGGTCTGCGTTCGGTATGGCTCATATGTCCTCCTTGTCGTTTCTATCGGCAGAGCTCACCGCATTTGCGGCGCGTTTCTTGTCTATTGCCAGATATATAAGGTAGCCTATCGCACTGACTATACCGGTGCCCACCATTATCCACGCGGCGTTGCCCAGCTTTCCGAGCCCGATAGCGTCTCCTCCGGCGGTGGACATGATTATAGATGGAAAACGAGCGATTCCCGTCAATATTATATAATCTCTCAGCTTCATGTCAGTAAGCCCGACAATGTATGTCCAGAAATCCTTTGGTATACCGGGAATCAAAAACAGCAGAAAAGTCAGCGCTCCGCGCCTTTTTTTGTCACTCAAAAGCGATATGGATTCCAGCTTTTTTGCAGATTGAAAAACCTCGACAAACGGACGCCCGAATTTTTTGACCAAAAGTAAGGTCACAACGCTGCCGAGCATTATGCCAGCCCAGCAGATAAAGGCGCCACCCCACATGCCGAAAGCATAGCCCGAGGCTATCTCTATCAGCTCACCGGGTATGAATGCCAGAACGACCTGCACCGCGGCTATGGCGATAAGTATCAGCGCACCCGAGAAATAATGGTCGCCAATGTACTCGCGCAAAAGAGTGGGGTCAGCAAGATAGTGCCGCAGGCACCACGCGCCGAGCAATGTTAATACCAGCGCCGCTGCCGAGGCCAGCGAAAGTATCACCGCCGCCCGCCGTTTTTTCATGGGCGGTGCGTTTGGGGATTTGGGTTGCTTCATTTATGTTACGTCCTATATTTTTTCGACACAACAAAGACGTTAGAACAATTCTATCATTTCCTTTGGGCTATGTGCAAAATTGTGCTTGCCGCCAGCCTGGACACAAACCATGTCCTCGATACGGCAACCGTATTTGCCCTCGATATATATGCCCGGCTCGACGGTTACTATCTGTCCCGCAATCAACTTTGAGCCCGCCTTAGCGGAGGGAGAGAGGCGAGGGGCTTCATGAATGTACATGCCAACGCCATGCCCCAGTCCGTGACCGAAGCAGCCCTCATATCCGGCACCGTAAATTATATCGCGCGCGACCTTGTCAACGCCGCGGCAATCCGCGCCCTCCTCGACGGCCTCGAGTACGGAGAGCTGTGCCTTGAGCACCGTGTTATAAAGCTTTTTCATGTCGGCATCGGCACGCCCGAGCACGACGGTACGCGTCATATCCGAGCAATAGCCGTTCACTTTAGCGCCGTAATCCATTGTGAAAAATCCGCGTTCCAGCTTTACGGGGCGCGGAACGCCATGCGGCAGTGAAGACGCCGAGCCGGATACGGCGATGGTTTCAAAAGCGATGCCCTCGGCGCCACGGCGGCGCATGAAAAATTCAAGCTCCAGAGCGACCTCAAGCTCGGTCATTTCGGGCTTTATGAATTTGAGAATATGTTCGAATGCGGCGTCGGCGATATCCTGAGCCATAGCGGTATATTTCAGCTCGTCCTCGTCCTTGAACTCGCGAAGTCCGTCAATAATTGCGGACGCGCCCGAAACAAGCTCTGTTTTCGGCATGGCGGTGCGTATTTTTTCAAGCTGTGCGCAGGGCAAGGTTGCCTCCTCGTAGCCGACGCTGTGTGCATCGTTTGCGGCAAGCTTTCCTGCTATAAAGCTGAGCATTCCCTCTTTGGGCGCGACAACGATGAGTCCCTTATCTGCCTTGGCACGTGCCGCTTCGGTATAGCGGAAATCGGTAACGAGATAGGACTCGCCGCGGGTTATAAGCAGATATCCGTCCGTAAACGGAAAACCGGAAATATAGCGCTGGTTGATCTCGGAGGTAACGATGACGGCGTCGGGATTTTTGCCGCCCAGTACGGATTTAAGCTTTTCAAGATGTGTCATTTTATTTATTCACCTTTCTGTTTCAAATATATATTTTTCATATCAAGCGCGTCCTCGGCTTGCGTTCCCGCGGACTCGCAAATAATGCGCGGTGTCACGCCCTCGCGCACGATCGCCTCGGCGAGCGGCTCAAAGCGCGGACCGTATGTCTCGTCCTCAAACGTGAGGTGCTTTTTCTCGCCTGCGGAGGTATATTCTATTTTGGAAAAATGGCAATGCAGATTTTTTGCGACCTCGTCGCCGCGCGCCGCGGCGATCTTGTCAAACACGCGACGGTAGCTGTCAACATCGGGAAAAGCACTTCCCTGCTCGCGGCAGTTAAGATGTCCGAAATCCACGACAGGTACAAATTGCTCATGCACTGCGCATTGCTCGAGCACCTCGTCAAGCGTTCCGAGCTGATTGAGCTTGCCCATGGTTTCGATACCAAGCTTTATGTGCGAATACTGACCGTCCAGCGCTTGTATCAAGCAGGACAGCGTGTCACAGGACAGCCTCATTGCCTCCTCGCGCGATATTTTGCCCGCGCTTCCGCTGTGAATGACGATAGTATCGGCGCCGATGAGGTCCGCCGCCCACAGCGATTTGGTTATATAATCAATGCTTTTAAGCCTTTTTTCGGGGTCTGTGCCCGAAAGCGAAATGTAATACGGCGTGTGAAGCGACACGGCGACACCGTGCTCGCGCGCCTTTGCGCCGAAAGCGCGCAAGGCGTCCTCGCCGGCCACCACGCCGCGCGTGGCTTCGTATTCATATGCGTCAAGTCCTACTTTTTTGATCCAACCTGGCACTTGAAGCGAGGATTTCATGCCGTCGCGGTAAAACCAGTCTCCGTTGCCGCCGGGACCGAATGTTGCATAACTCATATCATTTTTCGTCCTTTCGGTGAAGTCGGTGATATTTTTTTATAAACGGACGCTCAAGCGCACGCTTGAAGCGAAAGAAAAGCGTTGTTTTGTCCTTTATCGGCGGCACTATGTATGCCTTCATACCCATGCGGCGGGCAGACAGGCAATCGGTCAGCAGTTGGTCGCCCAGCACCGCCGCGCGCGAGGCTTCCACGCCGAGGTCAGACAGCGCTATTTTCAAATATTTGCGGGAAGGCTTTCCGCAGTCGGCATACGCCGCCACGCCGAGTCCCTCAGAAAATATGCGGACGCGCTCGGGCTTGTTGTTTGAAATGAGCGCACAGCACACGCCCGCATCCGCCATGGCGCGGAACCATGCGGCGTGATGCTCGTCGGGCAGGGGTTGTTCGTAGGGAGCGAGCGTATTGTCGATATCAATGAGAAGTGCCTCAATACCCTCGGATGCCAAAAATTCGGGTGTGATATCGCGGTAAGTATCAAATATTCTGTCCGGCACAAGCGTCATTGCAAAAATCTCCCCCTCATGTGTCTTTCACGATTATTTTAACACATACAGGCACATAATATCAAGTGTTTTCACAAAAAACTCACATAAAGAGTTTTTTCTCAAAAGTTTTTTTAAAATTTGGTATTGACAACGCAAAACAAATGTGGTATTATATTAAGGCGGTTTACGAAATACCATTTTGCGAGTGTAGTTCAATGGTAGAATTCCAGCCTTCCAAGCTGGCCGCGTGGGTTCGATTCCCATCACTCGCTCCATTGTTGAGTGAACAGTAAAGTTCGCTTTGCTGTTCACCGACATTATCTGTGCCTTTAGCTCAGCCGGATAGAGCAACTGCCTTCTAAGCAGTAGGTCGAGGGTTCGAATCCCCCAAGGCACGCCACTTATATGGTGGGATTAGCTCAGTTGGTTAGAGCGCCAGGTTGTGGCCCTGGAGGTCGTGGGTTCGACTCCCATATCTCACCCCATAAAAGAAACAAGCAAGTCAAAGACTTGCTTGTTTCTTTTATCGTGAATAGTAAGGAGTGGAACCCCTCAAATTGCGAAGCAATTTGTTGCGTTTGCGCTAAGTTGAACAGTAAATTTGTGAAAGCAGCCGGCGCAAACATGGGTTCAGACTCCCACATCTTCACGGAGTCGAGCCACACGTTGTCCGCTAACGCGGCCAACTTACCGAGTTTTGCTCCGAAAAACATCGCCGCACCTCGCGCTTCGCGCGAGCGTGTTGTTTTGCGCGGGCGTGGGATGAAAAAACGCCTACGGCGAGCACAGGCGCAAAACTGGGTTCAGACTCCCATATAAAACAATTTTATCAAACTTCATTGACTTTTCTTTTGTTTTATCAGCGCAACCTTTTATTTTTCCTTACCCAAAAACGTTTTCACAACTCCATACCCGAAAGCAACACCGCCCAAAACAAACAGCACCGCCAATATTATAAAAAACCAAAGCGTTTTCGTTCCTATGAGAAATGCGATCAAGCCCTCAAAATACATACCGTTGACCTGAGCGCCCCAAGGTCGCAACGCAGAACAGATAACAAACACCAAAATACCTATAAAAGACGCTCCCATCACAACAGCTCCCAAGGAAAGGCACACATGGTGTACTTTTAAGCCGCTTGACTCCGCTGCATATTTAATTATATCGGTTGTTTGCTTTGACCGCTCCCCCTTGATCAGATAATCTGTCGATACACCGTAAAAATCACTTAATTTAATAAGATATTCAAAATCGGGCGTCGATTGATCAAGCTCCCATTTTGAGATGGTCTGCCTTGTCAGATCAAGTACCTCGGCTAACTGTTCTTGAGATAACCCTTTCGATTTTCTCAAATTAGCAAGTCTTTCGCCAAATGTCATAATTACACCTCCACTTCAAATGTGAGAAAATTATAGCATATATCCTCGTTGCAATCTACCAACGAACGCAGGAATTTACGCAACGAACCGTTGCATAACATAAAATTTCCGTTTATTGCCCATCTCATTATATCATAAAATCGGCAGAGGAACAACGCCTCTGCCGATTTTTTCTTTTTTATATCATTCTTTTCTCTTAATCACCGCGCAGCCGATCATACCTATCAGCGCGACTATTGCCGCCGTGCCGGTAACAGCTCCGCCGCAACCGCCGGACGGCTCGGTTGGCTCTTCAGTCACATCACCGCCCGCAGAGGGTGTGGTGACCTGCTCAGGCTCGGTATTCTCAGGAGCATCGGGAGTAGTTACCTCGGCTGTGGTAGTAACCACAGGCTCGGGCTCAACCTCAATAGGCTCACCGTCAACCGTTAGATTTCTATACTTTGCCAACGCCTCTGCGATGAACTTTTCCATATAAGGCTGTATCATCTTCATACCGGCACCGTTGAGGTGGCTGACATCGGTAGCAGTGATACAATATTGAGAACGGAAAGAGGCATTATCCATATTAACACCCGTTGCCTCTTTATCCGCCGCATACAGACAGATAACGCGAGGATTGTTGCGGTACTCGGCTATCTCGCGCAGAGCATTTGCATAGTCGACGTTACAAAGCCCTGTTTCAGCGACCTTTCCCGTGTGATACCAAGCGGTGACAAGAATTATGATTGCATCGGGATATGTTTTGAGCATACCGTCAAGCATTGTATTGACAGCGCCCTTGAAGGTCTTTATATCGGTGGAATCGTTTGTTCCCATGGGAACAGCCGCCGAACGGTCATTACGTCCGCCCTCAAGCAGAATAACGTCGGCGTCGCCTCTCTCCATGGTTCTGTAACGGACGCACATGGGGTTCTTGTCGGTAACATATGCGGACATAGTGCTACCGCCGATACCGTAGTTGATAAAGTCCATGTCATATTTTTTGCCCATCTGATCGACCCACGTCACAGCCTTACCGATGGAGGAGCCGCCGAAATAGCTGTCACCCATAGCATACATATTGATACCGTCAAGTATCCCGTAATAATCGGGGTGATTTGCAAGCAGTGCTTGACCCGCCGCCAGCGCGGAATCATATCCGGAGGTGTCCTTGATATAGCTTACAAAAACGCTCTTGCAGGCGGAATTGATCTCCGCAGAGCCGCACAGATACAAAAAGCTTGGATGAAAATCATATGCGGTGGCCAGTGCATCGACGATATCGGGTGCTGTAGACACGGTTGCGTTTGCCGTGATAATAACGGCATCTGTCTTTGCGGCAACAAGTGCGTCGGCAACGGATGTGTTGCCGCTGAAGTCAAACAGGACCTTATAATTGTTATCTGCACTGTATCCCGTGGGCAGATATATCTTGTAATTTACGGTCTCGCCAGCGTGGCTTACATAAGAAGCGTCGGTGAGCGCTCCCGTCGCACTCACCTTGGCAACATCAACGGGCGCCGCCATATAAACCTTTGGCTTTATGGAAATAGCATAATCGCTGAGCACGCCGTGCACGCACATACGCAGATTTTCATTGTCCTGCGTTGTTGTGTACCAATACATTTTGACATCGCCTACCATCTGCTGGTTTGCAGTATAACCATCGGGGCTTGTGGTGTCGCTCTTGAATACCCAACTGTTGCCCGACTTTGTCCAGTTTGAAAATATGGCGGCATTGGATGAAGCATATGAGTTGCCGTCAAAAATATAAACGGTCGTACCCGCTTTCGGAACGGTTAACACATCGGAAAAGACGTACTCATAGTTTGATTCTTTTATCTTGTTTTTATAGGACGAATGCGAGCCCGAGCCCACATAGCCGTAATTCCATGTAAGGCTGTTGCTTATATCCTCGGCATTGATATCCGCGCCCGTAATAAGGCTGACGGGCGATTTGGCATCGCTTTCATAGCCCGCAACGATAGCTTTGGCGCGCTCCCACGACCCCTTCAGCAGCGTGGTTTCGGCCGTTACTTCAAAATTCGCATTTGCCTCCTTGACGCACAGACGAAGATTTTCATTATCCTTATAAGTAACATAGGAATATGTAACACCCTTGGAGGAAACGGACTCAATAGAGTTTATTTTTGCGGAATCTCCACCCACACCGACATACATGGGCTCATCGCGGTCAAGCACCCATACACCGTTTTCCTGTTTCCAGCTTGAAACCGTCAAAACAGAGTTTGCGGCATAGCCCGAGGGGTCTGTCCAGGTCAACTTTGTTCCCGCCTTGGGGACGGTGAAAACATCGGTAGAGCTGAATCCGCTTGCCTGCTCATAGTCGCCGACAAATTGATCATTATAACAGTTATTGGGCGAAATAACTGCCCAGCCGTCATTCCACTTGACATCCAGCACTGTCTTGGTTGTCGAGGTTGCCGAGGCGGTCAGTGCAAACACCGACATCAGCATAGATGCCAACAATATCATGGAAAATAATTTTTTCATGTGGTGTACTCTCCTTGTTGAAACAGATTTATTTTATGATAACATTATATCACGATTTTGTCAAGAAAAAATCAACTCTTTACACAAACAAAAACGACAGAGAATGTTTTACGTTCTCTGTCCCTTTTTGACAAGCGCTATAAATGAACTGACGGCAAGCCGTCATGAATAGAAGCCTTACGGCTTCATGATTTGAAAGCAACAGCTTTCATGAATTGAATTGCCCCTTTTATTTCATGCCGTAGGCAATTCATGCCCGTGGGGCAATTCATTGCTTTGTGCCCTGACGGGCACAAAGCATAGCCTCTGTCATTTTTGCGTGGGCGGAGCGAACAGCTCATCCAGCGTCACTCCGAGTGCTTCGGCAAGAACGGGCAGCAGCATCACGTCGGGGCAAGCAATGCATCGCTCCCATTTTGATACCGCCTGCGCGCTGACACAACACCGTGAACCAAGCTCATCCTGTGTCAGACCCGCCTGCCGCCTGTACCGTGCAATATTATCACCCAAACCGAATTGTTGTGGCAAACTATCACCCTTTCCGAAACCACGGTGGAGTTGCCTCGGCTACTCGGTTCGGAGCGGGCGCCAGCATCTGCGCCCGCTCCTCGAATGTTTTGGTAATCCGCAACTAATTACTTGGCGCCGCCGAGGCGGGCGACCTTACATCCGATATGCTTGTTTGCGAACATATCACCGCCTCCTTTCTGTTTAATATACGCACACACACGCGCTGTCAACATTATACAGCATTTGCGCCATTAAGTCAATAAACCATTGGTTTAGGTGTCTATTTATGATATTTCGTACCTTTTATTATATTAAACCCGCGGTACACCGCCTCAAGCAATATGACGCGCATGAGCTGATGCGGAAAGGTCAGCTTTGAAAACGACAGCCGCAGTGCCGCCGCTCGTTTGACCTCCTCGGCCAGTCCGTGCGAGCCTCCGATAACAAAGCAAAGGCATCCCGCCATGCTTGACGCCGCCTCGATATATTCGGCGAGCTGCTCCGAGCTGAGTTGCTTACCCTCGACGCACAGCGCCACGACCGTCGCGCGGGGCGGTATGGCTACAAGTATGCGTTTTCCTTCGTCCTCTATTGCCGCATTTATCTGAGACACGGAGGGTGAGTCGGGTATTTTGGCCTCTTTCAGCTCTATCACCTCGGGCGAGCAAAATCCCGACAGCCGCTTTGAATATTCCGCCACAGCCTCTCGCAGATAGCTCTCCTTGAGGCTTCCGACGCAAATTATTTTTACATTTAACATAACTATATCAACTCCACCGGTACGTCGGGGGACGCGACCAGAATATCTATACTCTCATCCGGCACTGCGGCGCGGACAGCGGCAAGCGCGTGAGTGGGCGTGTTGTTCTCGCGGCTCAGGTGGGCCAGCAAAAAGCGGCGTGTTCCCGACTCGGCAAGCAAGGCGGCAAAGGCGGCACAGTCATCATTTGACAAATGCCCGTAACGCGAGCCTATGCGCTGCTTGAGCTGATAAGGATACGGTCCAAACCTGAGCAGATCGGGATCGTGGTTGCATTCCAGTATCACAGACTCACAGCCCGTCAGCGACTGCCGCATTGACTCTGTGACACAGCCTGTATCGGTCGCAAGCCCCACGGCATGATGACCCTCATCATCGTCAAACTCAACCTTGTAGCCCACACAACAGGCGCTGTCATGCGATGTTGTAAAGGATGTCACCTCCAGCGCGCCGACGCTGACATTGAAAAGCGGCGTGTGAATTACCGCCGCTCCCCGCAGATATTCCCCCATGTGCATACCCGAGGCGCTTGCCGCCGTCATATGCACAGGAATGCTGTATTTTTTTGAAATTATTTCGAGCGCACCCGTGTGATCGGCGTGCTCATGCGTTATAAATATGGCATCTATGCCCTTGATATCGGCCCCTGCGGCGTTAAGCGCCGTACACAACGAGCGGGCGCTTTTGCCGGCGTCGATGAGTATATTTACTCCCGCCGCCGACAGCAGCACCGCATTACCCGAAGAGCCCGAATAAAGCGAACGGATATGATAAGACATTTGACCCCTCTTTCACTTAACCGAAAAGTCCTGCGAAGCGGTCAAACAAAAACAGCTCCATAAGATCGTATGTAAACGTGATGATAAGAGGTATAAGTATTGTCAGCATCCACTTGGACTTTTTCAGTCTGCGTTCACCGTCGGCTATAAATTCGCATTTCTCCTCGGCGGACATGGTATCGGGTAGCATCTCAGCGGTGACACCGCGGCGGGTAAATCCGCGATTGTATATGACATAAGCCAATGTCAAACCCGCCGTTGCCGCCAGATAAATGCCCAGCACTATTTCAAAATAATGAAATGTTATTGCCACACGGTATACAGAAAATAATATGACCGTGTTGCAAGCCAGCACTAGAAGAAGGCGCCAGTTGAACGGTTTTTTTTCGCTCGGTGTGACCCTCTCGAGCCCGCCGGATGCTTTTTTGTGTTTTTTATTTTTCATTTCAGTTCAGAAAATCCATGATATCAAGCTGAAGCATGGGCATCAGTCTTGTCAACAATACTCTGTAGCGCATATATGCGTGGTAGCGCAGACCTGTCACGAGCAGCTCGGGCGAAACATGAACATCCTCGGGCTCGGTAACGGCGCCCGCAGCCTTCATCATGCTCATCAGCTGCTCGTCTGTGGGCAGTATCTCCTTGATAAGTCTGCGGATCTCGGGCCAGCAAGCCTTAAGACGCGCGGGGTCTATCTTATCGGTGATGGTAGGTGTGTTGAGCTTCATAAGCTCGGGGATCTGCTCGGGCGAGAACTGTGCGCGAACGTCATCCCAATCGGTAGGATCGGCAATAGGATCGACATCGACCACGCGGTCGGCTATGTTGCGGTAGATGCGGTTGATGAGCACAGATGCCACACCGACCTTTTTGCCGTGGAACTCGGGCCAAATACCGCGAGCCAGCTTATAGCACTCCCAGAAGTGAGAAACCACGTGCTCGGCGCCCGACGCGGGACGCGAGGACATAGCCAGCTTCATACCAATGCCGGACAGAACCAAGCCCTCCATGATACTGCCTGCGGCTGCCTCGTCCTCCTCGGTGACCTTATCGGCAAGAGCGACGACCTTGTTAAGTCCCTGCATAGTGATATCGGCAACTGCGGGGCAGTAATATTCATCGATGAGCAGATTGGCAATTCTCCAGTCGAGAATGCCTATGTATTTTGCGACCATGTCGCCAAAGCCCGCAGCTTTAAGCTCGACAGGAGCCTTTGCGAGTATTTTGGTGTCGGCGATAATGACCTCTGGCTGTTCGGCCTTCCAGGAATTCTTGAAGTTGTTCTCGATGATGGGCGCGGTATCGGACGCGAAGCCGTCCATCGAAGGTGCGGTAGCGAAAATGCAGAAACGTTTTTTCATGTCAAAAGCGGTGACGCGGCAGATGTCGTTGAGCGAGCCTGTACCGACCGAAATAATGCCATCGATATCCGAGCACAGCGCCTTAAGCTCGTTTACCTGCTCGACCTTTGCGTACATCATGTTTTTGTATATGATCTTTTTAGTCTCAAAACCGGCGTCGTTGAGCGACTCAAGCAAGCCCGCGGATGCTCCGAGCGTGTTTTCGTCTGCAACCAAAAGCAGCTTTTTGGGGAAGCCTGCATCAGTCAGTATCTGACCCACGCGCGCGGTAGCGCCGCTGGAGATCTCGACCACACGGGTAGCCATGGTATGCTCTTTGCCGCAAGGGCAATTCTTAAGGTCATTGAGTATTTTCTGAAGATCCATTTTTTGAATACCTCTTATAAAAATATTTTTTCATTATAATTATACTCTCCCCCGCCCTGCTTGTCAAGTATGTTTTGGGGACTTGACAGCACTCCCGCGAAGTTATATAATATTGGTAATAATATTGCACAAGGTACACGCACGTATGAAAAAGGATATAACACTCAAAATGATCTCCACCCGATATGAGGTGGATGCCGCAACGGCAAAAATAACAAAATTTGAAAAAGACGCCGAGCCGCAACGCATCGAAATGTTTACCGAGGCTGTCATGACCGTTGATGGAGACAAAATAGACATTTGCTATGACGAGAGTGAGCTTTCCGGGCTTGAGGGCTCGTCCACACACCTGATCTTCGACAAAACAAAGCCCGACACGCTGACCATGTTCCGCGACGGTGAGGCCGCCACCACCATGGTATTCAGTCCCGGTCTGCACCACACCTGCACCTACCATACCCCCATCATGCCCTTTCGCATGGAACTTTTCACCCGCACTATCATCAACCGTCTGCACATTGACGGCACACTGGAGCTTGACTATATCACCGAGCTTGCCGGCAGCGGTCACGCCCGCACATTCATGAATGTAACTATATTCGAGGATAAGCAATAAAAATGAGAGCATTTATATACGCGGGCGGCCGCATTTCGCCCGACAATATAACCGAACATCCAAAGTCGGGCGATCTCACCATCGCCGCCGATTCGGGGCTTCGCAACGCCAAGCTTCTTGGCGAGCGCGTCGACATAATGTTAGGCGACATGGACTCACTTGGCGACACAAATATACCCGAAGGCGCCGAGCGGCTCAATTTCCCGCCCGAAAAGGATCTGACCGACACACAGCTTGCCGTCGAGGCGGCAATAGTACGTGGAGCTGACGACATAGTCATTGTCGGCGGACTGGACGGCAGACTGGACCACACGCTGTCCGTCATGGGTATACTTGTTGACCTTTACGAGCGCGGCATACACGCCATCGCACTCAGCGGCGACAATCGCATACGCTATATCAAAAGCACCAGCACACTGCTGCCCCGCTCGGGCTACAAATATCTCTCACTGCTCGCCGCCGACGCAAAGGTCAAGGGCGTGTCGGTCGAGGGCTGCAAATATCCGCTGAGCAACGCCACGCTGACAACACGGCTACAGTTCGCGGTATCAAACGAGATAACCGAAAACTGCGCGCTGGTCTCGGTCAAAAAGGGCGGGCTGTTCATAGTCGAGAGCAGAGACGCAAAACAGTAATGACAAAACGCCGCCGCACGGCATAAAATGTTAACAAATAAACCTGCGGAGGTAGTCATGAAAATAGTAATAGTTCGCTCGCCCGCCTTTTTGGCACCCGTCCTGCGGCGGTTTTTCGGCATCAAAAAGGAGAAAAAACACTAATATAAAAGCAGACAGCTATTCAAACCGCTGTCTGCTTTTATATTTTATTTTTTCCGTTTTTGGTTTTTTGTGTTCGGCCGCGAGCTGTTGCGTCCAACCGCCTTTGCCTGCGGCTTTGAGCCGCGGCGGTCGGCAGGCTTTGCCCCTTTGCCACCCTGTCTTGAAGCGGTGTTTCTGCTCTGCCCGCGTCCCTGACCTGATCTCGGGCGCTGTCCCGCCCCCTGTTGCGGCTGCCACGTCTTATCGTTTTTATCGGGACGGATTATGCAATCCTTATCGTATCCGATAAGGTCATCGCGTCCCGCTCGGCGAAGCGCCTCGCGCACAAGTGCCGCGTTTTCGGGCTTGGTAGGCTGAAGAAGCGCGCGCTGAAGCCTTTTTTCCTTTTCGTCCGCAACGTAAACAGCCTTACCCGTGAAAGGGTCGTGACCCGTGTAATACATGACCGTCGATGCCGTTCCGGGTGTTGGATAAAAGTCCTGCACCTGCTCGGGCGCAACCTTATCCTGCTTGAGCTGATATGCAAGCTCGATGGCGTCGTTCAGCGTAGATCCCGGATGCGAGGACATGAGATACGGCACCAGATACTGCTCCTTACCCGCCGCGGCGCTCAGCTTGAAATACTTAGCGCGGAATCGGTTGAACACCGAAAAGTCGGGCTTACCCATGCAAGCAAGCACGCCCGCCGAGCAATGCTCGGGCGCGACCTTGAGCTGTCCGCTGACGTTATCCCGCACCAGTTTTTTGAAGAAAGCGTCATTTTCATCCGCCATAACGTAATCAAAGCGTATACCCGAACGTATAAACACCCTCTTAACCCCCGGCACCGCCTCGATGCGGCGTATAAGCTCAATATATTCCGAATGATCGACTATAAGCTGCTTACACGGCGTGGGCGCCAAACAACGCCGTTCGGCGCAAACGCCCGCCGTCAGCTGCTTTTTGCAGGCAGGACCGCGAAAGTTGGCAGTAGGCCCGCCGACGTCGTGAATATATCCCTTAAAGCCGTCAAGCTTTGTGATCTTTTCGGCCTCCTTGACACAGCTCTCTATGCTTCGCGAACGCACCGCGCGTCCTTGATGGAACGCCAGCGCGCAGAAATTACACGCGCCGAAGCAGCCGCGGTTATGCGTCACCGAGAATTTGACCTCCTCGATGGCGGGCACGCCGCCCATGCTCTTGTACATGGGGTGATAGTCGCGGACATAGGGCAGGTCGTAAACGCGGTCAAGCTCCTCGCGCTCCAGCGGCGGCATGGGAGGATTTGCGACCAGCAAACGGTTACCGTAGCGCTCGGCTATCGCCTTGCCGTATATGGCATCCTGATTTTTATACTGCACGGCGAACGCCTCGGCGTAGTATTTCTTGTCACTCGCCAGCTTTGCAAAATCGTATGTTGCCGCAAGAGGATAATGTATCTTGTCCTCGGGCTTGCCGATCCAGACAGTTCCGCGCACATCGCGTATTTTATGTATCGGCACACCACGGTCAAGCAGCTCGGCGATGCGAAGCAATATTTTCTCGCCCATGCCGTACGTCAGCATATCGGCGCCCGAATCGATAAGCACTGAGGTGCGGACGCGGTCATCCCAATAGTCATAGTGAGCAAAACGGCGAAGCGAGGCTTCAAGCCCGCCCAGTATTACGGGAACATCTCCCCACGCCTCGCGTATGCGGTTGGTATAAACGATACAAGCGCGGTCGGGGCGCAGACCTGTTTTGCCACCGGGCGAATAGTAGTCATAACCGCGGCGCTTTTTCGCGACACTGTAATGCGCGACCATTGAGTCGATATTGCCCGCGCTGACGAGAAAGCCGAGGCGGGGTCTGCCGAAACGGCGAAAATCGTCGGCAGAGTGAAAATCCGGCTGTGCGAGCATGGCAACGCGATAACCCGCATTCTGAAGCACCCGGCTGATTATGGCCGCGCCGAACGAGGGGTGATCGACATATGCGTCACCGCAAACATAGACAAAATCGGGCGTATCCCAGCCCAGCGCCTCCATATCGGCGCGCGACACGGGAAGAAATTTATTTTGTGTATTCATGTATATCCTTTCAGCAACGCTGCAGTTTAGCTATAAAAAATCCGTCGGTGGAGTGAGTATCCGGCGCGAGCGTTATGCGTCCCTCAGGGACATCCAGCTCGCCCGCATGAAAGCCCACAAGTGCAAAATCCGCGTGGTTGGCGAGAAATTTATCTATTATCTCATCGTTTTCGGCGCGGAGCAAGGTGCAGGTGGAGTAGACCAGCACGCCGCCGTGCTTTACGTATTTGGAGCAATTTTGGAGTATGTCGTACTGTATTTCGGGCAGGCGCGCCGACTCGGCGGGGTCTTTGTGCCGTATCTCGGGCTTTTTCGCCATGACACCGTACCCCGAGCAAGGCACGTCACAAATGACGCGGTCGGCATATTCCGCAAGCGCAGCGTCAAACACTCTGCCATTGGCGCAATCGGCAGTTATGATATCAAGCCCCAGTCGCTCGGCGCCCGAGCGTATCAACGACAGCTTGCTCTCGTGCAGATCAAAAGCCAGTATCTCGCCGTCATTGCCCATATCCATCGCCGCGCCGAAGCTTTTGGAGCCGGGCGCGGAGCAAACGTCTATCACTTTCATGCCCGCCCGCGCATCAAGCGCGGCGGTACAAAGCTGTGATGCCTCGTCCTGCACGGTAAAGTCACCTGTCTCAAACCCGGGCAGCTGTGTCACGGGCACGCTGGGTAATACAATACCCGTACTCGCCAGCGGTGTGGGACGCGCCTCGATGCCCTCGGAACACAGCCGTGCGATCAGCTTGTCCCGCGTTGTGCGGCAGGTATTAACGCGCAAGGTCAGCCGCGGCGGCTCGTTCATGGCGGCAAAAATAGCTTCGGCGCGCTGCGCGCCGTATTCCGACACAAATCGCTCGCAAACAGAGCGCGGGAACGAATACTTGACCGAAATATGACCCACAGGGTCACTTTCCGCGTCGGGCAATTTGACCTCCCCGCCGCGCCTCGAATAATTGCGAAGCAGTGCGTTTACAAAGCCTGCCGCACGGCGCGGCGCGAGCGACACAGTCTCGGACACTGCCGCGTGAGCGGGTATGCGGTCGCAAAACATGAGCTGATACAGCCCCAACCGCAATATCATGCGCACCTCGGGCTCGATCTTGGCATCATCCATGCTGGACAGCGCCGAAATATAATAATCAAGTGTCGTTTGCCGCTCGATCACGCCCATGACAAGCTGTGTCAGCAGTGCGCGGTCGCGCGGCGACATTTCATATTTTTTTATCGCCGCGTCAAGCGACAGATTTGAATATCCGCCCGCCGCATTCATGCGAAGCAATGTGCGCCGGGCGATCTCTCGAACGTTCATTTTTATCTCCTGCGCCCTGAGGCGATGAGTATAAGTCTCAGCAGGCTGAGCAGTGATGTTACCAGCGCGGCGACATACGTCATTGCAGCGGCACTCAGCACGCGCCGTGACTCACCGAGTTCGGCATCGCTCATGGTGTGCACGCCCTCCAGCGCCTTCATGGCGCGGTTGCTGGCGTTGAACTCAACGGGCAGTGTCACAAGCTGAAACAGTGTTGCAAACGAATAAAACAGTATACCTGCCAGCATAAAGCCGTAACCGATATCGCCGCCGAAGGTGCCGACGGAGCTGAGCAGTATGCCAATCAAAAACAGCGGCATGGCGGCATACGAGCCGACCTGACATATTGGTATTATAGCTGTGCGCAGTCTTATGGCGGAATAGCCCGTTGCGTACTGCACGGCGTGACCCGCTTCATGCGCCGCAACGCCCACTGCCGCGGCGGTATTGTTATCAAACACATTCTCGGAAAGACGTATAACATTGGCGCGGGGGTCGTAGTGATCGGTCAGATGTCCCGAAACGCGCTCGATTCTCACATGAGCCAAGCCGTTTGAATCAAGTATGCGTCGCGCGGCGGCGGCGCCCGTCATGCCCGTGTGAAAGCGGCTTGCTTTATTGAAAGTGGTCTGCACTCTTATCTGTGCCCACAACGCAAAAAGAAATGCGGGGATGAGCAGCCAATACGAATAGTAATAAAGCGTGTATAACATAATAATTCCCTGAATTTATTTTAAAATATCGCCCTCGGCGACCTTGCGTCCGCGTACAAAATCGGCGGCAGGCATTCTGCCCTTGCCCTCGGGCAGCACCCCGGTCAGGCGTATCTTACCCTTGCCGCACTGCACGACGATGCCGCCGTCCAGCGAGGTGACCTGCCCTGTCGGGCCCTCTCCGTCCTCCGCAACCACCTCGGCGGATGTGACCTTGAGCATGCTTCCGCTCGGAAGTCTTGTAAACGCCAGCGGAAAAGGTGACATACCGCGGATCTGATTGTGAAGTTCGCGAGCGGGGCGCGAAAAGTCCAGAACACAATCGGCTTTTTCAATCTTTGCGGCGTAGGTGGCAAGACTTTCGTCCTGCTTGACGGGGTCAAGCTTGCCCTCGCGGAGCAATTTCAGCGTTTCAAGCAGAGCCTCGGCACCAAGCACGCCCAGGCGATCGTGAATATCCTCGAAATTGTCGTTTTCGCCGATCTCGGTCTCGCGCATAAACAAAATATCTCCGGTATCCATACCCAAAGCCATTTGCTGAATGGTGACACCCGTCATCTTTTTGCCGTCTATAATGGCGCGTTGCATAGGCGCGGCGCCGCGATATTCGGGCAAAAGCGAGCCGTGGATATTGATACAGCCGTATTTCGGTATGGTCAGAATGCTTTCGGGCAACAGCTTGCCGTAAGCGGCGACCACGCAAACATCGGGAGCGAGCTCGCGCAGTGTCCCGTCAAAGCTGCCGTCCTTTACCTTTTCGGGCTGATATACGGGTATGCCCCGCTCGCTCGCGTAGACCTTGACGGGCGGCGGCGTTAATGTATAACCGCGTCCTTTGGGCTTATCGGGCTGAGTTACGACGCCGATGACCTGCTCTCCCGCTTCGACAAGCGCGCGAAGCGAGAAAAGTGCGAAATCGGGAGTGCCCATGAAAAGTATTCTCATTTTGCGGGCTCCAATCTTTCTATCATTATACCCGGATCAATGAACAGCTTGCCGTCAAGGTGGTCAAGCTCATGGCAGAAGCACCGCGCAAGCAGTCCCTCCCCCGTTTTCTCAAACCAGTTTCCGTTTCTGTCCTGCGCGCGGACGGTTACCTTAGCGGGACGTCTGGTAATTCCCCATTCGCCCGGCACCGACAGACAGCCCTCGCTTTCGCACTGCTCGCCCTCGGCGGCGATGATCTCGGGATTTATCAATTCCATGAGGCCCTCACCGACGTCAATGACCACCACGCGGCGAAGCACGCCCACCTGCGGCGCGGCAAGTCCGCAACCGTCGGCGTCGTACATGGTCTCCGCCATATCGTCAAGCAGTGTCAGAATGCGCGGTGTTATCTCGGTAACGGGGCGGCACGGACACCTCAGCCCCGGCGAGTTCTTTTTAAGTATTTTCAGTTTAGCCATTGTTTTATTCCTTTCTCTATTCCAATCTTGTTGCCGAGGGCAACATATCGAGCTTGCCGCAGGCAAGCATATCGAATTTGGTGCTTGTACCAAATATATCGAATTCGCCGCCACGGCGAATATATCGACTATTACAGCCCCGAGGGGTTGAAATCTATGCTCAATGTCGGGAGGTGCGAGTCGGTATGTGTCATCAAAAGCTCGGAGAACAGCGCGCGTGAGCGCTTGTTAAGCCGGCATTTGATGACCATGCGAACGCGGTATTTGCCGTCCACGCGGTAAACGGGCGCCTCCATAGGCCCGAACACGACCGTCGGAACATCCGAATACTTGGTGGCGAGCAGGTCTGCAAGGCTTTGAGCCAGGCGCGACGAGCCCATCATGAGCTCCTTTTCGTCCGACGAGGTAAGCGTCAGCAGAGCTATATCGCAGAACGGCGGAAACACCAGCAAGCGGCGCAATCTTATTTCGTTTTCAAAAAAGCTTTCATAGTCCTGCTCACAGGCAAGACGGATAACATCATTGTCAGGATTATTGGTCTGTATCACGGCGGCTCCCGGTATATCCCGCCTGCCCGCGCGGCCGACGACCTGCGTCAGCATGGCAAATGTGCGCTCATTTGCGCGGTAATCGTCAAGATACAGCGATGCGTCGGCGAGCAAAACGCCCACAAGTGAAACATCCGGGAAATCGTGTCCCTTTGTCACCATCTGCGTGCCGAGCAGTATGTCTGCCTCATGGCGGCGGAACTCGCCCAGCATTTTGTCGTATGCCTGCTTCTCTCCCGTCGTGTCGGCGTCCATGCGAAGCACTTTGGCATCGGGAAGCAGGTCGGAAATATCGCGCTCCAGCCGCTGTGTGCCAAACCCCATGCGCACCAGATGCGGCGAGCCGCATTCGGGGCAGGCTTCGGGCTGTTTTTGGCGGTGTCCGCACCAGTGGCAGACCAGTACGCCGTCATCATAATTACCGCTCTTGGCGTGATAATGCATGGCGACACTGCACCGCGGACATTTTATCGCCGCGCCGCATATGCGGCAGGACACAAAATTATTATACCCGCGGCGATTGAGAAACAGCACCGCCTGCCGTCCCTCTCCAACGGTATTTTTAAGCTCTTCGGCCAAAAGCGAACCAAGTGGGTCAACATTGCCCGCCTGCGCCTCCTCGCGCATATCGGCAAGCCGAACCGAGGGCAACGGCGCGCCGCCGTAGCGTTTTTTGAGCTTTAAAAGTGTATATTTACCCTCAATCGCCTTTTGATAGCTCTCCACCGACGGTGTCGCCGAGCACAACAGAAGCAATGCTCTCTCATGCGCACAGCGGTAACGGGCCACGTCGCGGGCGTGGTATTTTGGGTCGGAATCGGACTTATATGTGTGCTCCTGCTCCTCGTCAATGATTATTAGTCCGAGATTACGGACGGGCGAGAACACTGCTGAGCGTGTGCCGACCACGACATCGGCATCTCCGCGGCGAATTTTATTGTAAGCGTCCAGCCGCTCACCCGCCGACAGCGACGAATGTATGACCGCGACGCGGTCGCCGTATCTTGCGCAGAAAATGGCCACCGACTGAGGAGTTAATGCTATCTCGGGCAAAAGCAATATGACAGACCTGCCCGAGGCGATAACCTCATCTATCAGCTTAACCATGACGCACGTCTTGCCGCTGCCCGTAACGCCGTGAAGCAATGCCGCCGCGCCCTCTCCCGAGCGGGACAGCTCGCAAAGCTTTTCGTATGCCGCTCTCTGCTCGTCGTTGAGTATGTACTCACGGCGCTCGCTCTGCTCTACGGTCGAATAGGGCTGACGGTAAACACTCTCTCGGCGCACTTTTATTATTTTTCGGTCAAGCAGTGTGCGAAGCTGTTGACGGTTTGCGCCCGTCGCCTGCATCAGTGCCTCAATGTCGCACTCGCCGCCCAGCAGCTGTTCAACCACTTGTCTCTGTGTTTCACTGCGAAGCGCGGGCGCGCCCTTTTGCTTTTCCAGCGCGGCGCGGGCGGTGTCGGCGTCGATATCGAGCGAATAATGCTCGCGAAACACCTCGCGCACGCCCTCTTTTATATCTATTCCCCGCTCGACATAACCGCCATGCATCAGTTTTTTTACAGAGTCATAAACGCGCGGGCCGAATTTTGCCGTCAGTGACGCCTCGCTCACCTTGCCGTGGTCGATTATATATTCAAGCACGTCTCTCTCCCGTCCCTTGCCGAGCGCGGCGACATCATGCTCGCCTGTCGCGGGCAGATAATACTCCGCCAGCCTTGACATTGCCGCGGCGGGTATCATGGCGTGCACAGCATCGCCTATGGTACACAGCGTCTGTTCCTTGAGATAGCGGCACAGCCCCAGCAGCTCCTCGCCGAGCCTCATGGACTCGGGACACAGCGAATCTATAGGCTTAATTTTGTCCGCGGGGGTATCAGAGCTCTCGCAAACGTCTATCACAAGCGCCAGTCTGCGGCGATTGCCCCTGCCAAACGGCACGGTAACAAAAGCGCCCCGGGTGACACCGGAACGCATTTGTGCTGGAATATAATAATCGAACTCCCGGTCAAGTGGATAGGGTATGTCATCGGTCAGACATACCTTGGCATATTCGTATGCCATGACTGTCTCCTTTCGGGATATTAGTTGATCTCGTCCTCTGCCTCGGTCTCAGTACCCTCGACGATCTCATCCTCTTCGGACGGATCGCGCTCGACTATAACATACTCTCCGCAATGTATGCGATTGATGGCCGTCTTGACCGCCTTTTCATCGCGGTATTCCTTGTCTATCATAGCCATCAGCGGCTTGTCAGTATCCTTGTTGCCGGTCATGGACTTCTCAGCAAACTCTCTCTGTCTTACGTATTCATCGGTAATAAGACGTGCGCATTTTGCGGTGGCAAGCGCCAGCTCGTAACGGTTGAATTTGTCTTTTGTAAGTTCTCCGATTGTTGGATAAAGCATAATTATCTCCTTGACGATTTATGTTGATTTTATTTTTTACTTTTATTCGGATTGCGCGTCCTCGGCGTCCTCTGCGCGCCCCGCGATCTTTTCGGGCGGAAGTGCCGAGAGTATGACGTGCTCGGTATCGGTAAGTATTACCGACTTTGTTTTCTTTCCGCAGGTCAGATCAATGGCGCGGCCGTCATCCTTGGCGTCCTGCATCAGTCGCTTGACAGGCGCCGAGTCGGGCGCCGCTATGAGGACTATGCGCTCCCCTGCGATAAGGTTTGAATATCCTGCGTTTATAAATTTCATTTTTGCACCTTACTCTATGTTCTGTATCTGCTCGCGTATTTTTTCCAGCTCGCTCTTACAATCGACCACAAGCTTGGCGATCGCCGCATTCTGGCATTTTGAGCCGACCGTGTTGACCTCGCGGTTCATTTCCTGAAGCAAAAAGTCCAGCTTGCGTCCCGCAGGCTCGCTCGATTCGGCAATATCGCGGAAGGTATCAAAATGAGAAAGCAATCTGACCAGCTCCTCGTCAATGGCAAGTCTGTCTGCGGCGATGGCGCACTCGGTGAGCAATCTGTTTTCATCAACGGTTATGCGGTTATCCGAAAGTATTTCGCGTATACGCTCCTCGATCTTGTCGCGATATCCCTCGATATCCGCGCGGGACATCTGGGAAATTCTGTCAACATTGCGTTTTATATTTTCTATTTTGCGGGCGATATCGGCATGAAGCCGTGCGCCCTCATTGCCGCGAGCTGCAAGAAAAGCGTCCAGCGCGCTGTCAAGCACGGGAAGTATTCTCTGCCAGTCGCCCTCGATGTCATCCTCGGGCTTCTGCACCCGAAACAGCTCTCGGTTTTGAGCCACGCTCATAACGCTGATATCATCCGTCAGCGAAAAAGTGTCGCGAAGCTGACGAAGCGCGGCTATATAGCCTGCGGCATAGCCGGTATCCAGCATTATTGCGCCGTCGTCACTCTCGGTGACCTCAACGCCTATATAAACATCAACTTTGCCGCGGGATATACCCCTTGACTGAAGATAGGGCTTTATTCTTTCCTCCAGCGCCGAATAACTGCGCGGCAGTCGAACGGAGCAATCGAGATAGCGGTTATTTACCGAGCGGAGCTCGACCGTAATATCCCTGCCCTCCTCATTGCGGCGGCAACGACCGAAAGCGGTCATACTGTTAAACATATTTTTCACCTGATTTATAGCGATATATAATTATTTTAATACATTTTGAAGTCAATGTCAACATTTAATTTATATTTTATCGTCCTCAGCTCGATTTTTATCAAAAACGAAGGCGCGGAAAACCGCGCCTTTATTTATCTGTCACGGCAACATCGCCGCTGATAATGCATTTTTCTCCCGTGAGCGCTTCAAGCTCGACGCCGGCAAGTATACCTCCGGCTCCCACGGTATCCGACATTTTAAGCGCGGCATTGACGCAGACCGTCGTACTGTCTACCTCGCGTACAAATTTTTTCGAACGCCCCATATGAGTTGTCATAATGGCGTCGGCATGCGCCGTACCGTAGGTGTTGATATGCGCTATCGCCTCATCCATCGATTCTACCACCCGCACTGCTATCGTGTTTGAAGTATTCTCGTGCTGTGCTGACCAGTCATCCCGCACAGCGGGTATTGCTTCGCTCAAATATTCGCGGGATGCAGGGCAGGCGCGATATTCGGGATGGTAGGGCTGCATACTGCGGTACATAGCGCCGAGATAGTCCTGTGCCGCGCGTTTGTGTACCAATACCACCACCGATCCACTCGTCTCGACATTGCGCGGATATATTGAGCGCACCGTTGCTTTCACTGCCGCCTGAACATCACAGCTCTCGTCAATATATATGTGGCTTATGCCATTTCCCGCCATCATAACAGGCACTGTCCCCTCTGCAAGCTTATCTCGCAGTCCCCGTTCGCCGCCGCAAACTATGAGATCGACAGAGCCCCGCATGCGTCCGAGCATTTCGGGAACATCCGCAAGCGTCGGATCGATATAACACACAGCATCGTGAGGATACGCACTGCCCTCCAGGGCATCGCACATAATATCGACCAGCGCCGCGTCGGTATTCACACTCGCATAAGATGGTGAGATTATCGCGGCATTTGCCGTTTTGATGCACATGGCGACCGCACGCACGGCAAGCTCGGGTCGACAGTCGTAAACAAATGCTATCGCGCCGAGTGGCACACGTCGTCGTGCTATCTCAAGCCCCGACGGACGGGTACCGAATGTTCCCATTCCCAGTGGGTCGGGCGCGGCGGCGAGCGCTAACAGCTCGTCGCACAAATTACCTATTCTGGTCTCGTCAAGGTGCAGTCGCTCTATCATATGCTCTGCAAGCTGTCCCTGCGCCGCCTCGATATCGTGGCGGTTGGCATCGAGTATCAGCTCGCTGTCGGACAGCAGTCTGTCAGCTATCGCCTTGATCGCCGCACCTCTCGATCTTGCCGACGCTTCGGCGGCGCGCCGCGCCGCCGCTCTTGCGGCATCGCATCGCATACGGATATCTTCATACTGTTCCATGACAATCACCCTTTCTGAATTTATTGCGAGGCTCTGCCTCACACATTTAAAATTTTACTCCGCGTCGGACAAAACCTTCTCTATCTCGCATACATATACTCTATGATAATCCTTTATGGGATAATGCTCAAGCAGCTTGCGATCGATAAAGCTGTCCTCACGCAGATCGTCTGCATAAAGCTTGCGGCAAATAAGAACATCATGCGCCTCGGCAATATACGGAGTATCGTCACAGTATGCGACATTCAATCCCGTAGCAGCAAATTTATCTGTATCTCTGCCGCTTTCCCTGCCGCAAAGGGCAAGCGCCCCTCTCATATCCTTGCCGAAAAACGACAATGACAGTTTATCCGACTTCTCGGTAAACTCATAAGTATATCTCTGAGGGCGTATAAAGCATATCGCCACGGGCTTATTCCAAAGCTCGCCCACGCAGCCCCAGCTTGCTGTCATGGTGTTTACCTTGCCGTCCGCCGCGGCAGTGATGAGCATCCAGTCCTTGCCGATACGCTCGACGGCGTTTGTAAATTTACTTATTTCCACAGGTCTTAACATGAGGTATTCCTCCACAGGTTTAAAGCCTCTCGGCTATTATATATTATCACAAGCTTTGTGTCGAAAACAACACAAACCCGTCGAAGACATCGTCGGGTTTGTAAAATTATTCAAAAATCGTGCCCGACAATATCACTTTACTCTTCATCTTGTTGAATTCCTTTTAGTGTGTCGAGCTCTTTTTGAAGAGCATCAAGCCGTGCGCCAAGCTTGCAAAGCTCCTGCGACACAGGGTCAGGCATATGCACCTGGTCCATCTCCTGACGTGGCGCGGCGCCCTTTTTGTAAACTATTCTGGCAGGGATACCGACCGCCGTTGTATTCTCGGGCACCGCGCTGAGCACAACCGCGCCCGAAGCGATCTTGGCGTTGTCTCCGACCTTGAAGGGACCGAGTATTTTTGCGCCCGCTCCGACCATGACGTGATTACCCAGCGTCGGGTGACGCTTACCGACATCCTTACCCGTGCCGCCCAGCGTCGCGCCCTGATAAATGGTGCAATAGTCGCCGATTTCGGCGGTCTCGCCGATAACAACGCCCATCCCATGATCGATAAACAGGCATTTTCCTATCGTAGCACCCGGATGTATCTCGATACCCGTCCAGAATCTGCCGCACTGGGATATCCAGCGGGCGATAAAATACCAATGTATCTTATAGAAAAAGTGTGCGACGCGGTAATGTATGAGCGCGTGAACACCCGAATACAGTAGTATTATCTGAGCGCCGTTTTTGGCGGCGGGATCGCGCGCCTTGATCGAGCGTATAAATTCCCGAAGAGATCTGAACATGGAAATCTCCTTCCGTTGCAGTTATATTTTATTTACAGTAAGCGTCTCTCCGTCGGTCTCAAACAAGATATCCTCGACGGCGCAGTTTTGTATTTTTGCCGTAGCGTCGGGATATTGACTTGCCATAGTCCTCGAAACGCCCTCCTCGCGGCAGGAAAGTATGATATATTGGGGTTCAAAGCTCAGCATAAGACCGACTGCGTCATCGCGGCGGTAGCCGTGGTGAACGTGCTTTATAACATTGACATTGCCGATAATATCATGATATGCTTCAACCATCTGGTTTGTCGATTCTTTATCCAAATGAGCCTCTCTTTTCATTGTGTCGCCCGTGAAAAGAAAGCTATGCGAGCCATATCGTAGTTTCAGCCAGTTGGAGTTGGAGTTTACGACCACGGTGGGGATTGCCTTATATGTACGATCGCCGCCCCAATATTCATTTATATTATACTCCAGCGGCTCACCAATTCCCGCGTCGGCAAGCGGTGGGTAGACTGTCATTTGCAGCTTACCGCTCTCATCGTAAAGCTCCTTGATGTTCTCCATGCCAAAATCAAACTGCACTATATTTTCCTTGCCCGTTCCGTACTTTTTCAGCGCCTTGGCAAGCAAAGGGCGGTATTTTGCATCGCCGTTTGTTCCGTTGACACAGTATGCGGGATCAAGCACCGTAACGGGAGGCAGATAAAGCGTACCCAGCTCAAAGCGAGCGTCGGGTATGATCTGCTCTATCATGACCGAAACATGGTCTATATGAAAATGCGAAACGAACCAGTCCAGCTTGAGCGGCAGCTCGCTCGATTCGTCAAGCCCCGCCGACTCCAGCCAACGGCGGCGAAGCGCAACCAGATATTCATGCGTGACATGCGAATTTTTCATGCCACCGTCAAGCAGCCACAGCTGACCGTCAAGCTCAAAAAGATAGGAATCTGCTTTAAACACCGTTTGCTCATGATGCAGACAAAGCACGCGCAGTTTGCCGTCGCGAGGGGCAAATTCGTTCGCATATTTTGACATAATACATCTCACCTCAATAACATGTTACTTAAAATTATACTACCTGAACCGCTCTCTGTCAAGAGAAGACGCGGGTTTTGGTCAAATCGTTTTTATGGGTGCCTTTTTAAGGTTGTAAAATCAACATTATAATGTACAAAATTAACAAAATTAAACTTTTTTTCTCACATTATTGCATTTCAAACAAAGGTATGATAAAATATTAACAAGTGAAGCTATTTCTATTTATAAGGAGGATTATTAATCATGAAAAAGCTCACAGCTATACTTATCGCAGCCCTGATGCTTACGGCTATGTTCGCACTGCCCACCTCTGCCGCGGACTATACCATTCCCTGCGATATCGTTATTTCCGCTTGCTTCTCCAACCCCGCCACCGTGCCTTATGAAGGCCCCGCTACCGGAAAGGATTTGTGTGAGTATGTAGAAATACTCAATATTTCCGATCACGATGTTGACCTTTACGATTACGTATTCTATTATGTAAACAAAGCGACCCCCGCGGCTGTTGTTGAAGCCGCCGAGGCCGGCACATACTCCAAATCCAATGTATTCGCCACAGCTCCCGGCGAAAACGTACTGAAGCCCGGTGAATATGCGCTCATATGGTTCATCAGTGATGAATCTTACGAGCTTATAGACTCTCACAGAATGGTCACATTCGATTCGAACAACAAGCCCATATACAACTTGGAAAAATATTGGAATTTGATCGCCGACTTCTCTCGCGATATGTGCTGGCAGACTCCTCCCGAAACTGTCAACGGCAAGATTATTCCTTGGGATATAAGCACCACATATGGCATCGGAGCCAGCGAGCACTTCAATATGGCTAACCCTTCTGCATCCAAATCCGTTGGTTACTTCATTTGTTTGCGCGACACTACGGTTGATGCATATCTCACCGCTTCCATAGTTCCCAATACGACTCTGAGCGCTGACGTTGAGTTCTGCTTTGATTTAAACGATGGTAAAGTTCTCACCTGCACAAATGATATTCCTTACGATATAACCCCCAGTTTCCTGCACAGCTCTCAGACCAATTTGGCAAACTTGTTGGGCGTTACCTTTGAGACCTCCGCGGAGGACACCACTACCGCAACTCCCGACACAACCACTGCAGCTCCCGAGCCCGAGGTCACTACCGACACACCCACAGTTGAGGACACCACTCCTGCCGCCGATCCCGACACTGATGACTCCACAGTAACCACGACCGCGGCTCCCACGACCACCCCCACACCAAGCACCGAACCTGCTTCAAACGGCGGTTGCGGCGGTTCCATAGCTACCCCCGCGCTGATGCTACTCTGCATTCCTGCAGTTATGCTCGGCAAGAAAAAACGCAAATAATCAAATTTAATACAAAACGGCTCCGGCATTGCCGGAGCCGTTTAAGTCAAAACCAAAACATTTAATAAAAGGAGGATCATTATGACAAAAAGAATTTTTTCCATACTTCTGTGCACGCTTATGCTTCTTCCCCTTGCTGCTTGCGGCAGTGGTAATAATGTAACCACGCCCGCGGACACTACCACGGCAGCGCCCGCCCCGTCCGACACAACGCAGCCGACGGAAACAACCACAGCGGAGACCACTCCCGCCGAGACTACTGCCCCCCAAACTCCCGACACGAGTCTTGAAGCGCGCGACAAATCCAAAACATACAACATCCTCATGATAGGAAACAGCTTTTCCTATTACAACGAGATGAACTACCCTAAAGGCATTTTTTACAATGTTGCCACCGAGGCGGGTTACAAGGTCAATATCACCGCCGTGTATAAGGGTGGGCACTATCTGCGCGAATTTCTCGACGAAAACGACGAAAAGGGCAAACAGGTTCTGTATCTACTCAAAAACAAAAAATATGATATAGTTATCATTCAGGAGCAAAGCTCCAATCCCATCTCAAAGCCCGCCGATTTTTACGACAGCGTACGCCAATTCAAAGCTCTTGCAGACCAAAACGGCGCAGAGCTGTGGCTGTATGCAACCTGGGGCTATAAGAGCGGTCACTCCCAGCTTTCCCAGTTCGGTAAGAACACGACTGACATGGAAATGAAGCTGCGGGCGGCTTACACCGCCATTGCAGAGGAGCTTGGCATAGGTGTTGCTCACGTCGGCGCGGCATTCTCCGAAATTTATCCCGCAAGCCCGACTCCCAATCTTTATGATGACGACCTCAAGCATCCCGGTCCTGCGGGCAGTACCCTTGCCGCTTACACCTTGTTCGGAACTATTTTCGGCGTTGACCCCGCAACCGTGAACTACAACGGTTCGCTGACCGCCACCGATGCAGATGTGCTCCGCGCCGCCGCCTCCAAAATAGTCAAAAACGGCGCTCCCGTTACCGACTCCTATAAGCTGTCCTCCGAAGGTGTCACCATGCCCAAGACAAGTACCGTTCTTCTCACCTCCAAGCCCTCCTCAGAGCTTATTTCCGTCATATATCGCAACGATACCACCGTGGGTGATGGCTGGATGACGCTCAAGAGCGACACCTCCAAGACATTTTCGGGTATTCGCGGCGACAAGGACAAGATCGCCTCCTCCGAAGCAAGCGCGACCTCGCTGACCGACGCTCAAAAGGCCGACATCGCCGACATCGGCTACGGCGTATCCGTCATCGGCATCTCGCACATGGACAGCTCCAAAAAAGGTACTGTCAACACCTCCACGACCGCAGGTGTTACCAACTCGACTGTAAATCTGGTCAACGGTCACTGGGGCGCCTCCTACATGGCCGCTATTTTCTTTGACAAGGACACCTACAACATAAACGGCGAAAAGGACGCAAGCAGCCCCTATACGGGCCTCATCACGCTCAACTTCGGTTCTGTCAAGACCTTTGACGCCATCGGCTACACCTCGGGAAGTCTTCAGGGCTTCGCGCAGGCGCAGGACATTTACGTCAGCGACGACGGCGTCAACTGGACAAAGGTCGAGTCCGCAAGCTACGATTCATCGCTCACCAATCTCGCCAGCATCGACACCTCAAAAACTCTCGACCCCTGGAACAACAACAAGCCGACTGTTGAGGTATTGTTCGATATGGGAGACGTCAGCGGTAAATACATCCGCATAGGCATAATCAAAGGCGGCGATGTTGACAGCAACACCACAGGTCTCGAGGAAATCAATACCCGCGAAATAATGGTTTACGGTAAATAATAAATAAAAACATATCCGCTGATCTTAAGATCGGCGGATATGTTTTTATTTTTGATAATCGGCCATAAATCTTGCCTTAAAAGCGTCGTTGCAGGTCAAGCCGACATCGTACATGGCTTCCACCACGCAGCCGTAAAGCGGAGGCACATCGGACAAAATAACATTGATATCGGCGGGTGAGAGTGCCTTGACCGCCTCGGCATATTCGGGATAATGCGAAAATATGCCGCCGTTGAGCACCAATGTAAAGCCCGCTCCCAGCTCCTCGCGAGCCGCCCAGATCACATTTGCCATATCCGCGGCGCAGGTGTTGAAAATATTCCGCGCCACAAGGTCGCCGCGGTTGCGGGCTATGAACACGTTTTTGGCAAATGAGGCTATATATGCCCGCCCGCCCGACTGCACGCCGGGAATATTGCGCCGCATAAGACAGCCGCCCTGCTCATTGACAAGCTCAGTCAGCATTGTCTGCGGGCCTGCACCGTCACAGGCGCGATAAACGGCCCGAAGCGCCTGCTGCCCGAGCACATAGCCGCTTCCGCAGCTATCGATAAGATGACCGCCGCCTCCGATATGGCGGTAGCTGTCACCCTTGCGCATATAAAGTGACGAGCCCGTGCCGCATATCATGCAAGCGCCGTCGTTATGCCCTAACACGCCCGAGATGAGACAGCAGCCGTCCCCCTCGATGCGTATTTTTTTTACGTTTATTTTGTCATTGAAGTATTTTATAAAATCGTCGTAATAGTATTCCACCGTGGCGACGGAAGCGTACAGCGCGTCGATATCGCCGTCCGCATGAGAGAACAGCTTTTCAAGCGTTTTTCGGGTGGCATTTGCCGAAGCTTCGGCGCCGTGATCAAACGGCGTCATGCCGGGATCGACGACATGCGCGACTATCTCGCCCGTATCGCGGAAAAGCACGGCGTCCGCCTTTGTTCCGCCGACATCGATGGCGGCAAGGTATCTGTTTTTCATATTGTTCTTCATGCTTTCTCGTAAAGTCCCATAAGATACTGACCTATCTCAAACGCAAACTTACCCGCGCTGAGTCTCAGCTCGTCCGGAATGCCCGAGAAAAAGCCGTGGACCTCATATGTAAAGTCGCCGGGATAATTTATCTCTTTGAGCAGCGGCATTATCTTTTCCCACGGTGTTGTGCCGCGGATAAAGGGCAGAAAATGATCATCAAACTTGCCGTCGCACTCCTGAACGTGCGTTGCGCGCAGACGGTGACCCAGCTTGCGTAGGGGAGTCACCTGATCGCGGTAGACCAGCTGTGCATGGCCGAAATCCCACGCACCCTGCAGGTCGGGGTCGTTTATGCTGTCTATAATTGCGATCTGCTCCTCGACGGTGGCTGTATAGCGGTGCTTTGTCTTGGAGGGATTGAACTCCGCCATGTTCTCGACCGCGATGCCGGTACCGTACTGCTTTGCCCACTCGAGCAGCTTGCCGTAAAATTCAAGGTTTGTCTTAAGATTTTGCTCGTAGCCCAGCTCATCGTCAAGCACATCGGTCTGCGCGTGAGTGACCACCCACTTGACGCCCAGCTGTGCGCTGGCATGGATGGAACGGCGAACGGATTCATAGTACCAATCGCGCTCCTCGTCGGTCATTTTGCGATCGGCGCGGCGCAGATTTGAGTCATAAGGAGCGTGCGACTGCGAGAATGTAACGCCATACTTGGCGCCCGCCTCGCCCAACTCATCTACATATTTCTGCCAGTTGTCGGAGCAAAAGAGCGAGCCGCAATTTTTGTTTGCCGCAAAGCAAAAGTTGAGGTCGATGACCTCGAAGCCGCATTCACGGCACATGGCTATCGACTGCACAAGCGGCGTTCCGCCTCCCTGCCGTCTGCTCGGGAAAATACAAGTCGATGTTGCAAGACGCATAATGTACCTCCTGAAGAAATTTGTCGGACGTTTTTTACCCGACACCGCAAATATTTTTAAATTAGGGATTGACAAAACTTAAAATTTGTAATAAAATTATTGCATTGCAGACATAGTTTAGTGGTAAAACCTCAGCTTCCCAAGCTGATGCTGCGGGTTCGATTCCCGTTGTCTGCTCCAGAAAAGCTCTCAATGCGTTGCATTGAGAGCTTTTCAGTTATATTCGCCTGCGGCGAGTGCTATTGTGAAAGTTGCAAAGCAACTTTTTCGCAGTGATATTCGGCTTACGCCGAGTGATATTCGCTCCGCGAGTTCCCGCGGCGAATATAATATCACTGAAGCCGCAAGGCTTCAATATCACTTTTGCCGCAAGGCAAAAATATCACTCTGTACAAACGCACAGAATATCACTTCAAAATTTCATCCAATGCCACACCGTCTGCCCAAGGCATCTCGGCGCCGAGTATTTTAGCGTATGTGGGAGCCTGGTCGACCGTGCGGCAGAACTCCATACGCACTCCCTTTTTGATAGCGGGGCCGTATGCGACAAGCGTGGGCTGGGGACCCTTTGCGGGATTGTAGCCGTGGGTAGCCTTGCCGAATCGATAGTCGGAAATGTCCAGATTCTTTATCATGGGGCGGTTCCAATCCTCTGCAAACGAGGTATAGCCGTCCGTCTCGATAACGAACGAGAACTCGCCGTTCAGATGCTCTCTCTCGTCAGCCTCCTCGGCAGTCAGCACCTCGCTGATGCCGTATATACCCTCGTCGCGCATCTCGCACAGCAGGTCATATGTCTTCTGCCATGTCTCCTTATCGGAGGGATCCTTGAGTCTGATCTGAGCGGACATACCCGTGGAATGGCAGTATGCTTTCCAATCCTTCATGGTGCCGTCCTCGTTGACCTCTATCAGGCCGTGGTCGGCAAACATAACATTGGGCTTTATCGAGCGCACGATCTCCATCTGACCGTGGTCGGAAATGATAAAGAAGTTGGTATCCTCGAACACGCCCGCGTCCTTGGTCGCCTGTACCAGCATACCGATGAATGTCTCGGTCTCGTCAAGGCCCTGCGTAACGCGAGGCGAGAAAATACCGGTTGCATGGCGATAGCTGTCGACATTGCCGGGGTGAATGAGCAACAGGTCGGGCTGGAAATGGCGAATCATAGCGCAAGCGGACTGAATATTAAACCAGTCTGTAACGGGATGCTTGCGTATCTTAACACCGTCAACAAACGGCTTTATGCACTTCTCCCAAACCTCCTCGGTCGAGCCGGATCGAATGAAGCAATCGTGCTGTGAGTCGGTAGCCGACTGCGGCCAGTACTCGTCTATAAGATAATCGATATCCTTGTGATTTCCCGTAACGGGCCAGAACACCGACGCGGTGGTCAGTCCCGCCGCCTTTGCGGCAGTGAAAATATCGGGAGTCTTGATTACATCTGCAAACCAGTTCCACGGAACGTCCTTGAGCTGACCGGGATGAAACTCGGCATTGTTGGTGACGCCGTGCTTATTGGGATATGTACCCGAGGACATGGAAACGTGACAGGGGTAGGTTACAGAGGGGTAAATAGTACGGCAGCGGTCAACAGACGAGCCGCCCTCATAAAGCATACCGAAATTCGGCTTTGTGCGAAGATATGCAATATCTTCATAAACCATCGCGTCCACAGACAGGACAACGACCTTATTTTTTCTTTTTACCATAGCTTCCTCCGAAAGCAATAAAAATATTACCTATATTATATTTCAATATTCCTCAAATGTCAAGCGTTGGCAAGCATTTTCAGCAATTTTTCGAAATTGCGCCGCGACTATTGAAATTCGTCCGCAAATGATATATAATAGCCTTAAATAAAAACCGCTCCAATGGGAGGAAAGTATGAAAATAAAGGTATTTACATTCAATCTCCGCGTCAATGCATCTGTCGACGGCATCAACGCTTTTCCGAATCGCAAGGGCCGCATTCTCGACACCATCCGCACCTACTCTCCCGATCTTATCGGCTTTCAGGAGGCTAACGACGATATGCGCGAATGGCTGCGCGCCGAGCTTTCGGACTATGTCGTGGTCGGCTGCGGCAGAAATGAGGATTACCGCGGAGAGTCGGTAGTTTTGGCATATAAAAAAGACGCCTTTGAGGCGCTGTGGACGGAATGCTTCTGGCTGTCTGCCACGCCGTACGTCCCGGGCTCGACTTACGGGCTTGACCAGAGCTCCTGTCCACGTGTGACGACGGTTGCCTGTCTCAAGCACCGCGACGCCGCCGAACCCATTGTGTTCTGCAATACGCATCTTGATCACAAGGGCAAGACCGCCCGCCTGCTCGGTGCGGTACAGCTGATGCAATATTTGTCCGAAAAGCCTTATCGCTTTGTGCTGACGGGCGATTTCAACGCTCTGCCCGACACCCCCGAAATTCAGGCGATCACCTCACTGCCCGGTCTTGACGTCACAGACGCAACACACAAGCTGGGCGGCACTTTCCACGCTTTCGGCAAGCGCGAGGTCAAAACCAAGATAGATTATATTTTCACCAATCTCCCATGCGATGTTTCCGACTCCTTTATCGTCCCCGACGAAGGCATCGACGGAATCTATATTTCCGACCATCATCCCGTATGCGCTACAGTGACGATTTAAATCATAGCAACAGCCCCGCGCACTGCGCGGGGCTGTTGCCGTTTTATATAACCTTGCCTATTATATCAGCTATGCGCTCCGCCGCGTGACCGTCTCCGAACGGGTTATACGGGCATTTCATGCGTTCGTACTCCGCGCGGTCATCAAGCAGGCGGCAGACCTCAGTGTATATGCGCGCCTCATCACTGCCGACAAGCCGTAAACCGCCCGTCTCTATCCCCTCGGGGCGCTCTGTCCGCTCTCTTGTCACCAGGACTGGCACTCCGTATGACAACGCCTCCTCCTGCACGCCGCCGCTATCGCTGAGTATCAGATACGAGCGGGCGAGCAAATTATGAAAATCAAGCAAGCCGAGCGGCGGCGCGAGATGTATACGCGGCTCGCCACGGAGCAAGTCCGCCGCCTCCTGTAC
This sequence comes from Clostridia bacterium, assembly GCA_017462385.1. Classification (GTDB taxonomy): domain Bacteria; phylum Bacillota; class Clostridia; order Oscillospirales; family CAG-272; genus UMGS1002. Next base: position 25,831 of record JAFTRE010000023.1, on the reverse strand, counting down.
CTCGGGCGCGGGATGCAGGGGACAAACGAAAAATACGTCCTCCCGCTCCCTCGCCAGCCTTTTTACCGTCTCGAAGATACGCAGCATAGGCTCACCGCGGCTCTCGCGACGGTGCGCGGTAACAAGTATCAGCCGTCTGTCTCCCACCATATCAAGCAGCGGTGAGCTGTAGTTTTTCCGATATGTATATGACAGCGCATCCACCACGGTATTGCCCGTGACAAACACACGCTCGGCGTCGATCCCCTCTCGCACAAGATTTTTGGCGGCACGGGCGGTAGGTGCGAAATGCATTGACGCAACAAGCGAAACGGCACGGCGGTTAAACTCCTCGGGATAAGGCGACTGCACGTTATATGTGCGCAGTCCCGCCTCGACGTGCGCAACGGGAACACCGCGATAAAATGCGGCAAGCGCGGCGGCGAGCGTGGTCGTGGTATCGCCGTGGACCAGTACCAGCTCGGGTGTGGTCGAGTCTATCGCCGCGCCCGCCCCAAGTAGCACCGACTCTGTGATATCCTCCAGCGTCTGGTGCTTTTTCATAATGTTGAGGTCGAAATCAGGATGGACATCGAACAGCTCGAGCACCTCGTCGCAAAGCGTGCGGTGCTGACCCGTGACACAAACGCGCACACGCACGTCATGCCGCTTGCGCAAAGTCAGTATAAGCGGGCACATTTTTATCGCCTCGGGGCGTGTTCCGAAAACAAAAAGTAGATTTTTTGGCATGATGATCTCCAATGTGTATTTTTTTAATCATATGCACCAATACGCGCAAAAATAACTGCTCTTGACTTCGCTCTGAAATCATGCTAAAATAATAAAAAATCTCCACGGAGGACATGACCATGGCTCTTACCACCATCGACTACGATGCCCGCGCGCGCAGTGCGGGACTCAATGTATATTTTATCGCCGAGGGCGACCGCGACTACAACATCCGACTCCAGCGTGCCGTCCCCGCCAATCCCTGCTGTAACTGCTACTCGATAGCAAAAGCCTTCACGGTCACCGCTATCGGTATGCTTTACGACAAAGGACTGCTCACGCCCGAGACACACGTCGTTGACGTGCTGTCCGACAAGCTGCCCGAGAATATGGACACTAATTGGCGAGAGGTCACGCTTCACAACCTCATGCTTCACTACGTCGGATTTGACCACGGTATGCTGGACATCGACGCTGAGGATGCCACAAAATTCGGCTCGACCGATTATCTGAAGGTGGTATTATCCGCCCCGCTTCCCCACAAGCCGGGCACCGTGCATCAGTACACCGACGCGGCGTATTACGTGCTGTCCCGTGTGGTAGAGCGCCTTGCGGGCATGGATATCGCGGAGCTTTTGCGACCCATCCTCATGAAAACCATGAATTTTAAAGAGTTCGCCTGGAGTGTCTGCCCCGAGGGATACAGCATGGGCGCGACGGGACTTTATCTGCGCACCGAGGACGTCGTCAAGCTGGGCATTCTGTACCTCAACGGCGGCGAATGGCAAGGCACGCGTGTCATTTCAAAGGATTGGGTTGACATCGTGCTCAAAAACGGCTACGAATTCAAGGACAAGGGCAACGGCTGGTACGGCAAGGGCGGCATGAGAGGTCAGATGCTGACGTTCAATCCCGAGCGCGGACTCGCCGTGGCATGGCACGGCTACGAGAAAAAGGTTCCGTTTGATGTTATGATACATGACTGAAGCATACCAACTAAAAATCAAGAGCGCGCTCGTTGAGCGCGCCCTTGATTTTTTATTACAGCTTATCAGCCAGGTCGAGAATAAGTCTCTCGGTCTTTTCCCAGCCGAGACAGGGGTCGGTGATGGACTGACCGTAGGTGCAGCCGTCGGTCTTCTGCGCGCCGTCAACAAGGTAGCTCTCTATCATGAGACCCTTGCACAGCTTGCGAATATCGCTGTTATGACGCATGCTGTGAACAACGTCCAGCGCGATGCGGGGCTGCTCGGCGTACTTCTTGCCCGAGTTTGCATGGTTGGTATCCACGATTACCGCAGGATTTGCCAGACCCGACTTTACATAAAGCTCGTTCAGACGGACAAGATCCTCATAGTAGTAGTTGGAAACGGACTTACCGTCGGCAGTCTGGTAGCCACGAAGGATAGCGTGAGCGAGCAGGTTGCCCGTGCTCTCGACCTCCCAGCCGCGGTAGATAAAGGTGTGCGAATGCTGTGCCGCAGTGATGGCGTTCATCATGACACTCAAATCGCCGCCCGTGGGGTTCTTGAGTCCGACGGGAACATCAAGTCCGCTGGCAGTCAGGCGGTGCTGCTGGTTCTCGGTGGAGCGTGCGCCGACTGCAACATAGGACAGCAGGTCGGACAGGTAACGGTGGTTATCGGGGTACAGCATCTCATCGGCGCAGGACATGCCGTAATCCTTCAGTGCCGTCATGTGCAGCTGACGGATGGAAATAATGCCCTTGAGCATATCGGGGGTGGCATTGGGGTCGGGCTGGTGAAGCATTCCCTTGTAGCCGTCGCCCGTGGTGCGGGGCTTATTGGTGTAGATACGAGGAATGATTATGATCTTATCGGCAACCTTTCCGGAAATATCCTTGAGCTTGCCTATATATTCAAGCACGGACTCGGGACGGTCTGCCGAGCAGGGACCGATAACGAGAATAAATCTGTCATCCTTGCCCTCAAAAACGGCCTTGATCTGCGCGTCTCTCTCGGCCTTGACGGCTGCCATCTCGGGAGTTACGGGGTACTCTGCCTTTATATCCTGAGGAATGGGCAGCTTGCAATGGAAATTCATGTTCATGGTGTTTACTTCCTTTCGTGTCGAGGGATTTTTCATCCCCGACTTTTTTGTATATTTTTATTTTTTATTTTTAAGCCTTGGGCTTGTCAAACTTTTCGCGGCGCTCGCCCGACAGTCTCATCATGGCTCGCATGGCATCACGATCCTCGTTGGCAAGCGTTTGACGCAACGCCTTGAAGTGGTCAATGAAGTTGTCCATTTCGGCGAGCAGTGCGTCCTTATTGAGCAGAAACAGCTCGCTCCACATCTCGTCATTGATGCGGGCGATACGGGTCAGGTCGCGGAAGGAGTCGCCGGTATATGCCTCGAAGCCGGGGGTATCGTTGGAGCACATGAGCGCGACTGCGATGCAGTGTGTAAGCTGGGAAAGAAACGCTATCATTTTATCGTGCGACTCGCAGTCAAGCACGCTGACGCGGTAAAAGCCCAGCTCCTCGCCGAGCTGTTTACACAGCTCTATAGCATGCGGAGTATTGCGCTCGGTCGGAACCACGATATAGTTCGCGCCCGAGAAAACTTTTTCGTCACTATACTCAACGCCGCTGCGCTCGCGTCCCGCCATGGGATGCGCCGCGATGAACTCAACACTCTCGGGCAACATATCCTGCACCTTCTTGACGATACAGCTCTTGACGCCCGTCACGTCGGTAATAAGCGTGCCGGCGTGCAGTCGGTCGCCGTACTTAGCGATCCAATCTATGAATGCTTGAGGATAAAGTGCAAAAACGATAAACTCCGCCCAATCGAGCGCCTCGTCACACACCTCTGTCCAGCCGCACTCGATAAATCCGCCATCCACGGCGTAGTCGATGCTCTCTTGGCGGCGGGCTATCGCCCTGACCTTGTAGCCCTTGAGCGACAGTGCCTTGGCATAGCTGCCGCCCATGAGGCCAAGTCCGACTATAAGTATTTTCGAGCTCGGACATATTTTTTCCATTTTATTTGTGCCTTCTTTCGTTGTGGTTTTATACTGTTTTGATATCTGCTCCGAGAGCGTGCATCAGATCCCAGAATGTCGGCATGCTCTTGCGCACCGCCTCGGCCCCCTCTATCTCGCCGCCAACTCGGGTCAGAAGCACCGCCATTGACATGACGATACGGTGGTCGTTATGCCCGTCGATGATCCCGTCGGGCGCGTGCAGACCGCCGCCACAGACCGTGATGCTGTTGTCCGCAAGTTTCAGCGTCACGCCGCATTTTGCGAGCTCCGCCGCCATTGCCGCGCCGCGGTCACTTTCCTTTATTTTGAGGCGGTAGGTATCGGTCAGCGTCGCGCCGTGGCAGGCTGCTGCCGCCGCCATAAGTATGGGCCCGAGATCGGGACAATCCTTAATGGACAGTGTGGGCGTTCCCTTTTGTATCTCATTCAGCATCTCGCGCCATACGCGGTCGCCCTGAAGCGTTTTTTCGTTGAGTCCATCGAGCGTGACCTCGCCGCCCAGCGTGTTAAGCGCTCCGAAGAACGCCGCGCCCGACTCGTCGCCCTCAACCGCAAGCTCTTGCGCCGCGCGGCGTTTTTGTCCGCCGGCGATAAACAACTCACGCTCGCCCCGTCTCTCGACTGTGACGCCGAAAGCGGCGAGCGAATCAATAGTGATATCTATATAGGAATTGCTTTCCGGCTCGGTGGTCAGCAGTATTTTGCTGTCGCCGTCAAGCCCCGCCAATGCGAGCAAAAGCCCTGTGATAAACTGACTGCTTATATTTCCGGGGACGCTGTATTCGCCCGCGCAAAGTCTTCCGCAGACGGTAACTCCCGTATCGCTCTGCTCCCACAAAAATCCGTTGTCCGCGCATATATCGCGATAAATGGCAAGCGGACGCTCGAACAGTCGGCGTGAGCCGACAAATTCGGTTTTGATTCCGTCAAGAAGCGCGATGGGAATGAGGAAGCGCAGTGTACTCCCGCTCTCGCGGCAGGCGAGCTGTCTTACACCGTTACTGCTCTGCCCCTTCTTGATACCGCAAACGGTGCAATCGCCCGACTCGGTTAATTTAATGTCGGCGCCGAGAGCGCGAAGACAGTCTACCGTTGCCGAAATATCCTCATTGGTGGGCAGGTGACGAATGGTGGAAACACCGTCACACATGGCGGCGTTTATGAGAAGTCGATGCGCCACACTTTTGGACTGCGGAATATATACCCGTCCGCAAGCTGTGCTCGGCTTTATGATCGCCCTCATTTCGACTCTCCGCGCGCCATCAGCAGGTCTATCGCCTCAAGATAACCGTCAGTTCCGTGTCCCTTGATACAGCCGACACAAAGCGGGCGAATATAGCTGATATGGCGGAACGCCTCGCGCTTATCAACATCGGAGATATGTATCTCTACCGTGGGAATGGCAACTGCGCTGATAGCGTCGGCAATGGCAATGCTTGTGTGTGTATAGGCACCGGGGTTTATGACGATGCCGTCATAGACCTGATATGCCGCCTGTATCTCATCGACCAGCGCGCCCTCGTGGTTGGACTGAAAAAATCCCACCTCAACGCCGCGCTGCTCGGCGTGCTTTTTTATTTTTTCGATAACATCCGCGAAGGTCTCTTTGCCGTAAATGTCCGGCTCGCGGATACCGAGCATATTTATATTCGGACCGTTTATTACGAGAATTTTCATACCTTACCTCTTTATTTTATTGCGTGTAGCGCCGCGATCACCCGATCTGCGACCTCATCAACGCTTCCGTTAGCATCAAGATGTATGTCAGCCGCCTTGCAATATATCGGATATCGCTCGCGGTAACGCGTCTGGAGCGCCTCCCGGTCGCGGCTGAGCGGTCTGTCCGCAGTCGGGACGATGTTTTCAACGCTTCTGTCAAGAAAAACAACAACTCCGTTGCGCCGCAGCGCGTTTACGTTTTGCTCCCGCAATACCGCGCCGCCGCCCGTTGCTATTACAGTACCGTTTTTCTGTGCCAGAATTTCGATGACCTCGCTCTCACGGTTGCGGAACTCGCCCTCGCCGTACTTCGTAAAATACTCGGGGATGGGCATTCCCGTCGCCGCCACGATTTCGTCGTCGCTGTCTATAACATTTCTGCCTGTCAGCTCGGCGAGGCGATGTCCGACCGTTGTTTTGCCGCTACCCGGCATACCGACGAGCACTATATTGAGCTTTTTGCCCTCAAGCTCACGGAAAATGGGCTCGGTCTTTGCCATCATGCCGCTGTCGTCAAAGAAAAGCTCCGCCGCACGTGCCGCCTGAGCGACCAGCATATAAAGTCCTCCTCGCGCGGGGATACCGCGCTCGCGTGCCGCCAGCACAAGGTTGGTAGACAGCGGGTTATAGACCGCGTCGATAACGCCGCCGAGATTTTTGAATTTGTCGACTTGTATCGGTATGCCTCCGTCGCGGGGGTACATGCCGACGGGCGTAGTGTTTATGATGACGCCTATGCTGTCCGCGCGGGCATAAAGCTCTTCATACGGGATCTCGCCCTCTTTTGGGGTCCTCGAAACCTTAACTATACTCGCCGCTCCGAGCGAGCGCACCACAGCGGCGGCGGTTTTTGACGTGCCGCCCGTTCCGAGAATGGCGACGTTTTTGCCCTCGATCGCGATATTTTCGCGCTTGATAAGCTCGCTCATACCGTAAAAATCGGTATTGTAGCCCGTCAGGCGTCCGCCTCTGTTGACGATGGTATTGACCGCGCCGATCTCGGCGGCGGTACTGTCCAGCTCGTCAAGATAAGGGATAACATCCTGCTTATATGGAATGGTCACATTTATGGCGGCGAAATCCTTTTTTGTCATGAAATCGCCAAGCTCGTCGCGCGAAAGCTCTACTAAGCGGTAGTCATAATCACCGAGCCGCGCGTGTATATCGGCGGAAAAGCTATGACCCAGCTTTTCGCCTATCAAACCGTACTGCATTTATGTCTCCTTACTGCGCCAGCCAATCCGTACCGTAACGCACGGTAAGCAGGTCTGCAAGCGTCAGCGCGGCGATCGCGTCGACTACGGCGCGGGCGCGGTGAACGATGCAGGGGTCATGCCGTCCGTTTATGGTCATGTCCGTGTTCTCACCCTTGACGAAATCCACGGTCTGCTGTGTTTTTGCAATGGAGGGGGTGGGCTTTAAGGCGCAACGGAACACGATGGGCATGCCGTTTGTAATACCGCCGCCGATACCGCCCATATGATTGGTAGTCGTTACTATTTTACCGTTCTCGACACGGTAGGGATCGTTTGCCTGACTGCCCTTCATATCGGCAAGCGCGAAGCCGTCACCAAACTCAACGCCCTTGACGGCGGGAATGGAAAACAACGCATGTGACAGCACGCTCTCGACCGTATCAAACCACGGCTCGCCGACGCCTGCGGGCATACCGACGACCGCCGTTTCAAGTACGCCGCCCACGCTGTCGAGGTCCTCGCGCGCCTCAAGTATTGCGGCGTGCATTCGCTCGCCCGCCTCGCTGTCAAGCACGGGAAATTCGACCATTTCAAGCGCCGAGACATCCCTCTCGGGACACATTTTTGCATCCTCGATACCCGCCAGACGGCTGATATGTGTGCCTATATATATTCCCTTGCGCTTCAAGGCGGCTTGAATCAGCGCTCCCGCGGCCACGATCGGCGCGGTAATGCGTCCGCTGAAGTGTCCTCCGCCACGAGCATCCTCAAAGCCGTGATACTTGCAATATGCTGGGTAGTCGCTGTGACCGGGACGTGCCTTTCCCGCAAGTGCCGAATAGTCTTTGCTGTGTGTATCGGCATTTGGTATCAGAATGCATATGGGAGTACCCGTCGTTTTGCCGTCATATACTCCGCTTTCGATAATATATTCGTCCATCTCGCGTCGCGCTGTGGATATTTTACCCGACGGACGGCGAAGTGAAAGCTTAGCCGCAATATATTCCCTGTCAACCTCGACACCGGGTGCGATACCGTCGATCACGGCGCCTATTGCTACACCGTGGCTCTCGCCGAAAAGCGTTACTGTGAGCGCGTTTCCAAGTATATTTTTCATATGAGTGTTATTACCTCTCTGCTTTGTTCGGCGATTTCCGTCGGCGTCATTTTTTGCTCGGTAAAGCTGCCGAGCTTTTGTACCTTGATGACCGTTATGCGGTCGCCGCTTGCTTTTTTATCATGTGTCATGGCGGCGATAACGTCATCTTTTTTGCCTCGCCATGTTGTGGGAAGATCGAAATGCGCTACCGTTTTGGCGATCCGTTCTCTGACCGCCCCCTCGCACATGCACAGCATTCCTACCGACACACATTCGCCGTGCAACAGCGGGCTGTCACTTTGCTCGCCGAGGCTCTCGACGGCGTGACCCACCGTGTGTCCGAAATTGAGCACGCGACGCAGTCCCTTTTCCTTTTCGTCCTGCTCGACGACATCTCTCTTTATCTCCAGCGCCCGAATTATGACGCTGTCCACATCGACATTTTTGCCCTCGCGCTCTACCGTCTCGAACGCATCTGCATCAAACGTGGCAAACATTTTTATCGCCTCTGCCATACCGCAGGCAAACTGACGCGGATCGAGCGTGCTCAGCACTTCGGGGTCGATGACGACCGCGCGAGGCTGATAAAATGCGCCGACGATATTTTTGTAGCCCGCGAAATCAACCGCGACCTTGCCGCCGATAGAGGAATCTATCTGCGAGAGCAATGTGGTGGGTACGTTGTAAAAATCAACGCCTCTCATATAAGTTGCCGCCACGAAGCCTCCAAGGTCTCCCATAACTCCGCCGCCGACAGCGACCACGCAGTCACCTCTGTCAAAGCCCGCTTCGACCATAGTGCGAAGTATTTCGGTATATTTTTCAATGCATTTGTTGGCCTCGCCCTGCTCAAGTCTGACAATGTGCGGCTCGCGGCAAGCGTCGGCGACCGCCTGTGCATACTGTGCGGGCACGCCGTCGTCGGTAAGTATGAGCACTCGGCGGTCGAGCCTCATAAGCTCGCCCGCGCGGGCAAGCGCTCCTCGCTCTACGGTAATATCATAGCTATGCTCGCCGAGCTGCATGTGTAAAACGCTCATTTGTTTGCACCCTTTCCTATTTTGCCGCTGCATTCCAGCACTCGCTCACTCGCAAAGCTACCCAGCAGCTTTACCTGCTCACATACATGACCGAGATCGGCAAGCATTGCCTTACCCTCGGGCGAGCCGAGATTGCCCTCACCCTCGGAATAGAAATAATATGACCAATTTTCATTTCCCGTGGGATGGCTCTTCAGGCATTTGAGGTTAAAGCCGCCCTCGCTTATAGCCGCAATGGCTCGTCCGAGCGAACCGGGCTCGTTTTTAATGGTGAACATAAGCACAAAATGCTTATCAGCTGGGGCTACCTCGCAGGGAGTACGAGTGAACACCGCAAAACGGGTGGTGTTGTTTTTGTTTTCGTTTATGTCGCCCTCAAGCACCTCGAGTCCGTATATTTCAGCCGCCTCGCGCGCCGCTACGACAGCAATATCGCGTCGCTCGCCCTGCGCCACCGCTTGAGCCGCCATTGCTGTATTGACAGCTTGGGTCAGCTGCCAGCCATGGCTTTGCAAATAGGGCATGCACTGCGACAGCGCCTGCGGATGACTGCAAACCTCTTTTATTTCACTTATCGCTACGCCCGGCTTACCAAGCAAGCTTTGGCTGAGCGGCATATCGTAAATTCCCGATATGGACAGCGTTCCGCGATATGCGAGATCCATAACGGTATCAACGTCTCCCGCGTAGCTGTTCTCAATGGGCAATACCGCGCAATCGCATCTCCCCTGCTCCACGGCGCGGTAAGCCTCCTCGAAGTTTTGGCACGCAACAGTGGTTCCCGCCTTGAATATGCGCCGAGCGGCAAGATGGGCAAACGCGCCCTCCACGCCGCTATAGGCAATGGTCATACCCTCAAGCAAGCATTTCTGATATTTTTTGGACTCGGTTATCAGGCTCGTCAAGAACTGTTCATAATATGGGCGGTATGCAAATTCCACGCCCTCCGCATTACGCTTTATCATAGCGTTCTCACGCGCTTTGTCCTCGATGGGAAGACAGTGTATTTTTTTGTGCTCGGCGACAAGCTCCGCCGCCTTCATGCGTTGCTCGAAAAGCCTTGCCATCTCATTATCAATACGGTCGATCTCGACGCGCGCCTGCTCAAGTAAATTCATTTGGGATGCTCTCCTGATCTTTTTACAATGAAAATAAAAATACCGCTCCGAATTCCAAAAAAGGATTTTCGTGCGGCTTTCACGCTATTTTGTTTGTTCGGCCGAAACGGCAAAAGCCATCAAGTCAGCCGAGCTCAGCATAGGCAGAAAGGCCGCAATGATGGTAATAATAAAATCGGTTGGTAAGCACGATCATCAACGTTTCCTCCGCCTAAGTTTTTTGATATGTTACATTATAATCGCTTTAGTTGATTTTGTCAAGTCTTTTGCGAATATTTTTTTGATTTTAACGATAAAAAATTCATTTTTGTCGTTAAGCATTTAAATATTATAGATAACTCTTGCAATTGAAGCGCGATTGTGATATACTATAATAAGGTGTCGAACCGCGACACACAAGGAGCTAAATATGCAAAATTTTGAAAAATCCAAAAAGCTCGACAATGTCTGCTACGACATTCGCGGCAAGGTTTTTGATGAAGCCGCTCGCATGGAAGCAAACGGCATAAATATAATAAAGCTCAATATCGGCAATCCGGCGCCGCATGGACTGATGGCGCCCGATGAGATAATCGTCGACATGATCTACAACCTCAAGCATTCCGAAGGATACTCCGACAGCAAAGGCGTTTTTTCGGCGCGCAAGGCTATCATGCAATACTGCCAGCTCAAAAAAATACCTAACGTCGGTATACAGGACATATACACCGGCAACGGTGTCAGCGAGCTGATAACCATGTCTATGCAGGGCTTGCTCGACCACGGCGACGAGATACTCATCCCTATGCCCGACTACCCGCTCTGGACCGCATCGGTCTCGCTGGCGGGCGGCACTCCGATCCACTATCTCTGCGACGAGACTAACCACTGGAACCCCGATCTTGACGACATACGCTCCAAGGTGACCAAAAACACCAAGGGTATCGTCGTCATAAACCCCAACAACCCGACAGGCGTGCTTTATTCCAAGGAAACTCTGGAGGGCATCGTCGCCATTGCGCGCGAATTCGGGCTGATCATTTTCGCAGACGAGATATACGACAGGCTTGTCATGGACGGCAAGGAGCACATCGCCATAGCATCCCTCGCCCCCGACCTGCTCACCGTCAGCTTCAACGGTCTGTCAAAATCGCACCGCGTTGCGGGCTTCCGTTGCGGTTGGATGTGTCTGGCAGGTGACAAAAGTCATGCAAAGGGCTATATCGAAGGACTCAATCTGCTGTCATCCATGCGTCTGTGCTCCAATGTCCCCGGACAAAGCATAATCCAAACAGCGCTCGGAGGGTATCAGTCTGCAGACGAATATCTGACGCCCGGTGGCCGTATTTACGAGCAACGCGAATTTATATACAATGCTCTCAAGGATATGCCCGGCATTACGACCGTTCGTCCCGACGCTGCTTTCTACATATTCCCCAAGATAGATCTCGATTATTATAATATTGAAGACGATGAGCAGTTTGCTTTTGAGCTTTTGCGTCAGCAAAAAGTACTGGTCACCGCCGGCACGGGCTTCAACTGGCACGCGCCCGATCATTTCCGCATCGTCTATCTTCCCGACCTGCCCAAGCTTGAAATGGCAGTCGGAAGAATCACCGATTATCTCGAAACCAAGAAAAGACACCGATAAAAGAAAGGTTTCATAATAAATATGAACAGCATCTATGAAAATCCATTGTGCGTCAGATATGCAAGCGAGGATATGAAGCACGCCTTCTCCGCCGATGTCAAATTCTCCACATGGAGACGGCTATGGGTCGCGCTTGCAGAGGCTGAACGCGAGCTGGGTCTGGACATAACCGAGCAGCAGATAGCCGAGCTTAAGGCTCATATCACCGACATCGACTACGACAAGGCGGCTAAATACGAATCCGCACTGCGCCACGACGTCATGGCACACATACACACATATGCCGAGTCCTGCCCTACCGCAGGCGGTATAATACACCTCGGCGCCACCTCCTGCTACGTCGGCGACAACACCGATATCATCGTAATGCGCGACGCGCTGAAGATCATACGCCGCAAGCTGATAAACTGCATTGCCGCAACAGCGGCGTTTGCTCAGAAATACAAGGACACTCCCACACTTGCCTACACCCACTTCCAAGCCGCTCAGCCAACGACCGCCGGCAAGCGCGCAACACTGTGGATAGCGGATCTGCTGAGCGACCTTGAGCGGCTTGACTTTGAGCTGTCCTCGCTCAGACTTCTGGGCTGTAAGGGCACAACGGGCACCGCGGCAAGCTTTCTTAAGCTTTTCAACGGTGATCACGACAAGGTCAAGGCGTTGGACAAGCTGATCGCCGATAAAATGGGCTTTGCGGGGTGCGTTCCCGTTTCGGGTCAGACATATTCTCGCAAGGTGGACTACAACGTCATCTCGGTTCTTGGTGGCATAGCCCAGAGCGCGGCGAAGTTCTCCAACGATATTCGTCTGCTGTCTCACCTCAAGGAGTTTGACGAGCCGTTTGAGCCCGGTCAGGTAGGCTCCTCGGCAATGGCTTACAAGCGCAATCCTATGAGAAGCGAGCGCATCGCGTCTCTTGCACGCTACGTCATGGTAGACGTTATGAATCCCGCCATCACCGCGGCAACGCAGTGGTTCGAGAGAACTTTGGATGACTCGGCAAACCGCCGCATTTCCATTCCCGAGGCTTTTCTCGCCACCGACGCGATACTGTCGCTTTACTTCAATATAATTTCGAACGGCTCGCTGTATCCCAACATGATGAAGCGTCACCTCGACGAGGAGATGCCCTTCATGGCGACGGAAAACATACTTATGTACTGTGTAGAGCGCGGAGGCGACAGACAGGTGCTGCACGAAGCCATCCGCCGCCACTCGGTCGCGACTGCCAAGCGCATAAAGCTTGAGGGCGGAGACAACGATCTGCTTGAGCTCATACTCGCCGATCCCACCTTTGGTCTCACCCGTGAGGAGCTTGACGACATTATGACAAACAGCGTCTTTACCGGCCGCGCCACCGAGCAGACCGAAGAATTTTTGCGCGAATGCGTCGCGCCCGTGCTTGATGCCAACCGCGACGAGCTGGGCATCAGCATCGAAATAAAAGTATAATAATTAAGGGGGAAATAAATCAATGTTAACAGCAATCGTAGGAATCAACTGGGGAGACGAAGGAAAGGGCCGCATGGTCGACCTGCTCTCCGAAAATTATGACGTGGTTGTCCGCTATCAGGGCGGCAACAACGCAGGTCACACCGTTATCAACGAGCGCGGCAAATTCATTCTCAATCTGCTGCCGTCGGGTATTCTGCGTGACAGCACCGTAAACGTCATGGGCCCCGGCATGGTCATCGATGTCGAGCATCTGTTCGGCGAGGTAGCAAGACTGCGCGAGGCAGGCATCAATGTCACGCCCGAAAACCTCAAGATCAGTGACCGCGCTACAATTTGCATGCCTTATCACAAGCTTCTCGACATTCTCGAGGAGGACCGTCTGGGCGACGCAAAATTCGGCTCCACCCGCCGCGGTATCGCTCCCGTTTATGCCGACAAATACATGAAAAAGGCGTTCCGCATGGGCGACCTGCTGCATCCCGAGTCTCTCAAAAAGAGACTGCCCGGCATTCTCGAGTGGAAGAACCTGACGGTCAACAAGGGCTACGGTCACGAGGAGCTGATGGTCGACGCCATATACGAATGGCTCGAGAAATACGGCATGCCTTTCGCCGACTACATCTGCGACACCACCCGCTATCTGACCGACGCGACCAATAACGGTAAGAAGGTCATGTTTGAGGCACAGCTCGGTGCGCTCCGCGATATCGACTTCGGCATCTATCCTTACACTTCCTCTTCCTCCACCATCGCCGCTTACGCTCCCATCGGCTCGGGTATTCCCGCACAGAAGCTGGACAACGTAATCGGTATCATGAAAGCTTATTCCAGCTGTGTCGGTGAGGGACCTTTCACATGCGAGCTGTTCGGTGAAAAGGGCGAAGAGCTTCGCCAGGCAGGCGGTGAGTACGGTGCAGCTACCGGCAGACCTCGCCGTGTTGGCGGATTTGACGTTCCTGCCTCCCGCTATGGTATTCTCATGCAGGGTGCCGACTGCATCGCGCTGACCAAGCTTGACATTCTGTCCTATCTCAAAGAGATTCCCGTTTGTGTCAAGTACGACGTAAACGGCGAGCTGGTAGACTACTTCCCGTCCGGCGACGATCTCGCCAACGCAAAGCCCGTCTATGAGTATCATGAGGGCTGGTGCTGCGATATTTCGAACTGCCGCCGCTTCGAGGATCTTCCCGTTGCCGCACAAAATTACGTTCGTTACATCGAAAAGGTCACCGACTGCCGCATCAAATACATCTCCGTCGGTGCAGACAGAGATCAGTATATAGAGCTGTAATTTTTTGAGGGAGCTTCTTAAAGAAGCTCCCTCAAATACTTTTTAAAAAACCTTTTATGCATCAATTTCTATCTGTCAGATACATCATTTTTGCAGTGTCGATACCATAGACCTTTGCCGTGTCTCCGTTTTTCAGCAAATACATCGCCGCCTCCGCCGAGCCGTGGCGAATTGCCGCCTCCTCTAACAATTTGTAACCCTTTTTCGGATCGTAATCGATACCAAAGCCCTCTATATATGCCTGTCCCAATGCCTGCTTGGCGATACCTACCTGCTTGTCAATATACGTGGTGTCCTTATGCCCTGCCGCCGCCTCCAGCATTTCAACAGCATACTGCTCGTCCGCTTCAAGCACCTCGTACCGTTGGTCTTCAAGTCGTGTGTCGCCACCCGCCCCCGAAAGATAAAGCTCCGACCGCCGCCGCTCTATGACACGGTAAAACGGTATGAGTGAAATGCACTCGATGTCCACAGGGTCAAACATATATCCCATAGTATATGCCGCCCCAAGATAAAGCTGAGCATTGACGCACTGCCGTGCCGCCGAGGTCTTCATATACTCCGCCGCGCGCTTTGCGTCCGTCTCCACTCCCTGCCCGCGAAGATACATAAGCGCAAGATTGAATTGAGCCTCTCCGCCATCAAGTCCGGACGCCGCAAGGAAAAAGCGATGTGCCATCATATAATTGCGCGGCACCGATATGCCTTGATGGTACATAAACGCCAGATTAAACGCCGCCATTGGGTCTCGCTCATCCACAGCGCCCTTGAAATATTCATCAAAAGCCTCACGATGGTATCCCCTCAAAAACAACGCGTTGGCATAAACCGACTCAAAATTTCTCTCCTGCATATACGTCCTCCGTCCCTGTATTTTATAGTGGCTATAATAATACACCATATCGGGAGCAATTACAAGACTTGACTTTTTGCGATTTTTGTGGTATAATATATATAGAAAGAACAGACGGAGACCTCCGTCTGTTCTTTTTTTGACTGATCTTATATGTTTTATCGATATACCTCGCTTTGCTCGGTTCGATATATTTGCCTCATGGCAAATTCGATATGTTTTCGCTACGCTCAAACTCGATATGATATCAATCCGCGCTCACGCAGTGAGCATATCGAGTGCGTCAGCACATATCGAACGCGTCAGCGTATATCGAAAATCCGCGAATGCGGATTTATATCGACGCTTTGTGTCCCCAAGGACACAAAGCACTATCTCCGCTTTTTGTTATTCTTTTTCTTTCTCACTGAATATCCGAAGCTACCCAGCTTTTTGCCCAGGGCAAAATATTCGCCGTGGGCGTAGGCGGCAAGGTCGGCGCGGTCAAGGTGAAGCTTGCCCGCCTCGTCCACAAGCGACTCGTCCACATCGATGGCGACAATGTCGGCAAGTATCATATCATGCGTACCGAGCGGAATTATTTCGGTCACCCGGCACTCCAGTGCCAGTGGGCTTTCGGCGATCAGTGGGCAGCTGACCTCACTTGCCGACTCGGTATGCAATCCGCACCGCGCGAATTTATCCACCTTCGCTCCCGTATGTACTCCGCAAAAGTCGGCGTGGCGCACCAGCGCCGATGTGGTCAGATTTATGACAAACTCGCCGCTCTCTTTGATAATAGGATAAGAATGGCGGCTCGGACGCACCGAAATATAGGTTTTGGGCGGATGGGTATTGATAATGCCCGTCCACGCTATGGTGATGATATTGGGCTTTTGCTCTGTTCCGCAGCTCACCATGCAGGCGGGCACGGGCGCAAGCAGTGCGCCGCCTTTCCATTGTATCTTGCTCATTTGCTACCTCCGATCATTCGGTAAAGTTCTCATAAACATATTTACAGTCATAAACGGGCGCGTATCGGTCGCTTCCCGCCGCGGTTATAAGCACATAACGCCCGCCGCTGTCCGTCTCGGCGTAGCTGGCAAGGCAAAAGCGCGCCTCGTCGGTATAGCCCGTCTTGGCGGCTACTATTTGTGCCGAGCCGAATTTGGTCGCCGACATACGCGAGAATGCGGTACTGTACATGGTGATCCCCTGGGGGTGCTCGGCCGTGGGCGCGGTAGTGTAGCTTGTAGCAGACAAAATTTCACGGCACAGCTCGTTATTCATTGCATATGCTACTATCGCCGCCATCTCGCGCGGTGTGGTATAGTGATCGTCGTCATGAAGCCCGCTGGCGTTGGCAAAATGCGTGTTTGTCAGCCCCAGCTCGCCCGCCTTTGTATTCATAAGATCGACGAACGCCTTTTCACTTCCCGCGACGTACAGCGCGAGTGTACCCGTAGCGTCGGCGCCCGACGGAAGTGCTGTACCGTACAGCAGTTCAAGCACGCTGACCCGCTCGCCCGCCGTAAAGCCGGCGCAGGAGGCGCCCTCGACATACGCCGCCGCGATGGCGTCGCCGCTGACGGCTACCTTTTGTGTCAGGTCGGAAATATTTTCGCAACAGACTATCATAGTCATTATTTTGGTCATGGACGCGGGATATATCTTGCGGTCTGCATGGCGGGACGCGACGACGCGCCCTGTTTGCATGTCCATAAGCAGTGCGTATTCGGCGTCAAGCTTTGCGTCGTCAAAGATAGCGGTCTGCTCGTCCGACACGGGAATATATGAGGGTGTGTTGGCTACCGTCGGCGCGGCGGTGGTGATATCGGCGGAGGTATCTGCGTCTTTTGCGACGCTGTTACGCCCGGAAAGCATAAAAACAGTAAAAACGAACGCCAGCATAAACACTGTCGCACAAATAAGTATTCGAATAAAAAGCGCCTCGGCGCGGCTTGATGCGGTCATAGGATATTCCTTACAATATTAATACTATATTATTCTATCACAAACGCCCTCGCAATGCAACACCCGCGAGCCCCAAAAATATATAAAGAAAAAGTAAAAAATATTTTAAGAAAGCTTTAAGCTTATTGAATTCGACACGGACGTATGCTATACTTATTATAAAGTCCAACAAAAACAACGGAGTTACATGAAAATAGGAAATATATTTACTAAAATCGGCTCGGCATTCCGCTCTGCTCTGCAGGGCATTGCCACGCTTGCCCGAACGGTGTTCGTACATCTCCGCAAAATTCTGGCCGTCACATTCACCTCGCTCGCTGTTTTTTGCGGCGTTTATTGGCTCTTGTGCGGTATTCTTGCGGGCTTTGGCATATCGGTACTTTGGATATGGCTCGTCGCGGGACTGTTTTTCGAGGCGCTTGCGCTGTGGTATGGCGGGCGCAGACCGTTTCGCCGCCTGTCTCAAAAGCGCGCACTGCGCGTCATTGTCTCAATACTGCTCGTGCTGTGCTTTGTCTTTTTTGCCGTCATCGAGGGGCTTGTCATCTCGGGCATGAATGCGCGCGGAGAAAGTGATCTCGATTACATAATCGTTTTAGGCGCCAAGGTCAACGGCACGCGCCCCTCTCTGGCGCTTCGCTGTCGCATAGACCGCGCATATGAATATCTGCGCGACAACCCGAACACGGTAGCCATAGTTTCGGGCGGCCGTGGCGCGGGCGAGGACATCAGCGAGGCGGAGGCAATGCGCCGCGCGCTGGTGGAGCGCGGCATTGCGGACGAGCGCATTATTCTTGAGGATCGCTCCACCTCCACCGAGGAAAATCTCGAGTTCAGCTACGCGCTCATAACCGAGTCCGATGCCGACATCGGACTTGTGACCAACAATTTTCACATCTGGCGCGCCGTCAGGATCGCTCGCTCAAGCGGGCACAACGCCATCGGTGTTTCGGCGTCCTACCCCAATGTGCTGATAATCCACTACATGGTGCGCGAATTTCTCAGCATAACCTTTTACGCTCTTACGGGCAAGATATAAGGAGGTAACGGCTTATGTGGCAAATAGTTTTTTGGATAGGACTTCCCGCGCTGGGCTTTGCCGCGCAGTTTTTGCTCATGCGCTATACTCGCAGCATATGGTGGCGGCTGACGCCCACCTTTGCCATTGTCGCCATCGGCATTTACGCCCTGCTCCGGGCTACGGATATTTTGGAATACCCTTGGGACGGCGGCGGATTTTTTGACGCAGGGCCGCTTTTGGGGCTTGTAATGCTGATAGGCCTGATCCCCGTGGCGTGCGGCTGTCTGCTGGGGTTTATATTGGATAGAGTTCTTGTGTTCATCCAAAAAAGAAAAAGCAAACAACAATAAGCAAAACGGACTGAGTCAAGCGACTCAGTCCTCTTGTTTTGTCGATATGCCTCGCCTTGCTCGGCTCGATATATTTGCCTCGCGGCAAATTCGATATGTTTTCGCTACGCTCAAACTCGATATGATATAAATCCGCGAATGCGGATTTATATCGATGCGTAGTTATTGCGCTTTGCGGTATCTACGCAGTGTCAGCGGGTCGACGGCGAGGCACAGCGGAACGATCAGCACGCCCGCCAGTATGATATTGGGTATCATATAAGCGCCGTTATATGTAATGGTGTAGATCCATACATTCATTCCCTCGGGCGCATACGAGCCCCAGAGCAGAGCGCCCGACAGCGCATGAGAAATATATCTGATAATTCCCGTAGCAACGGCGCCGACAGAATAACCCATCAGTCGCTTCTGCCCGCACAGCTTTGCGAACAGAGGGGCAAGTCCGCTCGCGCTGAACACCAGAACGTAGTCAAGCAGTACGCAAAGCACTATTGCCCACCAGGTATTTGCGGGGGGAACGTAAAAGCCGCCTGTGATCATCTGCGTTACCGACCAGACAAGTCCCGCCATAACGCCCGCCGCGGTTCCGCGACGGTAAGCAAAGAACAGCACGGGAAGCATTGCAAGTGTTATCGAGCCGCCCTCGGGCTGGCTGGGAATAAAGCCCATAAGCAGGTCAATAACGATAGCAAGCGCTACCATTGCCGCGCCTTCAACCAATGTAAGAAGCCGTTGTTTTGTGTTTGTTTTCATGTTTTCCTCCATGATGTAAATAAAAAATATGTATATAAAAACCCGCCGTGTACGGTGCACTCGTACACGGCGGGTTGAAGTCGCGCGGCTATCTATACTGCCACTCCCGTGACAGCTGCCGCTCAAATACCGCGAGCAATATAAGCATATACAGCTCGCCTCAAAAGCTTATTGCGCTTTTGATATCTCCCTCCGCCGGTATTACCCGTATCAGGTTCATAGGGTCCGGAGCAACAGCTCCATCTCAGCCGCCTTATGACAGCACCCCTTTAAATATTCAATTTTAATAATAAAAGTTGGGATTGACTATTTTCATATCCAGCTCGGAAAGCAGCTTTTCGTTGACCTCGATCTTATCCAAATACTGCTCGCATCTTTCACCGAACAGCCACTGCATAACATCCGAGGTAAAGCTGGTGGTCGTGCTCTCAAACCAGACATCCTTGTCGGTATCAGAGTACGCGCCCTCGTCAAGCTCGTATTTCATAATAATATGATAGCCGTATTCCGACTCGACGATGCTTATTTCGCCGACCTCCATCGTCCCAAGCTCCTCGATGATATCAACTATATACTGATATCCGTACTGAGCATTGGTAGCAAAGTAATAGCCATCGGGATAGTTGGACTGACCGTCTCCGTCCTCGCTGTACTTTTCGATATAGTCCTCAAACGTCTTGGTGTCGCCGGGTGTCGTAAACTCAGCAATATCCTCGGCATGCGCCAACAGCTCTGCCATTTTTTCATCCGAATGCAGTTCTGTTTTGAAGTTGCCGTTCTCATCATATGTGTAGGCGGGCACTCCGTTTACCTTATCGTAGGCTATGGTGCCGTCCTCGTTATAATATATGATGCTTCCGTCCTCATCCGTCAGCGCCTTGCCGTTCTCATCGAACTTGCGAATTCCCGTGGACTTATCGTAAAGTATCTTACCCGTCTCGCTTTCCTCGCCGGGCTCGTAATAAATTACCGTGCCATCCTCATCGGTCTCGTAAACATAATAATAGTTTGCCAAGAAGACCTGCTTGAAGCGGACGTAATTATCCTGATAATACTGCTCCTTGAGCTCATCCGAGACCTTCGAGAGATCCGAGCCGTAAAGATACTGTTGCAAATAATCGACCTTTGCCTCTATCATATAAGCATCGCGCAGCATGTTGTAATTGACGCCGTAATCGGCAAGTATTGCGTTAAGTGCCGCCTTTGAGCCATCGCCGTCGCCGATGATGAACTCATAAAGATATTCGTCCACCTCTTCAATATATTCGTCGGGCAATGTCAGCTTGTATTCTTCCTCGAACATATACATCGCCGCCAGGTACACCTTGACGCAGTAAAGTATATATGAGGTCCAATAGTCGTTATATGTCGTACCGTCAGTGTCTATTGTCGTATCCCAAAAGTCGTCGTATTTAGCCTCCGAGCCGTAATAATATGTGGTGCAAAGCGTACCCTTCTGACGCGACAGATACAGCTCATAAAGATTGAGCGATATCTTTTGCTTGCCGAGCGACAAAAGCGTCTGTCCCGACGAGCAGGCCACCGCCGACACGACGATAGTCAGCAATGCCAGCACCAGTGCGGCGAGGCGCACGAGCCTTTTTTTCATTTGAAATATCCTTCCGTATTTAACTTTATACATTATACAACATTTTTTTCGATTTGTCTATACCTCGGCGTTCTTTATTTCAATATATTTTCCGAGCAAGGTATAAAGAAAATCGCAAACCTTACTTCCCGACGGCATTTTGACCATAATATGCTCGCTGGGGGACGCCATCAGCTTGATAGCTCCGCGGTATTCGCCGGCCAGCGCCATCCAGATATCCGTATCTATTTCCTCGGAGTAAAGGCGGACGCTGTTGCCCTCCTCGACCACCTTGTCAAGCCCGCATTCAATTCCCATCGCGCGTATGAGTGCGATATAAAGCAGATTTGAAACGGGTGCGGGCAAGTCGCCGTAACGGTCGATGAGCTCATCCGTGATATCGCCGCGATCTGCCTCGTCGCGAATACCCGCAATGCGCTTATACAGCGCCATGCGCTGTGCGGCGCTTGAAACATAGCTTGCGGGGATAAAGGCGCTGACACCCAGCGTCATTGTACACTCGGCCTTGGGCTTTATCTTCTCGCCGCGTTCCTCGAGCACGGCTTCGTTGAGCATTTTTATATACAGGTCATAGCCGACTGCATCGAGATGACCGTGCTGTTGAGCTCCGAGCAGGTTGCCCGCGCCGCGCAATTCAAGGTCGCGAAGTGCGATGCGGAATCCCGCACCGAACTCGGCATATTCGCGCACAGCTTCAAGCCTTTTTTCGGCGATCTCGGTCAGTGCGCGCCCCTGAGGGTAAGTGAAATAAGCATACGCGCGACGGGAGGAGCGTCCCACGCGGCCGCGTATCTGGTGCAGCTGGGAAAGCCCCAAACGGTGCGCGTTATCGACGATAAGAGTGTTGGCGTTGGGCACATCAACGCCCGTCTCGATGATGGTGGTACAGACCAGTATGTCTATCTCGCCCATCAGCATCTTTTGCCATATATCCTCAAGCTGCTCGTGCTCCATTTTGCCGTGCGCCGTGACGATATGAGCATCGGGCAGTGCCTGCCTTAGCTTGCCCGCGACAAGGTCGATATCGTCCACCACATTGTGCAGATAAAACACCTGTCCGCCGCGCCGCATTTCTCTCCTTATCGCCTCAACTATGATAAGGTCGTCGTGCTCCAGCACATATGTCTGTATCGGCAAACGGTCACCGGGCGCTTCGTCAAGCACCGAAATATCGCGTATGCCGCCCATCGCCATGTTGAGCGTTCGCGGTATGGGTGTTGCCGACAGCGACAGCACGTCAATATTGCCGCAAAGCTGCTTGATCTTTTCTTTTTGCGCAACGCCGAAGCGCTGTTCCTCGTCTATGATAAGCAGTCCGAGATCCTTGAACTGCACGTCCTTTGAGAGCAGGCGGTGTGTACCGATAATGATATCGACGTCTCCTCTGCCGACGGCGCGTATTGTCGCCGCCTGCTGCTTGGGGGTGCGGAAACGGGACACCATGTCGATAGTGACGGGAAAGCCGCGCATGCGGCTCATTGCGGTCTGATAATGCTGAAGTGCGAGAATGGTAGTCGGGACAAGTATCGCCACCTGCTTGCCGCCCAGCACCGCCTTATAGGCGGCGCGGAAAGCGACCTCGGTCTTGCCGTAACCGACGTCACCGCACAACAGTCTGTCCATTGGCACCGCGCGCATCATGTCGGATTTTATATCCTCAACGGCGTCAAGCTGCCCCGCCGTTTCGTTATATTCAAACGCCGCCTCGAAATCCCGCTGGAAATCGTCGTCCGCGGGAAAAGCGTAGCCCGGGCGCTTCATGCGCTCGGCATAAAGCTTGATGAGGTCCTTTGCAATGTCGGCAACGGCCGCCTTGGCCTTAGCCTTTGCCCTGCCCCACTCGGTTCCGCCGAAATGCGACAGCTTTATTTTGCCGTCCTCGGCATTCGCGCCTATATAGCGCGAGACCATATCCATTTTTTCAACGGGCAAAAACAGCCTGTCACTGCCCGCGTATTTTATTTTGATATAGTCGCGGCTGACACCCTGCACCGTCAGATTTTCGATGCCGAGGTACTGACCGATACCGTACGTCTCATGCACGACAAGGTCGCCCACCTCCAGCTCGTTATACGACATTATCGCCTCGGTTCCGGGGCGGCGGCGCGACTTTTTCTTCATCTTGGAGCCGCCCGCACTCGCGCCCCTGCTTTCGGGACGGGTGGTCAGCACGGCGATCTTGGGTACTACCAGCTCATACCCGCGCAGACCGGGATCGACGCGAATGAGAATACTGCCCGCTGGCAACGTGGACACGGTGAAGTCCCCCTGATCCACGCCCATATACACCCGCATTCCCTTGTCCGACAACAGCTCATGCATATTTTTCGCCGCTGTTTCGTTCTCAACGGCAAGCAGGACGCGATAGCCACCCCGCAAATACGTGTCGAGATCATCGCAAAGCAAAGGGAAATTGCCCGCATAGGAAACTGTATGCTTGGTACGGAAACCGAAAAGTCCGCCTATCTTTTTGCCGCTCATGCCGTGGGAAAGCGAATCGAGATGCAATGTCAGTGCGCTGTCGGCAAAGCGGTCGAATTCGGATGCGGGCTTTGAATACTCGGCGTATTTGCCCGCCACCGTTCCCGCCTCGACAAGCTCGGCAACGGTCTGGTTCGCCATCCATTCAGAGGATTTGAGTCGGTCGGCTACCGCCTGTGTGCCGCGTATAAACAACGGAGAAAGCGGTTTGAAATAATCGGTAAGCGCCGTTTTTTCGGGATAGATAAGCGAGATATATTTGTCGAGAAAGCCGACATCCGCCGAGTTTTCGAGTGTGACAAGCTCGCTTTTCAGCTCATCCCGGGCGCGCTCGTCCGTGACGCGCTTGGTTTGTACCGATATAGCGCGGCGAACGGCCTCTCGGGTGTCCTCATTCATCAGCACCTCGCGGGCGGGCGTCATGCGGACTCCCGCGATGCCCTCGGTAAAGCGCTGTGTTTCGGGGTCGAAAATACCCATTCGGTCTATCTCGTCGCCGAAAAGCTCGATTCTGATGGGATAAGAGCCGACCTTCTCGCAGTCGCCGAGATCATAAACGGCATAAGGCGGGTAAATGTCTATAATGCCGCCGCGGCGGGCAAACTGCCCCGCGCCCTCGGTAAGCTCGACCTTTGCAAAGCCCGCGGCGGAAAGCCGGCGGCATATGCCGTCAACGTCGATGACATCGTCGGCATATATATTTATCATTTCCTCTTTCAGTCGCGCGGGCGGGATAGTGTAGCCCAGTGCCGCGTCGGGCGTGGTAACGATAGCATCATACGCCCCGACGAGTATGCCCGACAGCACCATAAGCCTCTCATACTCGAACTCATGAGAGGCGGTAACATTATAAAGCGTCAGGTCTCGAGCGGGAAAATGGGCGGCGCGACGCCCGAAGTCGCGCAGCATGGAAACGGTGCGCACGCACTCCTTTTCCTCGGCGCAAACAATAAGCGCACAGCCCCAGCCGCGCCCTGAAATATCGGTTATGAGCGAAACGGTGAGCGCGTCGGTCGCGCCGTCGCAAAGCCCCGCGGCGATCACGGGAAGCGGCTGCTTTGCCGAACGCTGACGCATCAGCGTGTCAAGCAGATGGCGGTATTCGCCGTCGGCACGTATGCAATCGGTCAGAATGCTTTTCATGCACGGCCTCCCGAATTGCACAGGGCAACGGCGGCGTCAAATTTACCGTCAAGTATTTTTTCAAGCGTCTGATAAGCTATACTGAATTCGTCGAACAGTATTTTTTGATCCGACTCCGAAAATTTGCTCAGCACCCAATCGGCAAGATCGTACTCCGGCGACGGCTTTTGTCCCACGCCTATGCGTATGCGGGGAAAGGCATCCGACTGAAGCTGATAAATAATGCTCTTGAGTCCGTTCTGCCCGCCGTCACTGCCCGAGCGCCGCAGGCGCATTTTACCCACGGGCAAATTGATGTCGTCGGATATTACGATAATATTTTGCGGCTCGATGTTGTAATAAGCCGCGCACTCGCGCACCGCCTCGCCCGAGGAATTCATATAGGTCTGGGGCTTGAGCAACATGACGCGCTTGCCCGATATCTCGCCCATACCGTAAAGCGCGCGGAATTTGGCGCGGTCTATTTTGACATTCATGTGCTGAGCGATATAGTCCAGCGTCAAAAAGCCCGCATTGTGGCGGGTGTGGGCATATTCCGCACCGGGATTGCCCAAACCCACGATGATATGGGTCGGCGCTCCTTGCGGTTGGCTTTTTTCAATGGATTTGAACAGATCGAATATATTTGCCATAAGTCCTCCGTGGTTTGGCGGTTCTTCATAACAGCCCTAAGCCGCCGGCAGACGCCCGCGGCATTTTATAATATTATATTGTATTTATTATATTACATTTGATTTTGTTTGTCAACTATTTTGAGTCGGAAACGTTGGCGAGCCGCTTTTTTTAAAAAAAATATGAAAATTTTTCATAAATTTTTAAATAGGGGTAGTTTTTTTTGCAAAAGTATGTTATAATAAAGGTTGAGTTTGAAGCAATCGGCAGGACAAGTTCTTCAAACCTTATTTAGTCAACAATTAATTCAATATACGGAGGTATTTACCAGATGTCCAAAAAGTATTGCTACCTTTTTACAGAAGGTAACGCAAACATGCGTGAGCTGCTGGGCGGTAAGGGCGCTAACCTTGCCGAGATGACCAACATCGGTCTTCCCGTTCCCCAGGGCTTTACTATCAGCACCGAGGCGTGCACCCAGTATTACGAAGACGGCCGTCAGATCAACCCCGAGATCCAGGCAGAGATCAATGAGTACATCGTTAAGATGGAAGCTGTTACCGGCAAGAAGTTCGGTGACCTCGAGAATCCCCTTCTCGTTTCCGTACGTTCCGGTGCTCGTGCATCCATGCCCGGCATGATGGACACCATCCTTAACCTCGGTCTGAACGAGGACGTTGTTAAGGTTATGGCAGAGAAGTCCGGCAACGCTCGTTGGGCTTACGACTGCTACAGAAGATTTATCCAGATGTACTCCGACGTCGTTATGGAAGTCGGCAAAAAGTACTTC
>JAFTRE010000022.1 GCA_017462385.1 Clostridia bacterium | reverse complement strand
AAGGCGTGGCAATCGAATACCTACCCAACGCAATCTAAAAGAAAAAGAGTAGCGAAATGCTACTCTAAACAACGAAATATAAATGCAGACATAAAAATATCGAGTGTCCATAACTGAAATCTGTTATGAACACTCGATATGGTCGAGGTGACAGGATTTGAACCTGCGGCTTCTACGTCCCGAACGTAGCGCTCTACCAAGCTGAGCCACACCTCGATCGATTTGCCCAAATATTATACCACAACGTCACTCTGTTGTCAATGCTTTTGGGCAAAATAATTCACAATGGGTCGACACAAGCGTGCCGACCCATTGTCCGCATTAATTCGTTTCATACACCACGCCGCCCACATCAACAATAATATTGGCTGCATTCTTGATATTCACGCCCGCCTCGGGCTCGATAAGTATAAACCACTCTTTGACATCGGTCGTAAACACCTCGGGACACGTTCTTTTTATCGCAATGCGCAACTTGCCTCCGGTCAGCCCCATTTTTTCTATCGAATGCGTTATCGACCCGCTTCCCTCCCTCAAATACACGACGATCAGCATTCTATTCTTAAAATACTGCTTATCGTATTTCGCTGTGGCTTCGACAAAGCTCTCGGTGTTGCCTGTGGATATCGCTTTGAAATCGAGCAAAAAATATTTGGTGTTAGTCTTGATAAAATTGTCCAGCTCGCGGCGCGAATTGATGGCGAACACAAGCGGCTCCGCATCGTTCTGTTCTCCGTACCGCATAGTGGAAATGCGCTCCGGCTCGCCGCTAACCATTCGCGCGCCCTCAAAAGGGTCGGGCTCGGGTGCGCGCCCGTAATCTATCCAGCCGAGCTCGTCAAGCCCGACCAGCGCCAGAATGCCGACCGTTATCAGCGCAGAAAGCACCGTCGCGATAACAATGCCGATAAGTATGTATAAAATGGTTTTTCTGAGCTTCATGTCTTTTCTCCCGTCTGCGCTGTGGCACGTCCTTTATAATATAAGTCGTATTTTTTATCAAAAAGTTTCACTCAAAACCAAAATTTTTCGAAAAATTTTTCTCGCGGGAACTTTTTGCCGTCACCGCCGTCTGTATATATACGCCGCGCGCTTGACTTTTTGCCTGCGTTGTGGTAGTATTATTGTAAAGATGCTCAGGCATCCGGAGGATTTATGAAAAAGACCGCCACTTTTGTACTTGTACTTATTCTGCTCGCCGCACTTCTGTGCCCCTCGGTCAGCGCCGACGTTATAATCGAGCCCGACCGCAACAGCTTTTTCGAAGCGCATCGCAAAGAATGCACTTATATCAATCGCCTTTACACGGTAAAATCACCGGGAACCGAAGCGTTTAAGTCGCCCGAGGACAAAAAGTCGCTCGGTCCTGTCGCCGCGGGCTCGCTTATCCGCATCAGCCACGCCTACACTGCCGCCGACGGCACCGAATGGGGTGTTCATATCACCGCAGACGGCTGGGACGGCATCTGGCTGCCCATGTCTGCGCTAACGGTAGTCTACGACTACATTTCATTTGAACAGCAGCACGGCGCGTCCTTTGTTGATTTCGACGCATCCGTCCACACCGCGCCCACAGGAACTGTCTGCTTCTGGACTTACCCCGGCTCGGGCGTTGTCGCTTATTTTGGTATCGACACCCAAAGGTTAGGTGACGCCGGATATATTTCGGGACAGATATCAAAGGTGTACCGTGACGAAGCGGGCCGTGATTGGGGCTATATTGAATATTATTACGGCGTCCGCAACGTCTGGGTAGCGCTTTTTGACGACAGCGAGCTGCAAAAGTCTGCCGTCGTGCACTCCTATCCCGACGCCATCGACCCCGCAGACCTGCCCGTCAAGTCGCCCATCACTACAATTGCAACACCGCTGGATGACGCAAGGCGCCCTACTCCGAATAACACCGTCCCGGAGGATGTCGAGGTTCTTTACCGCGCTCCCGACAATTCGTGGATACTGCCCACGGCAATCGCGCTCGCGCTGGCAGGAGCGGCGGCTGTTCTCATAGTTATATTTATTAAGAAAAACAAACAAACGAAAGGAAGTTGACTTCAAAAATGAGCAAACCTCAACACGTTCTCGTTCTGTTTTGCGATCAGATGCGTTATGATGCAATGGGTGCCATGGGAAACCCCTACATCCAGACGCCAAATCTTGACGCGCTTGCCGCCGACTCGGTCATTTTCGACCGCGCGCTGACGCCCTCGCCCGTTTGCGTTCCCGCCCGCCTTTCCATGCTGGCAGGTCGCTATCCCGCGCGCACCGGCAACAACCAGAACAACAAAAAATTCGCCTACACCGGTAACGGCTTTTACGGCATGATGACCGACGCGGGCTTTTACACCTGCAATGTCGGTAAAATGCACAACTCCCGCGATCTTTACGGCGACATGGGCTTCTCCGAGCGCCACACGCAGGAGGAGATGACCAATCTCGAGGACGATTACACCAAATTCATCATGAACTCGCCCTATCGCAATGTATTTGACTACAACGGCATGAGAAGCGAGATGTATTACGTTCCCCAGGTCTCCCAGCTGCCCGCGGAGTACCACCCCACCCAGTGGATAGGCGACAAAAGTGTTGAGTTTCTCGAAAAATGCGATACCTCGCGCCCCAATTTCCTGTTCTCTTCCTTTATTCACCCGCACCCGCCGTTCTGCCCGCCCGCGCCTTGGAACAAGCTTTACAGAGGAGAGGGCCCCGACATATTCTGCCCCGAAAATTACAAGGAGCTCAAGCCGTTGCTTCATGCCTCGTTTGACTGCGAGGAGGTTCTGGGGCTGACTCCGCTGGCCGTTCGCCGTCTGCGCAACTTCTATTATGCCTGCACCTCCTTCGTCGACTATCAGGTCGGAAGAATTATCAAGGTACTCCGCGAGCGCGGCATGTACGACGACACCATGATAATTTTCACCGCCGACCACGGCGACTGCATGGGCGATTACGCCAACATGGGCAAGCGCACAATGCTTGACTCCGCCGCGCACATTCCGTTTATGATCAAGATGCCCGGTCAGCAGCCTTGCCGCCGCGGCGACGTGGCGTCGCTCGTCGACCTCGCGCCCACGGTGCTGTCCGCCTGCGGAATTGAATACGCCGACGATGAGTTTGACGGTATCGACCTGTTCTCTGCACGTCACGATTACGTGTTCTCGCAGTACAACGACAAGACCACGGGTACATACATGATCGCAAATGAGCGCGAAAAGCTGATATACAACACACTTGAGGACAAATATTACTATTTTGACAAGTTCCCCGAGTCCGAAAACCGCTACGACGCCGCCGACCCGCACATTGCCGAGCTTCGGGAGCGCCTGATGGCTTATTACGACAGCGATGTTTGCCCGCCCTCCGAGCCCGGCGGCGGGAAAAAGAAAAACAAGCGCAAAAATCCTTTCGGCGGCGGATATATGGATCACGGAGTTCGTCATGACGAGGAGGCGGCCCGCATTCCCGAGGGCTATACCATTGATCTGCCATGACAAACGGAAGTAACGCAAAAAAGGCTGTAAAGCCGCTTCAGACAAACTGCGAGTCCTGCGAGTATTACGATTATGACGAGGATTGGGGCGAGTACGTCTGCCAAATGGACCTCGATGAGGACGAAATGGTGCGTTTTCTTGCGGGTCAAAACCGCGCGTGCCCCTATTATAAGTTCTACGACGAATACAAAACGGTGCAAAAGCAAAATTAATACAAAATCCCCCGCGGAATTTGGGAAATCCAAATTCCGCGGGCGTTTTTGTATACCGTAGGGCGCTGTTTCAACTAAAGCCGACACTGCCAAAGGCTCTCCCTGGGGGAGAGCTGTCGCCAAAGGCGACTGAGAGGGTAAGATCGATGCTAATAAACGCCCTCTCCGTCGCGGCTTGCCGCGACACCTCTCCCATAGGGAGAGGCTATTTGTGGTGGCGTTCGCCCGCCCTACGGATAACCATAAGGATTTTGCGTACCTGCGGACGTGCGATGCACGCCCCTACGGTGTATGGTGGCGCCCGCAAAAACATACAATAAGCCCGCCGACATAGTGAAAATGTCAGCGGGCGGTTTTGTTTTATGCGCCGATGTTTTTATTTTATCATTCCCAATTTTTCTGCCAGCTCGCGGAACTGTGTCAGCGTATCGGCAAAGAAAGCGACCGCGTCCTCGACAACGGCGGGAGAGGTCATATCGATACCCGCGACGCGCAGGCTGTCCAGCGGCGAGCGCGAGCCGCCGCATTTGAGAAACTCGATATATTGCGGGATATACGCCTCGCCCTCGTCCTCGATGCGCTTGACGATGGATGCCGATGCCGAGATGCAGGTGGCGTATTTGTAGACGTAAAAATTATAATAAAAATGAGGAATTCGCATCCATTCATATGCGATGGGCTTGTCGCAGACGACGCGCGGCCCGAAATATTTCTTGACTGTTTCGTAATACCGCTCGCTGATAAGCTCCTTTGTCAGCGGTACGCCCTGCTCGACCAGCTCGTAAAGTAGCTTTTCAAACTCGGCGAACATGGTCTGACGGAACAGAGTACCCTTGAACGTCTCCATTTGATGGTTGAGCAGCGACAGCTTTTCGGTGTCGTCCTGCGACTCGCGCAGCTTTTTGTTGGTCAGCAGCAGCTCGTTGACGGTGGACGCCACCTCGGCGACGAAAATTTTGTAATCCGAGACGTGGTAATCATTGTATTTGCGCGACATATACGAATGCATCGAGTGCCCCGCCTCATGCGCGAGCGTCGAAATATCGTCTATCTTGCCGTTGAAGTTGAGCAAAATATGCGGGTCGGTGTCATAGCTGCCCGCGCTGTAGGCTCCGCCGCGCTTGTTTTCGGTGGGGTAAACATCGACCCAGCGGTCGGTGAGCAGTCCGCGCGAGAGCGTGCTGTGGTATTCCTCGCCGAACACCGCCACGGTGTCCAGCACCTGCTCGACTGCCTCGTCATAGCTGTAAAGCTTGTCGAATTCGGCGACAAGCGGGGGGTAGATGTCGTACATATGCAGATTTTTCAGCCCGAGCATGCGGCGCTTGAGCTCGTAATATTCAAACAGTACGGGCAGATTTTTGCTGACGGTGTCGATAAGATTGTTGTAAATTTCGGGCGTGACCTCGTCCTCGAATGTGGAGGCGTCGAGCGAGGAGGCGTAGCCGCGAACGCGGGCAAATGTGGACTGCTGCTTTATAAAGCTGTTGAGCACGGTCGCTATGGTGTTGCCGAACTGAGAATAGCCCTCATAAAGCTTGTTGAAGGCGGCGCGGCGGACGCGACGGTCGCGGCTCATGACGAGCGGGATATAGGTCGAGTCGGTCAGCTCGACGGGCTTGCCGTCCTCGCCGCGTATCTTGCCGAACTTCATGTCGCAGTCGGTCAAAAGACTGTAGATGTCGTCCTGACCGCCAAGACCCGTGCACATATCCGCAAGCAGTTTTTCGCATTCGTCGGACAGCGTGTAAGGCTTGCGGCGAAGCTCAAGCTCGATAAGACGGCGGTATTTTTGCAGCTCGGGGCAGTCCGCGTACCATTTTTCAAGTGTTTCGATGTCGAGTTTTAGCAGATAAGGCGTCAAAAAATAGGATTCGGCGCCCAGACGGCGAAACAGGTCGATGACACGAGCGGAAAGTGATTGCATGGAGTTGACGGAGGTGTCAACGTCAAAGCCGCGTGCGGCGTATTCGTTTAGCTTTTCGACGATGCGGCAGATGGTGCAATAATCGTCAAAGGCGGCACAAAGAGAGGTGGGCGAGCTCAGCATGGTGGACTCGTGGCGACCGTATTCGGCGATGAGCGCCTCGGCGCGGGCAAAATCCGCCTCGAACGCCTCAAGATCGGGATAGACAGCTGTCATGTCCCATTTGTATTTTTCGGGGATATCCGCTCTGTTTTTTGTCATGATGTTTCTCCTGATATTTGTTTTATTTTGCGGGCGAGCCGAGACCTACCAGCTCCTCCAGCGCGCGGAGTCCGACTCCGCCCACCGAGCGGGAGACAACCTCGCCGCCGCGCATATAAATAAGCGTGGGTATGCTCATTATTTTAAATCTGCCCGCAAGTGTGGGGCTTGTGTCTGTGTTGATCTTGCATACGGCAAGGTCGGGGTGGTGCTCGGCGAAGCGCTCGAGCGTAGGAGATAGCGCGCGGCAGGACGCGCACCAGGGGGCGTAAAACTCAACCAGCGCGGCTTTGTCCGCGCGCTCAAGCTCGCCGAAGTTGCTTTCGTTTATTTCGATTATGGGCATGGAATAAATTTCTCCGTGTTTTTTATTGGGGCAGCGCCCTACGGTTTATTATGCCCATAGATCGGCAGGTTGTATGAGGAGGATCGTATTTTTAAAGTCAGGCGTTTTTCATCAGCCTTCTCCTTGAGGAGAAGGTGGCTCCGAAGGAGACGGATGAGGTGTAGCCACCGCAGGTGGCGTTAAATTTTTATGCATATTTTGAAACAACGGATGCTTCGCATCCTACACCTCATCCGCTTCGCTGCGCTCAGCACCTTCTCCTCAAGGAGAAGGCTTTTTTACTCTCTATCCACCGTGATGACGGTGTTGAAGCGCGCGTCGAGGCGCTTTAAGGCGGCGTCCACGGCGTCGCACAGCTCGCTGTTCGATATTTTCAGCTCATAAGGCGCGGCAATGTCGAAGATAAGATTTGTATGCGTCTGACCGATGACACAGCGGAAGTCGTGAATGTGCAGTCGCTCGTCAATGCCGCCGACCGCCTCGGCGGTCAGTGTGCGCAGCTTTTGAACCTGCACGTCGTTGGTGACGATGGGGTCCATGTGTATAGTCGCCTCGATGCCCAGCTCGCGGACAAGCTGTTTTTCTATGTTGTCTATCGTGTCGTGAAGCGCGAAAAGGTCGCCCTTGCCGTCCACCTCGACATGAAGCGAGGCAATGGTGCGTCCGGGGCCGTAATTGTGCACCACCATGTCGTGAATGCCCAGCGCGTCGGGATAGCTTGATACCACGTCGCGGATGCTCGTTACGATCTCGTCGGACGGACGCTCGCCGAGAATGGAGTTTTTGGTCTCATTGAGTATTTTGATGCCCGCCCAGAGTATGAGAAGCGAGACGATAAGTCCCATCACGGCGTCCACCCATACCCATTCGAAAATGATGTAAATTATCATGCCGACAAGCACCGCCGCGGTCGAGAGTGCGTCGGAGAGTGAGTCGGCGGCGGTCGCCCGCATGACGGACGAGTCTATTTTTTTGGCAAGTGAACGGTTGAAAATACCCAGCCACAGCTTGCCAAGTATTGCCGCGCCCAGCACGCAGACGGTGACGGTCACATTGTCGCGCGAGGGCGACGCGGGGTGGATCAGCTTGTCGATCGAGCCTGTCAGCAGCTCAAAGCCCACCGTGAGTACCAAAAACGAGACTATCATGGAGGCGACGTATTCGATTCGGGCGTGCCCGAAGGGGTGGTCGCGGTCGGCGGGCTTTGAAGCCATGCGGAAAGAGACAAGCGAGATTATCTGCGAGCCGGCGTCGGAGAGATTGTTGAAGGCGTCGGCAGTGATGGATATCGCGCCCGCAAGCGTGCCGATGGCAAGCTTGCCCGTGAATAAAATAAGGTTGACCACGATGCCGACAATGCTCGCCATAGTGCCGTAAGCGCGGCGGACGGCTGGGTCGGACGTGTTTTTACGGTTTTTGACGAATAATCGACACAGCAGGGCTGTCAAGAAAAACGCCTCTTTTCTTTTTGGTGATGTTAGAATCTGAAATACAGGAATGGATTGAACGACGAGTCTACAAGATATGCTATGCAGATAAGCAGCATAACGACACAGGCGGCGGCGCTGACGTAGTGCATGGCGCGGTATTTTTCATACGCCCGCCAAAATGCTTTGCGGCCTATTGGAAGTGCGGCGAATATCATGATAAACAGCAGAACCGCACTGCGGACGATGTCCCAGATGTCGGCGGAAGAAATAAGCGACGCGCCGCCCGCTCCGAACATGGTGCCGAGATACCGGACGCCGTCGGATAGCGTCAGGTGCGCCTCGGAGGCGTCAAACACGAAGATGAGCCAGCCGATAATGATAAAGAACAGCGCGTATATATGTCCGAAAACGGACGGGAGCTTTGCGATAAGCTTGCCGAGAAAGGCTTTTTCGATTATGAGCAGGACGGCGTAGTAAACGCCCCAAAGCACGAAATTCCAGTTAGCGCCGTGCCAGATGCCCGTCAGCAGCCAGACGGTGAAAAGGTTGATATATGTGCGTGCAACGCCGCGGCGGTTGCCGCCCAACGGAATATAAACATACTCGCGGAACCAGCTTGAAAGCGAGATATGCCAGCGCCGCCAGAATTCGGTGATACTCTTTGAAATATAAGGATAATCGAAGTTTTCGAGAAAGCGGAAGCCGAATATCTTGCCAAGACCTATAGCCATGTCGGAATAGCCCGAAAAGTCGAAATAAAGCTGGAAAGAATAGCAAATTATGCCGAACCACGAGCCGATAACGGTCAGCTCGCCTGCGGGAAGCTTTGCGTATGTGCTCCAAAGCTCGCCCGCCATGTTGGCAAGCAGGACCTTTTTGCAAAGTCCCGCAACAAAGGTACGCACGCCGCTCGCCGCCAAAAGCACGGAATGCTCCCGCTCGGAGAGCTGGTCGTCAACGTCCTTGTAGCGCACGATGGGACCCGCGATAAGCTGGGGGAAAAGCGTGACGTAAGCGCCGAAATTGACAATGTTTTTCTGCGCGTGCGCATCGGAGCGGTAAACGTCGATGACGTAGGAAAGCGCCTGGAAGGTATAGAACGAGATACCGATAGGCAGGCTGAGCCCCATAGGCTTGATAAAGTCAAGGCCGGGAATAAGACGTATATTGTTAATGATAAAGTCGGCGTACTTGAAAAAGCCGAGTATGCCGAGGTTGACGATGACGGCGGCGATAAGCAGTCGTTTGGCGGCTTTGGCATTGTCGCGCTTGACCTCGATCAGCCAGCCGAAAACATAGTCGACGGCGATGGTGAACATCATCAAAAAGGCATAAAGCGGCTCGCCCCAGCCGTAGAAAATAAGACTGACCGCCAGCAGGACGACATTGCGCCAGCGCATGGGGCAGAGGAAGTACAGTGGGACAGTTATAAGCATGAATAGAAAGAGAAATTCAAGAGAGGAGAAAAGCATAAAACCCCCGGGGCACCAATGGTGCAGTGAAATTCGCGCTTTGCGCGAGTGATGTGTTTGCTTTGCAAACGTGAAGTGTTTTTTGGAACGTGAAGTGCGCTCTCCGAGCGCGTGAAGAGTTTCGGGCTGATGCCCGAAACGCTATGGTAGCTTTTCGCGGGGCGAAAAGCAAATTTTTATTATATATTCCGGATGGGCACCGAATGCGAAGCAAGTCGGTGCTGAATTATCGAGGGACAAGCTGAAAATCTTTGCTTACCCCCGCCCATTCCCCAAAAGTTTTTGAGGGGTTTGGGGAACTTTTTTCAAAAAGTTCCCCAACAGGGCGCGGGGCGGCGCCCCGCATTATTAATTATTCCAATATTTTCGGTCAAGAGACCGGAGCTGGATAGCTTCGGCGATGTGAGGAGCGCGGATGAGCTCGCTTGCGTCGAGGTCGGCGATAGTGCGGGCAACGCGCAGAGTACGGTCGTAGCCGCGGGCGGAAAGCCCCAGCGTGTCGTAAGCCGAGCGAAGTATGGCCGAGGCGTCCGCATCTGTGACGCAAAATTCGCGAATACCCGCAGCGTCAAGCTGGGCGTTGCAAAAAATGCGGCCACCCGTCCTTTTTGCGGCAAATTCCCGCGCCGCGACAACGCGTTCGCGAATGGAGGCGGACGATTCCGCAGGAGCCGCCGAGGATATTTCGTCGTAAGAAAGCGAGGGCATTTCTATCTGGATGTCCATGCGGTCAAGCAAGGGACCGCTGATGCGCGAGATGTAGCGCTTGACGTCATCGGGACGGCAGGTGCACCGGCGGGTCGGATGCCCGAAATAGCCGCACCGACAGGGGTTCATGGCCCCGACGAGCATAAAGGAGCACGGAAAAGTCACGCGCCCGTTGGCGCGGGTAATGGTAACTTGCCTGTCCTCCAGCGGCTGACGCAGCGCGTCGGTCACCTGCTTGGGGAACTCGGGCAGCTCGTCCAAAAACAGCACGCCGTTGTGAGACAGCG
This sequence comes from Clostridia bacterium, assembly GCA_017462385.1. Classification (GTDB taxonomy): domain Bacteria; phylum Bacillota; class Clostridia; order Oscillospirales; family CAG-272; genus UMGS1002. Next base: position 6,252 of record JAFTRE010000022.1, on the reverse strand, counting down.
ATATTTCGCCGGGCATGGGGTAAATGCCGCCGCCGACCAGACTGACCGCCGACATGGTGTGGTGCGGCGAGCGGAAGGGGCGGTGGCGAAGCAGCGAGGTGTTGCCCGTCAGCGTACCCGCCACGGAGTGTATTTTGGTAGTTTCGATCGCCTCCGCAAACGTCAGCGGCGGCAGAATGGTGGGAAGTCGCTTTGCCATCATGGATTTTCCCGTGCCGGGAGGACCGATGAGAAGTATATTGTGCCCGCCCGCGGCGGCGATCTCCATAGCCCGCTTGGCGAGAAACTGTCCTTTTACGTCGGCAAAGTCGGGCGTGCCGACCGTGGCGCCATCCTCGGCAAAAGGCTCGCTCCGCACAGGTGACATCGGCTCCTTGCCGCTCAGATGCGAGATAAGCTGACGCACGTTTTTTACGGCGTAAACGTCGATGCCCTCGACAGCCGCCGCCTCCGCCGCGTTTTGCGCGGGGACGTAAAATTCTTTTATGCCCGCCTCTTTTGCCGCGGCGCACATGCTCAGTATTCCGCGCACGGGACGAAGCTCGCCCGAAAGCGACAGCTCGCCCACAAAAGCGCGGTGCGACAGGTCGACCTCGAGCGGAACCGCGCCTATACAGCGCAGCAGTCCCAGCAGAATGGGCAGGTCAAAGCCTGAGCCCTCCTTGCGGCGGTCGGCAGGGGCGAGATTTATCGTGATGGATTGACCGGGAAAGGGAAAGCCGCTGTTCTCGCAGGCGGCGCACACGCGCTCCTTTGCCTCCTTGACGGCGGCATCGGGCAGACCTACTATCTCATAGCCCGACATACGGTCGCGAAAATCGCATTCGGCTGTGACCATAAAGCCGTCTATACCGAAAAGTCCTGCGCCGTATACTGTCGAAAACATGTCCATCCCCCAAATTTTAAATATATTATTATTCAGTATACCACATAACGCCTCCGATTTCAACAATCATATTAAATTTGAAAGAAAATTTGTATTCGGAGCGATAAATTGTGAAAAAACTATTGCAAAGTGCGAAGATTTGTAGTAAAATATAAATTAACTATGATGATGTGCAATCTTTGCACACAAATACTGAATAAAGATATACGATTTGGAGGTATATTATGGTAACAGCAGGCGATTTCAGAAACGGTATCACCTTCGAGATGGAGGGTGGCGTATACCAGATCATCGAATTCCAGCACGTAAAACCCGGTAAAGGCGCGGCTTTCGTTCGTACCAAGATAAAGAACGTTATCTCGGGCGCGGTCGTTGAGCGCACTTTCTCGCCTACAGACAAGTTTGAGAATGCTTATATCGACCGTAAGGACATGCAGTATTCTTACACCGACGGCGATCTCTACTACTTCATGGATCTTGAGACCTTCGAGCAGCTGCCTCTTAACGCAGACCAGCTTCCCGACAGCTTCAAGTTCGTTAAGGAAGAGATGATTTGCAAGATCATTTCCTACAAGGGCAACGTATTTGACGTTGAGCCTCCCACATTTGTCGAGCTTGAGGTAACTCAGACCGACCCCGGCTTCGCAGGCAACACCGCGACCAACACTCTCAAGCCCGCAACTCTCGAGACCGGCGCCGTTATCAAGGTCCCGCTGTTTATCAACGAGGGCGACGTGCTCAAGATCGACACCCGTACAGGTGAATATCTGTCCAGAGCTTAAATTAAGAAAGGAAATCAATTAACATGACTATTAACGAAAAAGCAGTATATCTGAAAGGCCTCGCAGACGGCCTGAGCTACGACAAGGAGTCCGCAGAGGGCAAGCTGATCGCCGCTCTCATCGATCTTTGCGGCGACATGGCCGAAAAGCTCGCCGAGGTTGACGAGGACATCGAATATCTCAACGATTATATCGAGGAGATCGACGAGGATCTGGGCGCTGTCGAGGAGACAATTTACGGCGACGATTGCGACTGCTGCGATTGCGACGATGACGATTGCGATTGCTGCTGCGACGACGATTGCTGTGAGATCGAGTGTCCCGCTTGCGGCGAGACCATCAATTTCGGCTGTGACGTCGATGTCGAAGATCTTGTATGCCCCGCATGCGGCGAAAAGCTGGCGGTTCTTGACGCGTTCGAGGACGACGAGAACTGATAATTTAAAATCATCAACAGATTATGGCGTAACATTTTTATGTTGCGCCGTGTCTGTTTTGTGAGGTGTATACTTTGAAGTATCTATTGCCCTACTTAAGAAAATATCGTGCGCATAGCGTTGTTGCACCGTTTTTCAAAATGATCGAGGCGGTGCTTGACCTCATGGTGCCCATGATAGTGGCGCAAATAGTAGACGTAGGTATCGCCGAGGGCGACCGCGCGTTTATCATCAGCCGCTTCGGTATTATGATAGCTATGGGTCTGGGCGGCTTGGCGTGCAGTATAATCGCACAGTATTTTGCCGCCCGCGCCGCTGTCTCTACCGCGACGGGCCTGCGCCATGACCTTATGAGTCATATTGAGCAGCTCAGCTCCGCGGAAATAGACAAGCTGGGCCGCTCGACGCTTATAACGCGCATGGTTTCGGACGTTGGACAAGTCCAGACCGGCATCAATATGTTTTTGCGGCTGTTTTTGCGCAGTCCCATCATCGTTTTCGGCTCGGTGGTTATGGCGTTTACCATCAACCTTACCGCCGCACTGGTGTTTGTGGGCGTGGTCGCCGTGCTGACGCTGATAATCTTCGTGATTATGAAAATAACCACCCCTATGTACACACATGCACAGCAAAAGCTGGACGATGTCACCGTTTCAACGCGTGAAACGCTGACGGGCGTGCGCGTCGTGCGCGCGTTCGGGCGTGAGGCGAGCGAGGAAGAGAGTTTCAAGCACGTCAACCATGAGCTGACCCATGCACAGCTTCATGTCGGACATATCGGCGCTGTTCTGCATCCGCTGACGCACATTACCATAAATATCGGCATCGTGCTCATTCTCTGGATAGGCGCCGGGCAGGTAAACGGCGGCATACTGCTGTCGGGACATATTATTGCGCTGGTCGAATACCTCACACATATACTCGAGGAGCTTGTTAAGCTGGCACAGCTTGTCGTGCTGATGGGCAAGACCGTCGCCGGCATGGGACGTATAAATGCCGTGCTGAACACCAAAAGCTCGCTTACCTACGGAAGCGTAACTCAGCCCGCCGAAACAGATGACGCCGTGCACTTTGAGGGCGTCAGCTTCAGATATGCCGAGGAGGCGGACGACGCACTGTCGGACATAACGCTGAGCATCAAGCGAGGTGAGACGGTCGGCATTATAGGCTCGACGGGAAGCGGAAAGTCGTCGTTGGTCTCGCTCATAACCCGTTTTTATGACGCAAGCGAGGGCAAGATAGAGGTTCTTGGCGTGCCCGTTGTCGATTGGGAAAAGGCCGCGCTTCACCGCCGCGTCGCCATGGTACTTCAGACTCCCTGGCTGTTCCGCGGTACTGTGCGCTCCAATCTCACCTTTGGTAAACCCGACGCCACCGACGAGCAGATGTGGCGCGCGCTGGATATGGCGCGGGCGAGCGAGTTCGTGCGGGAAAAGCAGGGCGGACTTGACTTTGTCATAGAGCAGGGCGCGCGCAACCTCTCGGGAGGACAGCGGCAGCGTCTGGCTATCGCGAGAGCACTTGTGACCAACCCCGACATACTTATACTTGACGACAGCTCGGCGTCACTGGACTATGCCACCGACGCGGCGCTTCGCGAGCGTCTGTCACAGCTGCCCGAGCATATGTCGCTTATAATAGTCAGCGAGCGCACACCGGTTATACGCTATGCCGACAAAATATTCGTTCTGGATGACGGACGTCTTGTCGGAGAGGGCAGTCATGAGCAGCTGCTCGAGAGTTGCGAGGTGTATCGCGAGATACATCATAACAGCGATGTTCCCGAGGAGGGCTGGCAATGAGAAAACGTATCAGCAAAAAGATAGGAACGCTTCGCCGCTCCGCACGATATATAAAGCCATATTGGGGATATGCCGTGATAAGCGGGCTGTGCACGCTCGTTCATGTTGCAAGCGAGCTGCTCATACCCATTTTCTGGGGAGATGCCATCGACCATATGATAGGCGCGGGCAAGGTGCTGTTTGACGGCGTCTGGCGCTACGTTGTCTATATTATTATTGCAACACTGCTTGCCGCCGTGGCGCATTATTTTATGGAGGTTTCAAACCATGAGATAATTTGCAAGGTGGGGCGCGACCTGCGAGACGAAGCTACCGAAAAAACGCACCGCCTGCCGCTGTCCTACCTCGACACACAGCCGACAGGAGATGTGGTCAGCCGTATAATAAGCGACGTTGACGTGTTCTCCGAGGGCTTTTTTACGGGATTTTCCCATATGCTTTCGGGTCTGCTCACGATCATCGGCACGCTTGCCATACTTTTGCACTATAACATCATCATAACGCTCATCGTCGTGGCGCTGACACCCTTTTCCATGCTGGTCACGGCGTATGTGGCCAAAAAGACCCGCCGCCATTTTATAGAGCAAGCGGAGATAAGAGGCGAGGAAACCGCGCTTATAAGCGAGCTGATGGACGGTCAGCAGGTGATACATGCTTACAGCCATGAAAAACGCTCGGTAGCCGAGTTTGACGAGGTAAACGAGCGGTTGGGCAAGTCGGCGCTCAAGGCGACATTTTTCTCCAGCCTCGCAAACCCCTGCACCCGTGTGGTGAACTCGGTGATCTATGCCTGCGTGTGCGCCGCCAGTGCGGTGTTTGCTGTCGGCGGAGGCATTACGGTAGGTCAGCTGAGCGTGTTTATCAGCCATGCTGGACATTATGCGCATCCCTTTAACGAGATAAGCGGCGTTATAACAGAGGTTCAAAATGCACTTCGCTGTGTCGATCGCGTCTTCGGTCTGCTGGATCAACCCGAGGAGTCACATGAGAGCGAGGCAAACAACGCACCGGCGTCGGCTCGTGGCAGGGTGGAGCTGAAAAACGTCAGCTTTCGTTACCTGCCCGACAGGCCTGTGCTGAATAATATCAGCCTGAAAGCCGAGCCCGGACAGCGAATTGCCATCGTGGGCCCCACGGGCTGCGGAAAAACGACGCTTATAAATCTTCTCATGCGTTTTTACGATGTGGACAGCGGTGCGATATATTTTGACGGCGTTGATATCAAGACGCTGGATCGCGCGACGCTTCGCAAAAATATCGGCATGGTCTTGCAGGATACCTGGCTGCACTCGGGCACTATCAAGCAAAATATTGCTTACGGTAACCCCGATGCCACCGACGAGCAGATCATCGATGCCGCCCGCGCGGCACACGCGCATTCGTTTATACGCCGCCTGCCCGATGGGTATAATACCGTGATAAGTGAGAATGGCGACAATCTGTCCGCGGGGCAAAAGCAGCTTATATGCTTAGCGCGCATAATGCTGTCGCCGCCGCCCGTTTTGATACTTGATGAGGCGACATCGTCCATCGATATCCGTACCGAGCATAAGATACAAAGGGCGCTGTCAAGCATGATGCAGGGCAGGACAAGCTTTGTCGTCGCGCATCGGCTGTCGACGGTCAAGCAGGCGGACCTGATACTTGTCATGCACGAGGGCAGTATAGTTGAGAGGGGAACTCACGAGCAGCTCCTGGCGCAAAACGGCTTTTACGCCGCGATGTATAACAGCCAGTTTGCCGAATTTGAACGGCATAATTAAAGCATTAAAATATGTTAAAAGCCCGCTGACATTGTGAAATGTCAGCGGGCATATTTTATGGGGACGGTAAATTAAACGGTATCCGGCGAACGCCACCATAAATAGCCTCTCACTCTGTGAGAGGTTCGCGGCTCGCCGCGACGGAGAGGGCGTTTATTGGCATCGATTTTACCCTCTCAGTCGCCTTTGGCGACAGCTCTCCCCCAGGGAGAGCCTTTGGCGGTGTCGGCTTTTAGTTTGAAACAGCGCCCTACGGTATACGGTGACGGTGAATTAAATAGATTGGGCGGCGAACGCCATTACAAATAGCCTCTCACTCTGTGAGAGGTTCGCGGCTCGCCGCGACGGAGAGGGCGTTTATTGGCATCGATCTTACCCTCTCAGTCGCCTTTGGCGACAGCTCTCCCCCAGGGAGAGCCTTTGGCGGTGTCGGCTTTTAGTTTGAAACAGCGCCCTACGGTATACGGTGACGGTGAATTAAATAGATGTGGCTGGCGAACGCCACCATAAATAGCCTCTCCCATAGGGAGAGCCTTTGACGGTGTCGGCTTTTATTTTGAAACAGCGCCGTAGGGGCGTGTT
>JAFTRE010000021.1 GCA_017462385.1 Clostridia bacterium | reverse complement strand
TTGGGCCCACCAAGCCCCCGGTTTCGGCGAAGCGGCGGAACGCCGCCATTTTTGCGTGTTAAAACACGCGAAAACCGCAAATTCCCGGTGTAAAACCCTACCGTCAGTTTCTTTACACGAGAGGCTGTCTCAAATTTTCAATTTGAGACAGCCTCCGCTCCATAACATTGCCTTTTTGGGTGGATATGATATATTTTTTTGAAAAAGTTTTGATTTCATGTCCGAAAAGAGTAGGTTCGATTGTTTAGTAGGTGAAGTCGAACGGAAAACAGCAGAGGAGGGACGAATATGGATGTTTTCTTAAATCAGCAATGTGATAACGCACTGCGCCGACTCGCGAGCGGCGACATGAGCGCACTTGAAGATATCTACAGCAAGCTTGGCAGACGCATATATATGCTTGCGCTGTCCGTTCTTCGGGACACCCACTCGGCAGAGGACATCATGCAGGATACATTCGTAAGGCTTGCCGCCGAGGCTCATGCTTACCGTCACGGCAGCAATGCGATAGCCTTTATTTTGACAGTGACGCGCAACCTTTCGATTAATCTGTTGAACCGCCGCCGACGCGAGTGCCCCACGGAGTATGTTCCCGATGTTTCCGACGACACCGACGCCCCCTGCCTTACCGCGCTTGAAGCGCTGAGTCTGCTGGATGAGACCGAGCGGCAGATAGTGGTCCTGAAGCTGGACGGCGGCATGAGGCACAAGCAGATAGCAGAGCTTATCGGCATCAGCACCGCGGCGTGTCAGAAGCGGTACCGCCGCGCGCTTGAAAAGCTGAAGCCCTATTACCTGAATTGACCTTTACGAAAGGAGAAATTGAGATGAAACACGAAAAAATGTTCAAAAAAGATTTAGCGAAGATAGAGACTCCCGCTATTGAAAAAATACTTCCCGCCGCGAGCGTGCAAAAAGCAGCTTGCTCGCACGCGCCGAGAGCGAATAAGCGCCTCGGAGCTATGGCGATATCTGTTATTTTATGCTGTTGCATGGTATTCGGCGTTGCGGCGGCAACGGCAGTTCCAATGATAGTTAAGATTATCAACGACAGCCGTATTACCGAAAACACTCAACAGCTGACCGTAGTTCCCGAGGGGTATGTCGGAATATATACTAAAGAGGACCTGCTGGCGATGAGCAATCGCGGCGATGAGAAGCCGGCGACGAAATATATTTTGATGAATGACATTACCTTTACCGACGAGGATTACGCTGCTGGCGGTATATGCGAGGGCGGTATAAAACCCATCGAACTCACACATTATTATCAAATGAGTAACGGCGAAACCGCTGTGGCGCATACTTCTTTAGGGACGTTTAACGGCAATGGGTACGTTATTCGCAACCTGAGGCTTATACCCGACGAACGCGGCTATAAATGCGGACTTTTCGGCGGAGTAACTACAGTCATAAATCTCGGCATAGAGAACTGCGAGATAACCGTTCAAAGGGACGGCACAGGATATAAAGATCTTTATGTGGGGGCTGTTTCGTCGGCGGCAAACTTTGTCGGTGCCTGCTATGTTGACGGACTTACGGTCGATATCGAGTACGGTATGCAAGACAACACGCCTGAGTCGCTTTGGCGCTATGATATAATGATAGGCGGTCTTTGTGGTCAAGCAAATTATGTGGACTCCTGTTATGTAAACAATGCTCAAATAAACGTCGGCGGTACGGGACTTGACGACAGCAGTGACGATGCCGTGACGCTCATGGTGGGCGGCGTTGTAGGCTACTGTCAGTCTTGTATTACCTCTTGGTTCTCGGGCGAGGTGAATAATAGCTTGGAGGGCAAGTTTTATTGGACGGGAACTGATAATATCACCGTCAAGGATGTGTCCGACAGCTTCCCGCTTATTATAGATGAAGAAACCTTTGAGTTTATCAGAGAAAAGCTGCTGAGTAAATATGGAAAGGATAATTTTGATTATAAGAAATTCTGTGCGTATTATCTGAAAAAGGATATAGACGCTTTGGCCGACAATGAAAGAGCGTTGGCAGAGCTTATGACGATGCTGGAACAGCTTAACAATATGACGGGCGGAAAAATGGATCTTGAAAATCAGCACGTATGGTATATCTTTGATCCCACGGCCTCGCATGCGGAAAGATCCGAGATATACGCGATATTACTCAATGCTTTTGACGGTGACAAAGAGGCGTTGAAGCAGTTATGTGAATATTCTTACCTTAATTACGGCGAGACCTGTTGCTATACCCTTGACCTGGGCAAGCCGTTGAATTCCGAGGATGTTACGGGCTTTGATTTTGAAAAGGTCTGGATATTCCGTGACGGCAAGCCTGTTCAGCAGATATTCGCGGATTAAATAAACCGATAAAAAGGGGAGCGCAAAGCGCTCCCCGATCTCTTACAAAAATTATAATTTGGCACAAATATGCTATTGACAAATTGCGAAATATACAATATAATGTATATACGGGACACCGTAAAAAGACATTTTTTGATCAAGAAAGGAAAACCCTATGGAAACCGCTGCAAAAGTATTTATCATCATTGGCATGATTGCCGGCTTCTGGTATGTACTTCCCCTTGTATTTGGCATCATCGCGCTCAGCAAAATGAAAAAAGGACAGATGACTACCGGATGGAAAGTCTGCACCCTGCTTTTTGTGAACCTGATTGCAGGTATTCTTCTGCTTTGCATGCCCGCAGCTCCCGCAGCAGCTGAGGCTCCCGCAGAACAGCCCCAGGCTCCTACCGAGGAATAAAATACGAGAGGCTGTCTCAAATTTTCAATTTGAGACAGCCTCTTTTGTTTATATTAAAACATTGCCACCATTACAAGAGCCCCGCACATGGTTAAACAGCCAATGATATTGAGCGCGGAAAGCTTTTCGCGGAACATAATGCAGGAGCACAGCACACTGAGCAATAGCACTCCGGCGTTATCCATCGTGTAAAGCATAGTGACATTTACCAGCGGCAGTATGTAGACCATGACATGTATCGCCGATGCCACTACGAGCGAGCAGGTAATGAGGTATATAAGCGATCTTTTGCTTTGCTTGAACACCCGCATGGTGTTGCTTTTGTTTTGAACCGTCAGAATAAGGATCGAAAGCAGTGCCGCGACAGCGTATGTGATAGCCACCATTTCCTCTTTTTGCTCAGCACCTGTCAGCCGTTGCTGAATGTCAAGCAGTGTGCCGTACGCTCCGTTGCATAGCCCCAAAACAAGACAGCAGGGAATAAACCACTTACTGCTTGATGTCCGCTCGCCGCGGCGGTAGCTGACCATATATACCGAGGCGATTACGATGAGTATACCGAGTGCCTTGAGCCATGACAGCCCGTCGTGAAAGACGACAGTTGCAATAATAGCGGGTATGACGATGGCGCCCGCGAGCGAGAACACCATGAGCACCGAATACGGTCCCGATTGCGATGCCTTGATAAGGCTGGTATTGTAGCCCACTAGGGCAAGCGCGTTTATGATGCCGAGCACTACAGTGAGGGCTGACGCATCAAAAGAGAAGCGCATTAGTGTGAGCGAGACGAGCACAACGGTCAGTCCGCTGACGACGGTGAATACGGGGGATGCCATGGCGGGGTTCCCCGGATAGGCGTCCGAATATTTTTTACACAGCAGGGATTGCAGTGTGAAAAGTATTATTATAAATGTGATAAGAACAAAGCTTGTCATTGATATTTCTTCCTGTTTTCCGCCCAGATGCGGTCGCGCTCGACGGCGCGTATGCGGCGCATGGCTTCAACAGTCATTGCCCATGTGCGGTCGGGGTTAGCGGCGCGGTAGTCGTTGGACTCACTTCCGCGATAGCCCCACGCGAGAATGCAGCGCGCGCCTGCGTCATAAGCGGCGGCGGTGCCTTCGATTATCTCCTCCTCGCGCCCGCGGGGGACATTGTAGGTCTGTATCCAGATGTTGTGCTGCTTGCCGAACGAATTGCTGATGTCAATAGCTTGCTTTGTGCCGTTGTAGACATATTCATAAGCGTTCGCGCCCTTTTTGTTGTACCAATAGGGATCGTAGCCGATATTCTGCATATAGGGCAGGTCGGCGAGCTTGCCCACGGATTCGAGACTGATACCGTGGTTTGCGCCCGGCATGATGCAGGCGGCATTATAGAGCCCGAGCGAGTTGCTATACTCAGTAACGTCACGGAAATAGTCGATTATGCTGTCTGTGCGGAACTCCTCGACCTCGGGAGTGAGTATGGAGGGCATGGGGTGACCGTATTTTTCCTCAAAAAGCCGACGGCAGGTTGGACAACAGCAGCAGAACGCGCGGGTGTCACCGAAAAGCTTTGTTGGAATGTGCGGTTCGTCCCAAAAGACGGTCTTGCCGCCGATCTCGGCGACGGTATCAAGCCATTCCCTGACGAATTTGCGGTAATCGGGGCTGTTGAGGCATGCCTGATAAGGGTGCATCTGACCGTTTGAGTATATCATGTGGCTGTCGGGGTAGTAGGCGAGAAAATGGGAGACGTCGCCGGGCGAGCCGCCGATGCCCCAGTTGTCCACCCACACCTCAAGACCTGCGTCCTCGGTGATGGCGATAATGTCCTTCATGACAGTTTTGTGGCGCTCCCAGTCGGTGTGGGAAAGCATATGTACAACGATGTCCATGTCCGCGCGGGCGATCTCCGCCATGTCGGCGCGGACATGAGAGGGCATGCGGTTGCCGTGATAGGCAACGCCGGTCAAAAGTGTTCTGCTCATTTTGATATTTTACTCCTTATTTCGTCAGCGGTCTTTGGATGTTTTTTGATTTTTATCCCAAATGGAGCGCAGACCCTTGAGCAATAATGTGTCGTCAAGGGTGATGTTGTGGCGGCAATGGGGGCAGATAAGCGAGCTGATGCCGCCCGTTGCAACGATGCTGGCGGGCTCGCCGAGCTCCTCGGCGAAGTGATCCAGTATACCGTCAACGGCACCTGCAGTGCCGTAAACTATGCCCGAGCGCATGCAGTCGACAGTGTTGGTGGCGACGACCTTGCTCGGCGGCTGTATTTCGATATGCGGCAGAAGTGCCGTGTTGTGAGCGAGGGCGGTGAGCGATATACCTGCACCGGGGAAGATAGCGCCGCCGATAAAGCGCGCTTTTTCGTCAACGGCGGTGACGGTGGTTGCCGTGCCCATGTCGATTATGATGCAGGGCAGAGGATATTGCTCCTTTGCCGCGACTGCGGCGGCGACAAGGTCGGAGGCGACGGTGCCGGGATCGTTGATGCAGATGTGAAGCCCCGTTTTGATGCCCGCGCCGATGACCAGCGCGTCATGCCCGGTTATCAGCTTGACGGCGCGCGCGAGCACGTCGGTCACAGGCGGGACAACGCAGGAAATGACCGCGCCCTCGATGCTGTCGAGGGCGATATTTTTCAGGTCAAGTATTTGTTTTATTTTTGCCGCGTAGCCGAATTCGGTGTCGACGCGGTCGGTAGGTATGCGGCAGACGGCGGTGACGTTTTTGTCACAGTCAACACAGCCGAGAGTGGTGTGCGTGTTGCCGCAATCTATTGTGAGAATTATATTTTTCATCTTGATATTTGGCGCTTGACAGCCTTGATTATGGTGAGAACTGCGGGTATGAGCAAAACATTTATTGCGAACTCAACCACAAAATTCAAGCCTATCATAAACATTATGATAAATGTGAAAACGGATGCGTAGGAATTTTCCATAGCCCAAGTGGTTGTAAGATTTCCGTAAAAAGCAAGAAGCGCAATGGCAAATATGGCGGTGTTGACAATAGGGCAAGCAATGGCAGACAAAATAACACCTAATTTGTTATGTTGCTTTGCGGCTAACAACTTATAAATAAGTCCTGATACCAAACCGGCTGCGGCACCCTTGATAATGCATATTGCCAATGTGAGTACGGGGCTGTATTCAAACATCATGAAAGAATATAGACCTGCGGCACCGGTGACTACTTGAATACAGACTACAATTCCGAATATGCCTCCCAGAATTGCGCCTGCCACAGGGCCGTAAATGATAGCGCCAATAATGATAGGTACCAATGTTAGTGTGATGGTAAACGGGCCGAGCGGAATTGCAATTGCAGCTTGCAAAATGATGACAATAGCAATCAGTATTGCCATTGAGACCATACGGCGAATGTTTTGGGTGTGCTTTGTTTTCATATTAAATTTTCCTCCTGCTACTGTTTCGGTCTTGCCGAATATAGTGCGAGGATATTATATCATGTGAATAAAAAAATGTCAATGATTTGGAATATAAATACCGTGTTTTTATGTTAAGATGCCGTACGGTACGATGCTGTTGTGCGTCAAAATATGCGCGCCGTCAGCATTTACAAAATTAAGTGGATATTTTTATTTAAAGTGCCAAAATACCATTTTCAAGCAAAAAACTGTTGACATTTTGAAGGCAGTGTCGTATAATAAAACCATAGAGGTAGCCCTCGGCGACGAACACACAAATATGCTTTCGTGCGTTTATTGTCTTTCGACTGCCCCCGACATTACCGTGAAAGTAAACGCATAATGCACAAACGGCAGCATTATGCTTTTTTTGATCCATAAAACAAGTATAAGGAGGTTTTGAACATGAAAAACATTAATCGTTTAAAAATACCGCTGACCCTGATACTGATTATTTCACTGCTGTTTGGTTGCCATACGGACAGCCCTGCAAATGACAATTCGGACTCTACAACGCCGATCAACACATCCGAGCCACCTGACACTGTTGAAACCACTACGGTCAGTATGGCTACAGACAGTTCATCGCAAACGACTATCGACCAGCCCTCACAGCCGCCGATCGAAACCAAATATAAACAGATCGAAAATTATTGTCCACTTAAGTGGGATATGCCGCCTGTGCTTGGCACAACATCTCTGACGCCCTTGGCAGAAGCGCTCGTAAGTACCTCCGAGCCAAATGAAACTATGTATTTTCTTGTGTATGTTTATGAGCCGTTGCCCGAAGATTATGATAACATCGCCGTCAGCCGTGCATATTTCAATTATGTATACCAAGGGAAAACGATCAACGAATGGTCTGCGGAAAGCGGGAAATTGGACGTTCAAATATCCAATCTCGAAAAAGCATTGCGAGACAGCGGTATGGGCAAAAAACAAATTGAGATGAACGAGCAATATTTGGAGCTTTATGCCCGCAAACTGTATTTGGAAGAACAGCTTATTCATGCTCAGGCAGAACAGTATTTTCATGAAAACAATGAGGCAATTTCTAAATATATAAAGCTTTTTGAGGAGCAAGGCTTTGATATTATTGGCGATATAAATGACTCAAGCTGGCAATATCATTTGTACCGCGCCAGACGATTTTCGGAATGGTATATAATGTTTGCTGTATCCGGAACGGTAAATAATATAGCTCAGTTACGTGAAAGCAATGATGAATATGCAATTTGGCTTTCCGCCTCGGAGAGTGAGGGGCGTTGGATAGGTGCAAACATCGGTGATGATTTACGTGGCAGTTCATTCTTAAGCGGGTTTCCCGACGCTTCCAATCCTCATGTATGTACTTCTTACCAACAGCTTGGGCTGTACGAGCGGTTATGGTATATTGAAGAATAATTTTATCACAAAAGCCACAAATGCGGAAAACGCATTTGTGGCCGTTCTTTAATTATTGTCTCACGCCTTACAGTATTTCCGCAGCGTCAGCGGGTCGACGGCGAGGCACAGCAAAACGCCTTTGATGGTTGCTGTCAATATCTGATATTTAGCTCTCCGTTCTTATCCTTGGCGCGGAAAAACAGGTTTCCGTAGCGCACGGCGCAGAATGTGGGGTGGAAGACCTCGTAATGGTGCCCCTCGTAAATGAACTGCATGCCGCGCCCGCCCTGATTATAATTGAGCCACGGGAGATCTGTCCATTTCAGATGAATATTTGCGGCGGGCATATGGAAAGCGTCAAATGTGGCGTAGACATCGCCTGTCGCCACGGTGACGGTTTTTGCCTCGTCGATGATATATTCGAGCAGTGTCAAGCCCTCGTCGGAATACAGTATGTCGTCAGCGTTCTTTGTAGCAAGATATTCATTCTCGCGCTCGCGTTGCCATACATTATATTCCTTGAATGTCTTGAACGGAAAGGGCTTTTTGTCATTTTCGCTGTGCAGGTAGCCGTATTCGTCGACAGATACCAGCATGCCGCATTCGGCACAGTGGAATGTATTGCCGTGGCTGTGTATGTGACTCTGAGCGCCGCAATGAGGGCAGATATAGTAGTGCACCTCGCAGGTTTCGGCGCGTCGGTCACTGATGTATTTGTGCGGCCCCTCGGCGGCCTGAATTTCATAGGCATCGACGGCGAGGTCGCGGTTGATAAGCTCGGTTATCTCGTCTGCCGACATGTCGGACAGCTGCTCGGGTGAATAGACATTGACATATTCGCCGCGGACGGGGCCTGTACGGAAGCTTGCGCACCAGCGGGGTGCCATGAAAAAGCCGCCGACAAGGCGGAAAGTTATGAGCTGACAGCGTGCCGCCTTGACAAGCGAGCCGACAGAGCTTTTGATATCTGTTGTGAGTCCGTCGGGAGAATGATGGCCCTCGGGGTACATGACGATGCTGTCGCCGCCGCGCAATCTGCGCAGCATGGTGCGGACGGGGACGGTTGACATATCGGGCTTGAACAGCGGGATGGGATCAAACAGCGCCCGCATGATGCGCGAGATGGCGCCGTTGCAGAAAATGTCCTCGGTAGCAACGAAATAAGCCTGATGTGGGAGCGAGGATATCATAAAATTTTTGTCTTTATGCGAGGTGTGATTGGATACCAGAATAAATGGCTGTTTAAAGACCTCGCGCGGGGGCGTGTTAAGTGTGCGATATTTATATTTGCGAGTCAACAGCTTGGCAATCGGGCGAGCTATTACTTGATATACAACATGATGTAGGGGGCGCTTTTTGTATTGCTTGGGCTTTTGATTTTTCATTATGTTATCCTATCCGTGGGGTAAGTTTTGGTTTGCATTTACTATTATAACACAATATGTGTCGTTTGTGTGCGCATTTGTAAAAAAAACAAAACATTTTTTGAGCATTTGACCGTGCCCGATTGCAATCCGCACCTATCGGGTGCGGCCGTGATAAGCATTTTTACACTGCAAAGGCTGTCACACTGCAGTGTGACAGCCTGCTTGGTCATTCTTCTATTATGCTGTTGTAGTAGTCGATTTCCTCTTGTGACGCCATGTAACCGGGATGCGAGCAGCAGGGAATGGTGGGTTCGGTGCCATCCGAGCCGTAGAAGGGGGAGATGGTGTCGTTTTCATACTTTTTGCGGTCCTCCTCGCGGTGGAAGTCGGGAATGTCATAGGGCACGCCGCGCTCCAGCAGACTGCGATGCGAGAGAATACCGACTGACGCGGCGGTCGTGGCGAAATACTCATCGAACACGGGGCGGCGACATTCGCGGATGCAGTTGAAAAATTCCTTGATTACAAAATAATCTCCTCCGCCGTGGCCTGCCTTCTCAATCGCTTCGCGTTCGCTTTCGGGCCATTCGGGCATATAGAAATTATTTGCCTCTTTTCCCTCGGGGATGTTCCACTTGTTGTAGCGCAGCATGACCTTGCCGTCTGTACCGCGCAGATTTTCTATCTGCCCCTTGACACAGCAGAGCCGATATGAGTTGCCGTGCGCACCGTATGCCGCACAGCCGGTCACGCGGAATACCGAATCGTCGTCATTGAGGCAGGTGATGATGGCGGAACGGTCGCCGACAGCCAGCCCCATGAGCGTATCTGACGGGTAATCGGGGCAGAAAACGGGCATGGCTGTCACGCGGACGGGCGTGGCTCCCGTTATGTACATAAGTGGGGCAAGAGAGTGGGTAATATAATATGTGCGGGGCAGATAATTGCGCCAGTGCTTGGAATAGGGGCGGTATTTTTTGATGCTTTTCGTATCGGCGGGGTCGAGCGGGTGGTTATATTCACCCTCGGCGAACAGCGCCTTGCCCAGTGTTCCGCCGCGGTAAACGCGGTACATCTCCTGATTGAATTTCATGAAGGGATAGTTTTCGGCGAGCATATATATTGCTTGGCTTTTCTCCGCCGCGCGGATAAGTGCGACGCCCTCCGCCATCGTGCCGTTTGAGGTGCATTCGCTGAGCACATGGATGTTTCGCTCGAGCGCCTTGATGGCATAGGGGGTGTGCTCGTGGAAAAAGTTGCAGAGAAATACGGCTTCAAGTCCCTCATGTGCGATAAAGGCGTCAAAGTCGGTGTAGGTTGCGACATCCTCGCCGATGGCAGTCTTTGCGGCGGCAAGCTTGGCTTCGTCGCGGTCGCAGACAGCGACGATATCGCCGTCATTGACAAGGATGCTGTTGTAAAATGAACTGCCTCTGCCGAGACCGAATATTCCGAATTTGATCTTTCTCATGGTAGAATACCTCCGTTTGAGATGTTTTTGATGTCATGCGGCGGTTTGCCTTTGGGGATAGTATACCACATACTTTTTTATTTGTAAATCGGCGGCGGGCAAATTTTGCGGGGAATTTTGGTTGACATCGGCGTAGATTGCCGTTATAATAAAATAAATTTGAAATTTTCAAAAAATCCCCCGGCGTGAGGGGTTGCTCGTGACGCGGCGTAATGATATATAATGGCGTCACAAGGAGGTGAAAGCTATGTCAAAATTTACGACAGGAGAAATAGCAAAGCTGTGCGGAGTGTCGGTGCGAACGGTGCAATATTACGACACACGCGGAATTTTGGTTCCGAGCGAGCTGAGCGAGGGCGGTCGCCGTCTTTATTCGGAGGACGACTTGCGGCGCATGAAAATAATCTGTTTTCTGCGCGAGCTTGACTTGCCCATCAACAGCATTGGCGAGCTGCTTGCCGAAAAAAATCCCGAGCGGGTCATCACACTGCTGCTCGACGGGCAGGAGGATGTGCTGCGCGAGGAGATAGCGGAGCGGCAGGGGCGGCTGGATAAGCTTGAGGAGC
Source organism: Clostridia bacterium (assembly GCA_017462385.1). GTDB lineage: Bacteria > Bacillota > Clostridia > Oscillospirales > CAG-272 > UMGS1002. The sequence continues at coordinate 45,381 of JAFTRE010000021.1, read as the reverse complement.
TGCGGCGGGGACTGAAGAGCGTGGAGCGTTTCTCGGTCGAATCTATAGGCGACATAGCCCACATTATGCAAAACAAGAAAAAAATGCGCCGTTTGCGCGCCATTATTCTCTCGGTGGGTATTTTTATGGATATCATCGAGGTGTCAACGCCGATACTCTGGATCGCAAAGGGCATCTGGTGGCCGTTTGTCGTCGGTATGGCGGCAGTGATCGCGATGGGAGTATGGGTATCCGTCTACTATTTTAAGAATGTAGCGTATATCTGCCCCGAGTGCCACGAGGTGTTCAAGCCTAAGTTTGGTGAGGCGTTCTGGGCGGCGCATACGCCCAACACGCGCCGCGTGACCTGCTCCAAATGCGGTTACAAGGGCTATTGCGTGGAGACATACGCAGATAAAGCGGAGAAATAACCTTTTCAAGCAGATGCGAAATTTTGCGTCTGCTTGTTTTTTGTCAAATATACTTGACAATCTTCGGAGGATATGATATAATCCAAGTGTCAAATATAATTGACAGAGGTGGCGGCGATGAATGAAAAAATGAGGCAGGCGCGGCAGAATAAAAATCTGTCGCAGACAGAGCTTGCTAAAATGATAGGTGTTTCAAGGCAGACTATTAATATGATAGAAAACGGTGACTACAACCCCACTATTGCACTGTGTCTGAAGATATGCCGCACACTTGAATGTACGCTTAACGATCTGTTTTGGGAGGACTGAGCCATGTTTTACGACGAAAGAATAAACTCCGAATGCGGCAAGATATACCGCCGCGGCATACTGCTTGCAACGCTTGTCGCACTGCTGTACGGTGCGGTGCACGCAGTTTATCTGATCTCCATAGACAGATTTTTGATATCATATTTGCTGACAGAGCTGGTGATCGTCGCGGTCGGCGCGGGAATACTGCTTGTCGGTGCGTTTCGTTTCCCGGGGCGGGGAGATGAGCGGCAAATAGCCGAGCGGCATGACTATTATCTGCGGGCGGGCAAGCTGTTTGTTATCGCGGCGCTGGGCGGATACGGCATCAGCATTCCGTTTTCGATAGGAAAAATGTTCGGCAATGTGGGCGACAGAGCTGCAAATGAGTTGATACTTGTGCTTGAGGTGCTGGGGGTTATGTATCTGTTTTACTGCTTCAAGCGGCGGGATATCAATTTCAATTATTCGTTTATTGCTGAGAATAAGTCAAAATATTATTACGGCGTGCTGATAAATATAGGTAAGCTTGCAGGCGTGCTTGCCGGAGTTTATCTTGTGGCGGCGGTGCTTGATCTCGCTGTCAATCATACACTTGGCAGCTTGCTTGTAATTTTGCTGGCATATGTTGAATCGGCCGTCGGTCTGGGCCTTGAATATTTGTTTATATCTTGGGTGGAAAAGGTTTCATATGACGAGGAGATGCCACGGGGGCTTAAAAAATCGACTGTTATTGTCGGAGTTACCTTTATTATCGTGCAGATAATATGGTCCGCTTTTACAATGTGGTATTATAGCATCGCGGCAAACGCTGATCTTATGGCGCAGACAGGTGTTGCTGTGGGAGAGCATCTGGCGGCGGCAAGCGTTGTCCGCAAGCAAATGGCGTATGTTGTAAATGTCGTGTCGGCAATGTTTTGGTGCCATGTTATGACGCAAACGCGGGGGAGTAAATCCGTCAGATGCGGCATTGCGGGCAGCCTTTTGCTGACGGCAATATCTACGGTGCAGAGTGCGCTGGTATCTTATATTATAATATTTGGCTTTGAGCCGTTTCAATATGGAACCGCTGTTCGGGATATTGCGGAATTTTCGAATATAACGGGATATATAATAATGTTTGCATCGATAGCGCTGATGTTTTTGACGGCGTGTGGATTGGTGCGGGATGTAAGGCTGTCGGGAGTGTTGTTTGTTTTACCGGCGGCACAGCTTGCGTCAAAGCTTTTACTTCTGTTTTTGTATTCGCAGTCCTTGATAATGCTGCAGGGAATTGTCGAGTGCGTGTCGGCGGTCGGCATTACGGTGGCGTGGATTTTGCTGCTGAAGTGGCAGTATAAAGATGCGAATTTAGGTTGACAAGTGTGGTTTTTCGTGATAAAATGAGTCATGATAATACATACCGAAACTTGAACGGAGAAAGCTATGTTTAATGCGGAAAAGGTCAAGAATGACTGTGTAAATTGGATAAGAGATTTTTTTGAAAACAACGGAAAGGGCTGTAATGCCGTTGTGGGAATTTCAGGTGGTAAGGATAGCTCGGTCGTCGCGGCGCTGTGCGTCGAGGCGCTGGGACGCGAACGCGTTATCGGTGTGCTCATGCCCTGCGGCGAGCAACACGATATCGATTGCGCCTATGCGCTGGTAAACCATCTCGGCATCAAGCATTATGTTGTCAATATAAAGGACGCCGTCGAGGGCATCAAGGCGAATTTGCCAAAGGATCTGCCGCTGACAAGTCAGACGCTCAACAATCTGCCCCCTCGCATTCGCATGACCACGCTTTATGCTGTGTCGCAGAGCTGTAACGGCCGTGTCGCCAACACCTGCAATCTGTCCGAGGACTGGGTGGGATATTCGACGAGATACGGAGACTCGGTCGGCGATTTCAGCCCGCTCTCGAAGCTGACTGTCACAGAGGTCAAGCAGATAGGCCATCTTTTGGGAGTCCCTCGCGAGCTGGTCGAAAAAACGCCTATAGACGGTCTTTGCGGCAAGACGGACGAGGACAATCTCGGCTTTACCTATGCCGAGCTTGACAGATATATCCGCACGGGCGAGATCGAGGACGCCGAGAAAAAGAAGCTGATCGACACCAAGCACCGCAATAATCTTTTCAAATTGGAGCTTATGCCCATCTTCGAGCCGAAGTTGGATTAATTGAATATTAAAATGCCAAAGGAGCTGAGTCATTGACGAGGCTCCTTTGAATTTACAATTGGCAATATTGTCAAATTTACATCGGCAAAAGTGTATATTATTTACAAAAATCCTTTTTAAGGCAAAAAAATATTGACATTATCAAAATAGTATTGTATAATGATGTTAAAGAGGTAGCTCCCGGCGACAAACACACAAATATGCTCCCGTGCGTTTATTGTCTTTCGACTGCCACCGACATCATCGTGAAAAATAAACGCATAATGCACAAAGGTCGCATTATGCTTTTTTTGACCTCAAAGGACAAATATAAAAAGAAAGAGGTGAGTCCCATGACAATTGAAGACTCTGCGCAATTCGGTTGACAACTGCTTAAAATGATGTTAAAATAAATTTACATTATGTTTTTTGCTTTTTGTCAACCGCAAGTATCACACTACTAACAAATTATTAAACAAAAAGGAGAAACACAATGAAAAAGAAAATAATCGCCATAATGCTTTGTATTGCAATGCTGTGCATGTATATTCCAAGTATTACTGCGGCAGACAGTGAAAACATTTCAGAAACGGCTGACAATGCAACACAATCCACAGCGACCCTGTTATCGTCGGACATCCCGGAAAGTATTTCAAATGCTTCTGTTGCGGAAAAACAACATATTGCAAGGCGTTATGATTTGGAATCTGATTTAAACACAGCTATCTTTGAAAACGCAGACGGAAAAAATACGGCATATATTTTTTCTGCACCTATAAAATATGTTGATGAGTCCGGAAATATAAAAGACAAAAGTACAACAATCAGTGCTTCAAATGCTATAAACAGCCAATATGCCTATGCGGCCGAAGACAATAATATTAAAACATATTATCCTGCCAGTGTAAGTGACGGTGTAGCATTGAACTTTAATTCATATTCGATTGAATTTTATCCTTATTATGCACCGTCAAACGCAGAGATAATGTCCACCGAGTTTATAGAAAACACTGTCGCACAGCTATCAACAACAACTTCTATAAGCGACAATAAAAATACAAATCGCATATCCTATAATAGGGCTTTTGGAGCAAATACGGGTCTTCAATATACCCCCACACTGTCCGGTGTCAAAGAAGATATAATACTGTATACATATACCGGTACAAGTGAATTCCGTTTTATATATCAAACAAACGGAGTATCGTTGATAAAAGAGGATAACACGGTTTATCTTACCGATACGGACAAGAATATAAAATTGGGATATTTGAGTGATATTATTTGCTATGACAGCAATGGCAACATGAGTGTCGGAACGATTTCCGTAAGCGAAATAAAAGCTGCACAGCAATATATTGTCACAGTTACCGTTGACAGCGAATTCCTGACATCAAGTAATACCGCATACCCTGTATATATAGACCCAACTACTACTATATATGAATATGATCTTGATGCTACAGAGGATTCCGAGGGCATAATCATTGATAAAGGTATATATGAAAAATCGGAAGTGGCAGATTATATATCTACAAATATGATCAATGTCGGCGCAGAATATGAATTGTCGGATGGCAATACACGTATGCTGTTTGCACTTACCAGCGAATATGTAAGTAATTCATTTATATCAACGCTTGACGAAAATAATTTTTCCTCGGCAGCTCTTAATGTATATACGCAGGTTGGAGAATATAATGCAACGGTTACTGCATATCAATATAATTCAACTTGGGCAGACGGAAGTGTTGCCTATTGCACGGCAACGGAGTTCGACAATTACAATTCATCAATATATGATACAACTACGTTGACCGGAGGAACTGTCGGTATATGCGCATATGATATAACCAATATTGTTGGGTATTGGATCAATGGATCAAGCACATTGCAACGTCAAGGCCTTATTTTGATAAATGCTAATGAGGGGGCGGCCGAAGACGGGGAGTATTTATATTTGGATACTATAGAAAATCCGGCTCACGAAACATATATTACCATTGATTACGGCGATAAAGGCGGAGAGTATTATTTGCTTAATAAAGAATACGGGTATTTTTTGACTACCAATTCGAGCTATTCTTTGACGTCAAATACATACGCAGGCACAACTTACCAAAAATGGGTAGTCAATTATATCGGAGATAATAAATATACCATAGCATCTGCCGCCAATGAAAATAAGCTGCTGTATTATACCGGTTCAACCGTAGGAATGGCAACCAAGCCGAGCGTGCTCACAACAAGCTATCAATGGACAATATCTGCCGCAACAGGCGGGACGATAATCAAAAATGTTGCATCAAATAAAGTATTGCATCAATCTTCCAATACTGCTGTCGATTTAATTACCACCCCCTCCTCTACGAGTACGGACTATGATAAATGTGTGTGGCGTACATTGGATACCGCTTCGTTTGTTAATTTGACGAACTTTTCCATAAGTGCCTCATCAATGAATGCGTTTTCAACTCAAACCTGTGGTATAACAGCTACGCCATCCACTGCTACACTGAAAAATGCTTCGGATTTTACTTGGTCAAGTTCAAATACATCTATCATAGAAGTTTCGGAAACGGGAGTGCTGACATCGTATTCTACAGGAGGCTCGGTTACCATTACTGCGACACATAAATCTACGGGAATAAGTGAAAGTAAGCAGGTGACTGTTGTAGATTCGGCAATTACTATAGAGGATGGATTATATACTATTGAAGCTACATCATCACTAAATAACTATATATATTCTTATAGTTCGTATGTGAATGTGGAAAAAATTGCAGATACATCTTATAAAACTAATTCGGATTACGGCAATTTTGTATGGTATATAAAACAGTATTCGGAATCAGAAAAAACATACCTTATTTACAGCATGTCTAATATTAGCAACTATAATGAAAACAATCAAGTGCTGACATATTCTTCAGGTTCTTTGGCATTTTCATCAGACACATCCATAAGTGATACAAAATTGTGGAAGTTTTATGGAACTGGCGGTAATGCATATATTAAAAATTTCAGTAGCAATACATATATTTCATTATCAAATGACGAAATTATAATGTCATCGTATCAAACTGGTTGGATTTTAAATTCCGAAATAGCCGATACCGATGAAATAAATGATCACTGTTATCGACTGATTCCAGTTAACTATGCCGTGGGTAAAGAAGTAATATATATTATAAATGATCTTACAGACGGAGCTTTTTCGGGCACTCTTATTGAAGACGGTGTAAAAATGTGGAATGGTATTACAAACAAAATAAGCATTTATATGTCGGACGAATTTAATAATGAAGACGCACAACAAGCTATTTCCGATGGGAAAATTATAGTTTATGTCGATGTTCTTTTGCATAATTTTGGATCGGAAGATATTATGGGCAGAGCTCAAATATATACCCCTTTAGGAACAAAATATGAGTTGGGGGAAGTCGCCAATTATGATACAGATGTAGTTTTTTCCAAATGTGAGATGTTGTTAAACAATGCAGGAATAAACGGTCTTTCGTCTGATAGGAAAAAAAAGGCTGTAGTTGCTCATGAGATGGGGCATCTGTTAACATTAAGACATATAGAGACAACAGGGGGAGAGTATCCTGATGAAACTACGATGCTATCTATAATGAATTATGATCTATCAACCGAACTTGATAATAACAGAACATACACACCGTCATGGCTTGACAAACATAATATTATTCAAAAATGGGGATAGGTCATATGAAATTGAAATTTATTTGTACATTAATAACAATATGTATTTTGTTTAGTCTGTCGTCCTGCGGTTCGGTTGGAAATACATTTGATCGCTATCACGGATATGATGTTAGAATAATCAAGCCCGAAGGATACGAAGTAACTACCGTTATGCTGGGGTTTACTTCAAATGACTTTGAATCGATGAATAATTATTACACTAATAATTTATATTCACATGTTATTATGAAAGTAAAAACATCTAAAAAGATGGTTTACAAGCATCGTGGAGAGCCTACGGAGAGCGAGGCGATATCCAAATATACCAGTCCGTATATAATGCTGACAGGTGCTACCGTAACTGAATTGTATCATGTATCGGATGCATTTGAGTATGATATTTATGTTGGTGACGATGTGTGGATTGCCAACGAATATGTTGTAGATGATAAAAATAAGATGATATTTTTGGCCGCAACGCCATTGAATGATAAATTCAGTTATGAAACATTGATATTGCCGGACAGTGAATATTTGTTATTTGCGTCACGCGAAATATTTCGTGGGAGTCATAAATATAACGGGAATTTGATTTTCAGCAGTAAACCGCAAGGAACGGTTCCACTAAACTATTCATCTTGGAATGAATATGCTAATATTATAGCTGCTAATGGATTCCCAACTAACATAGGATATTCTCATATGTGGGATGCCGCTATTGAAAAGTATATAAAATAATTTTGGAGCGACAAGCTCGCCCCGCGAAGCCGTTTTATTAAGGCTTCGCGGGGCTTTTATACTGTTTTGGCTTTTATTTTTATGTACATATTATATAACAGCGGCACAAATATCTTGACAAATCGGGGGCATTGTGATATCATAAAATTAACTATAATTTGCTTTAACGGAGAGCGTATGAAAACATTAAAACTTGTAATACTGCTATGCTCGTCGGCACTGATATGTGCTGTGCTGTTGTGCGGCTGCGGTATGCTTAATGACAACACTGTTTATGCGCCGGTCTCGGAGGGAGTTTTGTCTTCCGACGGCTTTTATTATGATCTATACGAAAACGGTTCGGCTACTATTGTGGGTGTTGAGAACATTTCCTCGTGTTACCTGACGATTCCCGAGCGCGTCGACGGCCATCCCGTAAATGCCGTCGGAGACTATGCCTTTCGCGATCAGACACAGGTCACGTATGTGAAAATGGGCAGTAATATCAAGTCCATAGGTGCGAGAGCTTTTTCGGGCTGTACTTCTCTTGTTCGCATCGACCTCGGCGGCGCTGTCCGCACTATAGGCGACGAGGCTTTTTACTCCTGCAATGTGCTCTGCGAGGTCAACGGCATGCAAAAGGTGACCTCCATAGGCAGCTCTGCGTTTGCTCAGTGCAGCTCGCTTGCGTTTATAACTCTTCCAGACACTGTAACGAGCATCGGAGATCAGGCGTTTTACGGATGTTCCGCATTGAATACGCTGACGCTTCCGAAGAATGACTGCGTGATCGGAAACGGCGCGTTTTCCTACTGTGACGCTTTGAGTATAGTCGATCTCGGCGGAATAAGTACGCTTCCTACGGGTGCTTTTGAAAAATGCACCTCGCTGGCAGTGATCGAAATAGGCAACAAGGTGACATACATCGGTGAGAGTGCTTTCCGCGGCTGTGAGCGGCTGGATACTGTTACCATAGGCAAAAATGTGACGTACATAGGCAGCAGTGCGTTTGAGGAAACGGCATGGTTGGCGGCGCAGACAGACGAATTTGTCATTGTCGGCGACGGAATACTGCTGAAATACAACGGAACGGCTTCAAATGTCGTTATTCCGTCGAGCGTCAAACGTATCGGAGACGCGTTTTGCGGTGTTTCTGACGTCAGAAGCGTGGAGATATCGGGCAAGGTAAGCGAGATATTTGACTATGCCTTTAGCGGCTGTAAGCAGCTCAGCAGAGTCACGATCACCGCGAATGTTAAAAAAATAGGCTTAAATGCATTTTCGTCCTGCTCGGCGCTGGCGGTGATATATCTGCCGGAAAGTCTCCAAAGCATTGGAGTGAGCGCGTTTTACGGTTGCGAGGCGCTGACAAATGTGAACTTTGCCGGCAACGCCTCGGCATGGTCCAAAATAACGCTTGAAAAGGGCAATGAGTATCTTCAGGCCGCAAATATTGCGTATTCACAAAAGCCTTAAGGAGGTCAGTGATGAAAAAGTTTGTAAATATTATTTCATTTGTACTTGTCGCTGTTATGTGCGCGGCGTGTCTTGTCTCCTGCGGCGGCGAAAAAAGCTTTACGTTGCCGACCAGAACGCTTGTCTCGGAGGAGACAAAGTCGTTCGGCAACTATGATTATCAGGTGTATGACGACGGAACGGTCAAGATCGTTGCATACAACGGAAGTGAGACCGATATCACTGTTCCCGATACCATAGACGGCGGCAAGGTAGTAGAGCTGGGCGTTGATGTCTTTTATGACAAAATGGACATTACCTCGATCAAGCTCAATGCAAGCCTTGAGATTATCGGAGACTATGCTTTTTACAATTGTCTTTCGCTTTCGAATATTACCATTGGCAAAAAGGTGTGGTCGATAGGCGTTGCGGCGTTTGAGGGGACGCCTTGGCTGGCGGCTCAGACGGACGAATTCGTCATTGTCGGCGACGGTGTACTGCTCAAATATCAGGGCAAAGCGTCCTATCTGACTGTTCCCGACGGTATCAAGCATCTGGCATATGCATTCAGTATGAACGAGAGTATCGTCGGCGTTGAGATGGGAGGCGATGTGCTTACCGTTGGTAAATACGCTTTTGCATACTGCGCCGCACTTCGCCGCGTGGTCATAGGCAAAAACACTGTGCTGATAGACGATGGCGCATTTGACAGCTGTACCGTGCTTACCAGTGTCGAGATTCCCGACAGCGTTGTTAAAATAGCCTCGTATGCCTTTAACTACTGCAATAATCTTACAGAGGTGAAAATGGGCAAGTCGGTGCGCGAGATAGGCGAGAACGCTTTTTACACCTGCCTGCGCATGAAGCTTATAAATATTCCGGTTACGGTTGAGACGATAGGAACAAATGCTTTCGGCGGATGTGAGACGCTTACGCTCGTGTTTTACGAGGGCACCGAGGAGCAGTTCGCCGCGCTGGAGCTCGGAAGTACAAACTACATTCTCAAGGATGTTGATAAAATTTACCAAAGTGCGGGTGAATGAATATGAAAAAAAATAAAGGGTCGGCATGGCGCTTGCCGGTACTGCTGTCACTGCTGTGGCTGGCAGTCACGGCGGTCGTGCTGATAGTACTGTATATCATAACAAAATATTTGCCCATGCTGCTCGGCGCGCTGACCATATTGATGCCGACGCTGATATACGGCACTGTGTTTGCTTTTTGCGGATCCAAGCCGTCGGAGGGCAACAGTGCCGATGCCGACGCAACTGATGCAGTTGAAATGACAGCTTCGCCCCACGCGACCGCGAGCGATGAGACGGAGGGCTCTCCTGTCAAAAAGGCAGGATGGCTGAAGCGGTGTGCGGCATGGTGTGTGCGTGTGGCAAAAAAGTTTGGCGGAGCTTTTGTGAGACTGTATTTCCGCAGTCGACTCGGCGCGGCGGTAACGCTTATAGTGCTGTTTGCGGGCGGCTCGCAGGTGCTGTTTTGGCTGATGCTTCGCCGCGCGACCACTATATATAAGTTGAATTACCTCATGCCGGTGATCATGGTGGTCATTTTTGTCACTTACATAATATTTGAAAAATGGTGCGCTCATGTCAGTGCGGACGACGAGGGCGGCACGGCACAGCTGCGCAATGTCCGCACAGCGTTCGGCGCGGGCAGATTGGTGTTGGTGCTTATTGCCGTAGCGCAGGTTATAAAGCTGCTTGGATTTTACGAGCTGCTTCGCTGGGTAAATATCGCGCTGGCGGTCGTATTCTGCTATGCTACGCTGTTTATAGTTTTGTCGCTTGCGGTAAAGCTTTTGCGGCGCGAATTCTTGAGTGAGCCCGACATCAGCATTCCCGTGCCCTTCTCGGGTGGCAAGAACCGCGATCTCGGCGTGCTCAGCTATCTGGAGAAAAATACCGGTATCACCATGCGCTCTCTGTGGAGTATCAAGATGATCAAAAAGCTGGTACCGTATACAGTGCTCATATCGGCGCTGATGCTGTGGCTGTGCTCGGGTATAGTTCAGGTAGAGGCATATCAGACCGGCGCGGTATACCGCTTGGGTCGGCTGTGCGACGAGCCGCTTCAACCGGGTCTTCACCTGACATTGCCCTGGCCGCTTGACAAGGTAGTATTACACGACACCGAAACGGTCAATACCGTCGTCATAGGATATACGTCGTCCGAGAACACCGACAATACCTGGACGGGAACTCACGGTGCTCAGGAATACCGCTTGTTGCTTGGCGGCGGCAACGAACTGGTCTCGATAAATCTGCGGCTTGAATACAAAATAGACGATGTGGTCAAATATCTGCGTAGCTGCTCGACGCCCGAAAAGCTGCTTGAGGCAAAAGCATACGAGCTGGTCACGGACAGAACTATAATTACCGACCTTGATTCGCTTCTTTCCGTAGACCGAAGCGCATTTGCCGAAAGCTTCAAGACCGAGCTTGCTCAAAAGCTTACCGAATATGATACGGGGATAGAGCTTGTCGGCGTGGTGCTTGAGAGCATACACCCCCCCATCGACATCGCGGATGTATATCAGAATATAATCGGCGCCGAGATCGAGGCGGAAAAATATATACTTGATGCAGAGGCCACGGCGGCAAAGACCATTGCGAACGCGGAGAAGCAATACGATACCTCCGTAAACGCCGCAAAGGCGGACAGCTACACCAAAATATCCGCCGCCGAATCGGATGTTGCCGAGTTTATGGCGAGCGTCGCGGCAGACCAGGCTTATCCCGATGCTTACAGATATTATAAATATCTCAAGGCCATCGGAAACTATTACGGCGGCTCTCGCTTGGTCATAGTAGGCGAGGGTGTCGACAAGGCACAGCTTTATTTCGGCGATTTTGCCCTGCTTCAGTAAGGAGAATGAATATGAACAATGAACAAGTAAAACAGCCAAAGGAGAAAAGATCGGTATCGTTTACCGTTTTCAAATATGTAATCGCGGTAGCACTGGTCGTGCTTATGGCGTATTTCGGATTTACAACAGAGGTGCGCGAGGGAAGCTGTGCTGTTATATTGCGCTTTGGCGCGGTGCGCGAGGAGATCAGTGACGCGGGGCTTTATTTCAGATTGCCTTGGCCGTTTGAAACGGTAGTCACATATGATAACCGCTTGCAGTATCTCGAGTCCAACTATCTTGAGACTACTACCAAGGACAAGAGAAATGTCATTATACAGTCCTACGTTGTTTGGAAAATCAACGATCCCGTTAAATATCATAACAGCGTCGGCTCACAGGGCAAGGTGGATACCTACATAAAGGGTCAGGTGTTCAGCGCCACCAACAGCGTTATGGGTGCTTATGAGCTGTCGGCGCTGGTGTCACTGGAGAAGGAGCAGATCAAAACGGCGCAGATACAGGACGAGATATTCGCCCGTGTGCGCGATAATTGCGCAAAGAATTACGGTATTGAGGTCGATGACGTCAGCATTTTGCGCCTGTCTCTGCCCGATACAAACCTGCAGAGCGTGTTTGACCAGATGAGAGCAGACCGTCAGAAGGATATCGACACCATTCTTGCCAACGCTCAGCGCGATGCCAACAAGATAACCTCAGATGCGGATGCGCAGGCGTCCCAGATTATCGCTGACGGCGTTACCGCCGCTGCCGCGATCAAGCAGCAGACCGAGACCGACGTGGCAAAGATATATGCCGAGGCGCAGGCGGCAAATCTGGAGCTGTATCAGTTCTTGAAGCAGCTGGATACCGTGGTCGCATCGGTGAACGAGGGTAATGTTCTGGTCGTCAAGGCGAACGAATACCCGTTCAGCATTCTGAGCGAATACGGCTCTTATCTGACAGACGAGAGTGATGAAACCATTGTTAAGGATCTTTCACATATACTTTCTCAGCTTCCCGAAGCCGACAGAAAGGCGCTGACCGATGCTATTTATGAGCTGATAGCCGCCGCGGGCACAGGAGACGCATCATGAGAGAGAAAAAGAAAACTCTGCTCGCCGACATACTCAGCAGTGTGACAAAGTACTTTCTTGTGCTGGTCGCTGTTGTGGTGGTGTTCATAGCCTTGTCGGGTGTGCGCGTGGTCAAGAGCGGCGAGGTCGCCCTTATACTGCGCTTCGGCAAGCTGGTCGGCGACAGCTATGAGGAGCAGGTGCATGAGCCGGGGTTGCTTTTTGCCTTTCCTTATATAATTGATGAAGTTGTAACCGTGCCCACGGGCAACATCATCGAGCAAAAGGTGACGACGCACTATACCGAGGGCAGTATGACAACACTGCGTAACAACGGCTACGTTATTACGGGTGATCAGAACATAGCTGTCATCAGCGCGTCGGTCAAATATGTCATATCCGACCCCGTGGCGTATGCGCTGAATGTGGGTCAGATAGATAAGCTTATCAACGCGTTTGTCAGCAATGCCATGATAGATGAGGCGGCTTGCATCGCCGTTGACGACCTGCTCACCGAGGGTAAGGACGCTTTTGCAACAGCAGTTATGACCCGCGCACAGGCAAAGCTGAGCGCGGCGGGCACGGGTGTCACCATCGGTACCGTAGAGCTGACAAATGTCTCTATGCCGAACGAGGTCAAGGACACATATGATGCCGTAAACTCGGCATCCGTGCAGTATGCTACACAGCTTGAGCAGGCGCGTCAGTATGTGGAAAACCTCATACCTAAGGCGCAGTCCCAGGCTAATACGCTTATTTCAAAGGCCAACTCGGATTATTCCACCGCTGTTGCGGCGGCAAATGACGATCTTGCCGAATTTTGGGGCGTGCTTGAAGAGTACGGCAACAGCCCCGAGGTGGTTCGCACGCGTCTTTACAGCGCAAAGGTGTCAGAGATGCTTGCAAAACTGAAAATTTATGTGGTGAGTGACGACGAAACAAAGATAGTGATAGGAGGCGCCGGTTGATATGGAAAATATAAATAATATGGCCGCCAACAGCCTTGAATCGCTGTCTCGCGACAATCTTACAAGCTCGGGCAAAAAAAGGCTTGCACGCGAGATAATCTGCGGTGCGGTTGCCGTTTCTTGCCTTATAGTCGGTCTGATATACAGCCGAATTTTCCCTAACAACACCACAATTCCCGCGCTTCTTTATACCGTAGGCTTTTTGGTCGAGGGAATTCCCGTTTTTGTGGCGGCGGTTAAGGGTATCGTTACCAAAAATCTGACCAACGCCATGGAGATACTGGTCGCTATAGCCATTATCGCTTGCTATTTCTCGCAACAGCTTGTTCTGTCTGTGCTGATACCGCTTATACTCAATGTCGTTCATTTTCTTGAGGAACGCAGCATCATGGGCGGGCGCGATGTTATCGAGGGACTGAAGCGCATGCAGCAGTCCACCGCCATACTGCTTGACGGTGACAGTGAGGTAACCGTTGATGCCAAAACGCTTAAGATAGGGCAGAGAATAGTCGTGCGCCCCGGTACGGGCATACCGATCGACGGTATCGTTGTCAGCGGACGTACGCATATCGACCAAAAGTCGCTCACGGGCGAGCCTCAGCCGGCAAGCGCCGAGGAGGGGGATCCCGTTTATGCGGGAACCGTCAATCTTGACGGACGCATTGTGGTCGAGGTTCAAAAGGAGTATGTAGATACCTCATTTTCAAAGATACTTAAATTGCTGGAGCAGTCCGAGAGTATTTCCATTCCCGAGTCGCGCCTGATCGACCGCTTTATGATGTACTATATTCCGTTTGTGCTTGCGGTCGCGGCGGCGGTTGCGCTTATCGAGGCGGATATCTCCCGCGCGATAGCTATACTTGTGGTTTCCTGTCCGTGCGGACAGATGCTTGTCAGCTCGGCTCCCATGATCGCGGCGCTGTCCGTGGCGACTAAGCGGGGAATACTTATCAAAAACTCCAAGTTTATCGAGGAACTGACCGAGATAGACGCGGTGGTGTTCGACAAAACGGGTACTGTTACCGAGGGTGACCTATTTCTGAATGCTGTAAACGGAGTTGAGGGCGTGAGTGAGGGCGAGATATTGGCGTTTGCGGCGGCAGTCGCATCGGCATCAACGCACCCCGTCTCCCGCGCGGTAATGGTAGCCGCGGGCGAACTGGAATATGACCGAGGCTATGATGTCAAGGAGATCTCGGGCAAGGGCATGGAGGGCGTGTCCGCCGATGGCGCGTACACGCTTCGCTTCGGCAACCGCGATTGGATGGAGTCGCTCGGTATTGCCATTCCGGAGGGCTTTGGTGATGATGTCGCGGGAAGTGTCAGTTATGTTGCGCTGAACGACAGACTGCTGGGCTGTCTCGGCTTTGGCGACCGTGTTCGCGAGGGCGCGGACGCGAGTATAGTTGCTTTGCGTGAACTCGGAGTTGAGCAGACCGTTATGCTTACGGGTGACCGCGAGGCACCTGCGAGCGCCATTTGCGAGCAGGTGGGCATTGACACGCTTCACGCGGGTCTGCTTCCTCAGCAAAAGCTGGACAGATTGCATGAACTTCGCGAGGATCATCGCGTGCTTGCCGTCGGTGACGGCATCAATGACGCGCTGGCGCTCCGCGAGGCGGATGTCGGTATTGCGATGGGAGCTATGGGCTCGGATCTTGCCATTCAGTCGGCGGATATCGCGTTGATGAACAATAATCTGCAAAATATTCCGTTTGCGATTCGTCTGGCAAGACGTACTCGCAGTATAGTTTATCAGAATCTGGGGCTTTCCATCGGCATCAGTGTGCTGATGATAGCGCTGTCGGCTTTTGGTGTCATCAGCGCGCTGGCGGGTACGGTATTGCACAATTTCGGCGCATTTGCCGTGCTGCTCAACAGCTCAAGATTGCTGAGGGGTAAGTTTGATCAATAAATCATAAAGGGCGCTTTCACGGCGCCCTTTACAATTTAATAAAGATGCAAATATTTCTAAAAAAATACTTGACAACCGTGCGGGGGGGGGGGGGGAGAATGTTTTAAGGATAAATATATTTACAAATATAAAAAATCATGTTACAATTATAAATGAAATTTTTATAATTTTTGCAACCGAATGTAATGTAAGAGGCAAAAGGCCCTTTCACTTGGTTAGAAAATATCAGGAGGCTTCATATGTTCAACGAGATCAGCAAAATACACAGCACTGTCACCGAGCGCGTCGGGCGTGTGATAGTGGGCAAGCAGGAGGTTGTCGAGCTTGCTGTCATCACTCTGCTTTGCGGCGGTCATATGCTCATCGACGATGTTCCCGGTACGGGCAAGACCATGCTTGCCAAAACCTTTGCCGAGGCGCTGTCGCTGGACTTCAAACGCGTTCAGTGTGTACCCGATATGCTGCCCTCCGATCTTGTCGGCATCAACTTTTTTGATATGAAGCAGTCGGAATTCCGCTTTATCAAGGGGCCTGTGTTTACAAATATACTGCTTGTCGACGAGATAAACCGTGCCATGCCCAAAACGCAGTCGGGTCTGCTTGAGTGTATGGAGGAGCGCCAGGTGACAGTTGAGGGTGTGACATATACGCTTGACGAGCCGTTTATGGTCATCGCAACCCAAAACCCAATCGAGACCAAGGGAACATTTGAGCTTCCCGAGGCACAACTTGACCGTTTCCTAGTAAAAACCGGCATGGGATACCCGACGCATGAGCAAAATATCGAGATATTGCGCCGCAAATTGAATGTCAGTGAGGCACGGGAGACATCTGTCGGGATAGACCAAGACACAATACGCGCGGCAAGAGCTGAGCTTGCAAGCGTTTATGTTCACCGTGATGTTTTGAGCTATGCCGCCGCAATTTGCGAGGCGACTCGGCGCGAGCGCGATGTACTGCTCGGGGCAAGCCCCCGCGCAATGATAGCGCTGGTGCGTGTGGCGATGGGCTATGCGGCGATAGAGGGGCGCGACCATGTTCTGCCGGACGACGTGAAGCGCGCTGCCCGCCCGGTGCTATCGCACAGAATAATTTTCAACAACAGCTTTCTTGATCGTGAGCAGCTTGGCATCAAGCTGATAGACAGCATTTTGAGCGACACACCCGTTCCCAGCGAGGACATCGATTTCTCGCGCAGATGACGCTATGCAGCAAATACTTATCTCAATAGGCAATTTTATTGCAAATATTGTGCTGTCGGTCTGGTTTTTGGCGATAGTGGCGGTGTTGATACTGGTTCGGCTGGGCGTTATGGCTTATCGCCGCGGCAAGCTGCGGGCTTTGGGACAGCTTGAGTACAGCCGCTCGTTTTCGACTGACGGCGTGTTTGTCGGTGACAGCTTTGAGTTCACCGAGGTCATACATAACCCAACGCTTTTTCCTCTCGTCATGGTGCGAATGGATTTTTTTGTGCCCGCGGGCTTTGTTATCGACGATGTCGAGTGTCGCGAGTACACCAAGATAAGCAGTCTTTTTAACATTCCGCCCAACTCGTCCGTGACCAAAACGCATATTGTCCGCGCCGACATTCGGGGGCATTACAGCCTTGAGACAGCCTCTGTGCGCTACCGCGGCAATGAGTTTTTGTTTTCCGTTCCGTTTGATATATATGTTTACCCAAAATGTACGGCGGTCAGCGCAGATACAGACCCCGATCTTTATCGTGCGGGCAACAGTATTGCAAACCGAAAATATATAGAGGATCCGTTTTTTCTGTCGGGCATTCGCCCGTATCAGGCGGGCGACCCCATGCGCTCCATAAACTTCAAGGCGTCCGTGCGCTCGTTTTCGGGCGGTATTCGCCGTCTTATGACAAATTGTTACGACAGCTCGCGGCATTATAATTCTATGATATTGCTGGACCTGACCAATTACGGTGAGAACGAAGAGGCAACGGATCAGCAGAGATGGTTGGAAACAGGACTTGAATATGCCTGCTTTTTGCTGTCCGAAACATTGCGGCATGGAGGCAAGGTCGGCTTTGCGACCAACTGCGCCGTGCGCTCGCGCAGATATGTCAGCATACCGTGCTCGACGGGCGGTTTGCATGTCAAAAACATTTTACGTTGCTTTGCCGAGGTCAATTATTATTCGCGGTGCGATTTTTCATTTGACTCGCTGATACTGCGTGCTCGCGAGGATATTGACGCGGACACCGATCTTTATATTATTACGCCGTATGTTGATGTCAAGTCGGGCGAGACGTTGCGCAGACTTGAAGCGAGCGGCGTCAATATAAGCTTTGTTACGGTGAGGTGAGGTCGTGCATATGAAATTTATTCGTGAATATTGGCGCGAGGCGGCATGCGTTGTGCTGGGCTCGGGATTCTTCTATTTTGTGCCGTGGCTGAGAGGTGCCGAGAGCAGTGTCGAGCGCATGTGGGCCGTTGTGTGTATGGTCGCGGATGCCATAGTGCTGATCATGCTGTTGCGTTCGCTTTGGCGACTCAAGTGGCGGCGTGCCTTTGTCTCGGCGGTGCAGGGCGTTATGCGAACCGTGGCTAAATTTTTTATGCGAATTGCGGAAAAGATAGCGCATATAATGGGGCGTGATCGCAAAAATGTTATTTACGGCAAAACGACGGTTACATATTACGGCGTTACCGCCGACCGTGAAAAAAAGGCGACGCGGCGCACGCTTAAATGGAAACAGCTCGGCAACGCGCGCGAGCGGCTGGGATTTTTGTACCGCTATATGATAAGCGAGCGGATCGCATCGGGAATGCGTGCGCGGGCGTCGGACACACCGGCTGAGCTCCGGGAGCGTCTTGCCGAGAGCCGCGAGCAGGAGGAGCTGTTCGAGCTGTACATTGATGCGCGCTATGACGAGCGCATGCAGGTTTCGGACGAGAGCATAGACCGACTCAAAGCGCGTATCGCCGCGCCGGATAAGATCAAATAAAGGAGGCTGTCTCAAATTGAAAATTTGAGACAGCCTCTCGTGTAAAGAAACCGACGGTAGGTTTCTTTACACCGGGAATTTGTGGTTTTTGCGTGTTTTAACACGCAAAAATGGCGGCGTTCAGCCGCCAAGCAAAAACCAGGGGCTTGTCGACCAAATGCATTTATGCATTTGAGACAGCCCCTTTTATCATGCTGTTGCTTTATTTTCCGAGCATCGAGCCAAGCACTGCGCGCTCGACATCCGTATATTTGTTGCGGGAGTATTGAAGTGCCGTCTCTGCCACTTCCTTGACGGAGCGCGCGGCGGTGTCGGCGTCATATGCGGCGCAGATATAAGCGGATGCGCCGTTTGAATAAGTGACGCGGACATATGCGGTGGCGGAATAGGTCGTTTCGTAATCTTTTTCACCGATGGCGGCGCTGTCGCCGAAAAAACCGTAATATTCACCCGAGGAGTCGGCTCTCTGACACCATTCGGTAGCGACCGTCTTTTTATAGCTTATAGAGCTGAGTGCGAGCGAGTCGGGGTGCAGCGTGGTAAGTCCCGATGCGGGAGTTTGGCAGATTATCATGCCGTGCTCGACTTTATTTTGTCCCGCCGCGCCGACCAGAGCGGTGTAGCCGTCATAGTCCAGAGCCGCGCAAAAGCGCAGAGCAGAGGTTGGGGATATTTTAATTGCCGCGCCGGGGCGCATTTGAATGAAGATATAGATGGGAGTTAGTGTCAGATTTTCGGTTACGGTAATGTCGGCTCCCGCAGGCAAAAATGACTTGTCTGAGCTCTCGCCGGTGACGAGCCAGCCCGCGAAATAAGTGTCGGCATCGGATGACGCTGTCGCGACGGGCAGCGTGTATGTGGCGCCGAGGTCGACACCGTCATACTTGGTTTTGGCTATATCCTCGATAATAATGGACGCTGTGGAGCCGCGTACATCGACCGTCATTTCGGCGATGAGATAATAGCGGCAGTTGTTGAGTGTTGTGTCCGCGGCGTCAAAACGGACGCGTCCGCGAACAAGAATCGTGTGCTCGCCCGCCGTCAGCCTGTTGGCAGGTATCGTGGCGCTGAAATAATATGGGACCGAGGCATCTTCGCAGGCGGCAAATTTGGGGTCGGATATGATCAGCGTGTTCTCATGCTTGCCCTGCATGCTTTGCCACGCACCGCCGTCAAGGCTGTATTCATACGCTTCTGGTGCGGAGGAGTGAAGGGAGTACCCTATGATATTCAAAGAATTTCCGGAATAATGCATTGTTTGGGTGCTGACATAAGTGTTTTCGGCCTGTGGGATGCCTGTTGTGATCGTAAGTGCATTACGAGAGCTGTATTTTGCATCGGAGACGGCGTAAAATTCACAGTTACCGCCTGCGGGGTCAGGACAGCTTTCGGGCATGCCCTTGTAAACGGGAATGAGAAATGTGTATGCGCAGTCGAGGCAGTCGTTTTCGGCGAGTGCGTTATAGCTGTTGCGTGCTTCGGACAGTGCCGCGCCGACGTTTTGCATATACTGTCCCCAAAAGTTGCGCGAGCTGCCAGACGAGGACTTGGAACGGGCGTCCACGTTCCATTTTTGCAGATACAGCGTATTTTGATAATTGCTTATGTAGGATTTTGCCAGCTTGTACGCGCCGCCGTAAATGGATTTCCAGCGGGTATCCCATGAGGGTGAGCCGCCCCATTTGTCCGCCATTGCGGCGGTTCCCGTTTGCGCCTCTTGGAGTGCGCCGAGCAGTATTGCAAATCGCCCCGTGCCGGCGGCGTTTATGTTGTAGAAATTATAAAGACCGTTGTAGTCCTTGAGCTCGGATTCGGTGTGACCGCTCGCGGGAGCGTAGACGATTGCTCCGTTTTCGGTTTGTATGTTGTTTGAGTAGTAATACCAAAGCTTGTCTCCGCCCAGACCGCTGATCTGCGAGCTTGTGCCGACCAGGCCCTGCTCCTGTCGCGCGCGGGAGGCGAGGTGGAGCGGATTGATGCCCAGCTCGCGGCCGACCTCGAGAAAATACTCAGCGTATGTTTTGCCGTTTTCAAGTGTTTTGCCCGCCATAAATGTGCCGACGAGCGAGGTTTCTATCTGCTCGACGGTGACGGTGTCGCGAAAGCTAAGGTCCTCAAACTGAAAAATATCCTTTTCGTTAAGAAAATTGCGAGGATCCATGAAGTATTCTACTGCCTCGGCAGACGCCTGATACCAGCCCGAATCGTAAAGAGTGGTATTGGTCTTGTGGCGGTAGGCTGTGTAGGCGGAGCCTGAGGAGATGAGCGAGCGCTTGACATTGTCCTCGGTCTCCATGTGCAGAACATAATCCCAGGTATATTTGCTGTTTAGCTCTGTGACGAGCAACGGCTCGAAGCTCCATGTGGGATGAAGCAGGTGCAGCTCGTAAAGGTCGTCGACATAAGATTCGGGAAAGCCGAGCGAGCGTAGATATGTACGGTAGTCGGAGCCCTCGGTGCTCGGCGCGGCGGTGACGGGAAGCGGTATGGCGAGCAATGTCAGCAGGGCGAGCAGTGTCGCGAGTATACGAACTGATGTTTTCATTTTTATTCCTTTCACATAGCGGTGATTCGATAAATTTTCATGAGCGTGAAATGTTTTCATAAAATTATATCATATTCCCGTTTTGGTTTCAATAGGAAACGCGGATTTTTTGCCAAAGCTATTTACAAACGGTAGGTATATGTGGTATAATTTTGTTTGAAAACAGTCTGAATATGACAATATATATGGTTTAATCTTACTGAACTATCACAAAATATGGAGAAACGGAAAATGAAGCTATGTAAAAGAACGGGAATTTTCAGTGCGCTGCTGTTGTTGCTCGCGGCAACGATTGTGTTGCCCGCAACGGCGGTCGCGCCTATACATAATGCCTCGAATGAATACCTCGCAAGTCCCTATCACGCACAGTTGCAGTCGGTGACGCTGACAGGCGACCAGCGGACGGATGTTGTACTGGTGGCGCTGTCTCAGCTCGGATACCACGAGGGTAACAGTGATGCCGATATGGGCGGCGGCTCGTCGGGTACACGAAATTTCGTTGAATATAACCGCCTTTACGGTAAGCTGGACAACAACGAGGGCAACGGCGTCAGCTACGGATATAACTGGTGCTGTGCGTTTGTGACCTGGTGCGTGCGTCAGGCAAATGTTTCGACAAGCGTTGTCAAGACCGAGGTCAGCTGTGACCGCCTTGTCAACTGGCTTCGCGAAAATTCTACATATCATACAAGCGGTGACGGCTACACTCCCGAGACGGGCGACCTTATTTTCTTTAAGACCGCGGGCGCTAACCGTCAGTGGGCAAGCCATATCGGCATTGTCCGCTACTGTGACGGTAATAAAGTGTATACCGTCGAGGGTAACACGGCTACTCACAATGTTGCACTCAAGGAATACAGCCTGACCGATTCTTATGTCGTTGGCTACGGCGTTCCCGCGTATACTTCACGGCCTTCCGTCGCGATAGATTTTTCCGAGAATACCACCGGAACGTATTTTATCACGGTCACTTCCTCCGATCTCAATGTCCGTTCGGGCCCCGGCATCTCGTATTCCATTATTGGAAGTGTTGGTTATGCCGACAAGGTAACAGTCAGCGAGATATCCTCGAATGGCTGGGGTAAAATAACTGTAGATGGGCAGGAGGGCTGGATATCGCTCGGGTATGCCCAGTATGTTCCCAGTGCAAAATATACTATTTATTATGATTCCAACGGCGGTTCAACCACCGTTCCCACACAGCCCAAAGCGGACGGCGTTGCCGCAACGCTGACCTCGGAGACTCCGATAAGAGAGGGCTATACCTTTGTGGGCTGGGCTACAAAGAAGAACGCAACCGCCGCAGAGTATCGCTCGGGTGACAGCTTCAATATTGATGAGGACACTACGCTTTACGCGGTTTGGACTGAGGGCGGCGAATATACGGTCAAATTTGTTGACGGTGAGAATACGTTGCAGTCGGGAGCATATCCGAGCGGCGTTATCGTTACACAGCCCGCCACTCCTACAAAGCCGGCCGATAACACTTATACATACACCTTTGCGGGTTGGGATACCAATGGTGATGGCAAGGTCGATGTTTTGCCCGACGGCAAAGTCACGGCGGCGGGGGATTTGGTCTGCCGCGCCGTTTATGAGCAGACATATATCGATTATACCGTGAAATTTATCGGTCGCGACGGCAAGGCGATAGCCGAAAAGACATATCATTACGGCGATGCGGTCGTTATCCCCGATGTTCCCACGGTGATCGACGGCAAGTATAAATACACTTTTGCGGGTTGGAGTGCGGCTGTTGTTGCAACTGTTACCGAAAACGCCGAGTATACCGCGACATATAACGAGGAGCTTGCAAGGTACAAGGTCAGCTTTGTGGGCGACGACGGAAAGCTTATAGCAGAAAAAGAATATTTGTACGGCGACACTGTCGTCGTGCCCGCCGAAACTCCCACAAAGGCGGCGGACGAGACATATACATATGCCTTTAGCGGTTGGTCGCCCGCTGTTGCAAGCGTGACGGGAGATGCCATCTATGCCGCTCAGTTTGACAGTACATATATCGATTATACTGTCAAATTTATTGACGGCGACGGCAAAACGGTTGAGACGGCGACATACCATTACGGCGATACACCCACGCTCAATTACGAGGGCATTATCGCCAAAACGTCGGATAAAATGTACGATTATACTTTCAAGGGTTGGGACAAGAATTTCACCGCTGTCACCGGCGATACCGAATATACGGCACAGTTTGACGGCGTTTTGCGCGTGTATACCGTGACGTTTTTCAATGAGGACGGAACGGTATGCAAGACAAGCGAATATAATTACGGCGACTCTGTCGAGCTTCCCGCAAATCCCGAAAAGGACGGATATGAGTTTGTGGGCTGGACGCCCGTCGTAACTCCCGTTGAGGGCAATACGACGTACACCGCTACTTTCCGCGCCGCGGATGTTACGACTGCCCCCACTGACCCGGGCGTACCCGGCGATGATACTCCCGGAATGTCGACCGGACTTATTGTCTCGCTTGTGGCTGTTGTATTGCTCGCCGCGGCGTTTATAGCATTTATTATTATCAGAAAGAAAAGAATAGGTTAATAATCAAAATTGCGCATGCATCGCAGAAACGGTGTATGCGCATATTTTTTGAAAAATTTAATTTTCAGGGAACTTTTTTGCGCCTTGCGCGTCTGTATAAGCAAAACGATATTGCCGAGGCTACTCGGAGAAAGGAATTTGTCATGAAATTCAAAAGTATTTTTGCATTGTTGCTTGCTGCGTGTATGCTGCTTGGCGTAGTATCCTGCTCAAAACAGACGCCACAGACCTCGGGCGAGGATGATACCGTGTTGTCTGCCGGGCCTGTCGTTACGGATGTGCCCAATGTTGACGGAGAAATAGGCGGGCGCGGGGTGTCGGACGGTGTGGACGGCACGTATACCGTGGACGAGGCGTACGATAGGATAGACAGCTATCATTCTGCCGTGACGGACGTTATGGCGACCGAAGCGGTGGAGGATTGGACCATGGCACCGTCCGAGATCTGGGCAGAGCCTGAGATAGCCGTCAGAGGGGATGTTATCTATGGTGATGACCAGACGGTTTACAGCGCCGGTACGCTTACGGCAGGTGAGTGGCGAGATAACAGCGCGTGGTCGGACTGGCTTGAGAAGATCGGACAGGACGCGTGGCGGGGGATTGCTGATGCATGGAATGTCAGCATCGAGCGCCGCGTTGAGGTCACGGTGAGCAACGGAGGTGTGCCGATTCGCGGCGCGCGCGTCGAGCTGATGAATGCGGCGGGTGAGAATATCTGGAGCACGGTTACAGACCATGAGGGCAAGGCATATTTGTTCTGCATGGCGTCGGAGCAGGCGCGAGAGTCTGATAAGCCGACATCGGTGCGCGTCAGCGCCGTGGACTGTGAGACGGTAACTGTCGAACTGGGAGCGAGTGACAGCTTGCAGGTGTCGCTCGCGGCGGCAAGACGGGAGGTCAAGCTGGATCTCATGTTTGTCGTTGATACGACAGGCTCTATGGCGGATGAGTTGAAATATCTGCAGGCCGAGCTTGAAGATGTTGTCGAGCGCGTTGGTAAGGAGAGCAAGGTAGCCTCCATACGCACCAGCGTCAATTTTTACCGCGACGAGGGCGACGAATATGTGGTACGTTATTTCGGTTTCCGCGACGATATTTCTGAGTCGATCGCCAATATTTCGGCACAGCATGCTGAGGGCGGCGGTGACTACCCCGAGGCGGTACACACCGCGCTTGATAACGCCATAAACGCTCACGCGTGGGACAGCGACAGCGTAAAGCTGCTGTTTTTGGTGCTTGATGCGCCGCCTCACCAAAAGCAGGATGTTATAGCCTCGCTCAGTTCCTCAATCGAGCAGGCGGCAACGCTGGGCATACGCATAATACCCGTTATGGCGAGCGGAAGTGATACCACCTGCGAAGTGCTTTTCCGCAGTATGGCGATATTGACGGGCGGAACATACGCATTTTTGACCAACCACAGCGGAGTCGGAAACGCGCACGCCGAGCAGAGCGTTGGCGAATATAATGTGGAAAAACTCAACGATCTTATGGTCAGAGTCATAAAAGAATATTGCTCGTAAAATATCGTGAAAGCAAGGAGTATTAAAATGAAACGGAGTATAGTTATTATAGTGGCTCTTCTACTGTGCGTGTCTCTCGTCTCGTGTGGTGACGCAAATGATATACCTGCCGATGATGGTACGATAACATCGTTACAGGCACCGGATACATCCGCACCCGACACGTCCGAGCCTGTTAGCACGATATCTCATGAGTTACTCAAGCAAAGTCCTGCGACGGCATTTATTAAGTCGGTGGCGGGGCAACCCTATCATGTTGGGGACGGCGATATTCCGACATATACTGTCACGAGCTTTGAGGATCTTTGCGGAGTGTATTACTATATGAGATATGTTAGGCTTAGCCCTACGCATTGTTATGACACGAGTGGAAATTATGACAGTTACCTCAGCTATGGATACGACAGTGAGTTCTTTGAGGAGAATGCTATCATATTGACGGCTACATCGTCGGCAAGCGGAACGATGCGCTATATGGCAAGCTATATTATTGAAAAAGACAAGATAGTTGTGGAGCTTAAAGAAGATCCCGACCATCCCCCCACCACGGATGATGTGGGGTGGCATATAATTCTTGTACCTATCCCGCGCGCACAAATGCAAGACGTGAACGAAATAGTTGCCCGCCACGAGAGATAAAAGGCAAAGCACTGTACTAAAAATTGTACAGTGCTTTTTGCTTCTGCATATTTATATTGACAAACAGCGAAATATATGGCATAATTTTATTGTACCGATATTAGGACAATAAAATTGGGGGTATGTTGTTATGTCTCAAAAGATGAAAATACTCTATCTTATGAAAATATTACTCGAGCGCACAGACGAGGATCACGTGCTGACCATGTCAGAGCTTATTGAAGCGCTTGGCGAGTACGGCATTGACGCTGAGCGCAAAAGCCTTTATGCCGACATTGAAGCATTGCGCGAATACGGTATAGATATAGAGCTGCGCCGCGGCAAATCGGTCGGCTATTATGTGGCAAACCGCCTGTTTGAGCTGCCCGAGCTGAAGCTGCTCGTAGATGCGGTGCAGTCCTCCCGCTTTATTACGCGCAAAAAGAGTGGGGAGCTGATAAAAAAGCTGTCAGGAATGTCCAGCGTTTATGAGGCTATGCAGCTGCGGCGGCAGGTGTATGTCGCAAACCGCATCAAAACGGCAAATGAAAGTATTTACTACAATATTGACGCCATTCATTCGGCGATGCTCAAAAACTGCCGCATCACATTTCAGTATTTCGACTGGACGCCCGATAAGCAAAAGCAGCTTCGTCACGACGGTATGCGCTACTGCGTCAGCCCCTGGGCGCTGACATGGGATGACGAAAACTATTATCTTATCGCATATGACTCGGACGCGGACGGTATTCGTCATTATCGCGTCGACAAAATGCAAAAAATTACTCCCGCCGAGCAGCCGAGAGACGGGCGGGAGATATTTGAGGACTTTGATATGGCGATATATTCGCGCCAGGTGTTCGGAATGTTCGGCGGCAAGCGGGAATGCGTGGTGCTGGACTGTGCCGACGAGCTGGCGGGTGTTATCATAGACCGCTTCGGAGACGACGTCTCTATTCGCCGCCGCGACGGCGGAAGATTTGAAGCAACAGTCAATGTCGTTGTTTCGCCCATGTTTTTGTCGTGGGTGGTCGGCTTTTGCGGACGAATGAAGGTAGCATCACCGCAAAATGTCATTGACGAGCTTAACAAATTGATGTCTGACGTTGCCGCCGCGCACGCCTGACCTTACATCAGCGGCGCGTACAGACGCAATATTGCCCTCCACATGCGGATGAAAATATTGCCGCGGCATTGCTTTTCGGTTATTTCCTCGCATTTCTCCAGCGTCGCGAGAAAATCCTGCTTTATAGATGCGATGGCGGGGCTGTCGTATAATACCGCGCCGCATTCGAAGTGCAGATAAAGACTGCGAAAATCCAGATTTGTCGTGCCGACGGTGGCAACTCTGTCATCTGATACGAAGGTCTTGGAGTGCATAAAGCCATTCGAATATTCATATATGCGGACACCGGCACTTATCAGGTCATGATAATATGAGCGGGTAGTCGTATGAACTATTTTTTTATCGGGTATGTGCGGGGTGATTATGCGGACATCGATGCCGCTTTTTGCGGCAAGCGCGAGCGCGGACATCATATTGTCGTCGGCAATAAGATATGGAGTGCATATATATACATAATCGCGGGCGCGCTCGAGTATTTGCAAATATACCTGTTCGCCGACATTTTCGGTGTCCATGGGGCTGTCGCAATAGGGCTGCACAAAGCCCGCCGCACTTTGTGCAGAGGGAGTCATGTCGGGAAGATAGAGCGAATAATCTTCAACCGTATTTTTGGCGCTTGACCACATTTCGAGAAACATGAGCGTCATGCTCCATGCTGCTTGTCCGCGAAGCACGACCGATGCGTCCTTCCAGTGCCCGAAACGGCGGTGAACATTGATATATTCGTCAGCAAGATTAATGCCGCCGGTGAAAGCGACTTTACCGTCAATGGAAACTATCTTTCGGTGGTCGCGGTTGTTCTGAACGGCGCTGAAAACGGGACGGAAGGGATTGAAAACAGTACATTTTATGCCGTAGCTTGCCAGCGTTTGAGCGTAATTTTTGGGCAACAAAAGAAAACATCCCATGTCGTCGTACATGACGCGCACCTCGACTCCCTCTTGTACCTTTTGCTTGAGTATTTCAAGCACGCTGTCCCACATGACGCCTTCTTGTATGATAAAATATTCAAGGAAAATGTATTTTTTTGCTTTGCGAAGCTCGCGAAGCAAGCACTCGAATTTTGCCTCGCCGGGGGAGAGATATTCGGTTGCCGTGTTGGCATAGACGGGGAACCCGGCGAATTTTTCAAGGTAACGTATCAGAGGACTGTATTGAGGTAAAGCCTCTGACGCTTGGATGTAAGCGGCATCCGAGGTGTGATACAACGGGCTAATTTTTGTGCTTATCTCGCGTTTTTTGCGTTCAAAGCGGCGAGTTGAGCTTTGCATTTTGAACAAAACATACATCAGTCCGCCGAAAAGCGGGAAGAGAAGTATTAAAAAGATCCAGGTCAGCTTGAAAGCGCTTTTGCTTTTGTTACTGAGAATATAAAGCGAGACTATCAGGCTGATCAGTCCCAGCACAGATGATACGATGGAATAGTAGCGGCTGCCGTAAAAAATAGCGATAAATACAAATGCGAGCTGAAGCAGTAATATGAACGCTACTATCAGTCTGCGGCGCAACAGCACGCGATACCATTTTCTTTTTTGCATTTTGGACACCTCCGTTGAGGGGATAGAGGGAGACGGACGTTTTTAAGTTGAGTATTTGCCCGCTGACTCCGATTTAATTTATCAATTTAAATAATTTTACACGATTTTGTCGTATGTTTCAAGCGTTTTGAAAAATTTTTGTGCTTGTGGGACAATTTTTTTCAAAAATGCGGAACTTTTCGCCCGTTTTGGCGACTTATATAGTAAAGGTATTGATATGCGCCGCACTTGGCGGCGGAACGGAGACCAACATGACTAAAAGAAGCACTACACTCACGGTATACACTCTCTCGCATTTTGCGGTAGACTTCGGTTGCGGCTGGCTTATGTACGCATTGTACGGCGGCGGTGCGCTGTCGGGGGCGAACGCGTTTTTACTGTATAATTTTCTCGCGTTCGGACTGCAATTTGTCATCGGCGCGGTAATCGACGTTTTTCGTGAGCGCGGGCGCCTTTACCACTGCGAGGCGGCTTATGTTGGCTGTGTGCTGGTCATGACAGCGCTTTTGCTTGGCACGCACGCACCGTTGATTGCCGTGACGCTGGTGGGACTGGGCAACGCCGCCTTTCATGTGGGCGGAGGAACCGACTCCCTGCTGTACGCAAGGGGTAAGATGGGCAGATGCGGTATTTTCGTTTCGTCGGGCGCGGTCGGCGTTTCGCTCGGCATGCTGTGCGGTGCCCGCTTCGGCAATATGACCTACATACCTGCGACGGCGGCGGCATTTTGCGCATTGCTCATACTGTTTTTAGGCAAGTGTCGTGAGGACATGACCACGCCCGCCGATGCTCCGTATCCCTCGCCGCTGTGCGCGGGTGGCTTGGGACTTGTGCTGTGCCTTTTCGCGGTGCTTGTCCGTTCGTATGCGGGATTTCTGTTTTCCATGCCGTGGAAACAAGGCTTCTGGCTTGTACTGCTTGCCGCCGCGGCGGCGCTTGTAGGTAAAGCGGCGGGCGGCTTGCTTGCGGATAAGCTGGGTGCGCGTGCGGTGGGGACTGTGTCACTGCTGGCGTCAGTGCCGCTCGTTATATTCGGGCGGGAGAGCATGATTTTGTCGGTTATCGGAATAGTCTGCTTCAATATTGCAATGCCTATAACTCTGCACACTGCCGCGGCACGCCTGCGCGGTCGCGAGGGCTTTGCTTTCGGACTTACCACGCTGGCGTTGCTGATCGGATATCTTTTGTTTACATTTATCGAGTTGCCCACGGTAACGGCGTTTGTAACGGTTGCTGTGACGGGCGTGCTTGCGGCGGGCGCGATATATCTGTCCTCGCCGGGGCGGGGAGGCAAATCGTGAGCGGTGTGTGGGCGATACTTGCGGCGCTGGGGCTGACGCTTGCGGCCGAGCTACCGGTAGCGGCGGTCTGGTTGCGCCGGCTTGACGGTGTGGCGGCGGTCTTTCTGGTCAATATGCTGACAAATCCGTCCGTAAACGTACTTATGCGCCTTGTGGCGCTGGCGGCAGGCTTGCATACGCCGATATATTGGGCGGTGCTCGTGGCGGCGGAGGTAGCTGTTGTGGTGGCGGAGGGACTTTTGCTTTCCAGAATGCTTGATCTCGGGCGCAAAAAGGCAATGATATTTGCGCTTGTGGCCAATATAGCCTCGTATTTTACCGGCCTGTTGCTTGACGCGGTCGGAATTTTATAAAAATTTTCGGAGGAATACCATGAAAAATTTTGCGCTTGATGTTGTTGTTGATCCCGTTGCGGAATTTATGTTTAGCCCGTGGCCTTGGGTGATCGCGGGCGTGCTTGTGGTCGCCGCTGTGGTCGGGGTCGTGCTGTTCATGAAAAATAAGAACAAAAAATGACCGTCTTGTAAGAATTCTGTTTCGCTTTTGTTAATAATTATTAAAACCTGTTGACTTTATTATAAAATGTAATAAAATATAACCAAGGAGCATGATACGGCTCCAAAATACAACGGAGGTACGCCATGAAAAGATTGTTTGTAATGATTGCCGCGCTTGCGCTTTGTTTTGTACTCGCTTCCTGTGACGAGACGGCGCAAAACGATTTCACGACGCCCCCCGCGCTGTCGGATGTCATATCTGCGAAATCTGTAAGAACCGGAAATATAAGTGATTTTATAGGGGAATAAGATAATTCTGATGCTTATCCGCTGCCTCGAATTTGTAATTTGAGGCGGCGGATTTTATGTTGCCTTGAAATTCACGGTAAAATCGTGGAGCGTGACAGTGAACAAATATTCCTGTTGCAAAATTTGCGAAAAAACTTGATTTATCTCTCCATATATATTATAATAATTATAACTATTCTGTTTGGAGTTCGATATGCAAAGAGTAAGTAAAGAAAATTATTATCTCGACATCGCGCAGACGGTCGCCGAGCGAAGCACCTGCCTGCGCAAAAAGTACGGAGCTATTATAGTTAAAAACGACGTCATCGTGTCTACAGGCTATAACGGCGCGCCGAGAGGACGGCAGAATTGCAGTGACCTGAATTTCTGTATGCGGGACAAGCTGAATATTCCCCGAGGCGAGCGCTATGAAATGTGCCGCTCGGTCCACTCCGAGGCAAACGCCATCATCGCCGCTCCCCGCGATCAAATGCTGGGCTCGACGCTTTATATGGTGTGTGTTGAGCCGTCGGACGGTTCGCTCGTCCCCGACACTACCTCCTGCATGATGTGCAAGCGCATGATAATCAACGCGGGCATTGAGCGGGTGGTCGTGCGCGATACGCCGACGGATTACCGTGTTATTGACGTTGAGGACTGGATAAACAACGACGATTCGCTGTCGGGGCAGTTCGGTTATTGAACTATTACATAGAAAGGCTTGATTTTAAATGAGATTTTTCAAAGCGGCGATAGCGCTGATGCTGGTGATGTTGATGCTCACCTCTTGCACCTTGGGTCTTGACAAGCTTGAATACGATAACGACGCAAACACCTATACAGACACGAAAACGGGCATCTCCTATACCGATGCTCCTACGCGTTATGAGGCGGTGAGTGTCGGCGAGAAGTACGCCAAGTGGCGCAACTCCGCAACTACGGTCATTTTTCACTCAATGGAGGGCGCTGACCCTGCGGAATGGTTGACCGAGTCAGGCAAGGTACTGTTTTACGCGGACGGCGTGACGCTTCCCGAGCCCGATGAAATGGATATCAACAAGATACTTGTGTGTGTTGATGGCGAGCATATCATGACGCTGGCAAGCATCGAAAATGCCGAGCATATCGACAGCATCATCGATACATGGCAGAACGCCGAGGCGGTAGAATACCCCGCGCTTACCCCAACCATCAATTATAGAATAAAAATGGTCTCTCCGACCTATCCGTGGATGTACTATAATCTTATCTACATTGAATATTCGGACGGCGGATGCTATCTCTACAGCCGTGATGACGGCAGATGCGTCGAGGCGGGCGACCTCATCCGCGGATATCTTGACGGTACGATAGAGGGATAATGGAAACAGTCAGATTCTCGCGCGAGCATGTTGCCGAGGCGGCAGAGATCGAGCGGTTGTGCTTTAGCGAGCCGTGGAGTGAGGACAGCCTTGTTATGCTTGCCGATGGCGGATACGGCGCGGGTGTTGCTTGCGTTGAGCAGGAAAGGCTGGTGGCGTATGCTGGCATGGTTTCGGTGCTTGACGAGGGAGAGATAGTAAATGTGGCGACTCATCCCGATTTCCGCCGCCGCGGTTATGCGCGGGCGGCTCTGCGCGAGCTGTTCAGAATAGCAGGGGAGCGCGGTGTGACAGTGCTGACGCTTGAAGTGCGGGCATCCAACAGTGCGGCGAGGGCGCTTTATGAGTCGGAGGGCTTTGAGGCTGTTGGTACTCGCCCGGGATTTTATTCGCATCCGCGAGAGGATGCCATTATAATGACAAGAAAAAAAGAGGACTGAATTTTGTATATACTCGGAATTGAAAGCTCGTGCGACGAGACCTCTGCGGCTGTCGTCAGAATGGGGGAGGGCGAGCGGGTTATATGCTCAAACATCGTCGCGTCCCAGATAGAGACGCACCGACTTTACGGCGGTGTTGTGCCCGAGATAGCCAGCCGTGCGCATATCGAGGCGGTCAGCAATATCACATATGACTCACTGCGCAAAGCGGGTATCGGCATATCCGATATCGGCGCAGTTGCCGTTACCTCGCATCCGGGGCTTATAGGGGCATTGCTTGTGGGAGTAAATTTTGCCAAATCGCTGGCGTATTCGTATAATATCCCGCTGGTACCCGTTGATCATATTAAGGCACATACGGCGGCGGCATATCTTTCGGATGCGTCGCTTGAGCCGCCGTTTCTGGCGCTTGTCGTGTCGGGAGGACATACCTCGATATATCGCGTGGAGTCTTACAATAGCTTTGAGGAGATAGGCGGTACGCGGGATGACGCAGCGGGCGAGGCGTTTGACAAGATAGGGCGTGTTATAGGTCTGCCGTACCCGGGCGGTGCGGCGATAGATAAGCTTGCCTACGAGGGCAACGCGACAGCTATTGCCCTGCCGTCACCCGCACTCGGCGGAGACACGCTTGATCTGTCCTTCAGCGGCATCAAGACCGCCGCGCTCAACTATATAAATTCCGAGCGTCAGCAGGGGCATGAGATCGCCCGTGCGGATCTTGCCGCGTCGTATACGCACGCGATAGTAAATGCGATAACCAAAAAGGCGCGTCTGGCACTGAAGCAGACGGGAATGCGCAGACTGGTGCTGGCGGGCGGCGTTGCCGCAAACTCGCACCTGAGAGCGGCGCTTGAGGATATGTGCAAAAAGCAAAATGTACGCCTGTCGGTACCCCCACTGTCGCTTTGCGGCGACAATGCAGCCATGGTGGCGGCGGCGGGATACTTTGAGTATCTCGACGGAAATTTTGCCGACACCTCGCTTAATGCGTCGGCAATTTGATAGATATGTCACAAAGAAATAAATAGACGTCAGTTTTCCACATAACTTTTCCACACCCCTGTGGAAAAGTGGGGTCATATAGCAGGCAGTTTTCCACATCCCTGTGGAAAAGTCATGTGGAAAACCTCACTTTTCAATAAAAAAGCAGAGCGCACAGAGCATATTTTGCTGTTTTGTGTGCACGGAGGCATAAATGGACAAAAATAAATTTGAAAAAGATGTGTTTTTAGATATAGATGATGTCGAAATGTCCGACCGCGGAGTGGTTCGGGGTAATGTTTCACCGGCGGTCATAAAAAGACTGCCGCGATATTTCCGTTATTTGCGTGAGCTGATAAGGCAAGGCAAATCGCGTATCAGTTCCGGCGAGCTTGCTGAGATAATGAGTGTTACAGCGTCGCAGATACGGCAGGATCTCAACTGCTTTGGTGGCTTCGGTCAGCAGGGATACGGCTATAACGTCAATTATCTTTATGCCAAAATTTGCGACATACTCGGCGTTGGATGCGGGTATCGGGCGGTTATTATCGGCGCTGGAAATCTCGGTATGGCGCTGGCGCGAAACCCAATGTTTGAGAAACGCGGAGTTGATGTTGTCGCGATGTTTGATGTTTCGCCAAACATCGTCGGCAAAACTGTCAGCGGCATACAGGTTTATGACATGAAAGCGTTTCCGGCTTATTGCGACGAAAATCATATAGATATCGCAGTGCTGACACTCCCAAAAGAAGCGGCTGTGGAAGCAGCAAAGCAGGTGATTTCAGCCGGCATTGAGGGTATTTGGAATTTTACGGGTAAAGAAATAGACACAGGTGACGGACCCGTGGTGGTGGAAAATGTACATATCGGAGACTCGCTTATGACGCTGTGCTATGAGCTTTGCCGCCGCGACAGAGAGCAGTCCTGATTATGAAAATAAAATTTGATTTTGAGAGCGGCAGGGCGGAGTTTCCCGCGGCGGCGCTGTCCCGCGTGACAAAAGCGTCCGACACGGCGCTTCGCTTGCTAATAATACTTGCCGCTGATAGTGAGGCGAGAGCCGATTTTGACGCCTCCGCCGAGCGGCTGATGACTCAGCTCAAATGCAGTCGGGCAGAGCTGGATATGGCGCTGGCCTTTTGGTGCGGTGCGGGTATTGCGGATATAGTCAATGACGGCGATGCGGAGACTGTATGCTCCGAGGCTTTGACGCCGCCGGCGGAGGAGCCTGTGGAAAAGCCGCAAAAGCGTACCCCCAAGCTGATGCGTGCGGCGGGCTTGCCCGAGTATACGTCCGAGGAGCTTGGCGATATGCTGGAGCAAAACAGCGGCTCGCTTCATCTTGTCGACGAAGCACAGCGCCGCATAGGGCGCATGTTCAATCCTCGCGAGGTGTCGATACTTGTAGGTCTGCAAAAATATCTTGAGCTTGATGACGAATACATATATGTTCTGCTCGAGCACTGCGCACGCGTTGGTAAAACGTCCATGCGTTACGTTGAGACTATGGCTTTCGGACTGTATGACGATGGTGTGAGTGACGTCGAGTCGCTGGAGCAAAGCCTGCGCGAGCGCGAGGAATACGCGACGTTTGAGGGCAAGTTCAAATCGCTTGTCGGTGCTCGCGGACGCAAGCTGAGTGCCAAGGAAAAGCGGTTTATCAATCGCTGGACGACCGAGATGAAATACGGCTTCGAAATGGTAGAGCTGGCTTACGAGATAACCGTTGACACACAGCACGAGTACAATCCCGCCTATATGAACGGAATACTTGAAAAGTGGTATTCAAAGGCGATAGCAACACCCGAGGCAGTGCGCGCCGAGGCAGAGCAGTACAAGGCAGGTAAGCAAAGGTCCCTCGGCAGCTTTGATACCGATGAATTTTTTGAGGCGGCATTGCGCCGCAGTTACTCCGAAAATTAAAGGAGACTTTTATAAATGGGATATAATTCCGAAAATTACCGTCGTATTCGCGGCGAGTATGAAACAAAATATAAGCGAGCGCATGAGGACGCCGACCGCCGCCGCGCACAGCTCCATGAAGCGGTGCCGGGGGTGCGTGAGATAGACGCAAGTCTCGGGCGTGTAGGGCTTGAGATAATGCGCGCCATCGTGGCAGGCGGGGAGGCAACGGCCAAGCAGGTCGACGAGATACGCCGCCGCAACCAAGAATTGCAGAAAAAAAGAGCGGCACTTCTGCGCGAGCACGGTTATCCCGAGGATTATTCGGATGTGCGTTACGAATGTCCTGTTTGCTCGGACAGCGGCTATGTCGACGGCAAAATGTGCGCTTGTATGAAAAAGCAGTTGATACTGGCGGGCTGTGAATCGTCGGGTATGGGGCACCTCATGCGGACGCAGAGCTTTGATAATTTTTCGTTGGATTATTATCGGCAAAATGCCGCTGAGCAGGCGGAGATGGATCGAAATGTCTCGCTTGCGTACCGTTATGCCAACGGCTTTGAGGCCGGAAGCTCGGGAAATCTGCTTTTGATGGGCGGTACGGGACTTGGCAAAACGCATTTGTGTTCCGCGATGGCGCGTGTCATAATCGAGCGCGGCTACGACGTTTACTATACCGGCGCGCAGGGCATGATCTCCGACTTTGAGCGGGAGCGCTTCGGTAACAGTGCTTCTTACGGCGGCGGCGAGGAGATCGGCAGATATTTTGACTGCGATCTTCTTATTATAGACGACCTCGGCACCGAGGTGACAAATCAGTTTACGGTTGCTTGCCTTTTCAATATTATAAATACCCGCCTCAGCTCGGGGCGTTCGACTATAATAAATACAAATCTGACACCCTCAGAGCTTCAGAGCCGATATACCGATCGCATTGTCAGCCGACTTTTGGGCGAATACAGAATGTTGCGGTTTGTGGGTATAGATGTCCGCAAACAGAAATTATCTCAAAATACATAAAATAAAAGATGTACGCCGATACTAACGGCGTACACTTTTTTGTTGGAGGTTATAATGCAACAAACACTGACCAAGACCGCCGAGCTTGCCGGTCTTATATATAAGGATATGAAAATGGGGGCAGATTCGATAATCAATCTGCTTCCCAAGGTAGATGACGAGGCTATGCGCTCGCGCATGACCGAGCAGCTTGACGGCTATGAAAAGTTTGCCAAGCAGGCAAAAGAGGTGCTGGACGCCGAGGGCGTCGAGCCGCGCGAGGAGGGAATGATGTCCAAAATGGGTGCCAAGATGGGCATGAGCATGAAGACGATGGTGGATTCCACCTCCTCTCACATTGCCGAGCTTATGATGGAGGGCTCTGTCATGGGAATTTGTGAGCTGACGCGCACGCTTCGCACCTTTGAGAACACCAATTGCTCCGAGGACATGCTCCGCCTTTGCCGCGCCATTATAAAATTCGAAAATGACAACCTCGAGAGTGCAAAGCAGTATTTATAAATCAAAAATGAGGGATGCCGCCAAAACGGCATCCCTCGGCAAATTTACGGGAGGTTAAGCTTGCGCTCGAGCTGACGCAGTGTCAGTCGATACATTACTATGGCAAGCACTGCCATAACCGCTATGACTATCAACAGCAAGACCGCAATAACAGGATTGATGTCGTACACCGCTGAATAATAGCCATCTGCATCGTACAGCGAGCCTATGATAGCCATGCCCAATATTGCTGCTATTTGAGTAATAAAGGACAGCACCATGTTGGTTACGTAGTAAATGCCGATAGCGGCAAGCAATTTGTGCTTTTTCGCGATGACCGAGCCGAAGGTGATGCAGAAATGAGCCAGCGATATGGAAAACAGTGTGGATAGTCCCACCATAACGAGTGCCTCGATAACATATACTATAACCCATGCGCCGACGCTTTTCCAAGCCTCGATGAAAAAGTCACCTATCGACACAAGCAGAACGGGGTTTATAATACCGCTTCCCTCGCTCATAGGCGTGCTTATAGTGCCGAATATAAATATGATGCAGAACAAAAGCAAAAATACTTGCGCAAGCGTCCATATAAATGCATTGACGGTTTTTGAGGCGAGCAAGCTTTTACGGCTTACGGGTAGGGTAAAGGTCAAGTACCCCTCATCTGTGAAAAAGTTTTTGTAAAAGCGCAGAAATACCAGTATTTCGGTTATGATGACTGATGCAATGACGCCCAGGTAGCATCCTATCAAGATCAACATTGCAAGTATTGTAAAGACGGGATACTCGAAGTCATTCATAGAGGTTTCCAGAATAAAGCGAAAGGCAAACGCGCCTACAAGAGACAGTCCCAATGTGCTGACAGCTATTATCCACCAATAGCGGCCGATCGAACGCATGTCGTGTTTTAATAATTTACTGAACATATCTGAACACCTCCCTGAACAGTTCGTCAAGCGATTTGCCTTTTTCTGTACGGACATCGTCAGCATCTCCCGACATCAGTATCTGTCCGCCGTAGCCCATGAAGGCAAATTCATCGAGAATAGGCTCGATGTCGTGTATCAAGTGCGTGGTTATGATGATTGTCGCTTGGGGATCGTAATTGCTTATGATAGTTTGCAGGATGTAGTCACGCGCGGCAGGGTCGACTCCGGCGATGGGCTCGTCGAGCAAATAAAGCCTTGCACGGCGCGCCATGACCATTATCAGCTGTACCTTTTCTTTTGTACCCTTTGAGAGGGATTTGAGGTTTGCTTTGGTGTCGATTCCGAGATTGTGCAGCATTTCGCGGGCGCGTGCGCTGTCAAAATCCTCATAAAATTCGGAAAAATAGTCGATAAGCTCATCGACTTTCATCCATGAGTTGAAATAGGTGCGCTCGGGCAGATATGAGATGAGTGCGTTGGTCTTTTCGCTTCTCGGATGACCGCAAACGGTTATTGCGCCGCTGTCGGGCACTAAAATGCCGCAGATAAGCTTCATAAGTGTGGATTTTCCGCACCCGTTAGGTCCGAGCAGGCCTATTATCTTGCCGGCAGGCAGTGTGCAGTTGAAATCGCTTAAAACCAATGCGCCGTTCTTGTAGCTTTTGCGCAGGTGATTGCAAGTCAAAACAGGTACGTTCATTGTTGTGTTACCTCCTCGATGTATTTTATCAGCTCCTCGGTGGAAATGCCAAGCTCCTTGGCTTGTTTGAGCCAGCCGCGTACAGTGTCGCGCCGCATTTTTTCGCGCGCGGCGTCAAGAACGGCTGTATCCGAGGTGACAAATCGGCCGACGGTGCCTTGCGAATGCAGAAGACCTTCGTCTTCAAGGCAAGTCAGCGCTTTTTGCATGGTGTTGGGGTTGACAGCAGCGATAGATGCGAGCTGTCTTACAGGCGGTATTTGTTGATCGGGTTGATATTTGCCGTTGAGAATATCGTGGCGAAGTCTGTCTGCGATCTGCAAGAACACCGCTTCTGTATTGTTGAATTGCCATGCCATGGCGAG
The DNA here is from genome assembly GCA_017462385.1 of Clostridia bacterium. Classification (GTDB taxonomy): domain Bacteria; phylum Bacillota; class Clostridia; order Oscillospirales; family CAG-272; genus UMGS1002. The sequence continues at coordinate 6,701 of JAFTRE010000021.1, read as the reverse complement.
GTGCCTCCTTTCTGTATTATTGTACCAACACAATAATACAACATGTCGGAGCATTTGTCAAGAGGTTTTTGAAAAATTTTTAAAAATAAAGATAGAAAATTGCAAAAACAACTTTCTATCTTAGAATATTAATTCTTTTTCGCCGCTATCTCATCTCGGAGCTGCTGTATCTCAGCGCGAATATCATCTATTTTGGCGATCTGATCGGCGGTGTCTATGGGTTCGTCTGCACGCGTAGACTTGTATGTAAGTCTGCCGAGCTTTTCATATTCCTCGCAAAGGCGAAGCTTGAGCGTCTGAAGCCGCACATGAGCCGTTGCTGCGTCGGCTATCTCTCCTGTTTTGACGGCGACCTTGGACGCGACCTTTGAAGCGTCCGCTTTGAAATCATTCCAACTTGACATTGTCTTACCCTCCTGATATTATCATTATATATTATATACCATTTCCTGCGAATTGTAAACTGCCGCGGGAAAATTTTTTATACGGCGTGCGCGGTGCTTGACAAGCGGGGCGGGGCGGGGTATAATTTAATTAACAAACGAGAGCGGGGGCGGCATATGGCGGGTCTGAATGAAATATCCATAAAAAAGCTTTACGGTGTTGGTGAGGTGCGCGCGGCGGCGTATGCCCGTATGGGCATATATACCGTCGAAGACCTGCTGTTCTTTTTTCCTCGCGCATATGAAAACCGCGGCGATATTTGCCTGCTGGGGGCGGCGCGGGATGATATAAAGAGTGCGGTGCTGTTGACGGTCGCGACCGAGCCGCGCGGTGTGCGTATTCGTCGCGGCATGGATCTTTTGCGCTTTCGTGCGTTTGATGACAGCGGTAGCTGTATTATTACGTTTTTCAATCAGAATTTTCTCAAGGATAAATTCCCAATCGGTTCGACGTTTCGTTTCTGGGGCAAGGTAGAGCGAGAGGGCAGGGGCTTTTCCATGTCGTCCCCCGCATACGAGCCTTACGACGAACAAAAGCCGTTACCGTCGCTTTATCCCGTGTACAGATTGACCGAGGGACTCAGCCAAAAGCAGATACAAAAGGATATTGCCGCGGCGCTGTTGCTTGCAAAGGAGCGGCTAGAGGACCATCTGCCCGACAGCATACGCACGCGCCATTCGCTGTGCACATTGGCGTTCGCTCTGCGCAATATACATGAGCCAGAGGACTATAAATCGCTCGCCATTGCCAAGCGGCGGTTGATATTTGACGAATTTTTTATGTTCGCGCTGGGGCTTGCCACGGCACAAAAGGCACAGCGGCAAAAGGGCGCGCCGCGCTGTGTTGACAACGATGTGTCCACGCTGTTGCGCCGCCTGCCTTACAGTCTGACAGGTGCACAGCTTCGTACCATCAACGATATTCGCGCCGATATGGAAAGTGACACGCCCATGCGGCGTATAGTGGTCGGCGACGTGGGTTGCGGCAAGACGGTATGTGCCGCCGCCGCTATGTATATCGCCGTCAGAAACGGACGCCAGGCGGCGCTTATGGCGCCGACCGAAATTTTGGCGCGTCAGCATTATGAGGATATGGCTCCGCTTTTCGCCGAGCTTGGTATAGAGTGCCGCTTGCTCGTTGGTGCGACGCCCGCGTCAGAAAAGCGGCGCATCAAGGCGGCGCTTGCCGCCGAGGATGAGAGCCGACTCGATGTTGTTATCGGAACGCACGCGCTTATATCTGACGGTGTCGAGTTTGCGGCGCCTGGGCTAGTTGTGACTGATGAACAGCACCGATTCGGTGTTGCACAGCGCGCGACGCTGGCAGAAAAGAGCAAAAGTGCGCATGTGCTCGTAATGAGTGCGACGCCCATTCCGCGCTCATTGGCGCTTGTTATGTACGGAGATCTTGATATTTCCAAAATAGACGAAATGCCGCCCGGGCGTCAGCGCGTTGACACCTTTGTGGTGGACGACAGCTATCGAGCGCGACTGGACGTGTTTATAACCAAGCAGTGTGCCGCGGGCGGTCAGGTGTATATAGTTTGCCCCGCCATCGAGGAGCGCGAGTGTGAGGACAACGAAATAAGTCTGGCGGATATTACGCTGTTTGATCGCGTTGCGGAGAAACAGCCGCCGCTAAAGGCGGCGGAGGTGTATGCCCGCGAGCTTGCCGAGCGGTTGCCGCATTTGCGTGTGGGCTTGATGCACGGGCGTATGTCGAGCGCAGAAAAGGACGCCGTGATGCAGTCGTTCAGCCTCGGTGAGTGTCAGGTGTTGGTGTCGACGACGGTTATTGAGGTAGGAGTCAATGTACCCAACGCTTGCCTTATGATAGTTGAGAATGCCGAGCGGTTCGGGCTTTCGCAGCTGCATCAGCTGCGCGGGCGTGTCGGGCGCGGGCAAAGAAAATCTTATTGCGTGCTGGTTTCGGATGCCGAGAGTGAGTCGGCTCGCCGCAGACTTGAGACCATGCGCACGACTTATGACGGCTATCTCATCGCCGAGACAGACCTTTCCATGCGAGGCCCCGGTGACTTTGTCGGAAATGCGGGCGGTGGCGGTATACGACAAAGCGGAGGTGTCAGTTTTCGACTGGCAGGGCAGTGTGACGACCCCGAGCTGATGGGACTTGCTACAGAGTCTGCCCGTGAGCTTGTCACCGTCGACGCGACACTCGCCGATTACCCCGAGCTTCGCCGTGCTGCGGCGGCTATGTTCAAGACGGACAGCTCGGATATAAGTTGATTTGATGTATTGATATTGTGAAAAAATGTGCGTACATCCGATATGGATGTACGCACATTTTATATTTATTTGCACAATTTTTTGAGTATCGACAGATACATGACGCCAATCATTGCTACGACGGACAGCAGTATGGGAAGAAGTGGGATGCTGAAGCTGCCGGTGACGCCTGAGGAGAGCGTAGGGTGTGTGGACTTGTCGGTGGGGTAGACCTCGCAGCGATAGCTGACGCTGTTTTTGATATAGGGACGGCAGATGCGACGGGGCATTTTTTTGTTTATTTTGGTTTCTGTTTTCATGATCCTTACCTCGTTAATATATAATTATTTTGCCGTTGTTTTTTATAGCGTATACAGATATTATTCTGCCTTTTTTGCCATGCCGTAACGCAGAAGCGTCATGCTGTCCGAGATGGCGATGTTGTCCGCGCCTGACAGTATCATCACGCCTGCGGCGCTCTTTTCGCGTGCGAGTTCGGCGACCGAGCCGACATAATAGCGCAGGTCGATGACCTCAAGGTCAAAATGAATTGCGAGAAAAGGTGCGAGTGAGTTTGCGTAGCTGTCCTTGACGACCACCAGTGTGGGTTTTTGCTCGGTCGCGGCGGTATCGTAGATGCGGACGTGTGCCTTGTTCTCGCCGATAAACGAGCTGTATTTATCTTTTTTCTCGAGATAGCTTGTGTCGTAAAAGCCGTTCAGCACATCGCCCGTCAGCATATCCTCGACGACATAGCCGGCATCACCCTCGTAGCGGTAATACTGCATGGTGTCGGGAAGAGTCGAATATAATCCCGAGCTTGAATAGGTCGTGCCGTAAAACTCGTCGGAGACGGTCTCGGGCGTGAAATAACTTTCGGGCAGGGGCTCATAACCCAGCTTTTCGCCGAGCGCGACGTAAGCGAGATATGCGCCGGCGGTCGTCCAGTGGTGGTCGGTTTTGTACCAAACGTATTCGCCGAGCTGGGCGTGCAGTGTCATTATGTCGCGCAGCTCTGTAGCGTCCGACTCGTATTCGCTCAGTACATTCCAGATGACAGCCGAGCGGCTGTCGCCGTAAAGCGGGTGCAAGGTGTGCGCGAGCACATCGACCGAGCGGGGCGCAATGGCGACTGTGACGGGGATGTTGTCCTCTGCGAGTGTAGCCCGAAAATCCGCGATTGCAGACATATTGGCGCGAGCGAAGGAATAGTCGGTGTACTCCTGCCGTTTTATCAGCGTGCCGTCCTTGCCGGGTATGACGGAATTGTTCTGCATTTTGAGCTGTGCCAACTCCGCGACGCCTTTAAGTTGAACGAAAGCACGTCGGGCGGGGAACTGGTCCGCGTAAAATGTGCCGATATCGGCGGTATAGGACCCATCGGCAAGCGCTTTGAACGAAAACTTCGGAAAGGTCTGAAGTGTGCGGTTTTCATCCTCGGAAAAGGTGCTGTGAGGTAAAATATATATTAAAAGTCCAAAAACAAGTATTATCAGCGCGAGCGTCGCGAGCATTATCGTGTCTGCGACCTTGCCGCGCGAGGCAGTTTGACGTTGTATTTCGAGACAGCGCTCGGCTTCGGCGTCCGCGGGGTGTATTTTGGGCATATTGATCTCCTTTTTATTTTACAGAAAAGCCAAACTCGCGAGTTTGGCTTTATGTTTATTATCAGTTGAGCTTGACGGAAACGATCAAGCCGCCGTCATTATCGCCCGAGATGGTATATTGCTTGCCCTCGGGGACCTGCACCGACGTCTGTGCCGCGGTGGAGGCAGGTATGCGATAAATTTCGTACTGCACGCCGTCAGCGGCGGTGACAGTGAGGTGTGAGCCGTCTACGTTATGAGATTTGAGCAGTTCAACGTATTCCTCAAGGCAGAGGTTGTTGGCGTGCATATATGCGGCATGCGACATGCCGACATAACGGTAAGCGTTTGAATAGTTGCTGACCTCGGTTACCGCGACCTTGCTGTCGGGGTAACGAGTTACAAAGCCGTATTCATGCGCGTGGTCGGCGAGCCATTTGTAATCCTCGGTGAAGGAGGCATCGCGCTGGTCGTACATTATGCCGTCTTTGTAGAATTTAATGGTGACAAGGCAACCTGTATGGTGGTCGCTGTAGCCGCCTTTAGTTTCAAGTCCGAGCGAATTTTGCTCCTCCGCTGTGCGGTATGCCGCGGTGACGAGAGCGTAGCCGTTGCCCGTGGAGGTATAGAACGCGTCCATCATTTTGTTGAAAGCGGTGAGCGCTTCGGAATCCATGAGCTTGTCATAGTCGCAGGAATAGGCATAATTGCCGTCCGCACTTTTGGTGCGGCTGCTGCGTATCTCCATGAGCTGGGACAGACCCGAGGGGAATGTGTACTCATGATCCTTATTGACCAAAACGAGCGGACCTTGCTTCATTTTTGCCGAATCATACATAAACGCGGTGTAGCCCGTGTTACTGCTGACCGGCCCCGATGTGTCGGTAGGCGTGCTTGTTGTGGTATCGGAGGTGTTGTTGTCCTTGGGAAGGTTAGACGATAATCTTGCAATCTGAACGGCAAGTAATATCGCCGCCGTTATTAACAGCAATATAATCACAATAAGAGAGGCAAACAGTGTTATTCGCTTGATCTTTCTTTTGCGCAGTCTTGCCGCGCGTCCGCTGCCCGGAATCGGTGGTGTATGCATATTACCTCTCCTTTTATTTATTATTTGCGGGAACTCAGCCCCGAGATGAAAAACCTCAAAAGCCTTGTCTGTGGTTGAAAAGTTTTGAGGGGGCAGGGGGCACTTTTTCAAAAGTGTCCCCTGCGGGGTACGGGGCAGAGCCCCGATATAATTTTAGTTAGCGTCCTTGATGGAGAAGTCCATGCGGCCCTTCTTGTCAAGACCCATGTATTTTACTTTAACGACGGAGCCGATCTCGATGCCTGCGTCCTCGACCTTTTCAAGTCTCTTAGGTGCGATCTTGGAGATGTGCACCATGCCCTCCTTACCGGGAGCGTACTCTACGAAGCAACCGAACTCCTTGATGCCGGTGACCTTACCTGTGTAGACAGCGCCTACCTCAGGCTCGAATACGATGGCATCGATCATAGCCTTAGCCATAGCGGCAGACTCGCCGTTGACTGCGGCAATGACGATAGTACCGTCATCCTCGATGTCGACCTTTGCACCGCTGTCGGCAACGATCTTCTGAATGACCGCGCCGCCCTTACCGATGACCTCGCGGATCTTATCGGGATCGATGTGCATGGTGGTCATTTTGGGAGCGTACATGGATACCTCTGCGCGAGGACCGTCGATAGCCTTGAGAAGTATCTCGTCGATGATATAATCGCGACCCTTGTGGGTGTCGGCAAATGCCTTTTTGATGATCTCGGGTGTCAGACCGTCGATCTTGAGGTCCATCTGAATGGAGGTGATACCCTTGTGAGTACCTGCAACCTTGAAGTCCATGTCGCCGTAGAAGTCCTCAAGACCCTGAATGTCGAGCATGGTGTCCCAGGAGCCGTCCTCAGCTGTAATCAGACCGCAGGAGATACCTGCAACAGGAGCCTTGATCGGAACGCCTGCTGCCATAAGAGCAAGTGTAGAACCGCACACAGAACCCTGAGATGTGGAACCGTTAGAGGAAACAACATCCGAAACAAGACGGATAGCATAGGGGAATTCCTCCTCGGAGGGAAGAACGGGAACGAGCGAGCGCTCAGCCAGTGCGCCGTGACCGATTTCACGACGGCCGGGAGAACGGACAGCCTTAGCCTCACCGGTAGAGAAGCCGGGCAGATTGTAGTGGTGCATATATCTCTTGGAGGTCTCGGAGTCGAGACCGGCGAGCATCTGAGCCTCGGAAAGAGTACCGAGAGTAGCAACTGTAAGCACCTGAGTCTGACCTCTGGTAAAGAGACCCGAGCCGTGTACTCTGGGAATAAGACCTACCTCGGATGCAAGAGGACGGATCTCGTCCATACGTCTGCCGTCAACTCTCTTCTTGTCAACAAGAAGCCAACGACGAACGATCTTCTTCTGAATCTTGTAGAT
>JAFTRE010000020.1 GCA_017462385.1 Clostridia bacterium | reverse complement strand
GTAATGGCGTTCGCCGCCCAATCTATTTAATTCACCGTCACCGTATACCGTAGGGCGCTGTTTCAACTAAAGCCGACACTGCCAAAGGCTCTCCCTGGGGGAGAGCTGTCGCCAAAGGCGACTGAGAGGGTAAAATCGATGCTAATAAACGCCCTCTCCGTCGCGGCGAGCCGCGAACCTCTCACAGAGGGAGAGGCTATTTATGGTGGCGTTCGCCGGATACCGTTTAATTTACCGTCCCCATAAAATATGCCCGCTGACATAATGTCAGCGGGCAATATTTTCAATTATGTTTTATTCGTATACTTACGAAATTATTTTCTTTTCTTGCAAACAACTACTGCTGCGGGGATGATGCAAGCCATCATGCCAAGTGCTACGAAGCTGCCGCATCCGCCCGAAGGCTCGGTGGGCTCGGTCGTGGGAGCGGGAGTAGTGGTGGGAGCAGCCGTTGTGGTGTCTGCGGGAGTGGTGGGCTCATCAACGGGCTCTGCAGTGGTGGTGTCTGCGGGAGTGGTCACATCATCGACAGGCTCTGCGGTGGTAGTCACCACGGGCTCGGTTTCCTTGGATGCGTACTTATAAGAAATGGTGTAAACGCCTGCCTCGGCAGCGGTGAAGGTATCCTTTGGACCGTAAAGTGTGCCGTTGATCTCGATGCCAAGAAAGTCCTGACCGTCAACGAAAGGAGTGTATACCGAGTTTATTGCCAAGGATTCACCCGCATCCAGCGCAACACCGAGATTGAGCTTCTGCATGGTGGTCAGCGTGCCTGCGGTTGCATCAGCGATACCCTCAAGCAGCATGGTACGGCGAACGTCATACTCCAGACCTACCTCGTTTGCGCCGAGCTGCTGGTTGTCAAGACCGAAGTTAAAGGATGTATTTGCAACGCCGGTACCGCCTATCATGCTGTAGTCTGCGATGGACCAGCTTATCAGATCGGGATTCTCCAGCCAGCTGCCGTTATAAACGTGACCCTCGAGGTTGTCCTCACCGGTGTTGGCGGTAGCGTTGATAGCGTCGGACAGCAAGCAGATACCGTAAGAGCCGCAAGCGGAGTTCTTCAGGTTGAAGTTTTTGTAATGACCGCCGCGGGGATAGCTTGCCTGCCAGTTGTTACCGTCCCAGCAAATGACCTTTACATTTTCGGGAACCTGCCAGAAGTTGCGGAAGTCCTCAATCTGCATGCCCTTGCCGTCATTCCAATCCTGATAGTTGGCCTCGGGGAATACGGACCAGATAACAACGACCTCACCGGGAGCTACCTCGCAGGTTGCAGGGTTGGGAGCGGGCAGGTTTTCATCGCCGCAGTACAGATGATCGGTATATGTCCACTCGGACCAGTTATCGCGCCAGTCACCCGCCAGGAAGGGGGTGTACTCAAAAATGACCTTTTCAAAGCGGTCCTGGGCGTCGGTTATGGCAACGCCGCTGTAGAACATTGCGTAGTCATAAAGGTTGAGTGTTCTGTCAGAGTTGTTGTAAAGCTCGAAGAATTCGAAGCAATCCGCGCCGGTGGACCAGCCGCCCGTACCGTCACCTACCTGGTCGGGGTTGAGCTCGGTGATAACCCAATCGGGACCTGCGGCGGTTGCGGCGGGAGCCGAAAGGAGAATATCGGTGGCGGAAACGGACATGATGGCGAGCGACGCCAGCATGGTCAGCGCCAGAACAAGACAAACTAACTTTTTCATGTTGGTTCCTCCGAAAAATAAAAATTATAATTTATTATAAAATATTTTAATAATATTGTCAATAATTTTGTTGACTTTTTGACGTTTTTAACAAAAATATTGTGACTTTGTACAGAAAAATCACTTCATTGATTGCTCAAACGCACTCAGATCGGCATTTTTAATCTGTTCCGGGTTAAATTTTCCGCGTGAACGCTCGAAATAGGACAGGCTGTTGCGAAGCATGAGCAGAAACTGTGCCTCAGGGGTGCGTCCCTCGGCGGCGGCCATGACAGAAAGCTTGCGCGCCATATCCTCGGAAAGGCGAACGGGAAGAGTGAAGGTGGTTTTCATAATGTATCTCCATTCCGCCGCCTTGCGGCGGCATAAATATAATCGGTGAAAAACAAAGGCCGTTTCGGGCGTTCCGAGAACGCCCCTACGGATAACATAATAATATCGCAACTCTGCCGACGTTACCGTAAATAGGCTTCTCCTTGAGGAGAAGCTGTCGCCGCAAGCAAGCGTAAGCGCGCCGCGGTGACTGATGAGGTGTAGGATGCGAAGCATCCGTTTAGAATATAAACGAACGCCACCTGCGGTGGCTACACCTCATCCGCCTCCTGCGGAGGCACCTTCCCCTCAAGGGGAAGGCTATCTCGGACGTGCAATGCACGCCCCTACAGCGCTTTTAGCCCGCCCTGCCCCACGGCGATATTGTTTTTTATCTCATCATTTTCAATTTATCAAGCGTATTCTGCAAAATTATCTCGGCGGCGAGCGAATCTATAACGCCCTTGCGCCGCTTGCCGCGCGTGTCGGTGGCGTTGAGATAGCGCGATGCCTCGATGGTGGTTAGCCTTTCGTCCACCATTTCGATAACGACGCCCTCCAGCCGCTCTCGAAGCAGGTCAGCAAACTCGCGACAGCGTCCCGCGCGGGGCCCCTCGGAGCCGTTCATGTTGATGGGCAAGCCGACGACCACGGCGACGACGCCCAGCTCGCGAGCGCGCGCGGCGACGGCGTCCGCCGTTTTGACAATACCGCCGGGCGAAACATAGCCCAGTCCCGACGCCAAAAAGCGGCTTATGTCGGACACGGCAAGGCCTGTCCGCGTGTCGCCGAAGTCGACGGCGAGTATTTTTCCCGTTGTGCTTGCAATAGTTTCTATCATTTTATTATATATACCTTTCAGAGATGTTTTCCCGCATCCACGCGAGGATATCGGCGTAGACCGTCTCGCGGTCGAGCTCGTTGAGCACCTCGTGCCGATCTTCGAGGTACATTTTCAGCCGAACGTCCCGTACCCCCGCCGCTTTTATGCGCTCAAACACCGTTTGAACGCCCTTTCCGTAGCCGCCGACAGGGTCCTGCTCCCCGCTGACGATAAGTATCGGCAGCTCGCGCGGCAGTGTCGTTGCCCAGCTCTTTTTCGAGACCCTGCCAAGCATATCGAACAAAGTGTGAAAAGCGTCGCAGGTAAATACAAAATTGCAATATTTATCTGCTGTGTAGCGCGCGACAATCTCCTCGTTGCGCGTCAGCCAGGCATATTCGGCACACCCCTTGCCGCAGCGGGCATTGTAAGACCCGAACGCGATGCTGTTTATCAGCTTTGAGCGGTGCCGCCCTCCGCGAAACGCGGCGATAAGACGGGCGAGCAGCTTGGCAATACCCGTCGGGTTGCCGGGGCCGCCTGTGCCCATGATGACAGCGCCGTCAAGCTCGGCGCCGTATTTAGAAAGATACAGCCTCGCGACAAACGAGCCCATGCTGTGCCCCAACAGAAAATAGGGCAGGTCGGGAAAACGCGATTTCATAAGTGCGGTCAGCTTGTGCACGTCCTCGACAAGATATTCCGCACCACCGCGCGGGATGTAGCCGAGCTCCGAGTCCTCACCGATGCTTCTGCCGTGACCTATGTGGTCATTTCCGCAAACAATGACGCCGTGCGCGGTCAGATAGCGGGCGAAGTCCTCATATCTCCCGATATATTCGCACATTCCGTGGCTTATCTGTAAAACGGCGTGCGGCCGGGCGTCGTCAGGCTCATAAACGCTATAGACGACACGGCGGTCGGCGGAGGAGGCGGATATAAAGCTGCTTTCCGTAAATTTCATGGTGCACCTCGCATATGTTTGTTGATAATATTTTACCACATGACGAATAAAAAATCAATTCCCCGACCAATAATATAGTAAAGTTAATTGCCAAAATAAGGCAGAAAAATTATGTTTTCGGCATTGTGCTGAACTGAAATATATCCAAATTGTTAATTTTCTACGAAAAATCCGTGATATTTTAATGAACACGCTTGCAAAGACGGCAAATGTATGTTATACTATGCTACGCTGATAATGCCTATTTATCGGCATATGACAAGTCAGAAACGAGTGTAAAATAAAAAAGGAGAAAATTATGAAAACAAATCTTACTCGCTTGGCACTTGCAGTGCTCGCTCTGGTGATGGTTTTCGCTCTGGCAGCTTGCGGCAACGATGACGACAACTCTCTCATCGGCACAACTACCGCAGACACTACCACCCAGGCACCCATAACGACCCCCGCGGATACCACGACCGTTCACGTTCATGAGTATATCCCCACAGTAGTTGAGCCTACCTGCAAGGATCCCGGCTATACCGTAAATGTTTGCTCTTGCGGCGACAACTACATTTCCGACAATGTTGCGGCTAAGGATCATACATACGGTGAATGGGTTACCACCACCGCAGCTACCTGTACCGCAGCAGGCGTCCAGACCCGTGTCTGCTCCGTTTGCAACACCACCGAGACACAGGCTATCGCCGTTGCAGGCCACAAGTATGTAAGCGTTGTGACCGCACCCACCAAGACCACCCAGGGCTACACCGTGCACACCTGCTCGGTCTGCAAGGATTCCTACACCGATTCCTACACCAACGCTACCGGCTCTCAGGGTCTGGCGTATGATCAGAATTCGGACGGCACTCTGACCATCACCGGTATGGGTCTGTGCACCGACAAGGAGCTTATCATTTATTCCACCACCTCCGACGGTAAGACGGTCACCGCCATTGCCGAGGGTGCATTCGCAGGCAACACGACCATCAAGTCCGTATACCTGCCCTCCAGCATCACTTCCATCGGCGAAGCCGCATTTGCAGGCTGCACCTCGCTGTCCTCCATCACTGTCGAAGCTGATAATAAGAACTTCTCCGCAGTCGGCGGCGTTCTGTACAACAAGGACAAGACTGTTATCGTGGCAGTTCCCGCAGGTCTGCCCCTGACTGAGTACTCCATCGCTGACAGCATCAAGGACATCCGCGCTTCCGCTTTCGCAGGCTGTGCAAACCTGACACAGTTCAAGCTGGCAAGCAACGACAACGATATCTTCTACGTTGCTTCGGGCGTTCTGTATAAGCTTGACAAGAACGACAAGCCCTCCACTCTTATCGCTTACCCCGCAGGCAACAGCGCCATCAGCTTCACCACCGCAACCGACACCACCGAGATCGGTGACTATGCGTTCTACGGCGCTAAGAAGCTGAGAGTCGTTGATATCTACGGCGTTGAGACCGTCGGCGACCACGCTTTCGACAGCTGCACCGACCTGCGTTCCCTCGACATTCCCGACACCGTTGAGGATATGGGCGAGTACGCTTTCGCAAACTGCACGGCTCTGCTCAGCGTAAGCTTCGGTAAGTCTCTGAGCGTTATCAGCGATCACGCATTTGAGAACTGCTCCTCCCTGGCCGGCATGGTCATCATCGCTGACACCGTTGAGGAGATAGGCGCGTATGCATTCGCAAACTGCACCAAGATCGATACCGTCGTTATCGGTAAGGCAGTCGAGGAGATCGGCGAGAGAGCATTTGCTTTCTGCACCAGACTTTCCACTGTTCTGTATAAGGGTGATTCCACCGCTTGGTTCAAGGTAGACGTTCACAGCTCCAATACCACTGTTCTTACCATCAGTGCAGACCTGTACTTCTACACAACCTCCACCACCAAGCCCTCGGGCGGTCTGGACTACTGGCACTATGATGCCAACGGTTATCCCTCCATCACTTGGACTACCACTACTCCCACTACCACAGTGACCCCCGCTGCATAAGCGCGGTAAATTGCAAATAATATCCTCGAATGTGGGGATTTCAACAGGGACCTACGGATCTGCTTGCAGATCCGTAGGTCCCTGTTTGTAAGCCCAAAACCACGCGACTATTTCACTATGCGGGTAGATATTTATTCAGCCCCCTCTTTTTTTGTAAACTTTGCTTTATATGTTGATTTTGCCGCGAAAATAATGTATAATTTAATTAATCGTTATTTCGCGGAGGGACACATCAAAATGGAACTCGGAATCATGACCAACGTCTACCGTTGGGAACGGCTTAACAGTAAAAATTCACCTTACATAAAGCAAATGCGCGACTGCGCCGCCGCGGGCTTCCGCGTGCTTGACCTCAACACTTGCTTTTCCGTTCATGCGGGGCAGAACGACGATCTCGCCGCCGATGACTGGGAGGCGCGCATCGAAGCGGTCGGCGAAGAGGCGGCGCGCCTCGGTGTCCGTTTCTCGCAGATGCATGCGCCGTTCAATGGCGATATTTTCGTCTGCGGCAAGCAGCCGACAGCCGAATATGTCGAAAATTTCCGCAAAATGAGCCTGCGCGCGGTACGCGCGGCGGGCAAGCTGGGCATTCCGTGGGTAGTTGTGCATCCGCTGACCGATACCGTCAACACAGAATACGACAATGAAATACAAAAGCGCACTAACATCGAGTTTTACGCCGAAATGCTGGACGCGGCGCGCCGCGTCGGCACGGGGCTGGCTTTTGAGAACATGGCGGAGTTTAACCGCGAGACCTGCCGCCGCCGCTATGGCGCGGCGACCGAGGATCTGATCGACCTTGTCGACACGCTTGGCGAGGGCGTCGGCGTCTGCTGGGATTTTGGGCATGGCAGAGAGCTTTACGCCGACCAGCCGCGTCAGCTTCGCAAGCTGGGCGCGCGGCTCAAAGCAACGCATGTTCATGATAACCGCGGCGAGCGGGATTCGCACCTCATCCCCTTTGTCGGCGGCAATATAAAGTGGGAGACCATTATGCCCACGCTTCGCGAGATCGGCTATGAGGGCGACTTTATTCTTGAAACACATATGTTCATGAAGCAGATACCCGAGGCACTGCGCCCCTCGGCGGGACGGCTCATGTATGAATTCGGCATGTATTGCATGAAATTGTACGAAAATCAATAAAAAACAAATAAAAGGAAAAATCCATGAAAACAAATCGCAAGGCAATCTCACGGCTCGCCGTACTTTCGGCGATCTTTTGCCTTGCCTGTTTTATTTTCGGCATACGCCTGTTCGCACTGCAAGTCGTCAGCCGCGACAAATACGCTCCCGCCATCGCCGCCAAGACTTTGACGCGCGAGGTCACGATAAAAGCACAGCGCGGCGATATTTGCGACAGAGACGGTACTCCGCTTGCCACCAACACCTACACATATGATCTTGTCATCGACTATTACTCACTGCCCCCCACCGTCCGCGAGGAAAACGAGTCCATTCTCGCCCTGCTTGCCGAGTGCGAGCGAAACGGCGCGAGCGCGATTGTGTGCGACGGCTACCCGCTCGCGGGTAGCTATCCCGACATGTATTTCGTACCGGGTACCGAGGAGATGAGACAGTCTATCATCGACCATTACTATCTCAAGGACAGCGTCGATGCCAAGGCAATGGCGAAATATCTCGCCAATCGCTACGACCTGCTTGACGACGACGGCGAGCTTATCTGCACGCCCGCCGAGGCGCTGAGTATCATGCACGTCCGTTGGAGCATGATAGCCGACGGCTTTTACGACTCGGGCGTCTATACTTTGGCGGAAAACGTGACGCGCGAGCTGGTCGTGTCCGTCAACGAAAGTAATATACGTGGCGGCATGATCGAAACGGTCAGCACCCGAACCTACACCTACCCCGGCTACGCCTCGCATATTTTGGGTCAGCTCGGACGCATTTACGCCGAGGATTGGGAAGAATATAAGGCAAAAGGCTACTCAATGGACGCAATGGTTGGCATTTCGGGCTGCGAGGACGTTTTTGAGGACTATCTGCGCGGGCAGGACGGCGTAATGGTCTACGAATACGACAAGCAGGGCAATCTGCTGAACAAATATGTAAAGACCGAGCCCGTTGCGGGTCACGATGTCTGGCTGACTATCGATATTGAAACTCAGGTCGCCGCCGAGGACGGCCTGCGCGACAACATTGCATATATCAAAGCGCACGCCACGGGAGGACTTACGGGCGAGGACGTGTCAGCAGGCGCGTTTTGCATGGTGGACGTCGACACGGGCGAGGTGCTCGCCATGGCGTCCTACCCAACATACGACCTGACGACTTATAACGACGATTATGAGATGCTGTCTCAAGCCGAGGTCACGCCGCTGACCAACCGCGCCATAAACGGGCTTTATGCCCCCGGTTCGACTTTCAAGCCGGGCGTTGCCGTCGCGGCGCTGGATGCGGGGCTGATAACAACGCAAACCATTATTAACACAACGGGACGTTACACGTATTTCAGCAGTTATCAGCCGCGTTGTTGGTATTATATCAGCACGGGGCGCTCGCATGGCCCGATAAATGTAAGCGAGGCGATCCGTGTCTCTTGCAACTGCTTTTTCTATGAGGTGGGCAGATTGCTGGGTATCGAGCGTATGAACGATTATTGCGTCAAGTTCGGGCTGGGACAGGAGACCGGCTTTGAGCTGGGCGGCGAGACGGGCATTTTAGCGGGTCCCGAGTACCGAGAGGCGGCGGGGCTTGCGGCGTGGCAGGAGACTGACACCATTGTCGCGGCTATCGGACAGTCGGAAAATTTGTTCTCACCGCTTCAGATAAATATGTATTTCGCCGCGCTGGGCAACGGCGGCACGCGCTACCGCGCGACGCTGCTGCACTCCGTTCATGAGTTTTACACCGATGAAACAGTCGTCGAAGTAGCCGCGCCCACCGTCATGAGCAGCTTTAATATCACGAGCGCGGATCACGCATCCCTGCTCGCGTCGCTGAGAAGCGTTGTCACTACGTCGGGAACGCTGACCAACACGTTCCGCTCGGTGCCCGTCACGGTCAGCGGGAAGACGGGAACGGCGCAGGTCGGCACGACCAAGAGCGAAAACGCGCTGTTTGCGGCGCTCGCGCCGGCAAATAACCCCGAGGTTGCCGCCGTTTGCGTTATCGAGCAAGGGCATGCCGGCTCGTATTCGGCGCGGACAGTCGCCGCCGCATTTGAGGCGTATTTTGATCAATAAACGGAATATAAAACAGCCCGTTGGCATAAAATGTCAGCGGGCTTTTTTATATTTTTGCTGTCGTACGGCATCGACGGAGCGGTGTTTCTCGTGCTTATTCTATGAGCGCCTCGGCGGTGATTTTTGCACCAAGCGCAAATCCGCGACGGAAAACAAAAAGTGCGCAGCCGGAGCCGCGCACGAAAAATGCACAACTCCTAATTGCTGCGACACAACCGCTGAACTCAATGAGTACGCGAAACAGAGTATGCATTTTTGCCAAAACAAAATATGCGTACTCGATTTGTTCAGTATTCGGTTATGTCGCAACATTATTTTACCATGAAAAGAGTGTCTTGTAAATAGGAAATTGAAAATTTGTTTGATCCGGCGTCACCCTTATTAGCCTTCCCCAGCGGGGAAGGCTAATTTAGGTCGCCGGTCCCTACTCCCGAAAAATATAAGACTCATTGCTCCGCAATTTCGCTCCATGATTTGAATTTTTCTGCGGGCAACTCATTATTATAAATATGTATTGATTTTTGAGCGCAGATGGTGTATAATAAACTGGACGGTAATGTGCGCCTACCCATTAATTTGAAATTTCCCTTTATACATACGAAAGGAACTTATCATGCCTAAGAATAAAAAGACAGAGCGCCGCTTCACACCCGCGCTTTCCATGAAGCATTTTACTCAAAAGGTCGCCGAGCACGGCGACAAGGTTGTATTTATGTGGCATGACGCTGCAGGCGAAGACCGCGAGATGACCTACACCGAGTTTTCCTCCACCGTCACACGCGAAGCGGCTGCATTCGCTTCCTTCGGCTGGAAAGATAAGCGCATTGCCATTATCGGCGAGACCTCTCCTTATTGGGTCGCGACCTACGCCGCCGCGATCGCGTCGGGAAATGTCGCCATCCCCATGGACAAAGAGCTGGAAATGAGCGAAATAGAGGGCTTTCTTGCATTTGCCGAGGCGGACGCCGTCGTCTTTTCGGGCACCTTTAACGCAAAAATGGAGAACGCCGTCAAAAATCACCCCACAGTCTCGTTGTTCGTGCCGCTCTCTCTTGAGGATTGCCCTTATGTGAATGACGAAAAGGTCATGTCCTATGACGAGCTGTTAGCTCGCGGCGACCGCAATATAGCGGGCGGATACACACTGCCCGACCCCGGCGATATGGAGAGAATGGCTGTCATGCTGTTCACCTCGGGCACGACGGGTACCAGCAAGTGCGTTATGCTGTCCGAGAAAAATGTGGTGTTTGCCATGAACGCCGCCTGCGGATGCGTCGAATTCTTCCCCGAGGACACCATCGTGTCTTGCCTGCCCATTCACCATACCTACGAGCTTTGCTGTCTGCTTGCGGGCATGAATTACGGCATGCATATTGGCATCAACGACTCGCTTAAGCGCGTGCTTCGCAACTTCGCAAAATATCGCCCCACGGGGCTTGTGCTCGTCCCGCTGTTTATCACCACAATGAACAAAAAAATCTGGGACGAGGTCAAAAAGAAAAACAAGACCAAGCTCATCAAGGGCGCCATCAAGGTCACGGGTGGACTGCGCAAGGTCGGCATCGACCTGCGCTCGGTGGTATTTAAAGAGATCATCGCGGCGTTTGGCGGCAGACTCAATAAAATAGTCAGCGGCGGCGCGCCGCTCAATCCCCAGCTTGTCGATACCTTTGAAGCTTTCGGAATTCAGATCTGTGAGGGCTACGGTATCACCGAATGCTCGCCGCTTATCTCGGTCAACCCCTATTTCGCGCCCAAGTCCGGCTCGGTCGGACCTGCTGTCGAGGGCTGTGTAGCCAAGATAGACGTGGAAAGAGTCAACGAAAAGGGCTTTGAGGAGGGCGAGATACTCGTCAAGGGCGACAATGTAATGCTGGGTTACTATAAAAATCCCGAGGCGACCGCCGAGGTGTTCACCGAGGACGGATTTTTCCGCACGGGCGACGCGGGATACATGGATGAGGACGGTTATATTTTTATCACGGGCCGCAAAAAGTCGGTCATCGTGCTGGAAAACGGTAAAAACGTCTTCCCCGAGGAGATCGAGGAGTATTTGTCAAGACTTGAGTGCGTGGGCGAGAGCGTCGTTGTCGGACGCAAAAAGGAGGACAGCGACACCGTTGTACTGACCGCCATAATTTATCCCGCGCCCGAAATGTTCGCCGAGGAGAGCGATATAAATATTATAGCCGAAAAGGTAAAGGAGCAGGTCAACGCAATGAACCGCTCGCTGGTCGGCTACAAGCAGGTGCGCGCCGTTGAGATCCGCCGCACCGAGTTTGAAAAAACAACGTCAAGAAAAATAAAGAGACATTTGGTAAAATGAAAAAAATAGCGGCGATACATGATATGTCCTGCTTCGGGCGGTGCGCGCTGACCGTCATTATTCCGATACTCAGCGCAATGGGAAATCAGATCGTGCCCATACCGACAGCCCTGCTGTCGACACACACAGGCGGTTTTGAACACCCCTATTTTCACGACCTCTCGGACGATATGGAAAAAATAGTTGCGCATTTGGACGCGCTGGGTGTAAAATTCGACGCCATTTACTCGGGATTTCTCGGTTCGGCTCGCCAAATTGCCATCGTCGAGGACATAATCGACCGCTTCGGCGGCAGCTGCCCCGTGCTGGTCGACCCCGTCATGGGCGATGACGGCAAGCTTTATTCCACGTATACAGACGAGCTGGTGCGCGGAATGGCAAGGCTGTGTCGGCGGGCGGATATAATCACCCCCAATCTCACCGAAGCGCGTTTTCTCACGGGGATGGATATTCCCGAGCATATTCCTGATTTCGCATCGGCACAGGCACTGGCCCTTGAGTTGTGCTGTCGGATGCGTCGGGAGCTGGGCGTTGATAAAATAGTTATTACCGGCATTCATTTCGGGGAGCAGATCGGCAATGCCGTTATGGTGGACGGCGAGGTAAGGCTACTTAGCAGTTCCCGCTTGCCGCGCAGCTTTCCTGGTACGGGCGAGGTGTTCACCTCGACCTTGCTCGGCGAGATAGTCAGCGGCGCGTCGCTTTTTGAGGCGGCAGACTTTGCGGCGGAGTTCACTTATAAGGTCATAAAGCATTCGCAGAACAGTCCGGAGCCCACGCGCAACGGCGTGCTGCTGGAAGATTGTCTATCGCATTTATGCGATAGACAGTGAAATTCGCCCATTGGGCGAGTGAAATTCCGCCATTGGCGGAGTGAAATATTTGCGCAGGAGTCCCTACTACCTTGTTTCATCTAAAACTTTACAGTGTCTCAGCCTCTCCCTACGGGAGAGGTGTCGCGGCAAGCCGCGACGGAGAGGGGAGTATTAGCATTGATTTTGCCCTCTCAGTCGCCTTTGGCGACAGCTCTCCCAGAGGGAGATCCTTTGGCAGTGTCGGCTTTTAGCTGAAACAGAGAACTACAAACGATAATTTATATTTTTCCATCAGGGTATCGCAAGACTACACTTTTTATATCCGTTCCCATTCGGAACAAAAACCGGCAAAATTGAAAATCATTTTTTACAGGAGATATATTCAAATGAAAGCAGTAATGTACGGAGCCGGCAACATAGGCCGTGGCTTCATCGCAAAAAGATTTTTCCTTTCGGGCGCCGAGACGACGCTCATCGACGTCAACACCGAGCTGGTTGACCGCCTCAACGCGGCAGGCCGCTATCCCATTTACGTCACAAAGGGTACAAGCTATGTGACCGACTGGGTGGACAACATCAAGGCTGTCAACGGCCGTGACGAGGATGCCGTTATCGACACTATCGCGGACACCGATATCATGGCAACCGCGCTGGGCGTCAACATCCTGCCCCGCGTTGCCGAGCTTTTGGCACGCGCCATCGTCGCACGCTACAAGCGCGGTGCACGTCCGCTCAACATTCTCATCTGCGAGAACCTCATCGGATCGGATACATATCTGCGCGGCTTGGTTGAGCCCCACATTCCCGCCGAGGTGAAAGAGTATTTCGACGCAAACATCGGCTTTGTCTGCGTTTCGGTCTGCATCACCGTTCCTCCCACACCCCAGCAGTTCCTCGACGAAAACCCGCTTGCCGTTTGCACCGATAATCACAACGAGCTGCCCGTCGACCTTGCAGGCTTCCGTCCCGTAGGCGCCGAGCTGCCCAAGATCGACAGCATGGTCGCTTTCAGCCCCTTCAGCTTCTTTATCGAGAGAAAGCTGCTCATTCACAACATGGGTCACGCGCTCATGGCTTACTACGGCAGACTCAAGGGATATGAGATGATTTTCGAGATCGCTTGCGACGGCGAGATCAAATATGTTCTGACCCGCGCTCTCATCGAGTCGGCGCGCGCGCTGGCTAAGAGACACAATGTCCCCGCCGAGGAGCTGCTTGAGTTCGTTGAGAACCTCATGGTCAGATTTGAAAACCCGCTGCTTATCGACGACGTGTTCAGAGTCGGCCGCGACACCAAGAGAAAGCTGTCGGCAGGTGACAGACTGGGCGGCGCGTTCAAGCTGGTTCGCGAGCAGGGCGGCGTTCCCGCTCATATCGCGATCGGTATCGCGGCAGGACTTTTGTTCGACCATCCGGACGATCCTATCGGACTTGAGGTCTCGGCTTGCGCACGCGATGAGGGCGTTGCAGCCGCCTGCGAGAAGTATTGCTCCATTACCGATGCCGAGGACGTCGCCATGATCGAGCGCTTCTACAATTTGCTCCGTGACCGCGCACCCTTCGCCGATATCGTCGCGGCTCTGGGCGAGTATAAGAGCATACATTAAGTTCTATGAAAACAAAAATGTGGCCGAGTCATTTGACTCAGCCACGTTTTTGTTATGTAACAACTTGCTTTTTGTTTCCGGTAACCAAAATCGCGAGCGCGGCGGCGGTGACGCCTGCCGTCAGCTTGCCGACGATTAGGGGCAGAATAAGCGAGCTGTCCGAAGCGCTGCAAAAGGCGAGGTGGTCGCCCAGCACAAAGCCCGCGCCCACGGCAAATGCGAAATTGATCACCTTGCCGCGCTCGTCCATATCCTTTATCAATGAAAATGTGGGGACTGTATTTGCAAGCGAGCTGAGCAGTCCCAGCGTCGAGCGGTCGTTGATGCCAAGCAACCCTCCAAGCTTTGAAAAGGGCGTTTTCAGTGCCCGCGACAAAAGCTCTATCATGACATAAGCGCCTGGCAGTATCATGACGACCGAGACTACGACTCCCATCGCGTCCGTCGCCGAGCCGAGATCGGGGATAATGGTAAAGCCCGTCAACGTCGATGCGATGGCGATGACCGCGGCGATTGTTGCAATGACGTTTATCACCTGCCCGAACACGATAAACACCTTGATGATGACGCGCGGTGCGGCTATAAGCAAAACACAAATGACCGCCGCAAATATTACGACGGGAATGAGATTGCGCAACAGCATGAGCAGCTCACAGCCCGCCATAAGTCCGCCGACAAAACAGCCGACAGGCACTGTGACAAAGCCGAAAAGCATGCCCCGCGCCATTGCGGCGTGGTCGTCCTTGCTTATAATACCAAGTGCGACGGGGATGTTAAACACCACCGTAGCTCCCATCATGCTTGAAAGTATCATGCCGCCCAGTGCCGCTCCCTCGGGCGAGAGCGCGATGCGCTCTGCAAGCTGATAACTGCCCATGTCGCAGGCAAGAAGCGTTCCCGCGAACATGGAGGGGTCGATGCCGAGCGTGCGGCAGAGCGGGATGAGGGCGGGCGCGACGTATTTTTCTATGAGCGGGACGAGCACTAAAATGCCCGTCATGGTGATCGCCAGCGAGCCGAAGGCGCGAAAGCCCTCGATAAATTTGGAGCCCAAGCGCCACTTGTCGCCCATAAGATAGTCCAGCGCGCCGACAGCCATGCAGATGACCATGGCATAAACTATCAGTCTGTCGGGCGCGGCGTATGTTTTCAAAACTTCGAGAATGTTCATTTTGTGACCTGTTGAGTAAATGCAGTTGCTTAAATTTTTATTAAATAATTATAGATCATGGCGGCGGATTTGTCAATGTTCATGATAGCTAAAAAGCGAGGCGGGAGGCAGTTTTATAATGGTACATTTACAGATTTTTTTGAATTTCAGCCGAAAAAGTTGCGAACAGTTGTGAACTTGTATTGACATTTTGCGAAAAACAGATTATAATATACGCAGAAAGTCTTGCCGTGCAAGCATTTTTGCTCATGGTATAATAAGCCAAATCAACATCCGCAAATGCGGAGATAGGAGAAAATTCATGAAGGTTTGTATTATTCAGCCCCCTTACGGTACCGATTGGTCGCGCACCGACGAATATTTTCAAAAAGAAGTTGACCTGCTGAACGCCTGCGATGACAGCATGGACATT
Organism: Clostridia bacterium; assembly: GCA_017462385.1. Lineage (GTDB taxonomy): Bacteria > Bacillota > Clostridia > Oscillospirales > CAG-272 > UMGS1002. The sequence goes on along the minus strand of JAFTRE010000020.1, from coordinate 9,475 downwards.
ATCGTCATGCCCGAGTCCAGCGATGTCCCCTGCAAGGCTCCCGACCGCGAGCATTACGACATCAGCGTCGCAAAAAACAACGCCGCCATTCTTGACCTCGCGTCTAAAACGGCAAAGCGTTGCAATTCCATGCTGTTTATCAATGCAAACGACACTTCTTTCCCCGGTTATCGCAACACCACATATGCTTTTAACCGTCAGGGCGAGATAGTCGGAAAGTATTTCAAGGAGCATCTTACCCCCGGTGAGTCCTTCAAGAGAAAGCTCGACAGCGCATATACATTTGAATTTTCCGAGCCCACCGTTATCGAGATGGAGGGCATCCGCTTCGGCTTTTTGACCTGCTACGACTTCTATTTCTATGAAAATTTCGCAAATATGGCGCGTCAGAACCTCGATGTTATCATCGGTTGCTCGCATCAGCGCTCGGATACACACTCCGCGCTCGAGATCATGACCCGCTTCTGCGCTTACAATACCAATACATACGTCCTGCGCTCGTCCGTCAGCATGGACGAGAACTCCGATATCGGCGGCGCCAGCATGGTAGTCGCGCCCAATGGCGATGTGCTGTGCAATCTGGGCAGCCGCGTCGGCATGGAGTGCGTGGATATCGACGTTACCAAGAAGTATTATAAGCCCGCCGGTTTCGGCAATCCGCCCGCCGCGCATTATGAGTATGTCGAAAAGGGAAGACGCCCCTATAAATATCGCCCCGCAGGCAGTGCTATCGTCAAAAATGACGACCTCATGCCCTATCCTCGTACCTGCTCGCACCGCGGCTTCAATACCGTTGCCCCCGAAAATACGCTGCCCGCATTCGGCGCGGCAGTTGCCATGGGCGCAGAGGAGATCGAGTTCGACCTTTGGTATACAAAGGACGGCGAGATCGTCTCCATGCACGACCGCAAGCTTGACCGCGTTTCCACAGGCACAGGTATGGTCTACGATTACACGTATGAGGAGCTGCTCGCGTTTGACTACGGTGTAAAGAAGGACCCCCACTTTGAGGGTCTGCGCATACTCAAGTTTGAGGACATTCTCAAAAAGCTGGCTTGCCACACCATTATGAATATTCACGTTAAGTCGCTTGCCGAGACCAACGAGGCAAGAGAGCCGATTCCCGCAGACGGCGGTATCTGGACTGACGAGAACTTCATGAAGATAGTCAAGCTAATCGACAAATACGATTGCGCTGATTATGTTTACTTTATGGGTAACGATGCACTGCTCAAACAGGCAGGCAGACTTGCACCTCACATCAAGAGATGTGTCGGCGGCAGCAGAATTCCCGAGAAGTCCTGGGCAATTGTTGATCGCGCGATCGCGATGGGCTGTGAAAAGGTTCAGTTCCTCAAGCCCTACCTTTCCAAGGAACTTTGCGACAAGGCGCATGAGCACAATATCATGTGCAACGTGTTCTGGTCGGATGATCCCGAGGAGACAGTCAAATTCCTCGAGATGGGCGTTGACGTTATTCTGACGAATGACTATAACCGCATCTCTCAGGTGGTTGAAAACTATAAGAAAAGCCTGAATAAGTAAAAAACACGCCCGCTGACATTTTTTGTGCCGGCGGGCGTGTTGTATGTTTTTGCGGGCGTCACCATATGGTATATGGCGACGATAAATTAAACGGATGGAGCGGGCGAACGCCACCACAAATAGCCTCTCCCTGAGGGAGAGGTGTCGCGGCAAGCCGCGACGGAGAGGGCGTTTATTAGCATCGATCTTACCCTCTCAGTCGCCTTTGGCGACAGCTCTCCCCCAGGGAGAGCCTTTGGCGGTGTCGGCTTTTAGTTTGAAACAGCGCTGTAGGGGCGTGCATTGCACGTCCGCGGGTACGCAAAAATCTTTTTGGTTATCCGTAAAAATCGTGGTTGCCGATGGACATTATCGGCGCGCAGGAGCGCACGATCCAGAAGTTTGTGGCGATGCGCGGGTTGAGGAAGAACAGCATATCCTCCGAGAGCGTGTAGCCGTCAAGGCAGGCCTTTGCCGCCAGTACCGCCGATTCGGTGGGCGTGCGGTAGACCGTGCCGTTAGCCGCGGGGGTAAACTGCGTTCCGTACTTTCGATCGAAAATAACGCCGTAAATGGTGTTGGGGTAAGACGGATGATTCATGCGGTTGATCACAACATTGCCGACCGCCATCTGTCCTCGGAAAGGCTCGCCGCCCGCTTCAGCGCTGATGATGCGCGACAGCCAGTAAAGCTCGTCCGAAACATAAACGTCGTCCGCATGGGCACAGTAATCGCGACCCGTACCCCAAAGATTGATCTCATTGTAGCTTGCGATCTCAATGTCAACGCCGAAAGCGCGCGCCATGGGGCTGACGGGAACATAGACAGTGCCGTTTACGTCCATAACGGGCTGCTCGGTGTAGAAGCAACGCTCGTTGGCGATTATGTAGAGGTCGCCGGGGGCGGCGGTCAGGTAAAGCCCGTCGGCTTTGGCATACGCGACGCCGTCCTTGAAGCTCCAGCCGTAGATACAGCCGCCGAAGGTGTCGGCGAAGATGTAGAGCGGGACGTAGGTCAGAGAATTGTAATGATAGCCGTAGAAATAGCCGTCCTCGGTGCTGATTATCATGCTTCGTCCGGGGGTGTCTGCCGGGGCTGACGGCGTTGCTGCGGAGGTCGTCAGCGGCACCGCGACGACAAGCAGGGCTGTCAGCAACAGTGCTGTGATGATCTTGTTGATGTGTTTCATGTTTGATGTGTTCCTTTCTTGGCGCTCGGCGCGCCGCTTTTACACAAAGATTGTAACATATAGCAAAAACGAAAACAACACACGATTTATTCCTCGAAAGGAAAGGTGAGGAGAGACAGGAAACTGACGGAAGATATGGCGGGGAAATGAGGCAAATGTTATTTCGATTTGAAAAAATTTACACATGATTTATCTTCCATATCTGCCGTTTTTAAAGAGGCATAAAGGCGAGCAGGACGGAAAAACTATTTCTGAGCGCAAGACATGCGGTATTTTTGCAGAAAGGATCAAAACAAAATGATAATGGATAGAATTGCGCTGACGATCTCCATCATCGGCGCGCTCAACTGGGGTAGCATCGGTCTGTTTAATTTCGACATCGTTGCCTGGATCTGCGGCGGATCGGGAACCTTGCTCAGTCGCATCATTTACACCGTCGTAGGTCTGGCGGGAATCTGGCTCATTTCTCTGCTTTTCAGAACAAGAGAGCGAGTCGTGCCCGTCGGCGAATAAAATTTCGGCGCACGGCGCTGTCCGAGGACGGTCGCCGTGCGCTTTCCGTTATATTTTGTTGTGCTCGCATATGTCCGCGAGGGGACATTCGCCGCATTTGGGCGCACGGGCGGTGCAAGTGTCGCGCCCGAATTGCACCAGTCGGTGGCAGAGATCGGTCTGCTCGGCGGGCTCGACCAGCCCCGAGAGTATTTTTTCGACCCGCGCGGGGTCGGAAAGCGCCTCTTCATACATACCGAAGCGACCGCAAAGGCGTATGCAGTGCGTGTCGGCGACGATACCGGGGATGCCGTAAATGTCGCCAAGCAAAAGATTGGCTATTTTGCGTCCGACACCGGGAAAGGTGAGCAACGTGTCCATGTCGCGGGGCAAAACGCCGCCGAATTCGTCCCGAAGCTTGATGCAGGACGCCTTGACGCTCGCCGCTTTTGTGCGGTAAAGCCCGCAGGGACGAATAATTTGCTCGATCTCGGCAATGTCGGCGTCGGCAATGTCCGAGAGCGTGGGGAAACGGGCGAAAAGCTCGCGGCAGACTATGTTGACGCGCGCATCGGTGCATTGCGCCGACAGCCGACCCATTATGAGCAACCGCCAAGGCTCGCCGCCGTATTCAAGCGCGCAGACCGAGCGGGGATATATTTTTTTGAGCCGCTCGACAATGTCAGCCATGCGAGCGCGCTTTTGCGTTACAGTCATAAACACTCCGATAAAATAAGTTTCGATGGGGCGCATGACATCCCCACAAATTCCGTCAGGGCGCCGTACGCGAAGCAGGACGGCGCTGAATTCCTTATAAATAAACTATGGCTTTGGCCTTTACCCTTTTTCCCGAAAAGTTCTTCCGGGGGTTCGGGGGGAACGTTCTTTAGACCTCGCGCAAGCGCGAGCTCAGAAGCCTCCCCGACAGGGTGCGGGACAGCGTCCCGCATATTTATTATTTCCTAAATTTCAAATATTTCTTCGCCGCGTCGTTGCCCAGACACCAGCCGATGCCGCGGCAGGTGCAGTCAGCGGGATTTTTGGCAACAGTGGCCTGAATGCCGAGGTGACGGCGAAGCAGCTCGGGCAGGCCGTCCAGCTGAGAGCCGCCGCCGATGAGAACAATGCCCGCATCGTAAACATCCGAGGCAAGCTCGGGCGGGATCTCCTCCAGCGTGGTCTTTATCATGGCGATAATAAGCGACAGCTTGTCCTGTATAGCCTCGCAAATGTCGGACGAGGTAACACGGGCACTGCCCGTCAACCCGCCTCCGAGGTCGCGCCCGGGAACATCCGCCGCACCGCGGTCAAAATTGCGCCAAGCTGTGCCGACCTTTATTTTGAGCGCCTCTGCCGCCGCCTCACCTATGAGAAGATCGTATTTTTTGCGGATAAACTGCACGATAGCACGGTCAAGATCGCCACTGCCCACACGAATAGTGTCCGCCATGACCACACCCCCCATGCTCATAACCGCCGCCGACGAGCAACCGCCGCCGATGTCTACTATCATGGAGCCGCGGGGACTGTTGATTTTGAGCCCCGCACCGATGGCGCCCGCCAGCGGGGAGTCGACCATAAACACCTGTCGCGCGCCCGCCTCGTAAATGGTGTCCTCGAGCGCGCGGCGCTCTACCTCGTTGATGCGGCAGGGAATGGCGACGGTGATGTCGGGGCGGTGCATGACGGATACCGCCTCCAGCTTGCCCAGATAATGCTTCAGCATGCGGGACGCCGCCTCGGGCTCGGCGACAACGCCGCCCTGAACGGGGCGAAGCGCGCACAGCTCGGGTGGTGTTTTGCCGAACATACGCCGTGCGTCGATGCCCACCGCGACCGTCTTGCCGCCGGCAACCTGAGTCGCAACAGCAGTGGGAGAGCGGAGCGCAATACCCTTTTCCTTGTCGAATATTCTTGTATTGGAGCTGCCCATATCAAGGCCGAGCTGTCGGATCATGGTGTATTCCTACTTTCAATTTAATTGTGGGGAGCACAGGGACTGAATATCTATGCCGAAGCTGTCGCGCAGCAGCTCAAAGAGGCGGCGGACAGGCAGACCGACGACATTGAAAAAGTCGCCCTCGATGCCCTCGATAAACAGCGCCGCACCCTCCTGAATGGCGTAAGCGCCCGCCTTGTCCATGTACTTGCAGCTGTCAAGATACCGCTCGAGCGCGGGCTCGGGGATGTCGGCGAAGCGCACACGTGTCTCGCAAAAATCGGCGCGCGCGGCGTCGGAAAGACAGACCGCGATGCCGCTGAATACCGAATGCGCCCGACCAGACATGAGTCTGAGCATGCGCGTAGCGTCTGCGCGGTCATGGGGCTTGCCCAGTATCTCGCCGCCGCAATATACCAGCGTGTCCGAGGCGATAATGAGCACATCGGACAAATTTTCGCCGCGCGCGGCGAGCATGTCGCGCACCGCCGTCGCCTTGCGCAGCGACAGCTCGCGGACAAGCTCGGCGGGGTCGGAAGTGTCCGAGCTTTCGTCCACATCGGGGACGATTATTTCAAATTCCAACCCAAGCGTGCCGAGTATCTCACGGCGACGCGGTGAGCCGGAGGCTAAAATTATTTTCATTTTTTATCCTTGCTTTTGTTTTTCTTTTCGGAGTGGAACATCATTATGCAAAGCACGATGAACGCCGCAAACGACACAAACAGCAATACCGCCCACAGCATAGCGCGGGTCAGATATTGATGCGCGCCGGGCGTGGAGGAAAACGGCTCGCGCTCGGTGGTGGTGTCGGCGGGAGTGGTTGCGGGCGGGGTGGTCTGCTCGGGCGTCGTTACGGGCGGGTCGGTCTCAATAGGGGTCGTGACGGGAGATGACGGCTCGGTGGTGACGGGAGGCGTTGTTTCGGGTGCTTTTTGGGAGGTCAGAATGACGGTTACGTCTTTTGCGGGCATCTCCAGCATTGCTTTGTCGTTTTCGGCGGACAACAGCTTGCCGCCGTCCGCAGTCCAGACCGCCTCCATGCCCTCGGGGATGGGGGTGTCGGGGATGAGCGTGACGATATCGTCGCGGAAGTAGGTGCCGCTTCCCGACGCACCGATGACAGTCAGCGTGTAGGTTTTGAGCAGTCTGCCGTCAAGCGTGGAGTAGCCGACCGTCTGAGAGCCGCCGTATTCGCCCTTACCCGTGACGGTGAGCTCAACGCGGTTGCTTTCTTTTATGTGCTCAAGCTCGTAGGTGTAGTCGACGCCGTATGTCAGCGTTTTGCCGCGGTAGGTGACGGTTACCGACTTGATTATGTCCACCCCGCTCGCCGCGGCACTGGTTTCGGCAGTGACGGTGGCGGTGGAGGCTGACAAAAGCCCCAGCGTGTAGTTGGAAACACAGCCGGTACAGCGGAAGGTCTCGGTGTCCTCCGAGACGCTGACGCTGACATAATTATGCTCGGTTACGGGGTAGGTCTTTGAGTGACTTTCGCCGCAGAATGCGCAGGTAAACGTCGACTTGCCCTCGACAGCGCAGGAGGCGAACACGTCCATGTGCTCAACGAAAAAGCAATTATATTTGCGGGCGGTCACCGAAAAACCGACAAAGCCCGATTTTCCGTTGGGATACCATGCCCCGCGCGGCCAGGTGCGGGCAGAGTCAATATATATTTTCATGCTTTCGGGCGCCGAGCCGAGCGAGACAATGTCGGGAGTGCTGTTTTTATAGGAGCATTCGGGCTCGTCACCCCAAAAGATGAGGGCGCGGAGCGCGGATGCGCCGTAAAAAGCGGAGGACTGGAGGTATGAAAAGCTTTCGGGGAACGTGACAGCGGTCAGCGCGGAGCAGCCGCTGAAAGCGGATATTCCAATGCCCTCGACGCCCTCGGGGAGATAGACGCGGCGAAGCGAGGAGCAACCCATAAAGGTCTGGGCACTGATGCTGTTCGACAGCGTGCGGGGCAGGCGTATATAGCCCAGCGCGCGGTCATTTTCAAACGCCGATTTGCCGATGGTACGAATGCTGTCGGGCAGATAGACGGCTTCAAGCGCGGTGCGGTTTGCAAACGCCCCGTCCGCGATTGAAACGACGCGCTTTGAGCCTATGTATTCGGGCACGATAACAGCTTTTGCACCGGATTTAAAGGCGGTTATCTCAATGCCGCCCAGCACGCTCTCGACCGTCAGCGAGTCGGCGAGAGCGGCGGTCGCCGTTTTGACATCGCCGATGCTGAGTGCCGACGCACCCGCGGGGGCGTAAACCGTGATGTTTGGTATCTCGGAAAAGACCGCCGAGCCAAAGCGCGCCGAGGTCGACGCGACAACGACCTGACGCAACGAGTCACAGCCCGTAAATGCCATATTTCCGACGGACTCTAAGGCTTCGGGCAGAAAAATGCTGTCGAGAGAGTCGCAGTTTACAAACGCCGAGACCCCAATGTCCAGCAGAGACGAGCCGAAGTCAATGTGATAAAGCGAGGTGCAGCTCTCAAATGCGCCGGTGCCGATGTATCTCAGCGTGGTCGGGAGGATGGCGACCTCAAGAGCGGTGCAGCCCTCAAAGGCGTGGTCGCCTATGGACAGCAGACTTGCCCCGAAGTCTATGCGGGTTATTTCCTTGTGGTTCTTGAATACTTCGTTTGCTATGACGGTTACCTTGTACCCGTCCAGCTCGTCGGGAATAGCAACGGCATTGCCCGAGCCCGAGTAGGAGGTTATGGTAGCCGTGCCGTCGTCGTTTAGCCGATATGTAAAGCATTCGGGACCCGGAGTCGCCCCCGTCAAGCCCTCGGATATCTCCGCACCGATCCCGAGCGGCAGACAGCCCAGCATAATTGCGCATATCAGCGCGATATATGTAAATTTTACTGTGGTTTTCATGATTTTTGCCTTTCATTTGGCGGTGATTTAAGCCTTCCCCTTGAGGGGAAGGTGTCACGCAGTAGGGGCCCCCGAAGCGAGCTTTGGGGTTCTCGCGTTGCGTGACGGATGAGGTGTGCTTCCGAAGGAAGCGTACAAGGGAGTTTGACTACATTTTATAAGTATTATAATATCGAATATGGTGAACGCGCTCCGAGCTACACCTCATCCGTCGCCTTGCTGGCTCGGCGCCACCTTCTCCTCAAGGAGAAGGCTTTTTGCTTTAGTTTGTTCCCGTCGACCCAAATCCGCCCGCGCCGCGCTCCGTCTCGTCCAGCTCGTCCGCGGGAATGAGATTTGCCGCAAAAACGGGCAGGAACATCATCTGCGCGATGCGGTCGCCGTCATTTACAGTGTAGGCAATGTCGGATTTGTTGTGCAGACAGACCGAGATCTCGCCGCGATAGTCCGAGTCGATGACGCCGATGCCGTTGGCGAGGGCAATGCCGTGCTTGAAGCCAAGTCCCGAGCGTGCGGCGATTATGGCGACGACACCCTGCGTCTCGGGAGAGATGGCGATGCCGGTGGGGATAGCCACTCGCTTACCCGGCTCGATGACGACGCTGCCACCCTCAAGCGCGGCACGAAGATCGACGGCGGCAGAGCCGTCGGTGGCGTAAGCGGGCAGAACAGCGCCGCGGGTCAGCTTTATTTTAACATTGATGCTCATATATGTACCTCTTTATCATTAAACATACTTAATCATTATAAGTATAACATAACTTATCCGTCAAATCAATACGGCTCATTAAATTTTCACACATTACCACTTAAAATTCACACGCCCGCCGATACGCTTGAATCGTTATTTATGTGTTGACAAATATTATAAAGTTATTATATAATAATCTTGATGCCGTGCAGTTCTACGACGATTATGTCACCAGAATCGGTCAGGACCTGCGCGGCTCCTCGCCCATCCGCGACCTCATTCGCTATGCGGAGCGGCCGACCTGCTCGGGTCTGGTGCTGATGGACGCACCGGCCGCCGCCGATATTCTGGAAGACGCCGCCGCAAGATGTGCCGCGGGACGTCTGTGCGCCGCCGAGATACTTGAAACGGTGGATATCTCCATATCCCGTATTGGTTATACGGTGTGATCGGTAGGGGGCGGGCGAACGCAACCATAAATAGCCTCTCCCTATGGGAGAGGTGTCGCGGCTCGCCGCGACGGAGAGGGCGTTTATTGGCATCGATCTTACCCTCTCAGTCGCCTTTGGCGACAGCTCTCCCGGAGGGAGAGCCTTTGGCAGTGTCGGCTTTAGTTGAAACAGCGCCCTACGGTATACGGTGACGGTGAATTAAATAGATGTGGCTGGCGAACGCCACCATAAATAGCCTCTCCCATAGGGAGAGCCTTTGACGGTGTCGGCTTTTATTTTGAAACAGCGCCGTAGGGGCGTGTT
>JAFTRE010000019.1 GCA_017462385.1 Clostridia bacterium | reverse complement strand
TTATACCCTTGAAGAATTATCCGGGCGTTTTGACATTGCACTCACACAGTTGAAAAATTGCTTCAAGAATGTGTACGGTAGTCCTCTTTATACATATATGAAAACATACAAAATGAATTACGCCGCAACTTTATTGAAAACGAATCTAACACTCAAAATAATTGATATTTCCGGAATGGTCGGATATGATAATCCAAGCAAATTCGCTTCTGCTTTCAAAAAAGAAATGGGAAAAACTCCACTCGAATACCGAAAATCTTTTGTCTAATCGGAGCGAAAATGACGTGGCAAAGTGAAAAACAAAATACGTTTGTTATGCGTCTACTGTGGCAGAAGTGATGAACGATGAGGCTATCAATCAGACGATTGCTACCAAGAACGGAAATGTTGTTATTCTTGCACATCCGAGCGTTTGGTACACCGCTGAAGGTGGTTTTACCACTCTAGGCATGATACTGGAATATCTTGAACATGCGCTTTTGAAATAATCATAATATTATAGGCGGTTAAGCACTTTTGGCTTAACCGCCTCGTCTGTTTTGCTACTTTCCCTCGACTATACGGAATAGCGTGAGGAATGCTTTAATTCAAAGATTTGTATTCTGTTGCCGTTTTCAAATATTTTTCAGGATCGCCATTCAAAACAAGGTCGGCGTATTCAAGCGGCGCATTGTAGATCAGATAGTCAAGCTCTGACCGCTGATACATATTGTCGGCGACTTCATTCTCCACGGCAATCGTGTCAATTGCAATCATACTACCATCAGAAAAGCGAAGTTCAACACAAACAGTATCAAAGTTAAATTCGCAGGATATAAGGTGTTTCATAGGGTTTTACCTCCAAAATTTGTCTATCAAAATGCTTTGGACACATCAAATAAAACACTGTCAAAAACCTTTTACATACCGATAAATTCAAGTTTATCTAACAGTTAGATTATATATCATAAATCTGCCTAAAAAAGTAAATAGGACGGCTCAATTGAACCGCCCTATAAAACACAAAAAGCTCTGCCGTAGCAGAACTTTTTGTATATGAGATAAGAGCTTATCTCTTGGAGAACTGGGACGCACGGCGAGCTGCCTTGAGTCCGTATTTCTTTCTTTCCTTCATACGAGGATCGCGAGTCAGGAAACCTGCTGCCTTAAGAGCGGAACGATAGCTCTCATCAGCGGTGAGAAGTGCACGTGCAACACCGTGACGGATAGCGCCCGCCTGGCCGGAAATGCCGCCGCCTGCAACTCTGGCGATAATATCAAACTTACCGGTTGTCTCGGTAACGCCAAAGGGCTGGTTAACGATGAGCTTGAGAGTCTCAAGACCGAAGTAATCGTCGATATCGCGACCGTTAATGGTTATAACGCCTGTGCCGGGAACGAGACGAACACGTGCAACAGACTTCTTTCTTCTGCCTGTGCCGTAAAAATACGGCTTTGCGCTGGTATAATCTACTGCCATTTTACTGCCATCCTTTCACAAAATCAAGCCTCATAAGGCACGGGCTTCTGAGCTGCGTGCTTATGATCGTTACCCGCATAGACCTTCAGTCTTGTAGCGGACTTTCTTCCGATAGTGTTGTGCGGAAGCATACCCTTGACTGCCAATTCCATAGCCAACTCGGGACGGGTGCTCATAAGTTCCTTATACTGAACTTCCTTAAGGCCGCCGATGTAGCCGGAATGACGACGATAGTACTTCTGCTCAAGCTTCTTACCGGTAAGGACAGCCTTATCGGCATTGATGATTATAACAAATTCACCGCAATCTACGTGAGGTGTAAAGGTAGCGCGATGCTTGCCGCGAAGAATGTTTGCAGCGGCAACTGCGGTCTTACCGAGCGGCTTATCTGCTGCATCGATAACATACCACTTGCGCTCAACTGTTTCGGGCTTTGCCATAAAAGTGGACATTGTGCGTAACTCCTTTTCAAAATATGGTTGTATTTTTCAGACTTGCACATTATATCATGGCTCGGATAGCTTGTCAATAGGTTTTTAGAAATTTTTTTGTATTTTTTTAAAATATCTTGCTTTTTGCTCTGTTTTGCTCCTGTTTTCTCGCTCATGACGCTTTTTTTCTCGTTTGCCAAACACGCTTTTATACTCTATTTCAAAAAATCAAGCCACAACACGTTGAGGTAATATTTTTCAAGAGTTCGGAATACAATGACAACAACAGAAAAAGAAAGGAATATCCATAACGATGCAAAACACATACAAACCGGAAGGACACCTCATAGATACACTTAGAAATCGAGAGTTATGCTCAACCGTAGCAGGGCTTGAGTATGCTATGCTGCATAACATCATACTTGAAGGTATTGCCATGGTATGCGATAGTAAATTTGACCTCCACATAGGTCTCGGAGAGTGCGAAGGCATCATTAGCCGTGACGAAGTAATGTATTGTCGCGGAGACGAAAAAATAAAAGACATCGCTATACTTACACGTGTAGGCAAACCAATATGCTTCAAAGTCATGGGCTTTGAACAGCAAGGAGATAAACTCATCGCAAAGCTGTCCCGCAGTGAAGCACAGCGTGAGTGCTTTGATAATTATCTTATAAAACTGCGTGCCGGAGATATAATCCCAGCTAAAGCAACACATCTTGAAAATTTCGGGGCATTTGTTGACATAGGGTGCGGCATGGTATCGCTTTTATCTGTAGACTGCATTTCTGTGTCCAGAATATCTCACCCACGCGACAGAATACACTGCGGAATGGATATAATGACGATCGTGAAAAGTATAGACTACACCTCCGGTCGCATATATGTTACGCATCGTGAATTGCTGGGCACCTGGGAGCAAAACGCCGCACGTTTCACCCCCGGCCAAACTGTGGCAGGTATCGTCCGAAGCGTTGAACCGTACGGCATATTCGTAGAACTGACACCAAATCTTGCGGGCCTTGCCGAATTGCGTGACAGCAAAGATCAACACACAGCCGTCGAACCCGGACAATGGGCTGCGGTTTACATAAAAAATATTATTCCGGAGCGCATGAAAGTAAAATTGGTTCTTATAGACACGAACCGCAGTGCGCTCCCCCCTTCTCCACCCGAATATTTTATCGATACAGACAAAATATCACACTTAGATGTGTGGCGCTATTCTCCCGCTTGTTCCAATCGTTTGATCGAAACAGTGTTCTGTTAAAATTTAAATTTTCGTAAGCTTGGCATACGTGGCCATAAGTTTTTTGGTGCCGACATTTTCAAAAACGACCTCATACATGATATCGGCGCCCATATTGCGCACCGACAGCACTTCACCATCGCCGAATATACGGTGACGCACACGATCTCCCTCAGCAATATTGGCAACCGAAGCCTGCGCACGCGGTTGTATTGGACGATTAACGGTTATATCACCGCCGCCGACAGCATTTTTGTTAGTATAATATACCTTTGCCGCAGGCTTAACAATTTGTCGAACACCACCGTTGCTCTCGCGCTTTTGTATATCCATATACTGTGGTGGAATCTCATCTATAAATCGCGAAGGGGGATTATGCCCACTACGGCCCCATAACATACGCTCGTGAGCATACAGTATGTACAGTTTTTCTTTAGCTCTTGTTACCGCAACATATGCCAATCGCCGTTCTTCCTCCATCTCATCCTCAGGCCCTGTAATAGTCTTCATTCCGGGGAATATACCATCCTCCATTCCGGGCAAAAAGACCACCGGGAACTCCAAGCCTTTGGAACTGTGTATAGTCATAAGTATTACAGCATCTGCACTCTCGTCGTATTTATCCACATCGGCAACCAACGCCACTTCCTCAAGATATCCTGTAAGAGTTGCTTCTTCGTTGTTCTTTTGATATTCAAGAACACCGGAGATCAATTCATCTACGTTCTCAAGGCGATCGCGCTCCTGCTCACCACCGGCTATCAACATTTGTCGATAACCACTCATTTCCGACACCTTCTGAACAAGCTCCGCCAAAGGCAATGCTTCTGCAAGTGCACTCAACCCGTCAATTAGCTCTGCGAAGCACCGCAGGCTTTCAGCCGCTCTCGACAGTTCGACATATACACGGGCACGCTGTATGACCTCAAACATGGAACAGCCCTCATCGCGAGCAATTCTCTCGATATCGGCGACAGTCTTGTCGCCGATTTTCCTTTTCGGCTCGTTGATTATACGTTTGAGACGTTCATTGTCGGCATGGTTGTTGATAACATGCAGATATGCGAGCATATCGCGTATTTCTTTACGATCATAGAAACGAGTCGTGCCAAGCGTTCTGTAAGGCACCCCTGTTTTAGCAAACGCTGTTTCTATAACCTGTGCCTGAGCATTTGTTCTGTAAAGAACCGCGAAATCACGGCAATTACGATGTCCCTCACGCACACTGCGGCTGATAGTTTCGGCAATATACCTTGCTTCGGAATTCTGATCCTCGTTTTCTTTAACAGTTATAAGTTCACCCGTATTTTTATCGGTCCACAGTGTCTTGCCGTGACGCCCTTTATTGTTAGCAATAATGCCATTCGCAGCGCCAAGTATATTTCCGGTGGAACGATAGTTTTGCTCTAATTTGATAACCTCTGCGTCGGTATAACGACGGTCAAAGCCAAGTATGTTGGCAATAGTGGCTCCGCGAAAACGATAAATACTTTGGTCATCATCGCCGACGACCATAAGATTTCTATATCCGTCGGATAACAGTGTAGTCAGTGCGAACTGCGCCTCATTAGTGTCCTGATATTCATCAACGCTAACATAACGAAAACGATTTTGATATTTTTGTCTTATCTCGTCATTATTGCGCAATAGCATAACCGTTTTGAAAATGATATCATCAAAATCAAGCGCATTTGAGGAGTCAAGCGCCGATTGATATTCTCGATATATACGCGCTATCTGCTTGCGGCGATAGTCCATGCCGACTTCCGCCATATAGTCATCCGCACCAACAAGACGGTCCTTGGCGCGACTGATCTCATTCATGACGCTCTTGATAGGCAAAGTTTTCTCATCGATATTGCACCGCTTCATTGCGGCCGCACAGGCGCGTTTGGCATCATCGGTATCATAAACAGAAAATCCCGAGGAAAGACCTGCCGCTTCGGTATTGGAGCGCAATATCCTCATACATATTGAATGAAATGTACCAGCCCATATATCGTTAGCATCTTCTCCGCCAAACGATGCCGCCAAACGTGATTTGATTTCATTTGCAGCCTTGTTGGTAAATGTAATGGCAAGCACTCGATACGGAGGGCACGGCAATTCAATAAATTCATCCAATACATCCTCTATCTGCTCGCGAGGAAGTAATGTAGCCGCTTCAAGCTGGGTCACACGCGCCTCGTCTATGCCGAGCGGAACATGTTCACTCATATACGCGTTACCATATTTGATCATATAAGATATACGCTTTACAAGCACGGTAGTTTTACCGCTCCCTGCTCCCGCAAGAATAAGAAGCGGGCCATTGATTGTAAAAACCGCACGTCGTTGTTCCGAATTAAGATTGGAATAATATATGTCGAAAAGTTTTCTTTTTGCCGCGATATATCTTTTTTCGATTTCGTTCATTTTGGTTTCCTTCATTAGTTTTGATGCAGTAATTGTATCATATTTCAATCTTTTTTGCAATAGGAAAAGGACCCTTTCGGGTCCTTTAAATTTATTATGGTCACAACGAACTCGTCAGTTTTGGTTCTGATTGTTCTGCTTGTTCTGACTCTGGTTATTTTGACTCTGGTTATTCTGGTTCTGATTGTTCTGCTTATTTTGATTTTGATTGTTCTGATTCTGATTGCTCTGCTTATTTTGATTTTGATTATTCTGATTCTGGTTGTTCTGGTTCTGCATATTCGTATATCTCCTTTTAAGATTACAACATAATTATTATCAGATATGCCCCTCATTATACATCCCAAAACATTTATGATAACATATATTTATAGTCTATCTGCTCTTTTATTTCACCAAGCAACTTAAATGTAAAAACAGCATAAATAACATCTATCACCATTACAAACATCCACAAAAAGCCAACAACTGTAACCAATATTTTTGCAGCTATACTTAATAATGCAGACAAAGCCGCAAACACTATCAAAAGTACAAGTCTGCGTTTGAGCATAATGTGGAGTTGCTTCACTTTTTCTGCAGGGTCATAGGTATCGTTGGTAGTCATGGAGAATCCGGTATGCTTATCTATTATCTCCGACATCGTATATCGCATAACAAATATCACCGATAAAACAAACATAATTGACGATAATACAGAAAGAATACAAACCACGACATAAAAATTGTATGTTTCAGGATCCACATCAACAGCTTCAATAAAATACTGGGATGCAAATACATACTCAGCTATCGTACCGTACAACGATACAAATCCGTATATACCGGACAATATGGCCGGGACTTTCCAATTTGTGATGTATTTTCTGATGGTAAGCAACGCCGCCACCATACACAAAGCCGACAACACATCGGGAATAATATTATAACTGTCAAGATTAAAATCAAGCGTCAACACGGCTGCCGCTCCAAAATATCCGAAAGCTACCATAACAGCACGTCTTGCAAGATAATCCGACTTGGAGAGCACTGTATTTTCATATACCGCCTCAATCTGTTCTTCAAAATCGGTATCCTTTTTCATTAAGGAAACATACTTTATCATTCGAACGATAAATATTATTCCAAATACCAATGAAAATGCCACTCCGATTACACGAAACATACCTGTAAACTGATGAAGGCGCCCCCACACGCTCTCATCCCAACCTTGACCTGAAAGCGAAGAAAACTCCGGAAGTGTTCCACAAAAAGCTTTGGCACACGCAAAAAATATCGCCGAATTTCTCGCCTTTTCGGTTACAGTTTTACGAGAATATTTGCCGGCACGAATATATGCCGCTTCTCCGCCGTGTCTGTCAGACAAATACAGAATTCCATCAAAAAGCTTCAACATTGATGGGATAAGAGTTATCAATTCAAGCACGTCAAAAACAAATGAAAACAACAATATAGACATAGCTTGATCGGTCAACGGTATTATACCGAATGTTACAAACAACGATGCAAATCTAATAATTGTTATATAAATCAATCTGACAAGCAAAGTATGCGCTTCACCGATTCTATCGTCTATTGCCGCCACGCGCGATACCGCTGTGCAAAGTAATATATATCCTATAAAGTCAGGCAAAATATCTACGATACCGATATTTGGATTGAAAAGAAATATCAGTGCGACAATAATACGGTTCCACGCGATTAATTTGTTTTTTTTGCACTTCATCTGCTTCTCTCCTTATTTTTTCTTCTTTTTCGAAGCTTTATTTTCGGCACGTTCTATTTTTTCACGCTGTTTTTTGCGCATATATTCCTCTGTATCTTTTGCCGCTTGATCCATGCGCCGATCGGACTCCTCGATCATTTTTTCAACAAATCCGATCTTGGATTTACGGCGTGGCATATCTTCGTCGCCCTCGGGACAAATATACATATAGCAAGAAAAAATCAAAACCGCATTCAGTATCGTCCATCCCAATTGTATCAAAAAGATAGGCAATGCAAAATATTTTATATACGTTTCATTGTTTGCGAGCGGTCCCAACGCCAACATATTAAGAATAAAGTACACAGCGACAATAATCGCATTGCGTATTGCCATGTTTCTTTGCTTTGACAATTCCAATCTGGTTGTTATCGAATAAACAGCATACAAAATACAAAAATTGAGAACTGTCATTCCTATCAAATTGACGTATGTCATAGCGTCGGCTGTCGCTTCAAAGAACTGAGGAAGTTTTATTGACAATACACCTGCGCCTTGGTATACGGCATCATATATGCCGTATACCGTCATTACTAACGCTAAGATAAGAGGGTACAAAAATTCTTTTCCAAACTCTCTCAGTTTCAGCAGTGCAATTGACATTAGCGCATAACCCACGAGGCGTATAATAAATCCATAGTTGACAAGCGAAACAAAAAATGTCAACAAATATCCTGTAAACAGAATTCCAAATCCCATTAGTTTTCTCCGTCACTTTGACCTGCGCCACAGCACTTTTTATACTTTTTACCGCTTCCGCAAGGACAAGGATCATTTCGGCCGGGTGTCTGCGAATGACGTATAGGTTCCGGACCGGACGGTCTTGTAACCTTACGAGCGGTCGGTTTATTGCTCTCAAAGCCTTCCGTCAACGGCTTTGCGACCTGTACACGCATAACTGTTTTCTCTTTTTGTGCAGGTTTGATTGAAAGTATCATGCGTACTGTACGCTCACGTATATCGGCAACCATCGCATCAAACATATCCGCGCCCTGTATTCTATATTCGGTGACGGGATCGCGTTGCGCATATGCCTGAAATCCAACATTACCCTTGAGGTCGTCCATCGCGTCGATGTGCTCCATCCACATTGTATCTACATTTCTAAGCAATACCGCACGCTCTATCTCACGCATTTGATCTGCTCCGAACAACTGCTCTTTTTCATTATAGATATTTACGGCGCGTTCACACAGCATATCAGCAATTTCACCATTTTTTATTCTCTTCAATTCATCCTCGGAATATCTGAAATCATCGTCAGTGCAAAGATATCCAAGATACCGTGCACGCAACCCGTCAAAATTCCATTCGGCAGCATTGTCACTTTGAGTAGCCTCAGCAACCGCCTCCCGAATCGTAGCATCTATCATACCGCGTATCGTATCTGAAATATCATCACCATTGAGTACCGAACGGCGCTGTTTATAAATAACAGTACGCTGCTGATTCATAACATCGTCATATGTCAGCACGTGCTTGCGACGCTTAAAGTTTGATTCCTCTATACGTTTTTGCGCGCCCTCAATGGAGTTGGACAATATTTTCGCATCTATGGGAGTATCGTCATCAAGACCAAGACGATCAACAATGCCGAGTATACGCTCGCTGCCGAACAGTCGCATCAAGTCATCTTCCAGTGAGATAAAGAATCTTGACTCACCGGGGTCCCCCTGGCGTCCGGAACGACCGCGAAGCTGGTTGTCTATACGTCGGCTTTCATGGCGCTCTGTGCCAAGTATAAACAATCCGCCTGCCGCTTTGACCTTTTCCGCTTCGGGCGCAACCTCTGCCTTGTATTTTTCGTATAATTCTTTGAAAATACGTCTCGCATCTTGAACGTCACTGTCCTCAGTGTGGGTGCTACCTGTAGCCTGCGAAATAAGCTCCTCTGCAATGCCCTGTTTGCGCATTTCATTTTTAGCCATAAATTCGGGATTGCCACCCAACATAATGTCGGTACCACGTCCTGCCATGTTCGTGGATATAGTCACAGCGCCGTATTTTCCCGCCTGTGCAACTATCTCAGCTTCCTTTTCGTGATATTTGGCGTTGAGCACTGTGTGCGGAATTCCGTTTTTTCGGAGTTTAAGCGAAAGTGTTTCTGATTTGTCTATCGAAATAGTTCCGACCAGCACAGGTTGACCTTTTTCATGGCATTCGATAACTTGGCGAACTATCGCATCATACTTACCCTTTACATTTTTATAAACAACATCTGCATGGTCCTGGCGTATCATAGGTTTATTAGTAGGTACCTCAACGACATCAAGTCCATAAATCTCACGGAACTCCATCTCCTCCGTTAAAGCCGTACCCGTCATACCTGACAGCTTGCCATACATACGGAAATAGTTTTGGAATGTGATGGTTGCCAGCGTCTTGTTTTCTTTCTCGATCTTTACGCGTTCTTTTGCCTCTATTGCCTGGTGCAAGCCATTTGAATAACGGCGTCCCGGCATAAGGCGTCCGGTAAACGCATCAACTATGATAACACCGTTGTCATTGACAACATAATCCACATCACGGTGCATTACGCCATGCGCGCGTATAGCTTGATTTATGTGATGTGAGAGTTGAGAATTCTCGGGATCCGTGTAATTTTCGACTCCGAAATACTCCTCTGCACGTTTTGCTCCGCGTGGAGTCAAGATAGCATTGTTAGCCTTTTCGTCAACAATATAATCAGCATCTATATCGTCCTGAGATTCCTTTTTATCTATCTCCTTGATAACATGCTTTTTCAAGGTACGAACAAATGCATCGGCACGGTCATACATATCTGTAGACTGCTCTCCCGCACCGGAAATAATAAGCGGCGTTCTTGCCTCGTCAATAAGAATGGAGTCGACCTCATCCACAATAGCAAACGGATGCCCGCGCTGTACCATGTTTTCTTTGTAAACCACCATGTTATCACGCAAATAGTCAAAGCCATACTCATTATTTGTGCCGTATGTTATATCGGCAGCATATGCGGCTTTTTTCTCATCCGGAGTTTGTCCGTGCACAACAAGACCTGTGCGGAGTCCCATAAATTCATATACTCTTCCCATCTCCTCGCTGTCGCGACGCGCAAGATAGTCATTAACGGTTACAACATGAACGCCTTCGCCGGCCAACGCATTAAGATATGCGGGAAGAGTCGCCACCAGTGTTTTACCCTCGCCGGTCTTCATTTCGGCAATGCGCCCTTGGTGCAAAATAATGCCGCCAATCAACTGAACATAAAACGGTCTTTTGCCAAGTACTCTGTCATCCGCCTCGCGCACTGCAGCAAACGCTTCGGGCAGCAGATCATCAAGCGTTTCTCCCGCCTTGAATCTTTCTTTAAACTGAACTGTCATCCCCGCCAATTCCTCATTTGTCATTGCAGCAAAACGAGGTGCCAGCTGCTCTATTTTATCAGCCGTTTTTTTCAGCTTTTTTATCTGTCTGTCACTATATGTCCCAAATATTTTAGAACCAATTCCCATTACTATCCTCCTAAACTATGCAATTATATTAATTATACAACATTTCCGCGAACTTTTCCATAGTTTTTTATAAAATATTATTTTATACTTGAAAGAAACATAAGAATTGTGTATAATATAGCTATCAAAATCCATGGAGTTTCAAATGAACAACTTAAACATAGTATTACATGAACCCGAAATACCGCAAAATACCGGCAACATCGCACGCACATGTGCCGCTGTCGGCGCTTCCCTTCACCTAATCCGCC
Organism: Clostridia bacterium; assembly: GCA_017462385.1. Classification (GTDB taxonomy): domain Bacteria; phylum Bacillota; class Clostridia; order Oscillospirales; family CAG-272; genus UMGS1002. The sequence continues at coordinate 63,698 of JAFTRE010000019.1, read as the reverse complement.
CGTTGGGATTTGCCATTGACGACCGTAAATTGAAACGGGCCGGTCTCGATTATTGGTATGCTCTCGACATACATTATTACGATGATCTAAACGATTTCTTTTCAAAAAATCCGGCATCACGCGTGTATTATTTTTCAACGAAATCGCCAAACAAATACACCGATGTGATATATCCATCTCCCGTATATCTCATGTTCGGCAAAGAAACCGCCGGGCTTCCCGAAGCCCTTCTCCGAGAAAATCGAGAACATTGTGTTCGCATTCCCATGCGTGATGGTCTTAGGAGTCTAAATCTATCAAACTCTGCCGCAATAGCTGTGTATGAAGTTTTGCGTCAACAAAATTTTAAAGGACTTCTCGAAACAGGCTCACCTACCACCTTCTCATGGGAGGACAATAAATTATAAACGATAAAGTGCTTATTGCCATGAGCGGCGGCGTGGAGATACCATTGGCGCTCATCTTGTAAATCAGGAGGGTTATGAAGCTATCGCCGCATCGATAAGGCTTGGATTTTATCAGTCTCCTCCCTTCGCACTACACTCACCCTAACCGATAGCAATGAAATTTTGCTTGAATTTGATAATACTCAACGCACTGCCTCTCCAGGACAATCTGTAGTCATTGCCGTAATTGGCGGGGTATAATAAAATAAACCGGAGAGTTTTATCTCTCCGGTTTATCTGCTTGAATTTTAGTTAGAGCTCTTTGCCTGGAGCAAAATATACTCAATAGCATCTCCGTTCTGAACAATATATTCTTCCATAGCATCAGAACCTTCTTTGCCATTAAGTCTGTACCACCAATAAGTTGTGTACAACTCTACATCCTCATTGGTTTCGCTGTTATGAGAAGTCACAACGCCAGCCTCGACGATTCCGATAGAGGAAAGATTGCCGTTTTCATCATAATCAAGCGTAGCATCCCCGCCCTCGATAAGAAGGTAGTCATCGATGAGCTCGATAACTGTAGGAGCCTTGCCCTTATAGGTGTAGCTTTCGTTTTCATAGACAACCTTGTTATCGGCATCATAGACCTTGATGGAAACCGTCAAGGTTACATCTGCTTCATCGCCACCGCTGGCATCGTCAGATGTATCACCGCCGGTATTGTTACCGTCACCACCGCAGGCCACTAAAGTACATACGATCATGCAGCAAGCCAAAATAAGAGCTAAAATTTTTGTAAGTTTCATTTCTAAAAATTGCCTCCATTAGATTTTGCTCTTACAGTATACCGCAAATTCATCCGTTTGTCAAGAAGTATAGGCAATTTTTGCTCAATAAACACGTTTTAAATTTATTTTTTCATATATTTAATACAACTGTTATTCCGCATTTTGAGTGTGAACGGCACAACCTCGGTTAAATTGCCTGCCCCCTCTCGAAATACCACAATATTTTCTCCACCCAAGCATGGGCGAGAAAAACGGCAAGGTAGGATCAGTGGACATAGTTACTCCCCCACTCAGCTGCCGCCATACATATTGTGCATCTGTAACATACACTTGCACCGGAAAACTGCGTGAAACCTGTATCATACCAACCTTTTTAATATTCTCAACCGGACATTCCCTGCACGCAACACCGCCATCTACCATATCGTAATCCACAGTAATATGGCAAGTACAATAACTGCTCGGCTCACTGCCTGCCTTAAAATAGCACCATACACCACGATTTCCTCGCGCATCAATCCGACATGCGGAAGTAAGCAATTTTCCCGAATCGGCACAACAGCGAACTTTCACGATATTATTGGGAATATCAAATTCATTCAATCCGCTTGAAACATACTTTTCATGAAGTATGGTCATTACCTCATCCCAAACAGTTATACACGGATTACCCGTTATATCATCTAATGGCTCCGGATATTCATAACCGCACCATACACCACCAATAAAATACGGAGTATATCCTATAAACCATTTGTCGCAGTTATCCTGCGTAGTTCCTGTTTTGCCTGCAACATCGATCTTGCTATCCAACGTAATTGCTTTAGCCGTACCTGATGTAACCACTTCCTGAAGCATTAATGTCATGATACCCGCAGTTTCTGAAGATATCGCTTGCTCACTTTCGCGTTCACAGCTAAGCAATACATTTCCCATTGCATCTGTTACTTTATAATAGGACCGCACCGTATTATACACACCGGCATTTGCCAATACAGAGTACGCCCCAGTCATCTCACGAACGGTAACTCCATAGTTTTGCTGTCCGAGTGCCAACGCTGCCACACCGCGGTCTGTCACAATACTGCCATCAGACAATCTCATTTCGGTAACAAGACTTTTCATACCCAACTTATCATAAAGAAAATCAAACGATGTGTCCACTCCAACATCATCAAGAACTCGTACTGCCACCGTATTTACTGAATCTTTTATCGCACTCATGATATTTGTCAAACCGCGATATGTTGCAGGAGAGTTTTGAGGCCAGCCTACATATTTACCGTTTTTAAGTTTAAATTCCACAGGCACATCATCATAAACCGATGCACTAGTAATAATCCCGGCGTCCAGAGCCGGTGCGTATACCGATAACGGCTTGATGACCGACCCCGATGGGCGCTTTGTTTGAGTAGCGTAATTTTGAATACGATTGGCTTTTTTTTCTCCTATCGCCCCCGCAACACCGAGAATATCGCCCGTATACGGATCTATAACTATCATGGAGGATTGAAATTCACTACTGCCGCTACCACTCGGGAAATTAGAGCTGTCGGCATAATATTCCTCCAGAACTCGTTGAACATCTATATCCATAGCTGTATATATTCTAAGCCCTCCCGAATATACCAGCATTCCCGCCGCAGATGAGGTATACCCATACTGCTCACAAAGATCCGCGATCACATCTTCAATAACCATATCCGTGTACCATGAATTGATGCCATCAGTGCTGTTGTGCCAACTCATGTCAAGCTCAAGCGGCACATCATAAGCAGATAAATATTCCTCCTCGTTTATATATCCTTGCTTGAACATCTGCTCGATTATCAGATTTCGTCGCTCCGTATTGTTTTCCGGATGGTAGACGGGATCATAATAAGAAGGGTTGTTTGTTATTGCCGCAATGGCGGCGCATTCGAGCAATGATAGTTCGGACACATCCTTTGAAAAATAGGTATTTGCCGCCGCCTGCACACCCACACAACCATGCGACAAATTTATAATATTCATATACAGTTCGATAATCTCTGTTTTAGACAATCTCGTTTCAAGATCCTGTGCCCAGATGATCTCCTGTATCTTGCGCTCTTTTGAATATTGCCGCTCGCCCGTAATATTTTTGATAAGCTGCTGTGTGATTGTCGAGCCACCAAAGCTTACTCCGTCATTTTTAAGATAATTAACAGATGCCGATGCCGTTCTTAACCAATCAACACCCGAATGCTGCCAAAAGCGCTTATCCTCAATGGCAACAAATGCATCTATAATGTTTTGTGGAACCGACCAATAATCTACATAAATACAGCTGCCTCCCTCAAGTTGTTCGCTTGCAAGCTCGATAGGCTCACCCTTGAGGCTTTGCCGGTCGACCATATCATAGTAATATATTTTCGTTGCCCCTCCTCGTGCCGATGCATCAAACAGCGATATATCTATGCTGCGCTCATAATTCTCGCTAATATAAAACGTCAGCGCAATACCCGCCGTCAATATTGCAACAGCGATTAGTATGCACACACTCGATATCAGCGCAACAGCGATGCACCAACCCCTCGAACGTTTAAGCTTGTCAAACATAAGCATACCTCCGTACGTGTTTATGTATATTATTGACTCATTTCCCGAATATATAACGTTTCAAAAGTGAATAATAAGAAACAACAAATTGTAAGGGGGATGTTGTTTATGGAAAATCAAAAAAACTATTTTATAGCTATCATAATGGTAGTTGTTATCGCTGTTGTTTTTTCAGTGGCATCGTTTGCAGTGACGCTGGGTATGCGAAGCACGCTCGATGAACTTGTAAGCAATTCCGAAGACTTGGGAATAGAGGTGAGCAAGCTTATTACGGTCGACACCACCACTGCGTCAAAAGCCATGTTTATGCTCAAGGAGTATAACGGCGTTATAGGAGTGTTTGATGAAGCGGGCGTTTTGACCGACATTATCGAGGTAGATATAAAAAGCCTGCCCGAGAAGGATAGAACCATGCTCGGGACAGGCATATGGGCGTTCTCACGCCAAGAATTGGCGGCGCTTATTGAGGATTACACCGGTTAACTTCTAAATACCACATTGCTCTCGCCGATAATATCTTTCAGTTCATTCAACACAAAATCACTCAATGCGATTCCGGTTCGGCAAGTCTGATATTCGGCTTTTGAACTGTAGTAAAATGTCACAGGGATCACGCCTTCAAATATTTCAATTAAGTTTAGGCATTTTTTATACTCAAATGACTCCACATCCGGCACTCGCAAGAACAGTCTCGGGCTTTTAGACTCCGATGCCTTTAGCGGTGCCGAAGCTTTTTGTTCCGCATGCTTTTCAGTTGCGTCCCGAACCGGTCTTGATGCCACCTCCCCGCTGAATTTTCCGTTTTCCACAAGAGCCGTCATTGTCGATACAATAACTCGAGGCGTCTCACCGTCACGCAATTGAACACGCCCTTCAATATACAGCGGGCTGTCTTGATATATCAGCTGATGATATCTTTGATAAACTTTGGGAAAAACAATACACTCAACGGCACTATATCTATCCTCAAGCGAGATAAATGCCATGCGCTCATCCTTTTTAGTAGTTTTAAGTGTAATAACGGATATCATACCGGCTACTCGAACTTCTCTTCCGTCCGATATTCCGAGAGTAGCATCGTCATTGCCGTCAACAATATCAGAAAGCGGTACCACATCAAGTGCCTCTACACATTTTGTATAGCTGTCAAGCAAATGGCCCGAGAAATACATTCCGGCACTCTCCTTTTCAAGCCCCAATAGTTCACGCAAAGAATACTCGGGGATATCGGGGTATTTGAAAGAGTCACTTGTCACGTCTGCACGCACTGTACTGAACATATCCAACTGTCCCGACAGATTTTTTCGACGGCGCTCGGCAACCGCATCTATAACAGCCTCATATGATACTACAAGGCGGCTTCGCGCCACTCCGAGTCTGTCAAACGCGCCCGATTTTACAAGCGCCTCCACCTGTCGCTTATTGAGCGAACAATCGGACATGCGCCGCACGAAATCTTCAAGCGACAAAAAATCTCCGTTGGCGCGCTCAGTGACCACGGCATCCGCAAACTGACGGCTTATATTTTTGAGCGCCAGCAATCCAAACATAATATCGTTACCGCGGACATGGAAATCAGCGGTGCTCATATTTATATCTGGGGGCAAAACGCGAATACCTCGCTTTGTACACTCGGCTATATATCCCGCCATTTTAGGCATATTTCCGAGAACAGAATTAAGCAGTGCCGCGAAAAACTCGCGCGGATAATGCGTTTTCAAATATGCTGTTCGATAGGATATCAGCGAATATGCCGCCGCATGACCTTTTTTGAAAGCATAATTTGCAAAGCTTGACATGCTGTCAAACAGCTCATTGGCAATTTTTTCGTCTATCCCCCGCTCTGCCGCACCGCTGACAAAGCCTGTTCGCTCCGCCTCCATAACATCAAACTTTTTCTTGGACATAGCACGGCGGACGATATCGGCGTGACCGTAGGTATACCCCGCCAACTCACGGAAAATACTCAGCACTTGCTCCTGATATATTATGCAACCGTATGTCGGAGCAAGAATAGGCTCGAGCGCAGGATGGGCATATTTTATCTTTGACGGATCATGACGACACTCTATATATTGAGGTATCGATTCCATGGGTCCCGGGCGATAGAGTGAAATTGCTGCAAAAATATCGTCTATACCTTCCGGCCGCAATGACATGAGCATTTGCCGCATACCTGAAGATTCAAGCTGAAACACACCTGAGGTATTTCCCGACGAGATAAGCGCATATGTCTCCGAATCATCAAGTGGTATCCTATTGACATCAAAAACCGGCTGTCTTTCTTTTATCTGCTTTTCAGCGTCATCAATGATCGTCAAATAACGCAACCCGAGAAAGTCAAATTTCAACAAACCGAGCTTTGAAATTGTGTCCATATCGTACTGTGTGATAACAACGCCGTTACTAAGAGCTTGCGGAACATAGTTTGTCACCTGCTCGTCTGTAATAACGACACCCGCCGCATGGACAGACACATTTCTCGGCATTCCTTCTAATGCCATGGCGGTATCGACCAGTTTTCTCACCTGTTCCGACGATTCATAAAGTGCTTTAAGCTCAGGCAAGCGCAGCGCATCAGCGATAGTGATGTTTAATTCCTGCGGTATGGCTCGCGCGATAACATCAACATCAGCATAAGACATGCCTAGTGCTCGTCCAGTATCACGCACAGCAGCGCGTGCCGCCAATGTACCGAAGGTGATAATCTGAGAAACATGATCATCTCCATAACGTTCGGAAACATAGTCAATTACTTCTCCGCGGCGATTATAACAAAAATCAATGTCAATATCCGGCATGCTGATACGTTCCGGATTGAGAAAAATTTCAAACAGCAAACCAAATCTGATTGGATCGATATCGGTAATACCCAGACAATACGCCACCAAGCTTCCAGCCCCCGAGCCACGTCCGGGGCCTACGGGAATGTTTTTGCTTTTCGCGTAGTTCACATAATCTTGAACAATGAGAAAGTAATCCGAATAACCCATATTATCTATCACAGACAACTCATATCCAACTCTTTCTAAATATATTTTTTCGTCACTGTGATATACAATGTCCTTGTTTTCGACACGTTTGCGCAATCCTGCGCGTGCCATATCTGATAGAAGATCGGTTGGAGTCACACCGCCGGAACATGGAAATTTGGGCAAAAACAGCTTATCAAAGCAAAAATCGAAATTGCAATGCTCGGCAATTTTAACAGTGTTTTCAAGTGCTCCCGGATATTTGCCGAATAACATGCGCATTTCATCCGTGGTCTTGTAATAATATTCATCACCTTCAAAGCCTATCGGTCTCCCATCGGTAATAACGCTGTTGGTCTGTATGCACATCAATGTTGCCTGTATATCTGCATCGCGACGGCGAAGATAATGACAGTCATTGGTGGCTACAAGCTGTATACCGTATTCATCTGCAAGTGATACAAGCTCCGGAAGTATCTGGAGCTGCTCGGGCAAACCGTGATTTTGCAATTCAATATAAAAATTGTCCTTACCAAAAACAGCAAGCAGCTCCTCGACCGCCTGACACGCGCCTGCCCGATCACCTTTCGACAATGCGTGAGGAATACGTCCCGCAAGACATCCGGAAAGTGCGATAAGCCCTTCCGAATGTGATCGAAGCAACTCCATATCTATACGCTGTTTGGAATAAAATCCCTCGGAAAAGCTTTTGGAGACCAAATATATAAGATTACGATATCCTTGTTCATTTTGACAAAGCAGTACCAAATGATAAGCTCGATTCAACTGCGCACTGTTTTTAGTAAAACGAGACTCGGGTGCAACATACACCTCACACCCGATGATCGGTTTTATACCCTCTTTTCGACAAGCATCATAAAAGGCAACGACACCATACATGACACCGTGATCCGTTATCGCTACAGCATCATGCCCACATTCCACCGCACGTTTGGGTATTTCGGAAATACGGCACGCCCCATCAAGCAAGCTATATTCACTATGCAAATGAAGATGTACAAACTCTCCCATTGCCCTATCCTTTCGTATCACTTATCAATTATTTTCTTTGCCTCTTCGGAGATTTTTGACAATCGGTGATTAAGACCGGACTTCGATATTGGAGGCACATGTAACGCCGCCAATTCTACAAGCGGTATATCCGGATAATCAAGACGTAATCGCGCCGTCAGACGTATATCATACGGCAACGCATCAAACTTACCGGCAGCCATCAATGTCTCGATATCAGCAATATGCCGGCGAGATGCCTCAACAGCTTTTGATATATTCTTAGCCACGCAATTAGTGGCGCGGTTTTCTGAATTGCGTATTTCACGTTCGATTTTACAGTTCATAACACGAAATGCCGAATTATTGGCTCCGATCGTCACCAATAATGCCTCTATTGCCTCACTGTTTTTATAATATAGCCCGATTCCTTTGGGACGATCCACTATTTTGGGAGGGCATCCAAGCTCCGACAATATTTCAAAAATAACCTTCGCCCGAACAGCGTCCTCAAAAATAAACTCCGCATGATAGCATGATGCAGGATCGCTGACAGAACCTGCAGCCACAAAAACACCTCTGACAAACGCCGCCGCACATGCGGGACAACGAAAAGTTTCCCTTGGATTTCCGTCCGATCGACGCCCCTCGGAGACAGTGAAATTCAGCATGTCCGTCCGTCGACCGCGCGCGGTACTGCAAATACATTCAACATCGGTTTTATATTTTTCATGCAACATTTTAGCGGTAAATTCGCATATGGCATCATTCGATGATTTAATAGACAGCACGCGACCGGTATTATTCTGCTCAGCACAAAATCCAAGCCCAGCTCCAATCGAGCGGCGACAACAAGCCGATTTGGGATATATCGCCGCCAATTCATTTTTTATATCTGTTGTAAAAGACATTAGTGTATATACCTTATCTCACATTCCGGCTCAAATCCATAGTTTTTGAACAAAATGTTTTTTATATGTGATACCAAACTTAATACATCTGCAGATGTAGCACCTCCGCGATTGACTATAAATCCGGCGTGCTTTTCCGAAATCTGTGCACCTCCGATGCTATACCCCTTCAGGCCGCAGTCGTCGATTAATTTACCAATAAAATATTTTTCATGTCGTTTGAATACACTTCCCGCATTTGGATATTCCAGAGGTTGTTTCTCGCGACGACAACGCATATTTTCATCCATACGAGCCTTTATCCTCTCAGTATCGTCGGTATTAAGAATAAATGTTGCCGACAATATTATAAGCTCACGACGATCCATAAACAAGCTATGGCGATAGGAAAACTCCAACTCCTCAGCGGGGATACAGACTTCCATATCGCGTTCAACATCATAGCAATACACACGATCCACCACCGACGATACTTCCGAACCATACGCCCCCGCATTCATAAACACCGCACCGCCGCAGCTACCGGGAATACCGTAAGCAAATTCAAGTCCGGAAAGCCCCGCGCGTGCAGCAGCAAGAGACATAGAAATAAAAGACGCACCGCAATCAGCTTGCAAACGCGTGTCATCGATAAATTCCATACCGCGCATATCTACGGTAGATATAATAACGCCGGCGTATCCACTATCATCAAACAAAATATTGCTGCCGTTGCCAATAACAGTATATTTCAACCCTGTTTCTCTCACCAATCGCAACACATTTATAATCTGTTCTCGACCTGACGGAAACACCATAATCGCCGCCGGGCCGCCTATGCGAAAAGTTGAATGAGCGGCCAATGTCTCATTAATGCTTGTTTTGATTCCGCTCTCGGACAATTTTGTTCTCAATTTCGAAATAACATCGAGCATAATTGGCCTCCATTTTTATTTTATGATGTCATACAATTCAGCGAGATTATCTATCATATAGTTGATGTTCATATCATCAGGAGCAATTTTGTGCATGGGATTAAACCAGCAAACATCTATTCCGGCATTGATACCACCACGTATATCCGATGTCAGTGAATCTCCGATCACAAGCGATCTTTGGACGCAAAAATCAGGTATGCTTGCACGAACAACATCAAAATACTGCAGTGCAGGCTTATCACATCCTATATCTTCAGAAATAAACACACCGGAGAAAAGCGGATACAGCGGGGAGTGTTTGAACCTTCCCTCCTGGATTTTTTTAAATCCGTTTGTAATAAGATATAACCTGCAATCTCGACAGAGTCGTGTGCACACCTCCAATGCATTGCCAAGTAGCTGCGATTGTTGGGCAAGCTCTTCCGCATATGTATCAGCCACAGTTGTTGCATCATACTCAAATCCGCATGTATCAGCAAGCTCTGCAAATCTGCGAACACGCAGTTCGGCTCTGGTAGTTTCTTTTCTTTCAAGCATTTTCCAAAGTCTATCGTTTATTTGTGAATATGTGGCGATAATACTGTCATCTACACTTACGCCGTGACATGACATTGCGCCTATAAACGCCTCGCGCTCTGCAAGCTTAAAATCAAGCAGTGTTCCGTCAGCATCAAAAAGAAGAGTGTCATATCTCATGTTTTTGCATACATTCCCTTCGAAGATTTATTCATTTTATTATACAACATTCCGTTTCGCTTTTCAACACTTTATTTCACAAAACCTCAAACAACTATTGCAAATATTTAATTTATATAGTATAATAATATATTAGAATAATGATTTTAACGGGAGGAGCGGAAATGAAAGTCATAGGACTAACAGGTCCCAGCGGAAGCGGCAAAGGCTGGGTATGTCGGCTTATTTCTCAATTTGGCATCCCCTGCATTGACACAGATGCCGTATATCATCAACTGCTCGCTCCACCATCGCCGTGCCTGGATGAACTGTCATCTACATTTGGCATAAATATTTTACGCAACGACGGTTCCCTTGATCGCGCCGCACTAGCATCTATCGTTTTTTCGGATGAAGCTAAGTTAAAACTGTTAAATGAAGTCACTCACAAGTATATTCTCGGTAAAACCGATTCGATACTTGAAAAATATCGTGTCCAAGGGTGCATCGCAGCAATAGTAGATGCGCCGGCTCTGTTTGAATCGGGTTATGACAAGAAATGTGATTTTGTTATCACGGTCACGGCCCCACGTGAAAAACGGATAGATCGGATCATAAAGCGTGATGCGCTCACAGAAGAAGCGGCCCGAAAGCGTATTGACGCACAGAAGCCCGATGAATTTTATTCGTCACACGCCAACTACACTGTTACCAATAACGGTTGTGATACAATCCTTGAGCAGGAGCTTAATGATATACTGCGACGGGAGGGTTTGATCGTTTGATATCGTTTACAAAGAAAGTCAAGCACGCATTTATCATCATCGGTATATTCATAGTCGCTCTTGCGGTCGGGCTAATATACCAGCACATATACAATATCCGCCAATTTGATACCTATCCCCAAAAATATAGTGAATATGTTGCCACCGCTTCAATTGAATTTAATGTTCCCGAGCAAATAATTTACGCAACTATCAAAACCGAAAGCAATTTTCAACCGAACGCAAAATCATCCGCAGGAGCAATCGGATTGATGCAACTCATGCCGGACACATTTGAATGGTTGACAGACAGTATGCTTTGCGAAAACTTACCTCCACATTTTATATACGATCCGAAAACAAATATTCGTTACGGAACATATATGCTGTCATGGCTTTATGACCGCTTCGGAGATTGGGAAACAGTATTCGCCGCTTATAACGCCGGTATTGGGAATGTCAATTCATGGCTTTCCGATGAAAGATATTCAAGCGACGGGAAACTAACAAATATCCCTTTTGCCGAAACGCGAGGATATGTCAAAAGACAGCTTGAACACATAAAAAAATATGAAAATTTGTACTATACAGGAGAATGAACATGGAAACAAAAGAACTCAGAGAAAAGCTTTTTTACTCCAAAAAAAACGTCTTTGAAACATCGGATGCCGAGGCTGCTTATGAATACGCAGTGGACTATATGCGTTTTCTCGATGCCGCCAAGACAGAACGCGAAGCCGTTGTTGAGAGCATCAAAATGGCAGAAGCGGCCGGCTTCCGTTCTTACGAGCTGGGTGACAGCATGAAGGTAGGAGACAAATTTTACTATAATAATCGCGGCAAAAATCTGTTTTTGTTCACCGTCGGTTCCGAACCGCTGGAAAATGGTATCCGCATAGCGGCCGCTCACATTGACTCTCCCCGCCTTGACCTTAAGCAGTGTCCCCTTTATGAGGAGAGCGGCATGGGATTTTTCAAAACTCATTATTACGGCGGTATACGCAAGTATCAGTGGGTAGCCACACCACTTGCACTGCATGGCGTTGTCGTCAAGTCAAACGGTGAAAGCGTCGAGATAGTCATCGGAGAAGATGACAACGATCCCATTTTTTATATCAATGATCTTCTTCCTCACCTCGGTGCCGAGCAATCCAAAAAACCTTTGGGCGAAGCTATTCCCGGAGAAAAGCTCAATGTGCTGGCAGGTAGCCGCCCTTACGGTGACGGTAACGACGCTATAAAGCTCAACATTATCCGCATTCTCAACGAGAAATACGGTATAACCGAGGAGGACTTTCTTTCGGCCGAATTGTCGGCAGTTCCGGCAGCAAAAGCACGCGACGTCGGACTCGACCGTTCACTTATCGGCGCTTACGGTCATGACGACAGAGTTTGCTCCTATCCCGCACTCACTGCTATTATCGAAAATGCTGACTCTGAACACACACTCATGTGCATACTTGCGGACAAAGAGGAAATCGGAAGTGAAGGCATCAGCGGCATGAAGTGCGACATCATGGAGGATATAATTAACGCAATTTGCGCCGCTCGAGGATCAGATCCGGCGGTTGTTCGTGCCCACTCCCGCTGTCTATCGGCAGATGTCGCCGCGGCATACGACCCCAATTTTGCCGATGTTTTTGAAAAGCGAAATTCTCCCCTGCTCAACTGCGGTGTAGTGCTTTGTAAATACACAGGCGCACGCGGCAAGAGCAGTACCAACGATGCTTCCGCCGAATATATAGGCTGGTTGCGTCAAGTAATGGCAAAAGAAAACGTTATCTGGCAAACAGGAGAACTCGGCAAAGTCGACGCGGGCGGCGGTGGAACAGTCGCTATGTATATTGCTAAGCACAACATCGAAACCGTAGATCTCGGTGTTCCGGTCATCGCAATGCACGCCCCCTATGAGATCATCGCCAAAACCGACCTTTACGAGGCGGCGCGCGCCTTTGGCGTATTCTTTAAATAACATTTAACAAGGACAACACATGCTTGAAAAGCTAAAAACCGCAGAGCAAAAATATCAAAGCATCGAAGCGGCGCTTGCCGCCCCCGATGTTTACTCAGACATGGAGCGCTACACCAAACTCATGAAAGAGTACAAGGCGCTCACCCCTATCATTACCAAATACCGTGAATATCTTACGGCTGAGCAAAACATGCAATCTGCGCGAGAAATACTCGATTCTCGCGCAGATGCTGAACTCAAAGAACTGGCACAAGAAGAATTTGAATTTTCACGCGCTGCATCCGAACAGCTTTTGGATGAGCTCAAAATCCTTTTGCTTCCCCGTGACCCGAACGACGATAAAAATGTAATTATTGAAATACGGTCGGGAGCGGGTGGTGAGGAGTCCGCGCTGTTTGCATATGTTTTGTATCGAATGTACAATATGTACGCCGAAAGTGCCAATTTTAAGATATCTTTGCTCAATGTTAATGAAACAGAGTTGGGTGGTTTCCGCGAGGTTACGTTCATGATAGAGGGCGACGGAGCTTACTCCCGCTTCAAATTCGAAAGCGGCGTTCATCGTGTCCAGCGAGTTCCCGAAACAGAGTCGCAGGGGCGTATACACACCTCCACCGTCACTGTGGCGGTTCTGCCCGAGGCGGAAGAAGTTGAAATTGAAATAAACCCGACCGATATTGTCATCGAATCATGTAAATCAAGCGGCGCCGGAGGCCAACATATAAACAAAACCGAGTCCGCAGTGCGTTTGACGCACAAGCCAACCGGTATTGTCATCGAATGCCAAAACGAGCGCAGTCAATTTCAAAACAAGGAAAAAGCGCTTAAAATGCTGCGCGCCAAGCTATACGAGATCAAACAGACCGAGCAGGACGAGCTCATCGCTTCAACTCGCAAAAGTCAAGTCGGCACGGGTGACCGAAGTGAAAAAATACGCACATACAACTACCCGCAAAGCCGCGTCACCGATCATCGCATAGGACTGTCCCTGTACTCTCTTGAATCGTTTTTAAACGGTGATATCGGCAACATGATAGACGCGCTCATTACCGCAGACACGGCGGAACGACTGAAAAGCTCGGAAAGTTGAATTAAAATGAAAACCGAAATTATTAAAATAAACAATCCTGCGACTGCGCAGGATGAGTTATGCCGAGCCGCACAAATACTTCGGCGTGGCGGACTTGTGGTGTTTCCCACTGAAACGGTATACGGCCTGGGCGGAGACGCGACCGATCCTGACGCTGCTCGCAAAATATACGAGGCAAAGGGACGTCCCTCAAACAATCCTCTTATAATTCATATCGCGCATCCCGAGGATGCTGAGCAATACGCCGTAACAAACGAGTATTATTACCGGCTCGCCCGCGCTTTCATGCCGGGGCCGCTGACAGTCATTCTTCCGAAAAAGGATACTATCCCCGTTGAGGTGACAGGAGGACTCGATACTGTGGCGGTTCGCTGTCCTTCGCACCCCGTAGCACACGCGCTGATAAAAGCTACAGAGCGCCCTATCGCCGCACCGTCCGCCAACATATCCGGGCGTCCATCTCCCACCTCTGCTGACTATTGTATATCCGATCTTGAGGGCAAAGTGGACATGATCATAGACGGCGGCGAATGCGATATTGGACTTGAGTCCACTATTGTTATGTTGCGAGGCTCGACAGCAGTACTTCTCCGCCCCGGTGCTGTTACATACGACGCTCTGTGCTGTGTCTGCGAAACAGTTGAGCTTTCCGCCGCTGCAGAGGGTACGCTTGCCGAAAATGAACGCCCATTGGCTCCCGGAATGATGTATCGCCACTATGCCCCCAATGCACCATTTGTTTTGCTTGACGGCGCCAGAGAGGCTTTTATACCTTACATACAATCTCGCCGTATGTCAGGCGAGCAATGCGCGGTCATTTGTTCTGCCGAAGAGGCTAAAGCGTTGGATGAAAAAAACACAGTTATATACGGAGACCCGGAAGATCTGACTACACAAGCGCACAGACTGTTCTCTGCCCTGCGTGAAGCTGATGTGCTTGGATGCGATGTCATTTATGCCCGCAAGCCTGCCACTGACGGTCTGGGACTTGCGTTGTACAACCGAATGATACGTGCCGCATCACACACTGTAATAAAAATTTAATTAACACAAAAGAAGAGGTAGGAATGGCAAAGAAACGAAAAGCGGCGGCAAGGAGCGTTGCTGATATGATACCCGCACCCGCAGAACCGCAGCTTATAACAGATACAATCGAAAAGAATTTCATGCCTTATGCCATGAGCGTCATCGTGTCCCGCGCCATCCCGGAAATCGACGGACTCAAGCCTGCTCATCGCAAATTACTTTATACCATGTACAAAATGGGGCTTCTTACAGGCAACAAAACCAAAAGTGCTAATGTTGTCGGACAGACAATGAAGCTAAACCCGCACGGTGATGCGTCAATATATGAAACGCTTGTCCGTTTGACGCGCGGCAATGAAACACTGCTTCATCCGTTGATCGACTCAAAGGGATCGTTCGGCAAGCAGTATTCGTCCGACATGAAATACGCTGCATCGCGTTATACCGAATGCAAGCTTGACTCGTTTTGCACCGAAATATTCCGCGGTATCGACAAAAACGCGGTCGACTTCACCGACAACTACGACGGCACCCTGCAAGAACCCGTACTTCTCCCGACAACCTTTCCAAACATACTTGTCATGCCTAACACCGGCATTGCTGTCGGTATGGCATCAAATATATGCTCTTTCAACCTCGCCGAAATATGCGACGGTACTATTGCTTTGCTAAAAAATCCGCGCACAAGCGTTGAAAAATTGCTCGACATAATAAAAGCCCCCGACTTCCCCGGCGGCGGAGCTATAATATATGACAGAGACAAAATGCGCGAGATTTATGAAACGGGACAAGGTTCGGTTCGTATCCGCTCGCGCTACAACTACGACAAAGATGCCAACTGTATCGATATTTTACAGATTCCATATTCGACAAGCATAGAGCAGATAATGGATCGTATTACCGACCTGATAAAAGAGGGGAAACTTAAAGAAGTCACCGATTTTCGTGATGAGATAGATCTGTCGGGCTTCAAGCTTACCATAGATCTGCGCCGCGGAACAGATCCCGACAAGCTGATGACCAAGTTGTTCAAGCTAACAACACTTGAGGACAGCTTCAAGTGCAATTTCAACGTGCTTATCGATTCTACGCCTCGTCAGATGGGTGTCCTGGAAATATTGACCGAGTGGATCAAATTCCGTATAAGCTGTGTTACCCGCGAGTTGACATACGAGCTCGGCAAGAAAAAGGACAAGTTACACCTTTTGCTCGGTCTCGCCAAAATACTGCTTGACATTGACAAAGCCATTCGTATCATACGTCAGACCGAAAAGGAAAGCGATGTTGTCCCCAACCTTATGACAGGGTTTGACATTGACGAGATACAGGCCGATTATATTGCTGAGATCAAACTGCGTCACCTCAACCGCGAATATATTCTCAACCGCGTCAGTGAAATAGAAGGGCTTCAGAAAGAGATTGCGGACCTTGAGGAATTACTCGGCGATGAGCTCAAGATTCGAGCATATATAGCATCACAGTTGCTCGAAATAAAGAAGAAATACGGTCAGCCTCGACGCTCACAGCTTATCGGCGCGGACGATATTCAGGAATACAAGGAAGAAGAACATGTCGAAAGCTTTGCAGGCTCTATCGTTTTGACACGAGAGGGCTACTTCAAAAAGATATCACAGGTCTCTTTGCGCATGAGTGACAATCATCTGCTCAAGGAGGGCGATGAAATAACACAAACATTTGAAGTTGACAATACCGCAGAGCTTGTATTCTTCACCGACAAAGCACAGGTCTACCGAGCCAAGGTTTCGGATTTTGAACCTGTGAAAGCATCGGTAATGGGAGATTTTATTCCCGCCAAGCTTGGTATGGATTCGGGAGAAAAGCCCGTATTTATGAATGTACAAAACAGTTACCCTGCGGGTGATAACATGGTATTCATATTTGAAAACGGCAAAGGCGTGCGCATTCCCGTCACGGCATATGAAACCAAGGGCAACCGTCGTAAGCTGACAGGCGCGTTTTCATCTTCTTCTCCCGTTGTTGGCGTGTTCTACGAACACAAAAATAAGCCCTTTGATATCATGTTGCTCTCCAGCGGTGACCGCGCGATTATCGTAAAATCCTCGCTTATAACACAGATGACCACACGTACCTCCGGCGGAACGACCATACTGTCACTTAAAAAAGGTCAAAAAGTGGTCGCTGCGATAACGGATTTTGCCGAAAAATACGGGGACACCAAGAGATATCGTAAGCTCAAGCTCCCGTCGCCCGGCACTTTACTTGTCGAAAAAGACATCAATGTCCAACAGCTCAAGATAGAAGAATGATAAAAACGAAAGGAATACCTGATATGTCTGACCGTCCTCGCAAAACTCCCGCAAGAGTTATTGCAACCCGAATCATTTGCGGCTTGCTCGCCCTGCTCATGCTTGGAGGCGTCGCTTATACCGCTATTGTTTTCATACTGTCATAAGGAGACCAATATGGAAAAGATTGAACTTCTGAAAATGGTCGACCACACCCTGTTGTCTGTCACAGCAACGGAAACCGACATTCGCACTGTCTGTGATGACGGTATAAAATACAACTGTGCAACTGTTTGCATACCCGGTACGCATATAAAATTTGCCGCCGACTACGTTTCCGGGAAGCTGCCTATTTGCACTGTTGTAGGGTTTCCACTCGGTTATAGTCCTACCGAAGTAAAATGCTTTGAAGCAGAGTGCGCCATTAAAAACGGCGCTTCTGAGGTAGACATGGTCGCAAATATTTGCCGAATTAAAGAGCAAAGATATGATGATGTTCTCGCCGACATTATAGCTGTAAAACGTGCTATCGGTAATCATACGCTTAAAGTCATCATTGAAACCTGCCTTTTGACGGAGCAGGAAAAGATCCGCATGTGTGAGATCGTATCCGCTTCGGGAGCAAATTACATCAAAACCTCCACAGGATTTTCAACCGCAGGCGCCACCCGAGAAGATATCGCGCTGTTCGCCAAGCATATAACCGGTGGAGTGAAAATCAAGGCCGCAGGCGGCATACGTTCATTTGAGGATGCCGAGGAATTTGTAAAACTGGGCGCCACAAGACTTGGTACAAGTGCTTTAGTTAAGCTTATGAAAAGCGAACAACTCGGAGCATATTGAGAGAAATAAATATGATAATTGATTTTCATACACACTGTTTCCCCGACGCTCTGGCCGCCCGCGCACTTGGAGTTTTGCAGCATAATGCAGAAAAAATACAAATGACTCCCTGCACCGACGGTACCCAATCAGGAACCGAACGCCATATAGCCGCCAGTGGTGTGGACTATGCTGTGGTTTGCAATATCGCCACCAACGCCCGACAGCAAGTCAAGGTGAATGATTTTGCCATCTCGCTGATACAAAACAGCAAAACGCTCTTACCACTCGGCTCACTCCATCCGGACGGCGAAAATAAAAAAAGTGAGCTTGAACGCCTTTATAACGCCGGCATATGCGGAATAAAAATACACCCGGACTATATCACAATTCAAATATCGGATGCAAAATATGATGAAATATTTTCGTTATGCGAAGAGATGGGCATGTTTGTGGTAACACATGCCGGCTGGGATCCTGTTTCACCCAACCATGTTCATGCCACTCCGGATGACATTTTAAAGGTCATAACTCGACATCCCAAACTCAAATTGGTAGCCGCGCATATGGGAGGATATGAATACTCACAAGAGGTTTTGGAAAAGTTGGTAGGACAGAATATTTATTTTGACACTTCTCTGTCTGCTCATCGTGTTAATGAACGAGAAAACCTGCTTCGCATATTGCGAGAGCATCGCCCCGATCGTCTGCTGTTTGCAACAGACACGCCCTGGTCACTTGCAGCCAAAGAGCTTGAATTCATCAGTTCGGCCAATCTTTCGGATGAATTGAAAGAAAACATACTATACCGCAACGCCCTTGAGTTGCTCGGCAAAAAATAAAAATGTCTGTGACAAAAATGTCACAGACATTTTTATTTTTTACATGTAAATATTCTTTGTAGCTTACGCCCAACCCGGCGAAATAAAAAGCAAAATTTGCGTAGCGGCATAAAGCACCAAATTCGACAATACAAACAATATCCGCGATTAGTCACATCGATTCGTTTGTCTCCGCGATATATAGCACAAACCTTGCCGCGCACCTGATCATGCAAGATGCCATATTCAAGCGCAGTTTGATTATCACCGCACATTATGTACCCCTGTGTGTCATGCCCCATTACGCGGTGAAGTACAAATTGACCGTTTTTTCTGATATATAGAGGAATATCGTACTTTGCTAACGGCTCATGAGCCGACACGAGCGCGATAGAATCGCGGCCCTGGCGTATCAGCGGCAACATAGATGTTCCTTTCGGATAAAAACGAAATTCTCCGCCGCCCGCCATCACCTCTGTCATGACTCCTATCATATCATCAAGGCGAAATTCATGATCTGCCATTTGTCGTGCCTCCGTTTACCATACCGTCATATGCGACCTGCGCCGCCGAAATATCCATATTGCAGGCGAGTAAATAACACGGGATCTGCCGAACACAACGGTCAAGCAGCGCCGTCAACCTCAAAACGCCTGCGATATCATGAGGTATGAGGACCTGGCCCATAAGACGACCGATCATATCCTTTCCGGTAAAAGGACGGATTACATTAGTTTCACCGCGTTCAATAAAGCACAATGCGCGAAGCGGCGCGGAAGTATTGATATTATATCCTTCCTTACCGCACCACGGCGTACCATATATGCGAGCCTCGCCGTTTACAAAACGTATTATCGGCTTATCGCCATTGATAATTCGCGTCCGATCACCGAATTTCTCCAGCCACAACCGTACATGTGTGGACTTACCCGTACCACTTCGAGCGGTAAAAGCATACGCTGCGCCGTCGCACTCAACCACCGCCGCATGAAGCAGAAAAGCCTCATACTCCGGTAATCTTTTGCAAATATGTCTGTAAATACAAACGCTTTCAGAATAAGCGGGATTCTTGCTGTAAGGAGATATGGCAGACTCCGCCTCAATATCCTCGTCCGTTGCCATAACACAAAAATCAGGTGTATCACAATCAATAACATAATCTCGGCATTGTCGCTCGATTGCCGCATATTTATTGTCAATTCCTATCTTCAATTCGGCAATTTTAATCGTAAACATCAGTAAAAAAGCTCCAAATTCCGCCGGACATATACAAGTGAACGACTCTGTATATATCTTTGATTGCCAACAAGAAAACGTTTGAAACTGTCAGAACTTCCTTTATTTTGTCTGTGTCTCATAATAGCCGCCGGCATATCAGTCTCTCCGGCCTTTTCAAGTTCACGGCAAATTGTTTCAAATATCCGATCATCCGCATGCTCCACAAGGGCAAAAACAGCATCATCTACCGCAGCACGTTGCAACAAGCGATAAACAACCGCGGGGCGCAACACAGCTCCTACACCAAAATTCCCATCGATAAGCACACGCCCGCGAATCAAGCGATCCACGCCGCCAAGCAAATCAATATAATAATCCACTCTCTCCGCCACACGGGCAACATCCAGCTTGTCTTCCGCAATGTTTTTGCCGGTTGGCAGATCACAAAGAAAAAAATTCGGCTCCGTATCGCGAGAAATAACGACTACAGTTGCATATATCACTGCCAATACAAGCAAAAGCACGGAACATATACCAAACAGCACGCGTGCTATTGTTGCCGCCGCGCTATTTGCCGAACAAATAAATCCAAAAACTGCAAGTATCAACGCCAATACAGACGCACAGCCAAAAAACATATTTTGTTTTTTATCAGACAATCATATCACCTCATTTAACCAATTTACCGTAACTATAAACATCAATCGTTATCCAATATACTATAGTAATAGATAGGGAGTGCCGACCACCCGTGACACAAGCTGCCTGCTCCGCCAAAGTCCGCGGCTCCGAAAATGGTTTCCCAAAACGATGTTGCATCTGAATTCAACATATATCCGTAATCGCGATCGATCTCATCAAGTATCATAGGAGCGTACCGTTCTCTGTCCTCTGCTAATAATGCATCAAAGCGAAATGAGTTCATGCTGAGTGTATTTGGGGTGATCACGTATTTAAAATTCCCCTTACCGTTGCAGGATAATATCTCTAAGATGTGATGTTTATCAACATTTTCCGCTGCTCCGCAAAGCAAGCACAGCGAATTTGTCAGCACGCTATATTTACCGCAATCATCATAAGATTCAAAAAGACCGGCGTCAGTATTATAAAAATGTTTTGTTATCGCCGATGCAACATAATTAGCAATTTGGGTATATTTGTAAAAATCCCCTGTTCGCCGCAAAGCCATAGAAATGTCGGCAAATGCACGAAGAGCCAGCACCAAAAATGCATTAAGCGGTGCTTCATATCGCGGCAAAGCGCCTCTCATAGAGCCGCTCATACCGTCCGACCACTCATAAAAGTTCCAACGATCGGCAAAGCTCAAAATCAACCCGCTGTCATCAATTCGGCTGACAAATACATTCATCAATCGTGTCAGCATTTCATACAGCTCGTCCGCTAATGTTATGTCGTTTGAATACTTGATATATTCCCACATTTGAACGAAATACATCAAGGAAAACGAGGGTATTGGAAAATCAAGCCCCGCGGGGTAACACAGTGACAGCAAGCCGTCCTCACGCACGCCTTTGGATATAAGTAGGAGCGATGCTCGTGCAAATTCATACTCTTCAAACGCATAATATCCGCAAAGCATTTGATTTCGCGAATCCATAGTATATAGCGCCTGCTCACGCCACGGGCAGTCCTCATAATGCTCATGCATACACTGCCTCAAGGTATTAACCGCAACATCATATATACGTGTTCGAAGCGGAGATGACGGGTGCTTACCTACGTTCCTAACAGGATATTCGGTAGGTCTGATCCCCAGATAATTTAATTCAAGTGTTTCGGCAGGTACAAATATTTGAATATAGCGCCCCCCAAATCGCCTGAATGTTCCCAAAAAGCTGTTGTGCCCTGCTTTAGCTATATAAGAAGCCGTAAAGCTGCGACTGCCAATGCTTGTTCTACACCTGCCGTCAATAATATGCTCACCGTACCCAATGTCAATATCAGCAACTGTGGGCAACGTAATATCCATATCCAAAAAGCCTGCTGTTTCGTTACCCACATCCACAATAACAAAGATACCGTCATATCCATCGTGACGCACGATATTTTGAGGCAACTCGCCCAACGATACACCGTCACACAATTCCGCATCGCGCATTCTTATCTCAGCCGGAGCATCTGAATCAACATATTTATAAGATCCGCTTCTAACCACCCTTGCAGGCATACGTTTTCCAAGTTCAAGCTTTTTTGTCGGGCGCAGAAAAAACACTTTTGACCTCTCAGCCATTTCGCGGCTCGCCCCAAAGCGGCCATCACAATTATTTAAATATCCATCATTTTTGGTTGCGTCGTATCGATATGTGAGACCGAGTTGAGATGTTATTCTTTTACAACGCCAAGAAATATAGTCATGTGATAACCGAGACCGTGTTTCGGAATTGGAATATGCCACAGTAGTGCCAGTTTTTGTTAATTCAAAAATTAGCCCCGCATCGCCTTTGATATACGTTTGAGTGTCAATACCATAATACCATACTGTGATCACCATGCGGTTGTTACCCGTACGCACATATGGACTAACATCAATATCATCGTATACCTTATATGAGGGATAGTCGGCATACTGCCCAAATGCGGCAAGATTGCCGTTTATATATACATTGTAATCGGAGTCGGCAGAAATCTGAAGTCGCCAATCCCCTTCTCCACCTTCAAATGTACAAATAAAATCAACAAACTCGTCCGCACTTGCTTTCCCTTGACGCCATATCCAGTTTGCACGGTTGAATGCCATATCAGTTCTCTGCTGCTGTCAATGTATTGCGCAACAACATTGTAATAGTCATAGGCCCAACGCCACCGGGAACGGGTGTGATATAAGACGCAATAGGCTCTACAGCATCAAAATCCACGTCTCCTGCCAATTTTCCATTAGGCAAACGATTTATTCCCACATCAATCACAACCGCGCCCGGCTTTACCATATCCGCAGTAATAAAATGAGGCTTTCCTACAGCGCTTACCAATATGTCTGCACGACGGCACACCTCTGCAAGATCTCGTGTACGGCTATGGCATACAGTTACTGTACCATTGGCTTCAAGCAAAAGCATCGCCATGGGCTTGCCGACTATATTTGATCGTCCAACAACTACACATTCGCGCCCCGCAATGTCAACTCCGCTTCTTTTCAGCAATTCCATAACACCGGCAGGGGTACACGGAACAAAGGTATATCCTCCGCTCATAACCCTCCCGACATTTGCAGGATGAAAAGCATCCACATCTTTGCGCGGATCGATCATCATTATAACCTCTCCCTCGTCGAGTTGAGGAGGCAACGGAAGTTGGACAAGTATGCCGTGTATTTTATCGTCTGCATTAAGACGCTCGATAACCGAACGCAAGCTATCCATATCGGTTTCGGCAGGCAATGCGATCTCCTCGGAATAAAACCCAACTTGCTCGCAAGCGAGTTTTTTGTTTCTGACATATACTTTAGAGGCGGGATCGTCGCCGACAATTATCACGGCCAATCCCGGTTTCGTGCCCGTCCTCGCCACATATTCCGCGCATCTCTCTGATATCTCTACGCGCATTTGTGCGGATATGGCTTTTCCATCAATTATTTTCGCCATTTTTTTCATCCTCTCTGTAATTATTTATTTCAGCATCTTCAAAGTCACTGTTGTCTATAACATCATCATTTACTTTGTCAGAAGCATTGATTTTGGAGGCAGTTTTCTCAACATCGATATTCTGCGGAATGTTATCCATATCGGGTGTATTATTTTTGGTTGGCAACACACGTTTGATAAAGTTTTTGTATACAGGCTCGTATTCTGCGCCCTCGCAAGCAACGCGGCGAGCGACTATAAATCCGCGCACCAATAGTGCCGTCCCAACAATAAAGCAAACAAATCCTACGACCTGCGATATACGGAAAACGCCAATCATAAGGCTGTCTGTCCGCAATCCTTCAATAAGCATACGTCCGAAACCATACCAAGTAATATACATCAAAAAGACTTGTCCGTCAAACTTTTTCTTTTTATACAACCAGTTGATTATCAAAAAACCGACAAGATTCCACATGGATTCATACAAAAAAGTTGGATGTACATAGATCATTTTAGATCCGCTCTGCAGACCCATTCTAAGAAAGTAAAGCGGGCTTGCCGAGCTAACAACTCCACCGTGCGCCTCGCCGTTAACAAAATTTCCCCAGCGCCCAAGTATTTGACCTATCATCACAGCAGGCGAAATTGCATCAAACGCTTTAAGCCAATTTATCTTTTTGTGACGGCAAACGAAGTATATCGCTAAAGCGCCGCCTATAATTGCTCCATATATGGCAATGCCGCCGTTCCAAACTCCGATAATACTTACAAAGGTGTCCCATATTTTCACCTTACCATCCGCGTTCTTAACTACGAAATTTGATATGCCGTATGTCAAGACATAATATGTCCTCGCGCCTATAATGCCAAACACTATCGCAAAGATACCCATATCCAAAAGATCGTCAAGCAATATGCCCTCGTCTTTTGAACGCTTGTATGAATAAAAGAGCGCAAGCACAATTCCCAGTGTTATAAGTATTCCATACCACCGTATCTCCATAGGTTTGCCAAACGGAGAAAACGAGATCGCTACTTTGTTCATTGTAAATTCTCCGATACCAAGGCCGGGAAAAGAAACAGTCGTTGTGTCCATTTTTTATATTCCTTTCTGCTTGTTTATTTTAGAGGCATAACATAAGAAACCGCCATATTATCCTCATGATACATTTTCTCAAAAAGATTTTTTACTTCGTCAAAATCTATTGACTCCACCAATTCTACATCATTCAAAATATCCAATTCATCAAATGCATAACCAATAAGTGCATTTGCTATTTCCTCAGTAGAGTCAAAGCGAGAGATAGCATCTCCCAATCTCCGGCGTTGGCAGCGCACAAAATCATCATATGTCAATCCAATTCGATGAATTTTTCTTATGTGTGACATGATATATTCACACACAGCACTCGGATCCTTGGCTGTCCCGCAGAGCTCGGTAAAGGCGTAGCTGTCTTCAGCCGCTCGACCAACAGAAAGCGGCGAGGTAACCAATCCTTTGTCATACAACTCATTATAAAGCTCGCTCGAGGTTGAGAACAGCATTCTCTCAAGGATAGATGCCGTTATATCACGGCGATGACGAGACAGCACATCGGCATCTATGTCATTTTCTTTAAATCCCATCGCAAACAACGGCATTGCCACCTTCATTTTGCGCGTAATAACCTTTTGCGCAGGTCCGCACAGCTCGGCATCCACACAACGCTCAAAAGCAACCGTCTCTCCCCAGCCGGTCTCACACATTACCGCATCGATAATCGATTCGGGCGTCACTTGCCCGCAAACGATTATCACCATGTTGTCGGGGTTGTAAAATGTACGATGACACTCATAAAGTAGTTCAGGCGTTATCTTTGCAATAGATTGGACTGTTCCACACACATTGATGCGTACAGGATGGTCGTGATATAGAGTAGCCAACATATTTTCATAACAAACAGCATCAGGATCATCATCATACATGCCTATTTCTTGAGCAATAATCCCCCGTTCACGGTCAACACTTTCCTTTGTAAAATAAGGATGCGTCACCATGTGCAACAACGTGCCGAACGATTTATCAAAATTAGAAGTACAGTTAAAAAGGTAAACAGTGCGATCATATGTCGTATAAGCGTTTGCATCAGCGCCATATGACGAGAAAATATCGAAAGCATCGCTCCCGTCTTGCTCTGTAAACATTTTATGCTCAAGGAAATGGGCGATGCCATCGGGAAGGATTATCTTCTTACCACCGACACACTGATAACTGCGATCGACCGAGCCGTATCTCACTGCACAAAGCGCATAAGTGTTGCTCATTTGCTTGGGGAAAACATACACCTTAGGTCTACCCGGTAAGCTTATGCGGCAATATTTCTCGTTCAATCTTGCGGATTCAAACCATTCAGTTTTCATACTCACACTTCCCCTCCGCATCAACGAAAAATATATCGCCCACCGCCCACTTGCTCGCCACACGCTTAACTTGTTCTACCGTAACATGTTCTATACGCTCTATATGATGATCCAAAGATGTAGAAACGCCCAGCATCGTGCGGATATTACAAAAGCTCCACATAGAATACGGTCTGTCGGATATTTGACGCGCCGAGTTTATCAACGCCAACTGTGCCGCATGTAGCTCCGCATCCGAAATATTCCCCTGCTTCATCTGCTCGAGTTGGGCATATATTTCACGCTCTACTGCTTCACGATCCTTTGGATCAATACCTGCAGAAACATATATAACACCTTTTTGCTTGTTATATGAAGCGCCGCAATAATAACACAAACCGAGTCTTTCTCGAACATTCATAAAAAGCTTGGATATAGGTGAGCCTCCGAATATCTCGACAGACATAAGCGTGGCGTAATAATCGTCACTGTCCGACATTGTAATTCCTCCGGCATATATGCCCATTGTCAGCTTACCTTGTGTAACAGGTAAAGACTCCTGTTCGCTGCGCATCGGGTGATCACTTACAGCGCGTACCCGTGGCAACTCTGGCGCGCCGTGTACAGTATCGGCAAAATATATTTCCAAAGTTTTTGCAACCGAATCTGCATCCTCATTGCCAACATAGAAAAATTCCCAATGTCCCTCCGTTCTCAGCTCGAAATATCTCGCGCTGAGACTTTCGGGAGTTACTCTCATAACATCATCCACTGACAAGCTATATCCACACGGATCATTGCCGCACATAAGCTCTCGACAACGCCTGAAAGCATATGCCGCAGTGTCGTTATCATCAGCACGGATACTGTCACAAAGCGCAATCTTTGCCTTAGCTACCTCATCTGCACGCAAATCCCCATCCTCAAGCATCGGCGCCAACATAGTCTGTGCCATAAGCTCCGTCACGCCGCAAAGTATCTCATCTTGAGTTCCGATCGCACGATCAGACAAAAAGTCAGCATAAATATTGATCATAAGGCTGTCACCCAAATAAGAATAATAATATCCTAACGATGCTCCGTAAAGCTGTTCACAACGTCGCGCGATATCAGCATTGGTTGGATATTTCTCGCTACCGCGCAGAAGCACTGCCGGAAGCAGGACATCCGATGCTGATGTCGCGGGAGAGATGGGCACTATATATGTCATTATCAAAATGTTTCTTTTAAACTTATCCGTTTTGAGGGTCATAAGCTCACCCGAGCTTCCAAAATTTCGCCGTAAAACATTCATTCTGTACGGTCACGATCCTCCTTTTTATATTCATTATTATTTTACAATAAAACTCGCATTTTTTCAATCCCTTTGACGCAAATATTTCATATAGCACCGAATATATATGACACCAAATTTATCAACGCGCAAAGCGTCAGCCCCAACAGCGTCGGTATAAGTGCGCCAAGCGCCGCCATACTCCAGCTCTTGCACTCACGACGTATAGTAAGCAGTGTCGTGGAACATGGCCAATGGAACAGCATAAAAACAAGCACGCACAAGCCACAAACCACATCCCACCCCTGGGCTTCAAGTAACATTTGCAGTTCAGAGAGAGAGGAATAATCGTTCAACACGCCAGAGGATGTATATATCATCATCATTATCGGAAGAACTATTTCATTTGCAGGCAACGCCAATATGAATGCAAGCAATATAACACCATCCATACCAAAAAAGTGGCCCACGGGTTGAAGAACATCGGCAATAAGCGTCAACAGCCCCACGTCACCTACATTAACATTTGCCAATATCCAAATTATAAGTCCGGCGGGTGCTGCCACAGCCGCCGCGCGCCCCAACACAAATAAGGTTCTATCCTTGATAGAACGAACAATTATTCTCCCCACCTGCGGCGTGCGGTACGGCGGCAATTCAAGTGCAAATGATGATGGCATACCTCTAAATAATGTCGATGCAAGCATCGCCGAACACAAAAACGTCCCACCTACCGCCATCACGATAAGCAATGTCATGATGCCAACTTGCCCTGACACGGTCGTTCCTGCGAAAAATATCGCTATCAGCGCCAAAAGTGTCGGAAATTTTCCGTTACAAGGTACAAGAGAGTTGGTAAGTATGGCAATTTTGCGTTCGCGCTCGGAATCGATTATTCGGCAACCGACAACGCCCGCCGCGTTACAACCAAGCCCCATGCACATCGTCAAAGCCTGCTTTCCACAGGTTCTGCAACAGCTAAACCCTCTATCGAGATTGAACGCCACGCGCGGCAAATATCCGAGATCCTCAAGCAATGTAAAAAGCGGAAAAAATATTGCCATTGGCGGCAACATTACGGATACTACCCAAGCAAGCATTCGATATGCTCCGTATACCAGCGCACCTGTAAGCCACCACGGCGCACCGCACCAATCCATAAACATCGCAAGCTGTCCCTCTATGTAATGCAAGCCCTGCCACAGAAGCTCCGATGGATAGTTTGCGCCCTTCATTGTAAGCCACAGAATTCCCGCAAGCATTATCATCATCACGGGATATCCGGTGTATTTCCCGGTAAGAATTCTATCCATCCATACTTGAAAGCGTTTTTGTTCGCCCATAATATGCGTTGCACACTCAGCTGCACTCTCTGCTGCTTGAACGTATTCTTCGGTAGTACGTTGTTGTACTACCGCTCTTTCGTCACATACAGTATCGTATGAATTCACCAAGGGGGCGGCAATTGCTGAACGAAGCTCATCAAGTCCAATTCCGCGACGTGCTACCATTGCTATTACAGGCACGCCGAGCTTCGCTGACAATGCGTCAATATCAATATGTATTCCCTTGCCCTTTGCCTCGTCAATCAAATTAACACAAATTATAACATTCCTCGTGACATCAAGTATCTGAAACACAAGAATCAAATTGCGTTCAAGACATCCCGCATCACAAACTATTACTACCTTCTCCGCCACCCCGTTGCGTATAAATTGCTCAGCCTCTGCTTCCTCCGCCGAATGCGGTTCAAGCGAATATGTACCGGGCAGATCGGCCACAGTAAAGCGCTCGCCTCTATACTCAAATTGACCAAACGCATTTCCAACTGTTTTTCCGGTCCAGTTACCGGTATGCTGGTTAAGCCCTGTCAATGCATTGAATATTGTACTCTTGCCTACATTTGGATTACCCGCCAACGCAATCACACGCCCGCATTGTATATTATTATCACGCATTTTTCACCCGCTCACTGCTTACGTATATCCCCGACGCATCGGTGCGACGTATTGCGATAAGTGCACCTCGCACAAGATACGCCGCAGGGTCGCCAAGCGGGCTTATCATCACTTTTTGTATCACTGTACCTTCAATTATCCCAAGCTCCTTGAGTCTGCCGTAAAGCGCTGCTCGATGATCCATCGATATCACCGTAGCACGGTCTCCGCAGGCAAGCTTATATAATGGCATCGAATTACACACAGCTTTCCACCTACCTTAATTATTAGGGAAACGCTTCCCTACTCAAATAATATGAAGAGTGACAACAAATAGTGAATTTTGTCGCAAAAAACAAGCGTGAGCCATTTTTCAGACTCACGCCATAAGCTTTCATAATTATTAGTGCACACGCCGCGCTTTGAAAAAATCACTTAGCAGTGCGCGACATTCGTCTCCGAGAACACCGCTGACTACTTCATATTTGTGATTGAGAGGATAAGCCATAACATCCAGCGCACTGCCCAATGCTCCAAAACGGATATCAGATGCACCGTATATCACACGATCAACACGCGCGTTTACCGCAGCCCCTGCGCACATAACGCAAGGTTCAAGCGTTACATAAAGCTCGCACCCAAAAAGGCGCCAGCCACCGCGAACACGACAGGCTTCTTCAAGAGCACGTAATTCCGCATGCGAGGTTGCACATTTGTCGCTTTCGCGCGTATTAAATGCTGTGGCGATCACTTCGTCACCATACACCACAACCGCTCCAACAGGAACTTCTCCCATCTCTGCCGCGTGCTTTGCCGCCTCGATGGCCATAAGCATATATTTTTCTTCGCGAGTCATAATCGAACCACTCCAAGGGCCAACAAAATATAATACAGCATTTGGATACATACTATACAAATAAAAATGATAACGGCCGGACTGAAGAAAAGCTTTGCCGCTCTCCCTTGTTTCAAAGGATACTCAACATACTCTTCGCTCGGTTCAAGTACAACACCAAACCCGCTGTCACTAAACATTCTTTTGCGGCGACGCTCAGTCATGATCAAAACAATAGCACAGATAACGCCGCCGACAAACAGCACCGCCTCCATAGCTATACATATCTTGGTGGCTTGCTCATACTCCAACCTATCCGTCAGCAGTTGCTCAAGCACCGAAAATAAATTGTTGAAAAAATGTATCAACACTCCACCCCAAATGGACCGCGTACGTACATAAACAAGCCCTATCACTATACCGGCAATGGTAGTATAAAGTATTTGAGCGGGGTTTTGATGCATTAAGCCGAAGAGAACGGCACTTATAATTATAGCGGGAGTTTTACCATAAGGCAAAACATTGGTAAGTATAACCCCTCGGAACAAATATTCCTCACAGCATGCCGGCACCAGTGCTGTTGCGATTATTTCCAACACAAGCTTGTAATTTTTATCAAGCGGCTCAACCTGCATATACTGCTCATAAAACGAAGAAAAGTTGAATATTTCGACAATAAACGAGTTAACATAAGCTACTGCCAATGTAATAGCAATGGATGCGATCAGCATCAACGGAAATTGCCTGCCCAAACGAATATCGTTGAAGACCGGACGAGCCTGATGCTTTTTGCTTATCAAACCAAAGAATGCGCAAGGAATAAGAAATGTAGCTAAATATGCTACCGATTGTATAAGACTTCCGACAATATATGCGTTTCCGGCATCCATGTACATTATCAGCATTTGCTCTATCAATGCTGCTATCGGAAAAAGCGTATTGAACAACAACAAAAATATCAGCATCGTCCCGCCGATACGCGCCATTACGCTTTTATATTCCTTTTCATATATTTTTTCGGGCATTTCATATCCCTCCGATGCTAATTTTAAGTTTTATATTATTATAATCCTTATTGCCCGCTTTGTCAACAGTCAGAAAACAAAAGAAAGGGTGTGCCGTTTGACACACCCTTGTAAAAACTATTAGTGAACGATGCAACGCTCGGTATCCTTGTCGAACAAGTGGACTCTCGAAGTATCGAAAGCAACCTTGATGCTATCACCAGCACGAGAAGTAGAACGAGCGGAAACACGAGCGATGAGGTTGGTCTCACCGATGGTGATGTAGAGATAGATCTCTGCGCCCATAAGCTCGGTAACTTCAACATATGTATCAACAACGCTGTCTGCGAAAGTAGCGATGTGAACGGGTTCATCGTGAATACACTCGGGACGGATACCCATAACAACTTCCTGACCGATATAATCCTTAAGAGCAGGATTGTTAGCCTTCTCTGCGGGAAGCTTGATAGCATTGTTCTCAAAGTTAAAGTAAACATCCTCGCCCTTCTTCTCAAGCTTACCGGTAATGAAGTTCATCTGAGGAGTGCCTATGAAGCCTGCAACGAAGATATTGCAGGGATAGTCGTACAGGTTCTGAGGAGTATCAACCTGCTGAATCAAACCGTCTTTCATAACGACGATTCTGGTAGCCATGGTCATAGCCTCGACCTGGTCGTGAGTAACGTATACAAAGGTTGTACCGACTCTCTGGTGAAGCTTGGTAAGCTCGGTTCTCATCGCAGCACGGAGCTTAGCGTCGAGGTTGGAAAGCGGCTCGTCAAGAAGGAATACCTTCGGGTTACGAACGATAGCACGACCCAGTGCAACACGCTGCTTCTGACCGCCGGACAGAGCCTTAGGCTTTCTGTCGAGCAGGTGCGTGATATCGAGGATGCGAGCAGCCTCTTCAACACGGCGCTTGATCTCCTCCTTCGGAGTCTTGTTGAGCTTCAAACCGAAAGACATATTCTCAAAAACAGACATGTGAGGATACAGAGCGTAGTTCTGGAACACCATCGCGATCTTTCTATCTTTAGGAGCTACATCGTTTACCAGCTGGTCACCTATGAACAGTTCACCCTCAGTAATCTCCTCAAGACCTGCGATCATACGCAGAGTGGTGGTCTTACCGCAACCGGAAGGACCGACCAGAACCAGAAACTCCTTGTCCTTTACTTCAAGGTTAAAATCGGACACAGCAGTAACGCCGCCCGGATACTTCTTATAAAGGTGCTTAAAAGACAAACTTGCCATTAATAAAATTCCTCCTTGAATTTAGAACCGGCGGCACCAATCTGCGGCCCCGGAACTCATTGGTTTTTAACAGTATATATTGTACCAAAAAACTCGCAAAATTGAAAGATGTTAATTCTCCAAAATTTCGCCATCTGTTTTGTGCATTTTGCACATATGCAATTGTTTGAGCGCGCTGCGACACACACACAACGATCACAAAAATCTTAATAAATTAAGATTGTTTCTGCTTGACGCCTTTCATAGAAAGAGATATCTTTTTCTTTTGCAAATCAACTCCGAGTATCTTGACATTGACGATATCTCCCACAGACACCACCTCGGACGGATGCTTTACAAAGCGTTCGGACAACTGCGAAACGTGTACCAATCCATCTTGATGAACACCGATATCCACAAAGGCGCCGAAATCGATAACATTACGCACGGTTCCGGTAAGTATCATTCCCTCTTTGAGATCGTTCATATCAAGTATATCGTCACGCAATTCAGGCGGAGGCAGACTGTCACGAACATCGCGCCCCGGTTTCTCCAGCTCACCGATTATATCCATCAACGTAGGCTCACCGATACCAAGTTTTTCGGCGACCTTGTCTGTGCCTTTGATCTTGACTTTTTCAGACAGCAATGTCAGCTTGCCCGCCTTGACATCCTCCTCGGTATAACCGAACATATCAAGCAACGCCTTTGCCGCCTCATAGGACTCGGGATGCACGCCGGTATTATCAAGTATCTCACCGCTTCCGGGAACTCTCAAAAAGCCCGCACACTGCTCAAAAGCCTTTGCTCCTATCTTTGGAACCTTGAGTATTTGGGCACGCGAAGTAAATTCTCCGTTCTCTTCCCTGTATTTAACTATATTTTTGGCACTTGTGGCATTTATGCCGGATATATACGCCAACAGCGAATGCGATGCGGTATTGAGGTCAATACCAACTGCGTTTACACAGTCTTCAACCACGCTTGTCAACGCGCCGTCAAGCCTTGCCGGCTTCATATCATGCTGATACTGACCGACACCTATCGATTTGGGGTCTATCTTGACCAGTTCTGCCAGCGGGTCTTGCAATCTTCTTGCAATAGATACCGCAGAACGCTGTGTAACATCGAAATCCGGGAATTCGTCAGCCCCAAGCTTAGAAGCCGAATATACGGATGCGCCCGCCTCGCTGACCATAATGTATTTAACATCCTCGGGAATGGATTTGAGCAAATTGGCAATAAATATTTCACTTTCCTTGGAAGCGGTACCGTTACCAATGGCAACCACATTAACGCCATATTTGCGTATCAGTTTTGTAACGACTCTTCCGCTCTCCTCAATGCGCTCCTGCGGCTTGGTAGGATAAATAACGGCAGTATCCAACACCTTACCTGTCTTATCCACTACAGCAAGCTTACAGCCCGTACGGTAACCGGGGTCATATCCGAGCACCGTTTTTCCTTTTAGCGGAGATGCCATAAGCAAGTGACGCAGATTATCAGCAAACAATTTAATGGCGCCCTCGCTTGCAGAGTCAAACATATCGTTGCGTATTTCCCTCTCGACGCTGGGAGCGATAAGACGGTCGTAACCGTCCTCAACAGCGGCACGGATATATTTCTCGGCGGGACTGCCGGGGTTTGTAACCAGCTTTTTTCCGAGATATTTGAGTATCAGCTCGCGCGGGGCGGTCAATGTGACTTTAAGGAATTCTTCTTTCTCACCGCGGTTGATGGCAAGAATTCTGTGTCCGGGTATCTTCTTTAGCTTTTCAGCGTACTCATAATACTGCGTATATACCGAGTCTCCGCTACCGGTAGAACCAAGCACGCCATCATCCCATGTCAACGCACGGATGGTTTTACGAAAATCAGCGTTATCCGATACGTCCTCAGCAATTATGTCCATAGCACCCGCCAAAGCTGCCTGAGCGTTCTCAACGCCTTTCTCGGAGTCTACATAGCTCTCTGCTGTTTCTTCCAGCGTGGGAGAATATGACGTCTCCTGAGCCATGATAAGCTCTGCCAACGGCTCTAGCCCTCTCTCACGAGCCACCGACGCGCGAGTTTTGCGTTTAGGTCTGTAGGGACGGTAAATGTCATCGACCTCGGTAATAGTTGTTGCCGCATCGATTGCCGCCTCTATCTCGGGTGTCAGCTTTTCTTGTGCCGCGATAAGCGATTTGACCTCCTCTTTGCGCTTTTCAATATTACGCAAATAGGTGAGTCTGTCATCAAGGTCACGGAGCACAGTATCATCAAGCGATCCTGTTACCTCTTTACGGTATCGCGCAATAAAGGGAATGGTGTTGCCCTCATCTATGAGCGCTACCGTACGCTCTACCTGATCCCGCTTCAAACTGAATTCTTTTGCCAGAGCTTCAATAATGTCCATTTTATTTTTGCCTTTCTTTTTAACCTATTTATTTTCCCTGAGTTGTTTTATTCTGTCGCGCAGATATGCCGCCTGCTCAAATTCAAGTCTGCGTGCGGCATCCTTCATTTCCTTTGTCAAACGCTCGATCATAGCTTCGCGTTCTTTCTTATTCATCTTAGCAGCCTTGCCTGCGGACGAAGCAGCGCCCGACTTACCGCGAGCTGCATGAGAATTGTCGTCGGCAACTCCGATATCTATAACATCGCGCACACCTTTTATGATGGTCTTAGGAACGATGCCATGTGCTTCATTATACGCCGACTGTATGGCGCGACGGCGGTTGGTCTCGCGTATAGCACGCTCCATTGAGCCTGTCATTTTTTCGGCATACATTATAACTTTACCGTGTGCGTTTCTCGCCGCTCGACCAATGGTCTGTATTAGCGAAGTTTCAGCGCGCAGAAAGCCCTCCTTGTCCGCATCAAGTATGGCAACCAATGACACTTCGGGAATATCAAGTCCCTCGCGAAGCAGGTTGATGCCGACCAACACATCAAACACTCCCAGCCGCAGGTCGCGTATGATCTCCATTCTCTCAATAGTTTCTACGTTGAAGTGGATGTATCTTACCTTTATATCGTTGGTCTCAAGGTAATCCGTCAGATCCTCGGCCATTTTTTTAGTAAGAGTTGTAACCAGCACACGCTCGCCTTTGGCTGTTCTCTTTCTTATCTCACCCATGAGGTCATCCACCTGCCCCTCGACAGGGCGAACCTCAACCTCAGGATCTATAAGTCCCGTGGGACGTATTATCTGCTCGACCACCCGATCCGAATGCTCACGCTCAAAATCTGCGGGAGTCGCGCTGACGAATATCGCCTGATTGATTTTGGATTCAAACTCTTCAAAGAACAGCGGGCGGTTATCATATGCAGACGGCAGGCGGAAACCGAAATCCACCAGATTTTTCTTTCGTGCCGTATCACCTCCGCTCATACCGCGTACCTGCGGAAGTGTGACGTGTGACTCATCGACGAACAGCAAAAAGTCCTTTGGAAAATAGTCAAGCAAGGTATATGGAGTGGATCCCGGTTCGCGACCGGACAGCACTCTCGAATAGTTCTCGACTCCCGAGCAAAAGCCTATCTCCCTCAGCATTTCGAGGTCATATTTGACACGCTCCTCTATTCGTTGTGCCTCTATAAGCTTACCCTCAGCGCGAAAGAACTCCACTCTCTCGCGCATTTCATTAGATATCTCCTGAAGCGCGGCCTCACGCTTTTCGTCGGATACAGCATAGTGCGTCGCAGGATATATGGCAACATAGCTAAGCAATCTGACAAGCTCACCCGTGACCACATTGATCTCGGACACACGGTCTATTTCGTCGCCGAAAAACTCGACTCGTATCGCCTTTTCGCCGTTTGACGCCGGGAATATTTCAACCGTGTCTCCGCGAACGCGAAATTTGTCACGAACAAAGTTGATGTCGTTACGATCATAGCTTATCGCAACCAATTTTCGTATCAACTCGTCGCGGCTCATGAGCATTCCAGGGCGCAGTGCCAGCACCAAACTTGAATACTCCTGGGGATCTCCGAGTGAGTAGATGCACGACACACTTGCCACGATTATAACGTCTCTGCGTTCAAACAATGCAGATGTCGCACTGTGACGCAGGCGGTCTATCTCATCGTTAACCAATGCGTCTTTTTCAATATACATGTCTTTGCCGGGGATATACGCCTCAGGCTGATAGTAATCGTAATAAGACACAAAATACTCGACAGCGTTGTCGGGAAAAAATTCACGGAACTCGGAGCAAAGCTGTGCCGCGAGCGTTTTGTTGTGCGCCAGCACAAGTGTGGGGCGATTGACCTGAGCGATAACATTTGCCATTGTGAATGTTTTACCGGATCCGGTCACGCCAAGCAAGGTCTGCATCCGCTCCCCTGCCTCGACGCCCTCTACTAAACGTGTGATCGCCTCGGGCTGATCACCCGTTGGGGCGTATTCACTTTTTAATATAAATCGGTTATGCTCCATTGCGCCTCCGAGTATTTTTGATTATACATGATTATACCATATTTCGCGTAATAAGTAAAGAGTTTTAAAGCAAAAAGCAGCGTCGGAACCGTCATTGAAATCTATACTGAATATTTTTTAGATTTCTGTCGTAAAAAATATTTTTATGGTATAATTACTGTGAAATATTTTCTGAGAAGTTGTGACCGATCGCATACAAAAAGCGACTTAATAAGTGAAAGGCCGTTTAGCTCTGTCAGAGGAGGTGACTCAATCATGGAGGATTATAAAATTCTCGATTTATTTTGGAGCAGAAACGAGCAAGCGATTACCGAATCCAAAAACAAATACGGAACTTTGATCTGTTCCATTGCCTTTAACATTCTGCGCAACCGCCAAGACACGGAGGAATGTGAAAACGATACATATATTGGTGCGTGGAACACAATTCCGCCCACACGCCCTCAAAAATTATCCGCATATTTGGCAAAGCTGTCGCGAAACATTGCAATAACAAAGTTCCGCGCCAACAATACCAAAAAGCGAGGAGGCGGCGAGGTTGCTGCATCGCTTCATGAGTTGGATGAATGCATTCCGGATCAGTCACAAGACAAAGCTCTTGCCGCAGAACAACTGTCAAGCATATTAAATGAATTTTTGGCATCACTGTCGCAAAATGAACGTCAAATATTTATGCGCCGTTATTGGAAATGTGACGCCATCGGAGGCATTGCCAAGCATCTTGGATGTAGCAGCAGCAAAGTCAAAATGACACTTTTGCGAACGCGAGAAAAGCTACGCAAATTCCTTGAACAGGAGGGGATATTTTATGATAAATAACACACTCTTACAAGATGCCATGGGCATGATAGACGAAGAGTTTATCGAAGAGATCATCGAAAATTCCGCTCGTCCATCAAAAAAATTAACTTGGCAAAGAATAGCCGCTGTGGCTGCCTGTCTGTGTCTGACTGTAAGTATTGCCACATTAACGTCAATATTTTTCAGAGGTAATACGCCTTCAAACACGTCGGATCCCGATTTTTCCATTAATATTGATCAATATATTTGGTCCACCGAAAGCACAGATAATATGTCCGTAGAAATAGCTGTGGACGACTGGTACGCCGCGTGGAATGGTTGGAGCATCACAAGTGAGCTTTACCAAACATTGGAGAATACAGACGATCAAGCGCTGCTTGCTATTATTGTTGAAACCAAAAGCAACGGTAACAACATGATGAAATTTAAATATAACGGAACGACCTACGAAGAGATTATTATCGAGCAATCCAAGCTTGAACAAAAGTATAATAAACTCATAGAATTTTATAAAGTCGGAGAATGGTTAAAATACGGCGAGGCGCTTTACACCACCGGTATTCCCGACGGTGAGCGTTGGTCAAAACAGCTATACGACAGCGAAGTTGCATATTACGGTCAGGAGATGCTGGACCGCTATATAGTCAACGGCGAATTACTTTCCGACAAAATAATGCAAGATGCTGAAGAAACTCAACAGCAAATAGAGGCACAAGAGCAGTTGCTCAAGGACTGTTTAGCGGCATATCACAAGCAAAACTCCATAGATGCTGAAGAAGTATTCGTAAAAACCGGAGTGACACATTGCCTAAAAAACGACTCCTTATATTTATTTGTTTCCAAACAAGAGCTCGAGGATATAAAAATTTTGAACAAGTCCAAATACATCTTAGGGCTTGCACGTAAACGGGTTTTTGAGGTTGATGCCGACGAATTGCCTGTGGAGCTTGATCACAACATTTCAGGCTTTGACCTTGAAAAAATGCATCTTTACTATGACGGCAAAACTATACAACCCACAAGTGACAGTCAAGTTATTACCACCATAGAAAATATAATCATGCTTGACCAATATGCCTACGATCATTTGGAAATCCATGTTGATAGCACATTTAGCTTAACAGACCCCAAGAATCAGCTTAATTTCTTGAAATATGATACAATATATCATTACAAACTCAACAAGTCGCAAATAATCAGCATTCATATTAATATCAAATACGAAAATATAGATATGCAGGCTCTGCAACGGTTGTCAAATATGGAGGAAATAACTTATATCCACATAGGCTCCACCTTAACACCTATTCCTGGATAACAAGATAAAGCAAGACATAGCCATTCTTCGTCTATGCCTTGTTTATTTATACCACACTCATTATCAGTTATTTTTTATTTTTCTGCCGATATTCATATTCCGTCGCCACTCCGGCGCTTCGCCGTCATCCCCCCAATACTCATCCATGGCAATGATTTTATCATCTTTCAGCTTGATAAATGACGTAACATGAAAGGATGCGGAGCGATCCTTTGGATAGACGCGCGTGGCTGTGATGATCATATCGTTTGCCGTGACGATCTTCTCTATCTCCCCCGCCCAATCTCCGGGATATTCACAGTTTGCTCTGATAAATTCCTCCACTGTGAAATGCTCGTTTGTGCAATGCCAATTAATATAAGCATCGGCGCAAAAATATTTTCTTATCGCATCTGCTCTCTGCTCAAGAACGGCAGACCAAAATTTTTCTATATTCATATCAATCATTTTCCAAATAAATTATCTCTTTTCCGAGTGACGCGGCATATTCTATTTCGCGTCTGACAGCATCTCCGATATAGCCTCCCACATTTACAACAAATATCGCATCCGATATATCTATTTTGGCTCTGTGCAATTCTCCCAAGAGTTCTCTTTCGCTTTGCGCCAAAGCTCTGTCAAGCACATGCGGATTGATGCTAATTACAACATATTGTTTTTGAAGTTCCAATCTTTCCGCTGTTTCTTGTATTTTATCTAAAAACTTAAGTGAGCCACACATGGTAACGATTTTTCGTTTCATAGGTATCGCGTGCTCCTTACAGATTTCCAGCTGCCATAAGCGCCGCTATCTCATCATCGTCAAGATATCTCCACTCGCCGCGGCCGAGTGACTCATCAAGCGTCAGCGGGCCGAAGGTTATGCGTTCAAGATGAATGATGCGGTTATCATTGACGGCGCCGAACATTCTTTTTATCTGATGATATTTGCCCTCATGAAGCGTGATGATGCCGCTTTTGCGATCGTCGAAAAGTTCAACTGCCGCAGGCTTTGTCATATAGCCGTCCGCCAGTTGCAACCCAGTTTCAAGTGCTTGCCTGTCAGCCTCACTTACTTCATTTCGGCATACAAAACGATAACGTTTTTCAACGTGGCGTTTTGGCGCCAGCAAGCGGTGCGCCAGCTCGCCATCATCAGTAAGCAACATAAGTCCCAGCGTGTTTTTATCAAGTCTGCCGCATGGGAACATACCGGCTCGGCGCACCTCGTCGGGCAAAAGCTCCAAAACGGTAGGATCTCTGCCATCCTCCGTGGCACTTACATAGCCCTCGGGTTTATTCAGCATTATGTATACATGTTCGCGATAGATAACACGCGCACCGTCAAAGCACACCTCGTCCCGTTCGGTATCTATCTGCCTTGCCGCGTTTCGCTCGGCAACTCCGTTGACGGTTATTCTGCCCGCTCTCGCGGCACGCCCCGACTCACTTCTCGTTGCGATCGAACAAACCGAAAGCAGCTTATCTATCCTCATTTTCATGTTTTCTCTCCTTATCCGACAAAGTTTGCAAAAGCCGCAAAGAAGGACGCGAGCAAGACAAGGCCCGCACCAAAACCAACGGCAAATTCTGTGACTATTTTGCGCATATCACACCTCCAAAAATTTCCTCGGTGTGATGATAGACTGTATTTACCAAATTTATACAGAAAAACTTGCGCAAAATGAATTTTCAATAGTTATTGACTTTGAAACTGTTCTATGGCATAATTATACTACAAATCTTGCGAGATATCAAGGAGGAGTTTGACTTTGAAATTCAAATATAACTACCATCGCGAGCTATCCACATTGCATGTAGGCTGTGAAAATCCACGCGCATACTTTATTCCCTATTCCGAAAGCGCTACCGCCGCCGAGGGGGTACGCGGTCGCTCGTCACGCTTTGTAAATCTGTGCGGTGATTGGAGCTTCCGTTACTATCCATCGGTCAACAACATCGACGATTTCACTGCCGAAAATTTTGACACATCCGGCATGGAGCGCATGACAGTTCCCCGCTCTTGGCAGAGCGTTCTCGGTCATGGCTATGACACGCCCAATTACACAAATGTCAACTATCCCTATCCCGTAGACCCTCCTCATGTTCCCGATGACATCCCCTGTGCGCTGTATGCACGCACCTTTAACATGGATGCGGAAACTCTGCTTTCACGCAACATATACATAAATTTCGAGGGTGTAGACTCCTGCTTTTATCTTTTTGTGAACAACAAATTCGCCGCTTACAGCCAAGTCAGTCACATGACCAGTGAGATAGACATTACATCTTACTTGATAGCGGGCACAAACGAGCTCAAGGTTTTTGTGCTTAAATGGTGCGACGGCTCATACCTCGAGGATCAGGACAAGTATCGCTTCTCGGGTATTTTTCGCGAGGTATACCTGCTTTTGCGCGACAAGATACACATCAAAGATATTTATGTTCGACCCGAGCTTAATGCAAATTATTCTCAAGGTGTAGTCTCTACCGAAGTTGTTTTAAGCGGCGCGGCACAGCTTGATTACCGTCTTATAACTCCAGCGGGTGACGAAATATCGGGCGGCAGTATTCGCCTTGACGGTAACGGCAAATTTGAGCTGTTAGTCCCCACCCCTGCGCTGTGGTCTGACGAGTTACCTCAGCTTTACAAACTCCATGTCAAATGCGGCGATGAGCACATCTGCATTCCCTGCGGATTCCGTCACATTGTTGTGCGTGATAAAGTGGTATATATCAACGGACAGAAAGTCAAGGCCCGCGGCGTAAACCGCCATGACAGCCATCCAATTCTCGGTTCGACCACACCATACGACCATATTCTGCGCGACCTTTACATTATGAAGGCGCATAACATCAACATGATACGTACCAGCCACTATCCCAACGACCCGCGGCTTTATGAGCTGTGCGATGCGCTCGGTCTGTATGTTTGCGACGAGGCAGATATTGAAACACACGGAATGCAGCGCTACGGCAACTGGGATGCGCTGACTGACAGTCCCGACTGGACTGCCACTTATCTCGACCGCGCCGAGCGTATGTTTGAGCGAGACAAAAACCATCCCTGCATTATCATGTGGTCTGTCGGGAACGAATCGGGCATCGGACGCAATCACCGCGCTATGGCTGACTATTTCCACGCTCGCATGGAGGGGTGTATCGTTCACAGCGAGGATATATCCCGCAGACTGCACAAAAATCTTGAGTCGGATGACAAAAACATTCGCTCTCAAGTCGAATGCGATTATATCGACATTGAAAGCCGCATGTATCCCTCACCCGACGAGTGCTTACGCGATTATCTCACAGGCAAGACATATTCAAAACCGCTGTTTTTGTGCGAATATTCACATGCAATGGGCAACGGTCCCGGATGTCTCAGCGAATATTGGGACATGATACTTTCCCACGACAGCTTTTTCGGCGGCTGTGTATGGGAATTTATCGACCATTCGGTAGCTGTCGGCGATAACATATACGCCGCCCCTCACTATACATACGGCGGAGATTTCGGCGACAAGCCTAATGACGGCAATTTCTGCGTTGACGGTCTTGTTTATCCCGATCGCCGACCGCACACGGGTCTGCTTGAATATAAGCAAGCAATCAAGCCTTTCCGCATCGAGGGCTACGACAGCCAAACAGGATTTATAAAAATAAGAAATCTCCGCTTCTTTACCGATCTTTCCGACCTTGATCTGTACTGGCGCTTTGTCAGAAACGGCAAAACAGTGTCCGAAGGCAGACTTCCCGCGCTTAACATTCCGCCACAAAAGGTTCGCAGACTCAAGCTGGGTACAGTGGAGTCCGGAGGAGACTTGACGCTTGATATCTCATTGCGTCAAAACATCAGCCGCCCGTGGGCAGATGTCGGGTACGAAGTAGGTTTCCAACAAACCGTCATATCCGAAGCAATCGAGACAACACCGATCGTTGCCCCCTCGACAGCTAAGCTTACCGTCAACGAAAGCGATGAAATTATTACCGTGATTGCCGGCGAGACTCTGTATACAGTTGATCGCACGCACGGCCTCATCTCGGGCATCATTGATCACGGGCGCGAGCTCATTACCTCCCCACTTACTCCCACAGTTTGGCGCGCTCCCACAGATAATGACCGCCGCATTAAGGCAAATTGGTACAGCGAGGGCTATGACCGCACATATGTTAAGTGCTATTCCTGCGAGCTTAAATCAAGCGATACCACCGCTGCCGTCGTATGTGCCGAGCTATCTTTGGGCGGCCACACAAAGCCCCCTATTCTGTGTATGAATACCAAATACACCTTCTACGCCGCAGGCGGTGTTAAAATAGAAATGGGTGTTAATGTGCGCGACGGCTTGCCCGAGCTTCCCCGTTTCGGTATTCAGTTCAATATGCCCGACGGCACGGAAAATCTCCGTTACTTCGGACGCGGTCCTGCAGAAAGTTATATTGACAAGCGTCTGGCATCAAAGCTGGGCGAGTATGCAACCACAGTTACAGAGCATTTTGAGCCTTATGTCCGCCCGCAGGAAAATATGGCGCACGCCGACACGCGTTGGTGCGCTGTCACTTCACTGGCAGGTCACGGTTTGTTGGCTTTGCGCACCGAAAAGCCTTTCAGCTTCAATTGCTCACACTTTACACCGGCACAACTGACAGCTACAAAGCATAATTATGAGCTCAAACCGCTACGCGACACTGTCGTTAATATTGACTACCGTCATGCAGGCATCGGCTCAAATTCATGCGGTCCCGCACTCAAGCAGTGTTGGCGACTGGATGAAAAGCAGTTCAAATTCTCCGTTCGTTTGCTGCCGACATTTATAGCGGATGTTGATCCGTACAAAGAAATCGGCAAAATTTGATCACGTATTAAAAATAAATGCTTTAAAAAGCGCCAATCTTGTGAATAAAAGAAGTCGGCAGGTCGTTGGCCTGTCGACTCCTTTTATTCATTCGGGCATCTTGAATTCCACCATGTCACGAAACATTTGTATGCTTTTAGCGTAAGTTTCTTCTTTACTGTTAGCGCCGAAAACATACGGCAACAGCAGACACACCACCGTATCCTCGGGCAAAATCTTCAATGCATCGTAATACTGATACAGTGCCGTATCCCCGAGTCTTACGCCATATTCACCGACAGCGCCCTCGGGTATTTCGCCGAAAACATCCGTAAGTTTTTTGAGCCTGTCCGCATTTGCCAAACCCTCATATAGCCACGGGTCAAGCAT
This sequence comes from Clostridia bacterium, assembly GCA_017462385.1. GTDB lineage: Bacteria > Bacillota > Clostridia > Oscillospirales > CAG-272 > UMGS1002. The sequence goes on along the minus strand of JAFTRE010000019.1, from coordinate 19,484 downwards.
ACAAACCGCAAACTCGCCCGTCATCATCATGTTTGAGTAATTCTCATATTCCTTGGTATAATATGTTCGGTTGACTTCATATAGCGGCTTTCCGTTCTCATCCGTTTCCGCCGCCATATCCCGCAGTTGCTGCTCCGACATGACTTGATATGTTATAAGCTCAACAGACTTATGGCCGTCTTGGTCAAGATCCTCCGACATAGCGGTATTAAGTACATTTATAACGCCCGAACGCTCACTACTCGTCATAAGATACGGTCCGGTATACAATACCGTCACATCATATTTTTCGCTTGTAGTACACATCTGAAATGTACAAACTATGACAACAAACAAAGAAAAAAGTACTATGATCGTCGGCACCTTGTAGTGATACCAATAATTGTCCAGCCATTTAAGAAACGGGCTTCTATCTTTTATCTCTCCGGCAGGTATTTTATCCATATCCGCACCTCTTTTGTGTTTAATTATCTTAAAAGAGCCGTCGAATGCGACGGCTCTTTTTATTTTGTGATATGCTTGTGAGCTTTATCAGCCGTTATTATGAGCTCTTGTTACCGTGCCGATCTTGAGGTGAACAAGTCCGCCGGGAGCCTCTACCGTAACACTGTCGCCCTCGCGCATACCGATAAGAGCTTTACCGATAGGCGACTGATCCGAGATCTTGCCGAGCAAAGGATTTGCCTCATTGGAACCAACGATATGATATTCAAGCTCCTCGTCAAACTCCTCGTCATATACCTTAACGAGCGAACCAACGCTGATAACTGTAGTGTCGATCTTAGTCTCGTCGACGATAACAGCATTGTGGATCATTTCCTCGAGCTCTTTGATTCTCGCCTCGACCTTTGCCTGTTCGTTTCTTGCCTCATCATATTCAGCATTCTCAGACAGGTCTCCGAAGGAGCGCGCCGTAGCGATATCCTCTTTGATCTCCTCACGTCTTGTATTTTTGAGATAATTAAGCTCGTCTACCAGCTCGTTGTAACCCACTTGGGTATAAAGCATTTGTTTTTTAGCCATGATAGTCCCTCTTTATATTGTATTATTTTTATTTTAACTCTTGGAGTGCTCGCTGAAGCTGGCTATCGTCTGCGTCTGCAAGCTTATAAATATTGACTTTAGATGCCGCCTCGTCAAGCTCGACTTCAATATCGGGTGTAATTCCGATGCCGTCATAGCTCTCTCCGTTGGGCGGAAAATACATTTTTGTAGTCAACTTGATACCGCCCGAATGCCCGTACTTTGCCAACGACAGGATCGACTGCATTGAGCCCTTGCCGTATGTCGTTACACCGACTATAGGCGCAATCTCATAATCTCTGAAATTTGCGGTAAACAGCTCTGCGGCACTCGCGGTGCTGTCATTGACAAGCACTACACAATTGAGATCTTTATACTTTCCTATATCTTTTTTTGAAACGCTACAACCGGCATAATCGCCCGTAAGATTGATCGGCTCAACAGTCATGAAAGTTTTGTTTCCGACATTGTCGAGCGTACTTATGATAGTATCGCCTTCATTGAGGAAGTAACTGAGCACTGCCAAGATGGATTGCAGATCTCCTCCGGGATTGTAGCGCACATCAAAAACAAATTTTTCTATTCCTTGTCCGCGCAACGCATCGACCGCTTCGCAGAACTGCGTGGGAGTGGTCAGATCAAACTGAATTATCTTAACGATACCGACGGAGGAATCTGTAGCACATATTCTATGTGTTACAGACTGCGTTGTAACATATCCGCGCTCGATCGAATACTCGACCTCCTCGGAGTAACCATCACCGCGGCGGACCACAAACTCCGCTTTTGTACCTGCAAGTCCCTGTAATTTTGTGACCGCGTTGGTATATCCGAGCACAGAAACGCTTTCTCTCGCATCACCGATACCCACATAAACTATCAAGTCACCGGGCTGTATACCTGCTTCAAGCGCAGGAGAATCCGGCATAACACTGATGACCTCTATACAGTCATATTCGGTGTTTTGTATTATATTGATGCCTATTCCCTGCATCTCGCCGGCGTTTTCCGAGGTCATAGCCTCGAATTCTTCCGCCGTATAATATTCGGCATATTTATCACCCGTTGCATCGGCATACGCTTTGAGCAACGCCTCTCCGACAGCTTCATCGTCCACGTCATAATAAGCATAAGCCTCAAACAATGTATCGAGAAGCTTCAGATCGTCAAAACGGCCGTCTGAAATATACGTAGGCGTCTCTGCGTCAAGATATGCATCCCGCAGTTCTGCATCATACACGCGAGACACTACAACAAACGCGCACAAAAACGTCACCAAAATGGCGGCCAGTAACGCAAAAATAAATACCGATATTGAAATTTTCTTCGACATTTTAATACCTAATTTCTTTATTTGTGATGCTTTTCTCACGCTGATTAAGCAAGTTAAGCGAAATGCCCAAGCATTTGACATGGGTCATTTCGCTTATGATGTCACCGAAGCACACTGGCCTCGGAAGATTGAATCAGAATTTAATTGGCTTGGAATTGAGATATTTCTTAACCATAAGCGCCACTTTAAATGTGATGGCGTGTTCAAATTCACGAAGATCGAGACCGGTTATCTTGCGTATCTTTTCAAGTCTGTACACAAGTGTGTTACGGTGGACGAACAGCTTACGCGATGTCTCGGAAACATTGAGGTTATTCTCAAAGAAGCACTGAATAGTCATAAGAGTCTCACGGTCAAGCGACTCAAGGCTGCCCTTTTTGAACACTTCCTGCAAAAACATTTCGCAAAGAGTGGTGGGAAGCTGATATATAAGTCTGCCTATACCAAGATTTTCGTAACTTATGATGTTCTTTTCGGTCTCAAACACTTTACCGACCTCAAGAGCCACCTGCGCTTCTTTATATGCACGGGCAAGATCCTTGATATTATCGACAGATGTGGAAATACCGATAGAAACACGGGTGTAAAATTCGGAGGAAAGCGTATCAGCGATGTTTGTAGCTATTTTTTCAACATCACGAGTCTCCATGCCAGGCTTCACGTCCTTAACGAGAACGATATCATGCTCACCGACACTGATAACATAGTCGCGCGATTTATCCGGGAACATATTTTGCAACATCTCAAACGGCATCATATCCGTTTTACCGAAGAACTTAATAAGAAATACTATACGCGTCTCATCGGTGTTGAAATGCAATTCCTTGCTCTTGATATAAATATCGCTGGGCAGGATATTATCAAGAATAATATTTTTGATAAACGAGCCCTTATCATATTTTTCGTCATAAAGATTCTTTATATTACCGAGAGAAATAGACAGCAGCTTGGACATTCTCTCCGCCATCTTATCCTCGCCCTCGACAAAAACGATATATTCAGTTTTGTTTCCGGCACTGATCGAGCGGTATGTATAGCCTCCGGAAACCACGATATCGGATGCATAGGCAAGCTCCTCACGGACACCCTGACGGATCTCCCCGATCTTTACAAGCTCCGAACATGAAATAATAACGCCATTGTCATCAATAACGCCTATAACGCGATCCACCGCATCTTTCATTTGATGGATCACACCTTGAAATAATCTGTTAGACATCTGCCACTTTCCTCTCGTAAAAAACAGAATAATTGTTTTTGTGTATACTAACCTATATTTTACACCATAATTTGTGATTTTTCAATAGGGTTTTTAAGTTTTTTTATAATTTTTCACAAATTTTTTGTGTGTATATTATCAAAAACAACGATTAAAAGAAGAAAGTGGAAAAATAATCACAGCTCAAACTCGTACACCAAACAAGCCAGTGCAAATGCTGCCGCAGTCTCTGTACGCAGTATTCTGCCGCCCAATCCTGCCATGTACGCCCCCGCTGCGCGTGCGGCCTCTGCCTCGGCAAGCGAAAAGCCCCCCTCGGGACCTATAACTATGGCAATGTCTCTGCAATCATGCAAATCTTTGAGCGCTGTCTTAAGACCTATAGTGCCATCTCCCTCATAGCACATTATAAAGGCATCACATTCGGCACCGCGAGACAACATTTCGGAAAATGTACAGGTCGGATTAACGACGGGAACTATCCCCCGCCCACTCTGCTTTGCCGCTTCAAGTGCTATGCGGCATCGGCGCTCGGTCTTGGCGCTTTCCGCATCGGGCTTCACCTTTACTATACAACGCTCACATTCAAACGGAGTTATATCATACACTCCGCATTCCACAGCCTTTTGTATCACGGTATCCAGCTTATCGCCCTTGGGTAATCCTTGAAACAAATGAACGCGGTAGGGCGGTTCGCTGTTTATCTTACTCTCCGATACGATACGAGCCGTAACAACTGATGAAAAGCCCTCCAGCACGCAATCATACTCGTTCTTTTGCATGTCACAAACCGTAACATGTTCGCCTGCCGCCATGCGCAAAGATCTTGAAATGTGATGTGCATCGTCGCCTTTTATTGTTACGATGCCATCGGTTATTTGATCACGTCGTACAAAGAATCGCGGCATAACTCAGCTCCTCTTTTTGCCAAAAGCAAAGGCACACCAATCATTGTCTTCGCGGCGCTCTATAACATAAAGACCGCCGTCTTCAAGTGCCCTTACCACGTCATCTCCGCGCGAAGTGATGATTCCCGATGCCAACAGCACGCCGTCATCTTTGAGATACGATGCAACATCACCTGCCATACGAATAATAATATCCGCGACAATATTGGCACATATAATATCATATTCCCCACCCTCGCGGCTGACCGATGCCAAAAGATCCGATTCGTCACAACTGACCTTGTCCTGAACATCATTTATTTGTATATTATCCTGCGCAACGCGCACTGCAACGGGATCAATGTCATACGCGCGGCAAAGCCCCGCGCCGAGTTTTGCGCCGCAGATAGCGAGTATGCCGCTTCCACAGCCTACGTCGAGCAAGCGGCAATCCTTTTTTGTATAATCCTCCAGCAGTTGCATAACGAGTCGGGTAGTCTCGTGTGTACCCGTACCGAAAGCCATCCCAGGGTCCATGCGAACGATGATATCGTCCCCCTGCGCGTCATAGCGCTCCCAATGCGGAACTACGACCACACGCTTACCGATCCGTATCGGCTTATAATACTGTTTCCACGAATCAGCCCAGTCCTCCTCGTTGACTCCTACCACCTCTACTTTGCCTTCGATACCCGAAGCGGCAAGACGGTCGCGGATAAACTCCAACTGCTCGGCACAGTTATCTTCTGCCGGCAAATAGACCGAAACAGAGGCATGCGAGGTATCGGCATTGAGTATACTTTCGTCGATAAGCTCACCGTAACAGGTGTTAAGGTCGATATCGCTGAAATCTTCTATCATCAAATTATTACTGACCATGCTCATAACAGCCGTCAGCGTATCCAGTTTCTCTGTGGGAACAGTGACTTTGATTTGCGTCCATTCGCGCACTGTACCGCGATCTGCACAGACATAATCCTTATCGATCATTTTTTGTCAAAAATCCTTTTAAAAAATCCTGTTTTTTTAGTATAGTTACTTTCGCCGCAGCTATCGGCAAAAGCGCGAACATGTTCTTTTTGTTTTTCGTTCAGTCCGCGAGGTATCTCCACATTAACAGTAAAAATCAAATCGCCGCGACGCCCCGAATTGTTGACATACGGAATACCTTTGTTTTTGATCGTAAAATTGGTTCCGTTTTGCGTTCCCTCGGGGATGGTGAACTTTTCATTGCCTTCAAGCGTCGGTACTTCTATATCGGCTCCGAGTATAGCTTCTGTAACCGACAGCGGCACCTCGCAGCGTATATTATTTCCCTCTCTACGGAAAATGCTGTGTTTCTTTACCGTAACCGATATAATAAGATCTCCGGCAGGGCCACCGTTACGTCCGTCATTTCCCTGCCCCTGCTGAATAATACGATTCCCGTCATCAATTCCCGCCGGGATGGACACTGTCAGCTTTTTAGACACTCTGACATAACCCGTACCGCGACAGTTCGAGCACGGCTCTTTGATTATTTTGCCCGTACCGCGACAGTTATCACATGTTGTTGTAGATTGGAACGCCATTCCCATAACGCGCTGGGTCACACGTTTCTGACCGCTTCCGTGACAAACGGGACACGTCTCGGGACTCGTTCCCTTGGATGCGCCGCTTCCTGAGCAATCGGGGCAGCGCTGAACACGGTTATATGTCACATCCTTTTTGACACCAAACGCCGCCTCTTCAAAGGAAATAGTGATCCTTACACCCAAATCATCTCCTCGCATGGGCGCATTGCGGCGTGCTTGCTGTGAACCACCAAAACCACCGCCGAAAAAGCTGCCGAAAATGTCTCCTATATCTCCAAAGCCCTCGAAACCACTAAATCCCGCACCGCCACCGGCGCCTGCCGCGGGGTCGAAAGCGGCATGACCGAATTGATCATACTTTGCTCGCTTATCGGGATCGGACAGCACCTCATAGGCTTCATTTATCTCTTTAAATTTTTCTTCCGCTTCGGCATTTCCGGGATTAACATCAGGGTGATATTTTTTTGCCAATACCCTGTATGCTTTTTTGAGCTCGTCGTCTCCCGCTCCTTTTTGAACACCGAGAACCTCATAATAATCTCTTTTATCTGCCATATATGTCACCTTGCCGCAAATTGCGGCTCTCATAATTTACGTTTTTTGTCCCCGCATCATTTGTCATAAATACGGGCATGCGGGAAAGAGCAAGTTTGCCCTTTCCCGCTATATATTTGAATCAGTTGGTTTTGTCCTCGTAATCGGCGTTGTAGTAGGTGCCATCGCCTGCATTGCCCTGTTGCTGACCGGCCGCGTTGGGATCAAAGCCCTGTGCGCCGCCGTTCTGGGCGTACAGCTTTTCGGAGATAGCGTAGAATGCCTTCTCAAGTGCTTCGATATCTGCCTTGAGAGTTTCGGTATCAGCATTTGCATTCAAAGACGCCTTAAGCTTCTCAAGAGCCGCATTGACAGGCTCTTTATCTGCATCGCTCACCTTATCCCCAAGCTCGCCCAGTGTCTTTTCTGTCTGGAAAACAAGCGTCTCGGCATGGTTCTTGGTATCAACTGCCTCGCGCGCCTTGCTGTCCTCATCGGCAAACTGCTCTGCCTCACGAACAGCACGGTCAATATCCTCCTGGGACATATTAGTCGAAGCTGTGATCGTGATCTTCTGCTCCTTACCGGTTCCGAGATCCTTGGCGGTAACGCTTACGATACCGTTAGCGTCGATATCAAAGGTAACCTCGATCTGCGGTACTCCGCGAGGAGCAGCGGGAATTCCGTCAAGATTGAAACGACCGAGCGTCTTGTTATAAGCCGCCATCTGTCTCTCGCCCTGCAGAACGTGGATCTCAACCGAGGTCTGACCGTCGGCAGCTGTGGAGAACACCTGCTTAGCCTGACACGGAATGGTCTTGTTTCTCTCGATTATTTTGGTGAACACGCCGCCCAATGTCTCAATACCGAGCGACAGAGGGGTAACGTCAAGCAACAGCAGATCCTTGACCTCGTTGCTGAGCACGCCACCCTGAATAGCTGCGCCGATGGCAACGCACTCATCGGGGTTAATGCCCTTAAAGGGATCCTTTCCGATAAAGTTCTTGACAGCATCCTGAACTGCGGGAATACGGGTAGAACCGCCGACAAGCAGAACCTTGTCGATCTGATTGGGCTTGAGTCCTGCATCGCTCAGAACCTGACGTGTGGGACCCATAGTAGCGTCAACCAAGTCGGCCGTGATCTTATCGAATTCGGCACGAGTCAAAGTTGCCTCAAAATGAAGCGGGCCGTTAGCGGTAGCCGTGATAAAGGGCAGGTTGATGTTGCTGGAAGTCATGCCGGAAAGCTCGATCTTCGCCTTCTCAGCCGCCTCTTTGAGTCTCTGCATAACCATTTTGTCATTGCCAAGGTCAATGCCGTTCTCTATCTTGAACTTTTTGAGTATCCAATCAATAATTCTCTGGTCAAAGTCATCTCCGCCCAGACGGTTGTTGCCCGCGGTTGCAAGAACCTCGAAAACGCCGTCGGAGATATCAAGCAGAGATACGTCAAAGGTACCGCCGCCAAGGTCGAAGACCATGATCTTCTGGTTGATCTCTTTATCCATGCCGTATGCAAGCGCTGCGGCTGTAGGCTCGTTGATAATACGCTTGACATCAAGTCCTGCGATCTTGCCTGCGTCCTTGGTAGCCTGACGCTGTGCGTCGGTAAAGTATGCGGGGACGGTAATGACAGCCTCGGTAACTTTAGTTCCGAGATATGCCTCGGCATCCGACTTCAGCTTCTGAAGCACCATTGCGGACAGCTCCTGAGGAGTATACTTTTTTCCGTCGATCTCTTTTGTGTAAGAAGTACCCATTTCGCGCTTGATACTAATAACGGTGCGATCGGGGTTTGTGATAGCCTGACGCTTTGCGACCTGACCAACCATTCTCTCACCGGTCTTGGAAAAAGCGATGACAGAGGGAGTCGTTCTTGCTCCTTCGGGGTTGGGGATAACGACAGGCTCCGAACCCTCATAAACTGCCACGCAAGAGTTGGTGGTACCAAGATCTATACCAGTAATTTTTCCCATGATAAAATTCCTCCTGAAAAATATTTATGAAATTATTTTTTATAAAATTTAGTTTGCGACCTTTACCATCGCATATCTTATAACTCGGTCGCCTTTGATATATCCCTTCTGAAGCACATCGACGATCTCATTTTCGCCGTATGCGTCATCATCGATATGCATTACAGCGTTGTGAAGATTGGGGTCAAACGGCTTACCTATAGCCTCTATCTCACATATACCGAGCTTTTCAAATGTTTCGCTGAAGCTTTTCAGCGTAAGCTCAAGCCCTTTGGCAACCGCTTCGGCATCCGAATACATCGCGGCACGCTCCAGATTGTCAAGGACGGGCAAAACTGAGTTAACTGCGTCCGCATACGCGTCGGAATAACAACTCTCTCGCTCCTTAATCGATCTTTTTCTGAAGTTATCGTACTCGGCAAGCATTCGCATATACTTATCTTCCGACGCTGCCGCGCGCTCCTCGGCTTTTTCAAGCTGACGCCGAAGTGCTTCAAGCTCGCCCTCAAGCTTTTTTACTTTTTTGCGCTCACCACGCCCTTCCTTTTCACAGCACGTATCCTGTGACTCACTGCATTCTTTCTCGGCAACGGATTCGGTCGCAACAGCCTCTGCCTGCTCTGCCGTCTCGTTTACCTTTTTTTCTTCCTGCATTGCACCTATATCCTTTCAATATTTAGCTAACTTTCGCTCCCGGCCTTACCGTCGCCGATCTGTTTGGCATCGTTTCCGTCCAACAGATTGGCGATGTTGCCACCGAGACTATCAATGGTCGCCAGAACCTTTGCATAATCCATGCGTAGCGGTCCAATGATACCAACTGCACCGATCGTTCTGCCGTCCTTTTTGATCTGCTTATAAACTATGGCCGACTGGTTCATCACCTTAACGGAGCTTTCCGAACCGATAACGACCTTGACGCCATCGCCACTGTTCGGCTCAGAGCCTTCCACAAGATCCAATATTTCATCTTTGCTCTCAAGTGCCCCTATTAGCTCTCCGAGCTGCTCGGAGTCAGCGTATTCGGGATACTGCAAGAGGCGGTTAAGTCCGCTCAACTTGAGTTCACCGCCGTCAAGCTCGCTCATAACCTCATATATTCCCTTTACCGCAACGGAAACCAGCTCAGCGCGCCCCGCCATATCATTTTCCATCTGCATCATTATAGGCAGAGTAATTTCGCTCGCGGTAAGACCTGCAAGATTTTGATTGAGCGTTTTACCGAGTGCGGATACCGTATCCGGATCGAGCGCCGCATCGCTGCGAATATTTTTGGTTTTGACCTGTGCGGTTCCGTTCATCATTATAAGAAGAAAATTGTGTGTATCTATATAAACCGCTTCAAATCTTGCAAAGCTGACCGCAGTCGCTTTGGGTCGAATTGCGATGCCGGTGTAGTTTGTCAAGCTGCTTGCCAGCTTTGATGCCGTGTCGAGTATCTGATCAAGCTCGCCCATTTTTATCTTAAGCAGGTTGTTTATCTGCATTATCTCGCGAGTTGTCATAGCATAGCTGTCGATCAGGCTGTCTACATAAAATCTGTATCCAAGCTCACTGGGCACACGCCCTGCCGAGGTATGCGGCTGTTCAAGATAACCCATTTCCTCAAGCTCCGCCATTTCGTTTCGAATGGTTGCGGAGGAGCAGGTCAACTGGCGGCTCTCCAGAATGTATTTTGAGCCTACCGGCTCACCGCCCTCGATGTGCGCATCAACTATCGCTTTAAGTATAAGCTTTTTTCTTTCACTCAATTCATGTGCGTCGCCCTTCATGCGTGCCTCCTTTCCAAAACAAAGCGGTTCGCCTTGTGATAACCTCGCATTTTAGCACTCTTTCAGCCCAAGTGCTAAGCCATGCTATAAATTTACCACTAATCGAACCGTTTGTCAAGGGGTTTTTCAAATATTTTTCAATTTTTTTGCGTTTCAGTGCTAATTTTCAGCTTTCGATCACAGCATCAACATATCTGTACTGCACTGAGGTAACACAATCATCACGAATCAGGAACACAAGATCGACCTTACCCTTTCGATATGTCACCGAGCTACCTTTGTCTTCGCCTTTTCCGTACGCATTGATAACCGCCGATTTTTGAGCGCCAACACATATACCCTCGGGAGTTGCAAGCGAATCATCAAGCAATGTTACCATATAAATTATGTCCGCGCCATCAAGCGGAGATACACTGATCTGCAAGCTTCCGTAAGTGTAAATTTTGTCTTTACCGTCAAAAGCGCAGGATGCCGCCTCATAATATCCGCTCGGCTCACCGAGTTTTTCGCTCACTGCGGCAAATTCTTCCCCGGGAGTTATGGTCGCGCCGTTATAGACAAAGCTCCATGTTGCGTCATCGCCGCTTGCCGGTTCGTCCGTCGCGCAAGAAAGCAACGTCAGCATCGCCAACACAAGCGCCAGTACCACAATAAATTTTTTCATCATTTCAGCTTTTCTTCCTTTTCTTTATAGTATTGCTCGCATTTGCTCTGCCATACATGTGACATTTCCGTGTCATTACGTCTGTCGGGCACTTCAAATTCATCGACAAGTATATTGCCGAAATATGCGGAAAGCTTTTCAGCACCAACGACATTGAGGTGCAACCCCATGTCATAGGTATCTGTCGACCAATCTATATCTATTTCATTGCACAGTTCAAGCAAATTATAATATTTCAAGTCGTATTTTTGCGCATATGTGACTATCTGCTCTTCCCATTCATCGTACCAATGTGGGTATAAGCTGGGCGCTTTGATCAATACAAGTTCACTTCCGTGACTTTCACACAGCTCACGCATGCGATCAAGATAATCCCAACATATCTCTGAAAAATCATAGTTCTCAAGCGGCACGGGCGCAGGTACGGTTTCAACCGGGCGAACACCTGTCTGCATAAGATATCCGCTATGACCGATGCGCTCGCGACCGAACATATATTTAAAGTCCTCACCGCTGATCTCACTCCAACGCGAGTGATAACGCAAAAGCGGAAAAATATAAGTTATAAGATCTTCTTGCTCGGTCATGGAGGCACGTATTGCTCCAAGCTTTGAGGAGGACATACGCATACCGTCAATAGTCATGCGGTTATACGCTTCGCTCTGCGGCTCATCATATTTCATAGACAGTACATTGAACACAACGACCTGCGGAACTTCGTATCTGTATACATCCTCAAGCAGATAATATGACTGCCAAATCAATTGCTGTGCACTGCCGCGTATATACGAGCTTATTCCGTACTCCTCCCACAGTGTTATAGGCGAGAAGTTTTCATAAACCTCGCAGTCCCCGACAAACATGACATCGTGCCCGACAGTTTCGTCATAATATTCTGCAATCAGCGCTCCCTCCGGTATTTCCGAAACATATTTAGGAACCAGAATGCATTGCGCAAGCCACAGCACCGTCACTGTTAAGACGAGTGACACACAGCACAAAATAATAATTTTTATCTTTTTGTTCATTTAAAAATCAAAACCGTGATCTCATCCAAACAGTGCCGAAACAAATTCTTCTGCATCAAACGGCTGCATATCGTCGATCTTTTCGCCGACTCCGATAAATTTGACAGGTATATCAAGCTCCTTCTTGATAGACAGAACTATGCCGCCCTTTGCCGTACCGTCCAGCTTATTGAGTATAAGCCCCGTAATAGCTGCGGCATGGCTGAATTCCTTCGCCTGTACAACGGCGTTTTGGCCTGTAGTGGCATCCAGCACCAGAAGATTTTCGCGCGCCGCACCGGGCAACTCACGGTCAATAACGCGATTGATCTTTGCCAACTCATCCATAAGATTCTTTTTATTATGAAGTCTACCCGCCGTATCTACGATAAGCACATCGGCTCCGTGCTTTTTGGCATAGCCCACCGCATCGTAAACGACAGCCGCGGGATCCGATCCCTCCTGCTGGTGCACCAGCTCTACACCCGCACGGTCACACCACACCGACAGCTGGTCTATCGCCGCTGCGCGGAAAGTGTCAGCCGCCGCAACGACCACCTTTTTGCCTGATTTCTTGAGCTGGTTGGATATCTTTCCGATAGATGTTGTCTTACCCGCGCCGTTGACGCCGATAACAAGTATTACAGACGGTGTAGTTGTGAGCGACAGCGGTTCGCCCTCGCCTATCATATCGGCGAGAATCCCGCGAAGCGCATCCATGACCTGATCCTTTTCCTTGAGTCTGCCGTCCTTTATCTGCTCGCGCAGGCGGTCAATGATATCCTCCGTCGCACCGACTCCTACATCGGCACAAATGAGCAGTTCCTCGAGCTCATCAAGCAGATCTTCATCCACCTTAACAAAGTTTTTCAACAGATCGTCGACCTGCTTTACAAGCGCGTTTTTTGTCTTTGTAAGACCGGCGCGCAATTTATCCAAAAAGCCCATTCCAATCATCTCCTCTTGTTTTTGATATGTCGTCGACATTCAGTGTCAGCACCTTGGAAATGCCATGCTGAGGCATAGTAACACCATACAGTCTGTTAGCCGCCTCCATTGTACCGCGGCGGTGTGTGATAAGCACAAACTGAGTGCCATCCGAATATTTTTTGATGTACTCGGCAAATCTGCCGACATTGACCTCGTCAAGCGCCGCTTCGATCTCGTCAAGTATACAGAACGGAGTCGGGTTGACCTGAAGTATCGCAAAGAACAAAGCTATAGCCACAAACGACTGCTCGCCGCCCGACAACTGCATAAGGTTTTTAATTATCTTTCCGGGAGGTGCGGCACTAATCTCTATGCCGCTCTCGAGCACATTTGTGGGATCTGTCAGCGAAAGCTTTGCCGATCCGCCACCAAACAGCTCGGAGAATACTCTGTTAAAGTTTTCATTGATCTTGTTAAAGGATTCAAGGAAACTGCTCTCCATGTTCTTCTCCAGATCTCCGATAACCGCCAGCAGATCTCGTTTTGCCTTTTCAAGATCTTTTATCTGTGCCTCCATGGTATCGTGGCGCGCCTTTACCTCGTTATATTTATTGACAGCGTCAAGGTCAACATTTCCTATGACGCGCAAGCGGTTTCGGCAAGAGGTCTGCTCCGCCACCGCCGCAGGGCGAGATTTGGCATCGAGCTCCGGGTATCCGAGCGCCACCGCCTCGGCTCGAGTAAGCTGATGATCATCCCACAACCTTGTCGACAGCGACTCCTGCTCTTCCTTGAGCTGATTGAGTTTATTCTCGTTGAACGTATGGTCGCGGAAAATGGTTTCCTTCTGTGCCAGCTTTTCCTTGGTTTTAGCCGCCAATTCGTTAAGTATGCGTTCATATTCGAGTCCGCCCTCTTCGGCGCGCGCACGCTCTGCATTGAGACGTTCAAGCTCCGCAGTCCCATCTCGCGACGCAGCACGGTTATCCGTTTGCTCCGCCGTCAGGCGCTCTATATTTGCGTCAAGCTCTTTTATGCGGCGTTCGCGTTCCGCAATATCCGCACGGCAAGCCTCTGCTCTCTGAGCCGACGACATCTGCAATGTTTGTTCGGTTTCAATATCTTTTTGCGCCTCGCTAATGGAAATATGAAGCTCTATAACGCGGGTATCACATTCTGCCTTTTTGTCAAGCAATTCATTTCGCTCGACATCCTTGCCCGAACGGAATTCGCTTATTTCAACGATTTGATGCTTTATCTCCGACTCGCGGCGACGCAAGCTGTCTATATCTTCTGCCTGACGCTGTTGTTGCTCGGCAATACCTGCGATATCGCTCTTGAGCTTCTCCATAAGCGTGTTGTTTGCCTCCAACTTTGCACGCAGCTGCTCCAATGCTGCCGCTTCGCCCGAGCGCAATGCCTCGCTGATTTTGGCACGCTCGCGGATAGACGATATTGCGTCACGAAGTGACAAAATTTGCGCATCTATATCGGATTTTTCTTTAGACTTGATCTCGATTTGCTTGCCAAATGTGATCACCTCAGTCTCCATGCGTTTGATCTCTCCCGCACGGCCGAGTATACTTCCAGACGAACGAGTCGAACCGCCGGTAAAGGATCCGCCGAAATTTATCTGCTGACCGTCAAGAGTTACAACTCGAACGCGATATTTTTGAGCCTTTGCCATAGCCGTTGCGTTATCAATGTTATCGAACACCAACGTTCTTCCGACAAGGCTGGAAAGTATTTCTCGGAATTTAGGCTCGCACTTGACAAGCTCGTCCGCAACACCGACGTATCCCGAGTATCCCGAAGCCTCTTTCATCTCCTGCGACGGCGACTGCCCGCGCATAGATGTCAGCGGGAAAAAGGTGGCACGACCCGCATTCTCACGCTTAAGTGCCGTCATTGCCGACTTTGCTACGCTCTCATCCTCAACGACTATATGCTGAAGGTTTGCTCCCAATGCTGTCTCAACCGCATTGACATATTTATCGTCAACCGAAATAAGCTTGGAAAGCGGGCCGTAAATCCGACCGCACGGAATTCCCATCTGGTTCGTAATCTTTCCCTCGGCATAGCGCTTCATGACAAAGCGAACGCTTGCGGAATAGCCCTCAAACTGCTCCTCCATCGCACGGAAGTTCTCAATGCGATGCTTGCGCGAATCACACTCCAGTGTCAATCTTGCTATCTCGGCATCGCACTCTGCACGCTCGGCTTCAGCACATTCAAGCTGTTTTCCCTTCTCATCCGCTTCGGCATTCATGGAATCTATCTGCGCGGTGTATTGGTCTACCGTCTTTTGCTTTTGAGCGCAGCCATCGGAATACGAGCGCGATACCTTGGCATATTCTTCAAGCTCGCTCGCAATGGCGCTGTTTCTGTCGGTATTGGTAAGCTGTGTTTTTTCAATGAGCGATTGACGTACCTTAATGTCTATCGACTCGTTTTCAAGCGCTCTTATATCCGCGAGCGCGCGATCTATAGCATCCGCAAGCTTTGCTGCCTCGGCTTCATATTCGCGCGAATTCTGCTCATTTTCGGCGTGCTCGGATTTGAGCTGTTCAAGCTTTTGAGCCAGTGCAGCAAGCTTGGAATCGCGCTCATGATATGCACCGTCCTCATCGGTCAAAGTACGGCGCAAACTGATAACCGCCCCCTCCGACTCCGCGATAAGCTCGCGACAGTGGGCAATCTCGCTTTCGTTGACCTTAAAGCGGCTGTCTATCTCATAGTTCTCCGCCGTTCGCTCGCGTATTTTCTCAAGCAGCTCTGCGGATATTTTGCGATTTTGCTGGGACTCGAGATTGAGCTTTTCGGTCTGCTGTTCGTACGCCTGTATCGCCTCGGTGACATTTTGCAGGTCAAATGATGAATATTTGAATCTCTCCTCCGCCTGCTCCACCTCGCGGTGCAATCTGTCTGTATCATAAAGCCACAGCTGAACGTCTACCTTTTTCTTGGCTTCAAGCAGTTCTATCGCACGCTTGGCTTTTTCGGCGTCACGCTCAAGAGGCCCGAGCTGTGCGCATACCTCACCGAAAAGGTCGTTTATGCGCGTCATGTTATCTTCTGTAGTGGCAAGCTTGCGCTCGGACTCGTTTTTCTTAAAACGGAATTTTGCAATTCCGGACGCATCCTCGAAAATGCTTCTTCGTTCGTCGCTCTTGCGCGAAATGATCTCGGCGATCTTACCCTGACCGATAATCGAATAGCCGTCACGACCGATACCGGTGTTCATGAACAGCTCATATATATCCTTAAGTCTGACAGGACGGCGGTTGATAAAATACTCACTCTCGCCCGCACGATAGTAACGGCGAGTGACTGTGACCTCGTCAAACGGGCTCTCGAGGCGATGCTCGGTGTCGGTATTATCAAACGTGACGGAAACCTCGGCAAAGCTCATGGGGCGGCGACCGTCGGTGCCTCCGAATATAATATCCTCCATTTTGGCGCTTCGTATGCTCTTTGTGGAAATTTCTCCAAGCACCCAGCGCATCGCATCCGAAATATTCGATTTTCCGCTTCCGTTGGGACCAACGATAACCGTCGTTCCGTTCTCAAATATCAATTTGGTCTTATCGGGAAACGATTTGAAGCCCTGCAGTTCAAGTGATTTCAGGTACAATGGTCTATCCTCCTCTGGGGAACATAACTTTTTATTACAACATTATATATTGGCAGCCCGTCATCTTCGACAAATTTTATATCACAAAGCGAAAATTTATTTCGTAAGCGAATGGTGTTTTTCTTTTTTTGTCCCACCGCTTTAGAAGTTTCTCCGCGTGGCACAGCTATAACAACACTACCGCCGCTCACG
The DNA here is from genome assembly GCA_017462385.1 of Clostridia bacterium. Taxonomy (GTDB): domain Bacteria; phylum Bacillota; class Clostridia; order Oscillospirales; family CAG-272; genus UMGS1002. The sequence continues at coordinate 2,737 of JAFTRE010000019.1, read as the reverse complement.
CCCCGGTCAGTCAGCGAACGCGATATTATATCCATATAAAGCTCGCCCATGGCAAGCTCTCCAACAGCGGAATGGTTTGCTCCGCCCCACACCATGCTGTCATCAGCAAGGTTTTCCGAGGCGCACAGCCCAACTCGAATGACCGGAACGCCCGCCTCTGCGAACACCGCAAGCACATCTTTGGTGCGAATAACTATCTCATTCTCATCGGAAATGCTGTATTCTCCCGACTGCGCCATGCGGCATAATTCGGTATCGCAAAACACGACCGTCGGATAAACACGAGCGCCATCAGCACCGAGGCGGCATATCGAACGGGCAGTTTCGACTTCCGAATGCGGTGTCGCGCCGGGCAGTCCCGTCATCATCTGCCCTATCAATTCAAAGCCGCACGCCTTGACCGCACGGCAGGCATGTTCGGATTGTGCCGCGGTGTGCCCGCGGCGGCAAGCATTAAGAACGCCGTCATCCATGCTTTGTATACCCAGCTCGACGGTACGAACGGGATAGCGGCGCAATATCTCAAGTATTTCATCATTGATATAGTCGGGCCGGGTAGACAGACGGATGCCACCGACTCTGCCGCCCTGCACATACTCATTTGCAAGATCCAGCAAATATATCATCAAATCACGGTCAATACCGGTAAAGGAGCCGCCAAAAAAAGCGATCTCGGTTTCGGCATCGGGCGGTACGGTTGACAGCGCTTCATCGATCAGCGCACGAACAGAGCCGCGATCAAACTCTACTGTCCCCGAAATGGTTTTTTGATTGCAAAAAACGCACATATTCGGGCACCCAAGATGCGGTATAAACACGGGAATATTTATATGTCTCTTATCTGTTTTCATAATTTTCGTTACAATTCGCTGTTTTTCAACATTTAGATAATAATTCATTATATTATACCATATCTTGTACGCAATTTCAACAGTTAATTGCCTATATACATCATTTTTTTGTGATATATTAAAAGCGAAGCCGCCCTGAGGGCGGCTGAAACTTTTTATTTTGTTTTTTCTACACTATTCAAATGTATTTTCAATTGGTTCGGGAAAACTCCAGCTAACAATTTTTATTTTATACTGCTCATATAATTCATTTTCATTAACAACACTAGACGATTGAGAAAATAAAGTATTTTTTTCTTTTATTACAGTATACGGAGGGACGCTCTGTGACCCTTTCTCTCCCATAAAAAATCCTGGGGACGCAATACGGCAGAATATTTTTTCATTTCCCTTGTGATACAAAAGAACTGCATATTCTCCTGTACTTTTCATTTGTCCAATCCATCTTCTGGTATTTAATGCATCATTATATCCATTATATTTACATATGTAAACATCATTAACTGTAATTGTTTTTCCATTAATTTCATATATCAACTCAATGGGAAATTCTCCATAAGTAATCTCTGGAGGTGGTGGCTGTATTGTATCATGTTCAAACACATAATATTTAACCATCATAAACCATGGCCAATACAATATAATGATTATAACCAATATTATTGTAATTGTTAATATGATTTTATATTTTTTTTTCATGTTTCCCCCGTCTATATAACATGTTATAATAACACAACCACACAAATTACGCGATATTTACAAAAATATTGACCCCATCAAACATATATATGTTATAAAAATATCACTTGTATCCTTTCTCTTTTAATGCATCAATATATGCACTTGACGAATGATTATATATAGCCGATCCACCTTGGTTAGGTAACATCTCTATATTGTCAATAGGAGATGACATACCTCCAAATATGTTATTTAATATCTCACCTTCCACAATATAGGCCGTCATGTTTGCGCTATATTCTTCAACTTCATCTCTCAAACCATAAGCATCAACATTCAGTGTTGCTGGATTAAATAACATTGCATCCCTATTAGTAGCGACAGCCGCAGCCGCAGCCTCCGCACCTCCTTTTGAATGACCTATAAAAGTTATACATGAAGCAGAATGTTCATTTTCAAATTTTTGTGCATAATTTATTGCTCCCCACATATCAATAGATAATCCTGCAGGTTGCAATATATTATTACCCCAGTCAACAATCGAATCCGCAACATTTATCCAAATGCTTTCATCTGCCTCATCATCTGTATAATCCATATTGGTTCCAGCATATACAATACAATAATTTGTTACTCCATTTATTGTTTTTGCATAAACACCCATTTTTAAACCTAAACCATGTTGTTTAATGTCAATTAATACCCAGCCTCCAAACTCTTCTCCTAAATAATCATTATAATCTTCTTTTGTTGCATTATATATATGCTCTGCCATATATGCTGCTTCCATTTCAGAAGGACCCTCGGGATGATTTAACTTTTCATCCAATGTTTGCGCCCGATTATAATAATCAGATGAGTAGCCTTGATTTCCTCTGCTATCTGCCGTTAGACCAAACGGATCGACGAAAGAAACAGGATTACCGTTAGCATACGCAAAGCGGTTGAGAGTTACAGCATTTGAGATAGAACCTGCAACGATATCCGCATTGATAAAGCGCCTCATATCGGGCGAGTAATATCTCGCTCTCATATAAATGAGACCGTTACTGTCGGTCACAACGCCGTCGCGGCCGTTGTACATAAATACGGTATCGGTAGTGCCGGTTCTGCTTATGAGCTTACCGTAGGTATCATACTTGAAAGTATCGGTTATGCTGCCATCAATATCGGTTATGGCAACCGTACTGCCGCGATAGTCGAAG
>JAFTRE010000018.1 GCA_017462385.1 Clostridia bacterium | reverse complement strand
TTGCGTAGGCAAGGCTTTCTGCGTACATTATACCATGAGCAAAAATGCTTGCTTGCAAGAGCATTTTTGCGAAGCCGTCAATTACGCAGCCGTGCGAAGCACGGGTGGGGCGAAGCCCAAAGACTTGCGTAAGCAAGGCTTTCTGCGTACATTATAACAAAAAAATCTCCTATATTCAATAGGAGATTTTACGCAAACGCCGCGGCATTGCCGCGGCGTTTGAACATTTTATTTATTTTCTCAGCTCGCTGCGGCGTATCTTACCACTGACGGTCTTGGGAAGCTCGTCGAGGAATTCGACAATGCGGGGATATTTATAAGGTGCGGTGTGCTCCTTAACATAGGTTTGTATCTCCTTTTTGAGCTCGTCCGACGGCTGTGTACCCTTGACCAGCACGATGGATGCCTTGACAACTTGTCCGCGTATCTCATCGGGCGCGGCTGTAATGGCGCACTCAAGCACATAAGGCAGCTCCATAATGACCGACTCAATCTCGAACGGGCCTATGCGATAGCCCGACGACTTGATAAGATCGTCCACACGACCGACATAGTGATAATAACCCTCCTCGTCACGCCATGCGGTGTCACCCAGATGGTACATACCGTCGTGCCATGCCTCGGCTGTCTTTTGCTCGTCGCGATAATACCCGCGGAACAGACCGTTGGGTATTCCCTTGTCGGTGCGGATAACTATCTCGCCCGTCTCGCCGTCGGCGACAGGATTACCGTCGCTGTCTACAAGGTCAACATCATACAGCGGAGACGCCTTGCCCATAGAGCCGGGCTTGGGCTGCATTCCGACAAAGTTTCCGATAACAACTGTTGTCTCGGTCTGACCGAAAGCTTCCATAATAGTAAGTCCCGTGTGCTTCTTGAACTGCTCCATGACCTCCGGGTTGAGCGCCTCGCCCGCGATGGAGGCGTGCTTGATGGAGGACAGGTCGTACTTGCTCAGATCCTCTTTTATAAGGAAACGATACATTGTGGGCGGTGCGCAGAAAGTGGTTATGCCGTATTTGGCAAACAGCGGGAGAATGTCCTCGGCATGGAAGCGGTCGAAGTTGTATACAAACAGCGCGCCCTCCGCCATCCACTGACCGTAAAGCTTGCCCCACATAGCCTTTGCCCAGCCGGTATCCGAAATGGTAAGATGCAAACCGTTCGGGTCAACATTGTGCCAGAAGCGAGCGGTCGCATAGTGGCCGAGCGGATATTTATGAACATGCATTGCGATCTTGGGATAGCCCGTGGTTCCCGAAGTAAAGTACATAAGTAACGGATCGTCTCCACCCACATCGGTGCGCTCAAAGCGAGACGAGAAGCAAGCGAGGTCGGCGTCAAAATCGCGCCAGCCGTCACGAGGACCGCCTACTATCATTTTGATCTCTACGGTCGGTGACTCGGCAAGCGACTCCTCAACATGAATCGGCACATTGTCATCGGGAGTTGCGATTATAGCCTTGACGCCTGCGGCGTTGAAACGGTATACGATATCCTTTTTGAGCAACTGATTGGTTGCGGGAATGGCAACTGCGCCCAGCTTGTTGAGACCTATCATAGCTATCCAGAACTGATAATGCCGCTTGAGTATCATCATGACTCTGTCGCCCTTTTTGATGCCGAGCGAACGGAAATAATTTGCGGCGCGGTTGGACTCACGGCTGATGTCCTTAAATGTAAAGCGACGCTCGGTCATGTCCTTGTCGACATGAAGCAGTGCGAGCTTGTCAGGTGCGGCGGCAGCGATAGCGTCAACAACGTCATAAGCGAAGTTGAATTTATCGTCGTCATGGAAGGTAATGCCCGAAAAAATACCGTCCTCATCCACGGTTGTGGTTATAAACTTGTCGGCAATACCCAGCACACCTTTTTGAGTCTCGGGCGCTTTGGGAGAAACGTGCTGCTGCTTTGCCGATTCGTCGCCGTTGATAACGATGGCGTAAAACTCACAGTCTGCACCGCCGACGGCGATCATACCGTGCGGGATCGAGCTGTCGAAAAAGGCAACGTCGCCCTCTCCGATGATCTCAACATTATCGCCCACCACCAGCTTCATCTGTCCGCGGCGGATAATGTCTATCTCCTGACCGGCGTGGCTGGTAGTATGTATCGGGGTGTGCTGCTCTTCCTCTTTATATGCGGCAAGAACCAAAAACGGCTCTGCCTTTTTGTTTTTGAACAGCGGCGCCAGCGACATATAGTCAAAGCCCGTGCGTCTGCCGATCTTTATTCCTTTACCCGAACGAACTACGGAAAGTCCCGTCAATGTAGGGCTTTTGCCCTCGAGCAGATCGTTGACATCAACGCCGAAGCGCAGCGCGCAACGGTAAGCGAAAGAGATGCCTATATCCGACTTGCCCTCCTCCATTGCGATATATTGCTCAACGCTCACACCTGTGGTGCTTGCCATCTCCTCGCGGGAGATCTCAAGTATCTCGCGCAGAGTTTGGATTCTTTCGCCTATTTCACGAATACTGGGTTCCATTTTTGATCCTCCGAAAAAATGACTGTATAAAACAAAAAACGCCTCATGAAAGCATGAGACGGAAAAACCGCGGTACCACTCAAATTGCGCAAATGCGCCCCTCAGCAGGCTCATCTAAGCCCTGCGCCTTAACGCGGCGCACACGTGCCGACCTACACGCATTTCCCTCAGCCGACCGACTCGGAAGCGACAGACGCACAGTTACTCACCGCGGACTCACACCACACGCCCGCTCTCTGGAGGCTTTCCCTTTGCGAAATTCTTCGTCACAGTCTTTAATTGCATTATAGTTTACCACAATAAAGCGCGGTTGTCAATAGTTTTTTGCAAAAAAATGAAAATGAGCGCAAAAGCGCTCATTTTCATTTTTTATTCTCCAACCTATACTGCCTCGGCGTGACGCCCTTGATGCGGACAAATGTATTATAAAACTGCGGCTTACTTTTATATCCGACCGTCTCGGAGATCTGCTCGGCGGACATATCCGTGCCGCTCAGCAGCTCGGCGGCATAATCTATGCGCTTGCCCGTTATATAATCGGAAAGATTCATGCCCTTATGCTTTTTGAACATGCGCGAAAAATATGCCGAATTGTATCTGAAGCGCTCGGCAAGCTCCTCCTGCGAGATATTCTCGGTAAAATGCTTGTCCACATATTCCAGTGCCACCGACAAAACATAAAGCGGATCGCGATTTGCCAGTTCACTTCTCGCTCTCTCCATTGCGCGGGCAAAATACTGCCCCATAAGCTTGACCCACATGCGCATCAGCGTGCGAAAATCTCCCGCACGCCTCTTATTTTCACGCTCAAGCGAGCGCAAAATAAAGTCCAGAACGCCCCGCTCCTCCTCGGTAAGCGACAGCGCGGGCTGATATTCGCTGTCGGTGTAAAAAATGCGGCGCAGCTCGCCCGCGTCGGTCTGACTCTCAAAAAAATCCGCCGCAATAAGCAACTCGCGATAGCGCAGCTCGCCCTCGGGTATAATAAAATGCGGGATGGAGCGATCGATAAAATAAATGTTCCCACATTTTATATCATAGCTTTTGCCGTCGATAAACTGCCGTCCCTCGCCTGAGATGGGGATAATTATATCAAAATAAGCGTGAGTATGCTCCTCGTCGCGCGAATTTATCGTATGCTCGAGCTGCCCGAGCGTGTCCCCCTGTGGCAGATATTCGGTAATATAATAATTTATCATGCAATATCAATCCTTTTTTGTTTTTTCAAAAGTCTTTATACCACAAAATTGTCGAAAAGTCAAGTGTTTTTTGTACTGTTTTTTTACATCAAACAAAAACCAAATATTCATATACCGTTGACAATTCGCACCGTAAGTGCTATAATTTCATTAATAATAAAATGGAGTACTATTGAAATGCCAACATTTAATTATAGCAGAGCTGTTCCGGTACGCTCCGAATATGACGTCATCGTCGCGGGCTCGGGTCCCGCGGGCATATGCGCGGCGGTTGCCGCAGCACGTGAGGGTGCGCATGTCGCGCTCATCGAATCCGCCGGCGCTATCGGCGGAAATCTGACCGTCGGTCACGTCTCTCCCCTGCTCGGCTCGGTCGCCGAGGGCACTATGTACGACGAGATCGTCAAGCTGCTCAGCGGCACCACGCGCGACAAGGCAGGCGTTATCACCCGCAATGGTCGCGAAATGCCGCTCAATCCCGAAGAGGCAAAAATAAAGCTGACAAAATTCGTCGCCGACGCGGGCGTTGATGTGTTTCTCTGCACGACCGTCGCCGACGTTATTAAGGACGAAAACCGTCTGCGCGGCCTGGTACTTGCAGGCGCGCCCTGCGGACTTTTTGCATTGCATGGCAATGTCATCATAGACGCCACGGGCGACGGCACAGTGTCCGCCCTCGCAGGCGCCGAGATCTCCATCGGACGCGATGGAGATGGCAAAGTCCAGCCCTGCACACTTGAATTTATGGTCAACGGCGTTGACGAGTCGGTCGCAATTTCCGCCTGGGGCGGCTCAGACCCCGTAAAATTGCCGTCGGGCGAGGAATACCGCGCGCTGTGCAAACGTATGTGCGCCGACGGCGTGTTGCCCTCCAATGTTCATATCGTACGTCTGCACCGCACGGGCACGGCAGGTGAACGCTCGGTCAATGCCACTCAGATAAATGATATCGACGCGCTTGACCCCGCCGCCAAGTTTGATGCCGAGGTCGAGCTTCGCAGACAGATAGAGATATGTTACGACTTTTTGGTCAAATACGTCCCCGGCTATGAAAACTGCTACATAAAAAGCTCGGGCACGACGCTTGGCGTCCGCGAGACGCGCCGCGTCAAGGGCGACGACACGGTTACCGACGAATATGTCGAGCAGGGGCTTCATTCGCCCGACGTGATTGTTCATAACGCCTGGTTTCTTATCGATATACATAATCCCGCGGGCGGCGGTCAAGCAGAGGGCTTTGCCCAGCCCGCCCAACCCTACGATATTCCCTACGGCGCACTGCTGCCCGTCGGCATTGAGGGACTGCTGACGGCGGGACGTTGCATTTCGGGCTCTCACCGCGCACACGCCTCCTACCGCGTAATGGCCATCTGCATGGCAATGGGCGAGGCGGCAGGTGTTGCCGCGGCACTCGCTTCAGCAGGCAAAACAACGCCTCGTGCGCTCGGGGCAAAACCTGTACAGCAGCGCCTCCTATCCCTCGGCGCCAAATTGTTTGACTGATTTTAACATCACAAATACAAAATTTATTGCATGTAACACGCAGGAGTTTATTGAAACATGAACTACACTTTTTCCAATAAGATAGCAAGCCTCAAGCCCAGCGCCATTCGCGAAATGTTTAAAAGTCTGACGGACCCCAACATCATTTCGTTTGCAGCCGGCAACCCCGCGCCTGAGTCCTTCCCCGTTGATGACCTGGCTCGACTCTCCGCCGACATCTTCGCCACCTCCGCAACCTCCGCTCTGCAATACAGCGTCACCGACGGATACGCACCGCTTCGCCAAGCCGTTGCAAAACGCCTCAAGCAAAAGTTCAACATCGGCAAAAGCGCCGCCGAGGGCGACAAATATGATGACACCACCGTCATCGTGTCGGGCGGCAATCAGGGCATCGAGCTTGCCTGCAAAGTGCTGTGCAACGAGGGCGATGTTGTTATCTGCGAAAACCCAACCTTTATCGGCGGCCTCAACGCCTTCCGCTCCTGCGGAGCAAAGACAGTCGGCGTGCCGTTGCTTGATGACGGAATAGACACCGACGCGCTGGAGCAAACCATCAAGTCGACCCCCAACGCCCGCATGATATACCTCATCCCCACCTTCCAGAACCCCGCGGGCACCTCAACTTCGCTCGAAAAACGTATAAAAATATATGAAATAGCCAAAAAATACGGTATACTCATTTTTGAGGACAACCCCTACGGCGAGCTTCGCTTTGCAGGCGAGGAGATACCCACCGTCAAGTCGCTCGACACAGAAGGACTTGTCATATACTGCTCCTCCTTCTCAAAAATACTTTCGGCGGGAATGCGCGTCGGTTACGTCACCGCTCCCGACGAGATAGTTCAAAAAATGGTGGTTGCAAAGCAGTCCGAGGACGTGCACACAAATATCTTTTTCCAGATGCTGTGCCATCGCTTTATTACCGAGTGCGACCTCGACGCTCACATCGAAAAGATTCGTGCGATCTATCGCCGCAAGTGCTCGCTCATGATCTCAACGCTGGAGGAATGCATGCCCAAGAGCTTTAAATTCACCCGTCCCGAAGGCGGGCTGTTCGTCTGGTGCACACTGCCCGAGGGCGTAGACATGAACGCGTTCGTCAAAAAAGCCCTTGAGAAAAAGGTCGCCGTTGTCCCCGGAACCACCTTTAACTGCGATCCCGACGCGCCTTCTCGTTCAGTGCGCCTCAATTATTCCACCCCCACTGACGACCAAATAGTTGAGGGCTGTCGACGCCTGGGCGAGACGGCTCGCGAGTTTAATATATAAAACACAGCCGCCGGGAAGTGCGGCAATGAGGTTCACAAATGACTAAAACTGCCGCAAATAATATCAAAAATTTCTCGCTTATGACTGTAGGTTGCGTACTGTATGCCGTTGCCCTGTCCTGTTTTCTCGATCCCAACCGACTGGTACCGGGCGGCATTTCAGGCATCGCAGTCATGATAAACCATACCGTCAGTCAAATCGACACCGGTATTGTTATCATAATTCTAAACATTCCTCTGCTCATTGCGGGGCTCGTAAAATTCGGCAAAGGCTTTCTGTTTTCCACAGTCTACTCCACCCTGCTCTCCTCCGGCCTTGTCAGTCTGCTCAACCGCTTTGCCGCAGACTACCTGCCCATCACCGATGATGTGCTGCTCGCCGCGCTTGCCGGCGGTGCACTTCTTGCCCTCGGTCTGGGGCTGGTCCTGCGCGGAGGAGGCACCACGGGTGGCTCGGACATAATCACAAAATTTCTTCGCCTTAAATACAAGCACGTCAAAACCGGGACCGTGTTTCTCATCGTCGACTCGGTCGTCATAGCGGCATCCGCCATCGTATTCCGCGATATCAGGGTAGCGCTTTATGCCGCGCTATCGCTGGTCATCAGCACCCGCGTGCTCGACCTCGTGCTTTATGGCACGGACGGTGCAAAATTGGTCTATATCATCAGCGATTGCTCGGACGATATCGCAGAGCGACTGCTTCGTCAGCTCGATCTCGGTGTGACATATCTCGACGGTGAGGGCGCATATACAGGCAAGAACAAGAAAGTCTTGATGTGTGCCGCGCACAAGCAGACCTTTCCCAAGATTCGCGAGATAGTCACCGAGGTGGACGACATGGCGTTTATGATTGTCTCCTCCGCGCAGGAAATATTCGGCGAGGGCTTCAAAAACTATCGCGCCACCGACCTCTGATACAGCATAGTCAAAAATCTGAAAGGAAATATAAATATGTTAAACGATCGCAAGGTGTCCTTTTCGGGCATTCAGCCCAGCGGAAACCTCACTATAGGCAACTATCTGGGGGCACTTAAAAACTTCCCCTATTACACCGAAAATTACAAATGTTTTTACTGCGTCGTGGATATGCACGCCATAACCGTGCGTCAAGTCCCCGCCGAGCTGCGCCGTCGCACCTCCGAAACGCTGGCGCTTTACATCGCCTGCGGACTTGACCCCGACAAAAACACGCTTTATGTCCAGTCGCATGTCCCCGCACACGCAGAGCTTGCATGGATTCTCAACTGCTTCACCATGTTCGGAGAGCTTTCCCGCATGACACAGTTCAAGGACAAGAGTGCGCGCCACGCCGACAATATCAACGCGGGACTGTTTACATATCCCGCACTTATGGCGGCTGACATTCTGCTGTATCAAACCGATGTCGTGCCGATCGGCGCTGACCAAAAGCAACACGTTGAGTTGACCCGTAACATTGCCGAACGCATCAATCAGATATATCCCGACCTGTTTACCGTTCCCGAGCCCATCATGCCTCAAGCCGGTGCAAAAATAATGTCGCTGGCAGACCCAACCAAGAAAATGAGTAAATCGGACGAAAACGAAAACGCCGTCGTACGCATTCTGGACGACCGCGATACCATTATCCGCAAATTCCGCCGCGCCGTCACCGACTCGGACACCTGCGTCCGCTTTGCCGAGGGCAAGGACGGCATCAACAACCTCATGACGATCTACGCCGCCTTCACGGGCAAGAGCATGGAGGAAATAGAGCGCGAATTCGAGGGACGCGGTTACGGCGACTTCAAGCTTGCCGTCGGCGAGACATGCGCAGATCAGCTCGCCCCCGTTCAGGCTGAATTCAAGAAGCTTTGCGCAGACAAGGCATATCTCGAAGCACAAATGAAAAAAGGCGCAGACGAAGCGGCATATTACGCCCGCAAAACGCTGTCAAAGGTCAAGAAAAAGCTTGGATTTATCATATAAAGATTCCCGCTGCAGACAAAACATCTGCGGCGGGAATTTTATATCGAGCTTTATTTGCTTTTTTGTTCAAAAAACCAATTTTTTAGGTTGATTTTCCCCATCTTTTATGATATAATAAATTTGAATTTGGTTTTTTACAGAACGGGAGTTGATATATAATGAAAAAAACAAAAATAATCTGTACAATAGGTCCCGCTTGTGTCGACGAGTCTGTGCTCGAGGGCATGATAAAAGCTGGCATGAATGTTGCACGCTTTAACTTTTCTCATGGCACGCATGAAGAACATAGAAAAATGATGGACACTGTCAAGCGCGTCCGCGACAGACTTGGCCTTCCCGTTGCCATCATGCTTGACACAAAGGGACCGGAGTACCGCATACGTACTTTCAAGGACGGAAAGATAATGCTCCGCGAGGGCGATAAATTCACTTTCACTACCGAGCAGATAATCGGCGACGAGACCCGTGTTGCCGTGTCCTATGAAAATCTTCCACGCGAACTCAGTAAGGGCGACAGCATTCTGCTCAACAACGGTCTGACCGCTTTCCGCGTTCTCTCCACAACCGACACCGAAATACTCACCGAGGTCGTCATCGGCGGCGAGATATCCAATCGCAAGAGCATGAGCTTTCCAGGCAAGGTGTTGCACCAGACATTTCTCAGCGAGCAGGACAAGTCCGACCTGCTGTTCGGAATTGAGAATGATGTCGACTTCATAGCCTGTTCCTTTGTCTCGTCCCCCCAAGATATTAATGATATACGCAGGTTTGTCAACGCAAACGGCGGTGAGGAAATAGACCTTATAGCCAAGATCGAAAACAGCGCCGGTGTTGAGAACATAGAGGCTATAATCGACGCCTCGGATGGCATCATGATCGCCCGCGGCGACATGGGCGTTGAGATTCCCTTCGAAAAATTGCCCGCCATCCAAAAGCACATAATCACGACCTGCCGTTTCCGCGGCAAGCGTACCATAACTGCGACCGAGATGCTGGAGTCTATGATCTCCAAACCTCGCCCCACCCGTGCCGAGATATCCGACGTTGCCAATGCCGTTTACGACGGCACCTCCGCCATCATGCTTTCGGGCGAGACCTCTATCGGTCAGTACCCCGTCGAGGCGGTCGCCGCAATGTCCCGCATTGCTGAGCAGGCGGAGCGCGATATAGACTATGCGGAGCGCTTCCGCACGGCACAGTTCAAGATCAAAAACGATATCGATGCAATATCCCATTCGACCTGCGCACTGTCCATCGACATCGACGCAAAGCTTATCGTCGTCTGCACGCGCAGCGGCGCTACCGCTCGCATGGTATCTCGTTTCCGCTCCCCCAAGCCCATCATCGGCATGACCACCGAACCCAAGGTGTGGCGCAAGCTGGCACTGTCCTGGGCGGTCACTCCCATTATGAGCGAGGAGTTCCAGTCGACCGACGTACTGTTCTATCACGCGACAAGCTGTGCCCGCAGATCGGGACTTGCCACCTCGGGCGACAAGATAGTTATCACGGGCGGCATTACAAACGGTCAATCGGGAAATACCAGCCTTATCAAGTTTGAAACCATCAAATAATTAATAAAAATGTCCCCGCCAAGAATGACTCATATCAGAGCCATTCTTGGCGGGGACTTTTTTATTTACTCAATATATATAACGCCATAAACAGGCGGCTCGTAAACACCGGTTTCGTGAACATCGATACTTTTTTCCTGTAATACTTGCGCGGCATCGCCACGATACAAAATATCGTACTTCAATTTCGGCGTGGCATAATAAACTACGATGGGATTACCATTATTATCAAGCGTAATACAGCATGATTGAATATTCGTTCCATCATATTTGATATCGGAAAACATTTCCGCATCATCACGTAAATAGTCGGGATAGGCTTGCTCCATCTGTGTCTCAAGCGCCGCATCAAACTGTGCTCTGTCAAGCTTTGAATATCGCGCTGCTTTAAGAATGGCAGGCTCGGGCAACGCCTCAACCGCAATAACTTCACCATCCATAGTCAACTCCACATAAGATGAATCTGCTACTCGAATATCTCCAATAGTGTTATAGAATTCCACCTTCCAAACATTATAGTTTGTCCATGACTGGATGCTTACATTTTTATAATAGTTCGCATTTGTAAATTCAGATAATGCCGCAGTAGCAATTTGTATCAACTCATCTTCAGATTTCGAAGCGGTTTTCGTAAGTTGGGACACTGACACATTATACCTATATCCAACTATTTCATCATTCGTGCCGCTAACAACATGAAATTCCATCATTTCATCCGTTTCAGGATTCTTGTACATATAAACATCGTAACTGTAATTACGCATAAACAAATTTTTTGAAATTAAAAATGACGTCTCATATGTTTTACCTTTAAATATCAATGTTTTCGTCTCCGGCGGTATATATAAAACGTCAACTTGTACATCAAGCACATTAAATTTCTTGATAGAATCGGCATCAACATTGGAATTATATCCGGCCAATCCCATAACATCGCTTGAATTAGCACACAATTCCACTTTTCCTGGTACGGCAGCATTCAACGATTTATCGAACGAACAAGCAATCAAGTTTGCGCCAATTAATAATATTGCAACAATGCCCAATAATATTTTTTTCATCATAATAAATATGCCTCCCCCACTTACGGTTATTATTGATATAAATACAAGATGTTGCCATGAGCTACTGTTTGACCGCTATAGGTGCTCGCCATTGCCAGCAAAACACTATTTACATTAGTCGATGTTATCTCATCATACCACGATAATCTTGATAAAAAATCCTTCACCCATTCATTTGCTTGATCACAATATATCGCAATCTTAAAACCAATAACATTTTTTGCTCCCTCATTGTATGTAGCCACAACAAGATTATCTCCAGTCGCACCTCCCTCGCCGCAAAGGCAGCAGCAATATAAAATCAAATCCGAATTGGAAAAAATGCGCATTTCACCACCGCTTATATTATTTTTATTCATTGTAGGTGAATACAATTCATCATCTCCAAAGATTATATAATTGGCTTTTCCATGACCACGATAAATTGTCATATCAGAATTAGCAATGTAACCAACTGCATACTCAGCCGCAGTAATATTAGTATATGTTGATATCTTAGCACTAATTCCGTAAAGCAAACGAATATATGATGACACATCACTAAAATATGAAGTATGGTCATGTGTTCCGTCTAAACTTGACGGTATACCTATAAGCGTTGCATTTTGCCTAAAATTAGACACAACAGAAACCTTAGCAACTCCACTAACAGTTGAATCAGCTGTGCTTGTTACACCTATAATAACCTGTCCTTCACTAACTCCGGTTACATAACCGGCAGATGTTACGGTTGCAGATATATAACTGGATGAATAAGTAACAGCTTGATTTAATGTAGTCGTTGAAAAAACTCCTGCAACAAGCTGTGTACTATTGCCGATTTTAACAGCAGAATCGCCATACACTATTATTCCTTCAAGCAATGCCGTCTCTGAATCTGAAAGTTTCTCCAATCCCCAACGCTCATATGGAGATCCCGAATATTCCGACGCCGTGTACACATTATCATTGCTCGAATCAAGTGCCAATGTACGGCTCGACAAACCATTGTTTTGAATAATATAACTTGCCCCGTTTGATGCTTCCGATATTTTCCATTGCGTGCTGGTCAATGAATATGAATAATTGATACCTATGTTATATATATCAACATTAGTTGAAGTATAGTCGAGAGCAAAATTAGGCTTGTGTATAGGTCTCAATGTATAAAAATCATCATATAAATGCGTCAATAGCCATAGTGAGTTTTTCTCCATTATTTCATCAAAGTCATAAATCATATCATACTCACATATAACATTAGTACCATTAGATATTCCATATCAATCAACTGTAAGACTTTGCAACGAACTCCAGTTATATATTCTATACACCCCATCGGGTAGTATTTGATCTGAATCCGTCAAGCTCGTTGTACTTAAATTGTCAACGCCATCATTACTTGTGGTGTCATTTGTCATTCGTTCCTCGTTTGCCGAAACAGGAATAATTAGCAAGAGAATTAAGACTGTCATAATCATAACCGTAAAACAAATCCATCGCGTAACTTTTTTGCTACCCATTTTTGTGTACTCCTTTTTTTTGTAAATTTTATACCTTGCATGGTACATATTAATTTTAACCAATTTTTTAGAACGTGTCAAGGCTTTTTAATACAAAATAATCAATTTTTTAAAAATATTAATATTGCAATACTATTATTGCAGCGTCACAAACAGCCAGTCCGGAAACACAAGCCTTATCAAATTTGAGACCATTAAATAATTTTAAGGCCCTGTCACAGCAAAGCGGTTGATTTTTACCGGATTCCAAACGGCACACTGTGCCGTTTGATCCTCCTTGGTCGGATTTCGACTACGACCGCCCACGTCATCCTGAGTGTAGGGCGTAGCCCGTAGCCGAACCCGCAGGGTAATCTCGGGCGGTCTTCGCTCAGAATGACAGCAAAAATCAACCACTTGCTGTGACAGAGCCAATTTTAAACGCCGAGAGCGGACGCTCTCGGCGTTTTTACATTTTATATTTCCCTCCTTAACAGTGCCGCTATATCGCGTGACTCCTGCCCTTGCTCTCCGATCGCCGCGCACAGCGAACCTGCATCATAGCGATTGCCTATAAGTCGCGCGGCAAGAGACGCGATATACTCGCTGTCAAGCGCATCGGAAAACACCTCACAGTCGACAACATATCCCTCTCGGACATCCAGCTCCAACATAATACCGCCCCACGCAAACCGCTCGGTCAGCTTATGCGAAAACTCGGGTGTGCGGCTGTATTTCCATTCGTCCGCCGCAAATTCTGCGCGAATAGGCTCAAGCACCTCCGCAGTCGGCAATACTCCTTCGTTGACCTCGAGTCCATATACCTTTCCAAATGCTTTTCTCAGCGCCGCCGTCATACTGTTTACGTTAATATCCGGACTCAACTCCGCAAGGTTGACCACCCGAGAACGCACCGACGACACCCCCTTAGCTTTCAGCTTGGCAGGATCAACGCTAAGATACCGCGCCATCGCCTCAGTATCTGTCCTTATAAGTATTGTGCCGTGGTGATAATGATTTTGCCCAAAACGCCAAAATGCATTGCCCGAAAATTTCGCGCCGTCGATCAGTATATCGTTTCGTCCGCTGACCTCGGCGCAAAGTCCGAACTCGCCGACCGCCTCGGCAATAACTCGGCACTGCCGCGCCACATCGTAGTTTTCGGCGCTTGCGGCAAACGTAAAATTGAGATTTCCCACGTCGTGATAGACGGCGCCGCCACCAGACAATCGCCGCGCGAGGTGTCCGCCGTCGGCTTCAAGAGTTGAGACACGGCATTCCGCCCAGCAGTTCTGATTTCTGCCAATAACCACGGTACGCTCATTGCGCCATAAATACAGCACACATTCATCGCGCGCGGCGGTAAGCGTTAAATGCTTTTCCAGCGCCATATTGGAGTAAACATCAAAACTGTCGGATATGTAAAATGTAAGTTTATTTATCATGGTCATCCCCCTTTCAAATCAATTTATTATAACCGCTCCTCCACGGTTTGTCAAGTGTTGCGCGAAATATGTAATTACATAGCCAAAAAATTAAAAATCCTGCATTTCCCCCTTATTTGCCGTTGACTTGAAAAGATGCGCACGTTATAATTATGATGTACACAAAATCCCAAGTTGCGTTTATACGCACAAATGTAATTACATAACAAAGGAGTATTCTGAAATGGCAAACATGCCCGCAAGGGAAAAGGCGCTTGGAATGTACAAAACGATGTACACCATACGCCAGTATGAGGAAACGATCTACTATCTGTTCCTCGAAGGAATAATGCCCGGAACCATCCACCAGAGCCACGGCGAAGAGGCGTCTGCCGTTGGTATGATCTATGACCTGAGAGTCGATGACGTTATGTTCTCGACCCACCGTCCCGCAGGACACGACATCGCAAAGGGCGTCACACTGCGCTCTATGATGTGCGAAATGTTCGGCAAGGACGAGGGCTGCTGCCGCGGTAAGGGCGGTGCAATGCATACAGGTGACTTCTCGGTCGGCGCTCCCCCCGCCAACGCTATCGTCGGCGGCAACATTCCGATCGCCGCAGGCGCCGCACTTGCTTTCAAAATGCAGGGCAAGGACAATGTCGCCATGTCCTTTATGGGCGACGGTGCTACCAACGAGGGCTCGTTCCATGAGACAATGAACGCTGCAGCCGTCTGGAAGCTGCCTGTCATTTTCGTCTGCGAAAACAACCTCTACTCTGCAACCACCTCTATCAAAATAACCTGCAATATGCCCAACCCCGCCGCCGATCGCGCCGCCGCTTACGGCATTCCCGCCGAGGTCGTTGATGGCAACGATGTGCTGGCTGTTAACGAGGCAGCCGCTCGCGCCATCGCCCGTGCAAGAGCCGGTGAGGGCCCCACGATACTTGAGCTCAAAACATATCGCCGCGGCGGTCACTCGCGCAACGACGCCTGCGGTTATCGCCCCAAGGACGAAGAAAATTACTACCTCAACGAGCACGATCCCGTAAAGATGTTCCGCGAGCGCATTCTCGCCGAGGGCGTCGCCACAGAGGACGAGCTCGCCGAGATTGAGGCAGAGGTCGTCGCTGCTATCGACGACAGCGTTGAATACGCACAAAAAGCACCTTTCCCGGCGCTTGCCGACGCAGAGTGCGACGTTTACGATGAAGGAGGTAACAACTAATGGCAGTTTTGTCTATTGCCGACGCTCTCAAGGCGGCTATCGCCGAGGAGATGCGCCGTGACCCCGCCGTTTACTGTATGGGCGAGGACGAAGATATTCCCGGTGGTATGGGAGGTGCCTTTACCGTTACAAAGGGTATCGGAGATGAGTTTGGTTACTTTCCTCCCATCCCCGGTCAGAAAGAGGTAGCAGGCGTCGGCCGTGCTATCAACACACCTATTTCCGAGATCATGATCGCAGGCGTTTGCGTGGGCTCGGCTATGATGGGCATGAGACCCGTTGCCGATCTTCAGTACTGCGACTTTCTGTTCTGCATGATGGACCAGCTGGTCAACCAGGCGGCAAAAATGAGATATATGTCGGGCGGTACGCTAAATATACCCATGGTCATGCGTTGCCCCTCGGGAGCTACCAACCGCGGTGCTCAGCACGCACAGTCTCCCGAAACCTATTTTGCACATGTTCCGGGACTTAAAGTCGTCTGCCCCTCCACGGCTTATGACGCCAAGGGTCTTATGAAGACGGCCATCCGCGACAACAACCCTGTCATCTTCTTCGAGCACAAACTTCTTTACGGCTCCAAGCGTAAAGAAGCGGGCGCTATCAACTCGTCGGGCGAGGTGCCGGAGGAGGATTACACGATTCCTTTCGGCAAGGCAGCCATCCGCCGTGAGGGCAAGGATGTTACCATCGTCGCAAACCTGCTGATGTGCCACAAGGCAATGCAGGCGGCTGAACAGCTTGAAAAGGAAGGCATCAGTTGTGAGGTCATCGACCCCAGAACTCTGCTTCCCTTCGACTATGAGACTGTGGTAGAGTCCGTCCGCAAAACAGGCAAGCTGATGATAGTGCACGAGGACAACTATAACTGCGGTTGGGGCGCACAGGTCGCATCCTACTTTGCGGAAAACGAGATATTCCTGCTTGACGCACCTATCGTTCGTCTCGCCGCACTTGATACGCCCGTTCCCTTCTCGCCTGTACTTGAAAACTACGTCATTCCCTCCACTGAAAAGATAGCAGACGCAGCACGCAAGCTGGCTCGCCTGTAAATCACTAAGGAGTTTAGCGTGAAAGTTACTTTTTTCTAATAGTGAAGCACACTTTTTCACGCACGAATTTTGTCCTTGACAAAATTCATCGATAATATTTGCAGAATGGAGATTAATATGATCAAAAAAATCATAATGCCCAGCGCCGGACAGACGACCGATACCGCCACCGTAACACAGATATGTGTCAAGGTTGGCGACAAGATCGGTCGCGGTCACATCGTCGCCGAGGTTGAGACAGACAAGGCAACTCTGCCCGTCGAAAGCTTCGCCGCAGGCTATGTCTGCGCTGTTCATATAAATGAATTTGACGTTATTGACGCAGGCGCGCTCATGTTTGAGATCGGCGACGCGGATGACCTTGAAGCGGCAAAGTCGGGTAAGTCGGCACCTGTCGAAGAGCCTGTCGAAGTAACCGCCGCCGAGAAGCCTACCGTCGCGGCAGCACCCGCCGCCCCCGCACCCGTCAGCGAATTTGTCGCACCTGCTCCCGCGCCCGTGGCAAAGGCAGCCGCTCCCGCTATGCCCTCGGCTAAAAAGCTTGCGGCAGAGCTCGGAGTTGACTTGGCGCTTGTCACTGCTTCAAACGGCAGCTTTATCAAGCCCGCCGACGTAAAAGCGGCAGCCGCAACGTTGTCTCGCCCCGCCGCGCCCGCACTTATTTCCGCGCCCGCCGATTTCTCGGCATTGCGCGACTATATCAGCTATGTCACCGATGTTATCGGCATTCCCTCGGCGGCTGTGACCGTCAAGCGCGGACATGAACAGCTTTATTACTGCCAGGCAGGTGTGCAGGACAGAGCCACCGGTGAGCCACTGCGTTCCGACGCACTTTACTATATGTATTCCTGCTCCAAGGTCGTGACCTGCGTAGCGGCACTCAAGCTGCTTGAGCGCGGAAAGTTCCTGTTGCTCGACCCCGTCTCGGACTATCTGCCCGAGTATGCCGACATAGAATACAGCCGCGGTTCGTACACACAGCCCGTCAAGCATCAGCTTCTCATCCGAGACCTGTTCACCATGTCCTCGGGTCTGAACTACAATCTTGCAACCGCCAACATCAACGACGTAGCCGTTGAAACCAAAGGCCGTTGCCCCACCCGCGATATCGCACGCGCAGTCGCAAAATCTCCACTCACCTTTGACCCCTCAACACAGTGGCTGTACGGTCTGTCTCATGACATTCTCGCCGCACTGGTAGAGGTCGTTTCGGGCATGCGCTTCTCCGAATTCGTCAAAAAAGAAATATTCGAGCCGCTCGGAATGCACGATTCCTGCTATCACATCGAGCAGATCGATAAGTCGCGCATGGCGGCGCAATATCGCTATAACGACAAGACCCGCACTGCTCAGCCCATCCCGCTGACCAACAGCTACGTTCTCGGACCCGATTACGACAGCGGTGGCGCGGGCATGATCTCAACGCTTCGCGACATGAGCATTTTCGCAGACATGCTGGCATGCGGCGGCGTTGGTGAGACGGGCGTGCGCATACTCTCCCCTGCCACCATCGACCTCATGCGCGAAAATCAGCTTGACGATGTTCGTCTGGGCGACTTCCACCGCGCCTTCCCGCAGTTCCGCGGCTACGGCTACGGTCTGGGCGTTCGCACGCATATCGACCGCACCGCCGGCTCGCTCTCGCCGCTCGGTGAGTTCGGTTGGGCAGGTGCCGCAGGTGCTTACATCGGCATCGACCCCAAAAATCAGCTTTCCATCTTCTATGTTCAACATATGCTCAACTCGCAGGAGCGCATAGTTCATCCTCGTATACGCAACATAGTTTACGCGTCTCTGGGGCTTTAAAACATAACACTCACGGGCAGGGTCTCCCCTGCCCTGCGGTGTTTCACCATTATTATATAAGGATAAAAACAATGTCAAAAACTACAGTATACATAGTTCGTCACGGCGAGACCGATCTCAACCGACTCTATCGCTTTATCGGAAGTACCGACCATCCTCTCAACGAGCGCGGCATAGCACAGGCAGAGACCTTGCGCGAGCCTATGTCCAAGCTTGAACTTGACCGCATTTATTCAAGCCCGCTCAAAAGAACAATGATGACCGCCGAGCGCATACAGAATGGGCGCGATATCGAGATCATTCCCGTAGATGATATACGCGAGATCCATTGCGGCGGTTGGGAAACGCTCAACCGCGATGAGATCGAGGCAAAATGGCCCGGGCAGATCGACCTTTGGGAAAACAAGCCCGACCTGCTGCACATGGAGGGCGGTGAAACATTTTTGCAGGTGCAGGAGCGCGCTATTCGCGGCATCATTGACATAGTAAATCGCGAGCGCGGAAACAAGATTGCGATCGCCTGCCACATGCTGACCATCCAGCTCATCATGGCTAAGCTGCTGAATGTTCCGATACGCGATGTCTGGCAGATGGTACGCCTTGAAAACACATCCATCACCACAATGGAGATAGACGATAACGGCGATTTTGAAGTCGTCCGTTGGGCAGATGACAGCCATCTTCCCGAACAACTCAAAAACGCGAATGTAAAGGTCGCGGGCATCCACAATACAAGCTTTGACGCCAAGTACGACATTACCGATGTCGAGGGCAAACACCATTTCGACGGCTTTGCCGTTTAAAAAAGAAAGGAACAAATTATGAAACAGCTTCTTGAAAACAAAGTTGCCGTAGTTACCGGCTCCGGCCAGGGTATCGGCGAGGCTATAGCACGTAAGCTCGCGGAATTCGGCGCCGCCGTTATAGTTACAGATATAAACACCGAAAAAGGGCAAGCGGTTGCAGACGATCTTACCTCACAGGGGCATCGCGCCGCTTTCCACAAATTCAACGTTGCCGACTTTGACAACATAAAAAAAGAAGTCGCGGCTATGCGCGACATCTTTGGACGTATAGATATTTGGGTCAACAACGCGGGCATCACGGGTGTCTCTCGCGTTGAGGACATCACCATCGAGGAATGGGACAAAATGCAGACACTCGACATAAAGAGCGTCTTCTTCTGCACTCAGGCTGTGTTTGAAATAATGAAGCAGCAGAATTACGGCAAGCTGGTACACATCTCGTCCATGGCGGGTGAGCGCGGCGGCCGTTCCTCCTCCTGCGCTTATAGCTCCGCAAAGGCGGCAGTTCTCAACATGTCCAAATGCTTCGCGCTGTCGGGCGGCGAGTACAACATCACCTCCAACAGCGTTTGCCCCGGCAGAACACTTACAGCTATGGCGCAGGGGCTGTCCTGGTTGACCGACCCCAAGGACGACCCCAAAAAGACCATCCCGCTCGGCCGCTTCGGTCAGCCCGAGGACATAGCAAACGCCGTCCTCTTTCTTGCCTCCGACCTCTCCAGCTACATCACCGGCGACGTCATTGACGTTAATGGTGGGTTGTATATGAAATAATACTTCCTTTCTCCATCAGCTCGGGCGGGAATACAACGCGCCGCGGCGGTATGCTGGGCTTGCGCACGCGCTCAAGCAACAGATCCGCCGCAGTCCGCCCCATAAGACGCGGATTCTGACGGAAGCAGGTTATCTCCATGGGATACGGCATATAGTCCTTGCTGTAATCATCGTTGCATATCACACTTATGTCCTCGGGCACACGGATGCCTCCCTCTCCCAGTGCATCTACCATGCCCGCCGCCATAAGCGCTGTCGTAGCAAAAACAGCCGTTGCGCGCTCGTCGGCGGGAGCCGCCGAAAGCATCTTGCCAAACTCAAAGCCGCTGGAATATTTGCGGTCACCGTAAAAAATATCTTTTGCATCGACCTCAAGTCCCGCGGCGTGCATAGCATCGATGTATCCCAGCGTGCGGTTTCGGCAGGTTATAGACCCCTCGGGACCCGCAATGTGGGCAATGTGCCGATGCCCGCGTCCGAGCAGATACTGTGTTGCCATATATCCGCAGCGGTAATTGTCTACCGTCACAACGTCGGTGTCAAGCGCCCGCAAATAGCGGTTGACAAGCACCACGGGTATGGGCGAGCTTTCAAGCAGACGAATGAGCGGCTCGCTCTCGACCACGTTGAGAATAAAAATGCCGGTATATCTGTTGGCGATGGCGTATTCGATAAAAGAGCGCTCGGTGCAGCTGTCATAATCGGTTAGCGAAATGACACTGCGTATACCCTCGGCGGCAAGCTGTGCGCGAATGCCGTCTATGTATCCCAGCGTTATAGGATTATTGAGCTGTCCCGCGATTATCATGACCGTGTCGGTGTTTTTCATAGCGACGCTTCTCCGCCGAGCACGCGGATGATAATCAAGCCGCTCCAGCTCACGCAATACCTTTTCCCGAGTTTCAGAAGTTACACCGCCATCGTTGTTCATCACGCGCGATATCGTCGCGGTCGACACTCCTATCTCACGAGCTATATCTGCAAGAGTTTTTCCCATATAAATTCTCCTTGAATAATCGGTAATATTATTTTACATCATATTACATGCTTTTGTCAATGTAATTTCACAAAATTTAATGTAATTACCCAAGAAAGGTAGAACGATACATGAAAAAAAGAATCTTGGTCTTCTCAGTCGATGCCATGATAAGTGAGGACATCGACTACCTTCGCACAAAGCCGAATTTTAAAAAATATCTGGCAGGCGGCAGTGAGGTGCGCACCATTCGCACTGTCTACCCCTCCGTCACCTATCCCTCCCATGTCAGCATGATGAGCGGTTGCTACCCCGACCGCCACGGCATCTCCTCCAACTTTGCTTTCACCACCGACAGCAAGGAAGACACCTGGCTGTGGTTTGCGGACAATATAAAATGCGGCGATATCTTCACCGCCTCCAAAGCGGCAGGCTACTCCACCGCGGCAGTGTTCTGGACGGTCACGGGCAACCACCCTTGCATCGACTACAATATCACCGAATACTGGATGCCCCAAAAGGACGACACACTGCGCTCCTCCTTTGCCCGCGCGGGTGCAAATGAAGCTTGCCTTGAAATAATTGAGAAAAACGCGCATCTGCTTGCCGACTCTTACAAGCTGACAGGCCGCAAAAACTTCATGATACACCCCGAGGTCGATAACTTCCTCATCACCAATTGCTGTGACATCATACGCGAGTATTCCCCCGAGGTGGTTTTCGTGCACAACGGAAACATGGACAACGCCCGCCACAAAAACGGTGCAATGGCAGAGTGCCTGAAGGGCGAGCTTGACCTCGTCGACGGTTGGATAGGACAGCTCGGCGAAGCGCTCGAAGCGGCAGGCGTGCTGCAGGACACCGACTTCTTCCTGGTCAGCGACCACGGTCAGCGCGACATCAAGCGCACCATCAAGCCCAATGTCTACCTCGCCGACCACGGCTTTATCGAGCTTAACGAAAAAAGCAGGCCTACAAGCTGGAAGGCATACTGCCTCTCCAACGCCATGTCCAGCATGGTGTTTCTCAAGGATCCGAATGACAAAGAGACCTACGATGCCGTATACAAGCTGCTTTGCGACATGTGCGAAGAGGGCATTTACGGCTTCTCGAAGGTGTTCCGCCGTGAGGAGCTGGAGGAGAGCGAGCATCTGTCGGGAGATTTCAGCTTTGTGCTGGAGTCCGACGGCTACACCTCATTCTCGGACAGCTGCAAGCGTCCCGTCATTCAGCCCATTGACCTGACCGACTTCCGCTTCGGCGCGGCAACCCACGGATATCTTCCCGACCTCGGCCCTCAGCCGACGCTGGTCGCAAAGGGACCTCACATCAAGGAGGGTGTTGTGCTTGACCGCCGCCCCATAGTCGACGAGGCGCCCACCTACGCAAAAATTCTCGGCGTCGAGTTACCCGACGCGCAGGGCACGGCTATTGATGAGATACTCAAATAAATAATTTTAGAGGCTGTCTCAAATTTTCAATTTGAGACAGCCTCTCGTGTAAAGAAACCGACGGTAGGTTTCTTTACACCGGGAATTTGCGGTTTTTGCGTGTTTTAACACGCAAAAATGGCGGTGTTCAGCCGCCAAGCAAAAACCGGGGGCTTGTCGACCAAATGCATTTATGCATTTGAGACAGCCCCTTTATTAACTAAAAAAGTCACACCGCCTATTGACAAAACCGCTTTGCACAGTTATACTTAAAATGTAAAGCGGACATCAGTCGGCGTCCGCCCGTAAAAATATTTCATAACCATAAGGAGAATAAAAATGATCGCTCAAAGACCGCCAATGGGCTGGAACACTTGGAATACCTTCGGTCACAATATCAACGACGCTCTCATCCGAGAGACCGCCGACGCTATGGTAGACCTCGGCTATCTCGCCGCAGGCTATGAATATGTCGTCATCGATGACTGTTGGTCGCTCATGGAGCGCGACTATACAACCGGTCGCCTTGTCCCCGACCCCGCCAAATTTCCATATGGGATGAAGCATCTTTCCGATTACATACACTCAAAGGGACTTAAATTCGGCATGTATTCCTGCGCCGGTGTGCGCACCTGCGCAGGCTATCCCTCCAGCTTTGACCACGAATACGAGGACGCCCGCACCTTTGCCGAATGGGGCGTCGACCTGCTCAAATACGATTTCTGCAACTTTCCCAACTACGCCAACAACAAAAACCGCTACCTCACCATGAGCATGGCACTGCGCTCGACAGGTCGCGACATTGTTTTTTCGGGCTGTAACTGGGGGCGCGGCGAACCTTGGAACTGGATGCGCTCCATCGGTGCGCATATGTACCGCTCAACTCACGATATTTACGACTCCTTTGAGTCGTTCGCTGATATTCTCACCTCGCAGATACCCAACATGAACGCCAACGCAGCCGGTTGCTTCAATGACCTCGATATGCTGACCGTCGGTATGCACGGCAAGGGAAACGTAGCGCGCGACGTCAACTTCACCACCATGAACGAGTACATCACGCAGTTTGTGTTCTGGTGTCTGTGCGCCTCTCCGCTCATGATGGGCGCCGACATTCGCAATCTCGACGAGGACAGCCGTAAGCTGTTGCAGAACAAAGAGCTTATCCGTCTCAATCAGGACGCCGAGTGCCGCCCCGCTTATCAGGCAAACGGTACGACAAAGGACTTTCCCATTTTCATCCGCATGCTGGAAAACGGTGAGTTCGCCCTGGTGTTCTTCAACCTAAAGGACGCCGACCGCACGCTCGAAATTCCCCTTATGGACATCGGCGTTCCCTACTCCTCGGGAGTTGGTGTCGATCTTACCGACATGCTGACTGGCGAGCATATCGGCATCCGCCGCGACGACATGAGACTTCGCGTCACCGCTCACGGCACACGCGCCTTCCGCGCAAAGCTGGTCACACTTTAAAGCCATGAAGAAATACTGCCGCGAGTGCGGCAAAGTACTGCACCCCGACGAGGAGGGACTGTCCGTCAAACTGCTCGGGCACGATATCACAGAATATTTTTGCATCGACTGTCTCGCCCGCAAGATGGGCACGACCGCCGACCGTCTGCGCGAGCTGATAGAGCGCTACCGCGACGCGGGCTGCCAGCTTTTTACACCGAAATAAAAAAGAGGTATTATTATGTTTATTACTGTAGATTGCGGCACCACAAATATGCGCTGTCGTCTTTTCAACGACTCAACCCTAATGGCAGAAGCCAAGCGCACCGCCGGCTGTCGCAACACTGCATTTTCCGGCACCTCCGATTTTTTGCGTCAGTCGCTCAAGGAATGCATCAAAGAGCTACTCGACTCAGGAGGTCTCGCCGAGTCCGACAT
This sequence comes from Clostridia bacterium, assembly GCA_017462385.1. Taxonomy (GTDB): domain Bacteria; phylum Bacillota; class Clostridia; order Oscillospirales; family CAG-272; genus UMGS1002. Next base: position 11,687 of record JAFTRE010000018.1, on the reverse strand, counting down.
TGAAGCTGTCATAAGCTCCGGAACGCTGGCGTCCGATGTCGGCATTTATTACATTCCACACGTCATCGCTCCCGTCGGTATCGCCGAAAGTGCCGCCGCGGCTCGGCTCGCTGTTTTGGAGGACATAACCTCTATTCCGATACTGTTTATCCCGGGTGTCAAAACCTTACCGCAAAAGGACGAGCATGACATGCTCCGTTTTTTCGACGCACTCGAGTCCATGAGCGGCGAAGAATGCGAGACATACGGCATCATGTCCCGGCTTGGGATTGACGGCGATTTTGTCATCACCCTGCCCGGTTCCTACAACAAAGTCTTCAAGGTGGATGCGTCGGGACGCATAACATGGCTCCAGACGGGAATGTGCGGCGAATTTATCGCCGCCATGTCGGAGCACACTCTGCTCAAGCACTCACTTCCTCACCCCGTCATTCAAAAAATAATTCCCGAGTCGCTTTACTGCGGATTTGACTACGCCACCACGCGCGGCGTCTCGCCATCGTTGATAAAAGCGCGGACTACACAGCTTTTCGGCGGCTGGAACAAGGATGCGGCGGCGAACTTTTTCGTCGGCGCACTGCTCAAGGACGATATTATGTCGATCTACAATGCCTGCGGAGAGCATGGCAAGCTTATAGTCGGCGGCGGTGACCCGCTGAGAAGTATCTTTGAACTGTTACTTCGTCACGCCGGTGCGAAAAACCTCACGGTCATCGACGACGAAACAGCCCGCCTCGCTCCCAGTATCGGCGCGATGCTGGTCTATTCCGAGTGGAAGAAAAATAATTAAGTTTAACTCGCGCGCTTAGCGCGCATATCGAATTTGACGCCTGCGTCAAATATATCGAAATGCCGCAATGCGGCATTATATCGTGTCCGCCACAGGCGGACATATCGACAAAAAAAGCGCTGAAATTCAGCGCTTTTTGCATTTTCGGTTTTATTTACCACAAAATTTCTTCCGGAAGCTCGGAAATGTCTCCGTCGCGAAATCCTGCGGCGGCAAGAATCTTCTCGGCGGCACCGCGGCGGTCACGGTACTCACCCGTGGGCTTGCCGTGGCAGTCAGAGCCGTAAGTAATCGGTATGCCCATCTCAAACAGCTCACGCAAAAACTCGGCATACTGATGATGGAACTTTTCGCTTGCCTTGCCCGCGCACACCATGCAAACATTGCACTCGACATATTTACCGTTCTCTTTGAGCGCGGCGGCAATGTCCATATTCATAGAGTGCGGAATGACCGAAAAATCCTCGTACCACACCGCACGTCCGTTGTACCACGGATGCCCCAGTATTGTCACTCGCTCATCGCAAGCCAGCCACATCTGCTGACGGTACCACTCTTTTATGAGGTTATCGAGGCTGTTGTCGGCGTTGGCGCGGTCGGCAACGTCAACTCGCCAATGTGCCGCGCCGATGGCATAACGCACCCCGAGCGAGATCAACTCCTCCTTTGTCGCCGCCAACTCAATATCATACGGCGTGTCCTGAATGGGCGCGACATAGCCCTCGCGGGTGCCTGTCTTAGCTATATAATCAAACTCCGGCCTGGCTATAGGCGTCAGCTCCACGCCCAGTATCAGCTCAGGGCAATCTGCCTGAGCGCGCTTGACATTTTCAGCCGAGGCGCGCAGATCGCCCAAAAATTTTTCGTCATTGTAATTTGCGTGGTCTGTCACGCCGAAACGGCGCAATCCCAGCTCGCGCCCGCGGGCAATAAGCGTTTCAAGCGGAAGCATTGCGTCATAGGAATATTCGCTGTGTATATGCCAGTCGGAATGTATCATTGCATGTACCTCACACAAGTTTTTTATATTATAGCAGATATTTTTCCGCAATGCAAGCCCTATGTGCGGCGATTGAGCTCCTGCATCAGCGCAGGCTGTATTTCGGGATATGTCAGCGCCGCCGGCAGCTCGTCAAACAGCTCGATGCGCTCCATTTCGCTGTGCAGCTCATGCTCAAATCGCGTTATCTCGGCGTAAAACAGCATTCCGTATTTTTTCTCACCGTTCTCGTTTACTCTGTTCTTTCCCTCAACGGAATAAGCACAAACGGGGCGTATGGTAAAATCGATCGCCCCAGTTTCTTCATAAAGCTCCCGCCGCGCGGCCTCCTCGGCGCTCTCGCCCTGCTCTATGTGCCCGCCCGGCACCTCATATGTGTCACGCTCCCTGTGCTTGCAAAGCACCAGCTTTCCCTCGGAGCGCGCCACGATCACCGAAAAACGCAAAAGCGCGGGGTCAACACAATCGTAAAATTCAATTTTCATAAAAAGACTCCCTATGCGCCTCAAAAAATTCAAAATACGTCCTTATATTTTCAAGTTCCGACCATTTTCGCGCTCTCACGGGAACTGTGTCAAGATCATATATTTTAACTCCGTTCATTGCCAAAAGAAAAGGAGAATGCGTGGAAATCACAAACTGACAGCCGTAAAACCGCGACGATTGCTCAATAAATGTCGCAAGCTCACATTGAAGCTTTGCCGAAAGACTGTTTTCGGGCTCGTCAAGCAGATACAGCGCATCGCCCTTTATCATGCTTGTAAAATACTCAAAAGCGCTCTCGCCGTTTGACTTGCCCCACACCTCGTTTGGCATTCGCCGCGCCACATATGCCGAGCGGGTGGAGTGCCGCGCCTCATTTCGCTCTTTCAGCTCATCATAATCGTCCAGCGATCGCATATTAAACCGCGGTGACGACGCGCCCTTGTAAACTCTGTATTCCTCAAACAGCTCGTCGCGGCGCCTCTCCACGCCCGAATTTATGGCGCGGAGATCAAGAAGATGATCAAAAACGTCATCACTTGTGATGATTCGGCTGTCTCGCGGCAGCCCGTCCGCAACCTCTGCATGACAGCGCTCCAAAAAATCACCGTAAAACGGCGTTTTATTAAAGGGCGCGCCGCGCTCAAGCTTTAATTTTTCGGCAATAACGTTAAGCAAGGTGGACTTACCCGAGCCGTTGCCGCCGTAAAACAGCGTCACGGGCGCAAACGTCAGCTCCGACAGCCCCTTGGACGGAAATATTTTAAACGGATACACGTTCTGACTGTAGCATTGCATATCAAGGCGTACATCGTTAAGTATAACGTCTTCCTCTTTCAGCCGTGAGGGCAGGCGAAAGGACGTCAGATATTGCATAATTCCAGCGCTCCCTTGATCTCGCCGTAAGAATAGCCGTACCGCACCATAGCGGCGATCAGCTTGTCAAGCTCGGCACGCTCCTCGGGCAGTTTTTTGTATTTTTTACGTATCATTTCTGCGCAATTTGCCGTAAAATCCACATTCTCAAAGCTATCAAGCACCTCACAAATGACAGCGTTTTCATAACCGCGCTCGCGCAGCTTCATTATTATGCGCTTCTTGCCGTAACCGCGAGAAAGGCACGCGCGAACGATGCCCTCGGCATCGGCGCTCTCGTTTATATACCCGCGCTCATAAAGCTGTGCCGCCACACGTTCGGCTGTCTCGCGGTCATAACCGCGCCGCCGCAATTTTGTCACAAGCACCGCGCGGGAATTTGCGCCGTAGGACAAAAGCTCTGTTCCCCGCCGCATCGCCTCATAATACTCCGCCGCGCTCTCCAGCTCGTCATACTGCTCTTCACCAAGCTCCGCACCGACCTTGAGCGCCATGCGCGCCCAATCGAGTTCGCTCAGCACTACACTGCGGCTCTCTTTTTGCTCGCCATTAGTTATTCTGACTCTTATCGAAACGCCGCCGCTTTTCAGAGCGGCGGCGTGCACAATTTGTATTTTCATTATTCATTATCCATGAGACTGACGTCAAACTCATCGTCGCCGCCGTCCTCATCCAGCTCGAATTCCTCTTCAATCGCCGTAGCCTGTTCGCTCATGGCGCGAATCTTTTCCTCCAGCTCGCCCATAATAACGGGATTTTCCTCGATTATGCGGCGCACGTTGTCCTTACCCTGGCCGATGCGCTCGCCGTTATACGAAAAACACGAGCCGCTCTTTTTGATAAGCTCCAACTTAACAGCGTAATCAAAGATCTCGGCGGAACGAGAAATACCCTTGCCGTAAAGTATATCAAATTCGGCGACCTTGAAAGGCGGCGCGACCTTGTTCTTGACTATCTTACAGCGCACGCGGTTACCGTATATCTCGGTACCGTTTTTAAGCTGATCGGCTTTACGCACATCGATACGCACAGACGCATAGAATTTGAGCGCGCGACCACCGGTGGTAGTCTCAGGGTTGCCATAGAAAACTCCCACTTTTTCACGAAGCTGATTTATAAATATAACAATACAGTTGCTCTTGGAAATGACAGACGACAGCTTTCGCATCGCCTGCGACATAAGTCTTGCCTGCACACCGACGCTGGACGCACCCATATCACCCTCTATCTCAGACTTGGGAACCAGAGCCGCGACCGAGTCGATAACCACAATATCGATCGCGCCCGAGCGCACAAGCGCCTCGGTGATCTCCAGCGCGTCCTCGCCGCAATCGGGCTGAGACACCAACAAATTATCAATATCCACGCCCAGCGCCTTGGCATAAACGGGGTCGAGCGCGTGCTCGGCGTCGATAAACGCCGCCTCGCCGCCTATCTTTTGCACCTCGGCAATAACATGAAGCGCAACCGTGGTCTTACCCGAGGACTCGGGTCCATATATCTCGACGATTCTGCCGCGCGGCAGACCTCCGATACCCAGCGCCATATCAAGTGCGATAGAGCCGGTATGAACCGCCTGCACCTCCATGTGCGCGTTTTCACCCAGCTTCATGATAGTTCCCTGCCCGAAATCCTTTTCGAGCTGAGAAATGGCGGTTTCAAGCGCCTTGAGCTTTTCGGTTTTATCTGTATGCTGTTGTACGGGAGCGACACCCTTTTTGGTCTGCTTCATGATATTCCATCCTTTTCGCGGAGATATTTGTCGAATACATTATACACCCGTGCGTGCCGCTTGTCAATAGGTTTTTGAAATATATTTTTCCGAAATCGGAAAATATTTTTTATCAGTCGCAAATTAGCCCTTTTGCATCACGCTTTATTTTTCCAAAATCGAGCAGGCGATAAAATCACCGTCGCAGCAGTAGCGGCGACGGTGATTTTATCATTATTTAATTTCAAATCCTGCCTCTTGCATGGTCTCGGTGGCAATACGGTGGACCCGCTCCACCATTTCCTCGGACACCTCGGTGTCAAAATCGGCAAAGGCATTATCGTCGACGCCCTTACCCGTGAACGCCATGAACCACATGCACGCCAGCATATAGCGGGAGTGCCCCATGTGGCAATGGAACCCGTCGCGGTAGGTCTCAGCGCCAATCTCCCCGTACAGCTTCCACATAGCGCGCCCCGACGGTATGACGAAATGCGCGTTTATTGACTCCGCCGCGCGGGCATATGCGTCCTCAATGGCGGGCAACATCTGCTCGGGTGTTTCAAACGGCGTCAGCTTGAATCGCTTGCAATCATGAGCAAAAGTCCATGTCATCTGCATAACTATTTTAGCAGGCGGGCACAGGCGGCGCACATATGCGGCAAGCTCGTCGAGATACGGCTGATACTTGTCGTATTCTCCGCTCTGCGGACTGCACTGCTGCATAACTACGAAGTCCCACTCCTCCATCAAAAGCGCTTTTTTGAGTGAGACAAGCAGACCTGTCTGATGACCGTTAATTTCATATGAGTACACCGCCTCCTCGGATATCATATTGCGATAGTGACGGTAAAGCGAACATCCGCCGATGTGAAGATTGACAACGCGTATCTCACGACCGCCCGCGCGCGAGATACCGTGCAGATAGCGCGTAGCGTCCTGACCGAAGCTGTTGCCTATGACCAAAACTCTTTTCATGTATATTCCCTCTCATTAAACGTCATCGTTGATGACCTTTTCCATATACTGCTCTTTTGTTATCAGCACACGGCGCGGCTTATTGCCCTCGGCGGGGCTGATATAGCCCAGACTTTCCATTTGGTCGAGTATCTTGGCGGCTCTGCCATAGCCTACCTCGAGACGGCGTTGCATAAGTGAAGTGGAAATTTTACCGCTCTCAATGGCAAGCTCGATGGCATCACGCAGCTTGGGATCCATGTTGTCGCCCTCGACATCCTCGATATTCGCCTCGGAGCCACCGCCTTTTTTGTTGTTTCCGCACTTGGCTGCCTCTTCCTCAATGCGCTTGATGAACTCGGCGTCGTAATGCGCGGCGGCGTTGTGCTCCTTGATAAATTCGACGATGTTTTCAACCTCCATGTCGCCGACGAAAGCGCCTTGCACACGGATAGGCTTCATGGCTCCGACAGGAGCGAACAGCATATCGCCGCGTCCTATCAGCTTTTCGGCACCGCCGATGTCGATGATGGTGCGCGAGTCGACCTGCGACGAAACCTTGCACGCGATACGCGACGGAATATTCGCCTTGATAAGACCCGTGATGACGTCGACGGACGGACGCTGCGTACCTATTATAAGGTGTATGCCTGCGGCTCTCGCCTTTTGCGCCAGGCGACATATTGCCGTTTCAACATCGGCAGAGGCTGTCATCATAAGGTCGGCAAGCTCGTCTATTATAATGACGATACGGGGCATGGGGGTCAGCTCGGGATCGTTTTCCGCAAGGCGGTTATAGTTGGTAATGTCGCGAACGTTGACCTCCTCAATCAGCTCGAAGCGGCGCTCCATCTCGGCAACGGCTGTTGCCAGAACGCCCGCCGCCTTTTTGGGGTCACTGACCACAGGAACGTAAAGATGCGGAATATCCTTATAGATATTGAATTCAACCTTTTTGGGGTCGACAAGTATCAGCTTGACCTCGTCGGGCTTTGCCTTATAAAGCAAGCTGATGATGAGGCTGTTGATACATACCGACTTACCCATACCGGTAGCACCCGCGATAAGCAGGTGAGGCATTTTATCAATATTGAAGTAAATGGGCTTGCCCGCAACGTCCTGACCCAAGCAAACAGCAAGACGGCTGGGCGTGTCGATAAACGTCTGCGACTCGATCAGCGAGCGCAGATATACAGTTGCCTGATGCTGATTGGGCACCTCGACGCCGACGGCGGATTTGCCGGGGATGGGCGCCTCGATACGAACGCCCGCGGTCGCAAGGCTGAGCGCGATATCGTCGACCAGATTTGCAATACTGCGTATGCGCACGCCGTCATCGGGGCGAAGCTCGTAGCGCGTTATTGTGGGACCGCGCGAATAGTTTATTTCCTTGATGCGTATCTTGAAGCTACTGAGTGTATCCATCAAGCGCTTTGCGTTGTCGCGAAGCTCCTGTGCAAAGTCCTCCTCGCTTTCGGTCGGCTGTGCGAGCAGCTCGTAGGGTGGGAAGACATACTCGGTCTTTTCCTCCTCGGCGGGCAACTCCTCGTCCGTCTCCATCAGCTCGGACATATCCTCAACATCCGTGATGAGCCCCAGCTCCGTCTCGGCCTCGGGCTTTTGCTCCTCTGCGACTACTTTCGGCTTCTTCTCCTGCTTATCGATAGCTTTTGCAGGCACGGCGCCCTGCAAAATATCGTTGAGATCGTTGAAATCGTCATCCTTTTTGAGCTGTTCGACAAGCGTGCTGTTCTGCTCTGACGGCGCGCGGCGAATAGGCTCGAGCACTGTTTTGTCGGGCTCGGCAGGAGTAAGCGGTATTGACTCAATGGGTGCAGGTGCGGGTGCGGGTGCGGGCTCGATGCTCTCGCCCAGTGTTATCGTGCCGACGTTTGCGGCAGGTGCATTGTCCCGCTCATCAAGCGATTTGTCGTTCTCGGTGAACACTGCCTTTTGCGGCGGCTCGACAGCCTCCTCAAGTATCTCATGGCGGCGACGGCGATCCTCGTCCGCCTTTTTCTTTTGTTTTTCCGCCCGTTTTTGCTCCTTGCGGGAGATTACGGGCTCGTCATCCTCATCCTCAAGCTCCTCCAGCTCTGCACGACGTTCCCGGCGGCGGTCGGCGGATCTCTTCAGATAATATTTTATGTGCAGTACTATAGCGCGCGGCGTTGTGCCGAAAAGAAAGGTAAGCAAGGTCAAAATGCCCGGAATAAGCACTATAAGCGAGCCTACGATGCCAAGTGCGAGGTAGAACAGCTCGCCGAGAAGGCCGCCCAGCACGCCGCCGCCGCGCAGTTCTATCGCGTTGCGCCACATCGCGCCGATATCAAAGCCATCCGAGCCGAGCGAATGTATGGTTACGACATGAACAAGCGCCGAAATCGCCAGAAGCGTCAAAAACGAAAATGACAGCTTCAGGGGAGTCAGCCCCATGTCGACATACTTACCCCAAAAGACAGCGAGATTGAGCAATATGAGCGGTAAAAAGAAGACGGGCCAGCCGAAAAGTCCGCAGAAAATATCGTTCAGCCACTGACCGACGACACCGACCGCACTTGTGCTGTCCGACAGGTTTATCCAGAGGAAACAAGCGGCAAGCAACACAGCCGCAATGCCGAGCACAAAGGGCATAAACTGATGTATAAATTTTGCCGAGGGCTCGTCCGGAACGGCATCGCGTATAGGCTCGCGCGGAGTGCGCGGCGGACGTGACGATTTGTTCTCATTCGAATCCGAGGATGAAGTCCGCTTTTTAGCCGCGGGCAGCTTCTTGGTCTGCTCCTCTTCGACTTTTACATTCTTTTTCTTTTTATTTTCCGCCATTTAACAAATATCCTTCCATGTTTATATCAAAAAGCGCCATGAATTTATCAACGCATCACAGCAGATAATAATATCATTGCGCGGGTATGATTGTGTATTTATTATATTATAGCATTTTGACACCGTCATTTCAAGTAAACAAAAAATAGTTTTCATTTTGTTCACAAAAAAGGAAGATCAACATGACAAAAACCTCAAAAGACGCCCTTTTTCTCGGTGTCTCGGCACTGCTTGCGGGGCTTATCAACGGACTGCTCGGCGCGGGCGGCGGTATTATCGCTGTCTGGGCGCTTTCACACGTGCTATCGGGGCAGCTGTCTGACCGCCGCGACGCCTTTGCCAACGCACTGGTCATAATGCTGCCACTGTCAGCGATATCTGCTATCGGCTACGGCATGCGTGGACTCGCCGATAGCGGCGAGCTCGGAATACTTTTCATTCCCGCCATTATCGGCGGCTTTTGCGGTGCTTTGGTGCTGGACAAGATAAACATCAAATGGCTGAAGCTTATTTTCGCGGGTATAATAATTTACTCGGGACTCAGCATGCTGTTTTAAGGAGGTCTGCATGAAAATTTTTCTTGACGTTGCGGCGGCTTTTATCATAGCACTGCTTTCGGGCATGGGGGTTGGAAGCGCGGGACTGCTCGTCGTTTGGCTGACCGTGGCGGATGCTGTTCCTCAGCTTGCCGCGCAGGGGCTCAATCTTTATTTTTTCCTGTTTTCCTCCTCCGCATCACTTTTGATACATGTACGTCGGCGCAAAATTTTCTGGACAGCCGCAGCATTTATGATATGCATTGGCGCTGTCGGTGCCATCAGCGGAACTGCCCTATCATCCATACTCGACGCGGGATTGCTGCGAAAACTGTTCGGCGGTATGCTTGTATTCTGCGGAAGTATGTCGCTGTACGGCATCCTGTCACATGAGCGGGCAAGAAAAGCTGCAACAAAATAAAAAATCAAGCGTAAAAAATCGCCAAAACCCTTTACAAATAAATTCCGATGTGCTATAATATATGTTGTATAACATTGGCTCGGGCTCCGGATACAGCCGCCAAGCGGCATTTCACCAACCGGTACCTGTGTCAGTGCAATAAAAGAAAGGTGAAAACAAAAATGACCAGAGACGAAAAGCAGGCAATTATTGATCAGTATGCCACCCATGAGGGTGACACAGGTTCCCCCGAGGTACAGGTAGCTCTGCTTACCTACCGCATCAAGAACCTCACCGAGCACCTGAAGGCTAACAAGCACGACAACCACAGCCGTCGCGGACTTCAGAAGATGGTCGGTCACAGAAGAAACCTTCTGAACTACCTGATGAAAACCGATATCGAGCGTTACCGCGCTATTATCGACAAGCTTCAGATCAGAAAGTAATCAATAATTGTTATGGAGTGACGGGCGGGATGATTCCGGCTCCTCACTCCTAACTCTTTTTTACCCCCAATGCAACATCTCTCACGTTGGATTAGCAGTTAACTATGTGTCGGACAAGCTCCGATGTATAGTTAAGTGCTAAACCTCCGTGAGATGTAAATAAAAAATTTTTAACGGAGGACACACAAATGTCTCAAAACATCAGCACACCCATGCAGTTTAAGAACTACAAGGTGTTCAACTACACGCTTGCCGGCAGACCCCTCGTGGTAGAGACCGGTAAGATCGCAGGTCTTGCTAACGGCTCCGTGCTTATCCGCTACGGCGACACCGCGGTTCTCTGCTGCGCCACCGCATCGGCAAAGCCGCGTGACGGCATAGACTTTCTGCCCCTCTCCGTCGACTTCGAGGAGAGAATGTACGCCGCAGGCAAGATCCCCGGCGGTTACCTCAAGCGCGAGGGCAAGCCTTCCGAAAAGGCTATTCTGGCATCCCGCGTTATCGACCGCCCTATCCGTCCCCTCTTCCCTAAGGATCTGCGCAATGACGTAGCACTGACGCTCACCGTTATGTCCGTAGACCCCGACTGCTCGCCCGAGATCACCGCTATGATCGGCGCCTCCATCGCTCTGTCCATTTCCGACATTCCGTGGAACGGTCCTATCGGCGGCGTGTTCATGGGTCTTGTTGACGGCAAGCTCATCGTCAACCCCACCGAAGAGCAGCAGAAGAAGTCCGACCTCCAGCTCACCGTTGCCGCCTCTATGAAAAAGGTCGTTATGATCGAGTCAGGCGCAAATGAGGTCGACGACGACACTATGTTCGAGGCTATCATGACCGCTCACGCAGAGATCAAGGATCTGCTCGGCTTTATCAACGCTATTGTCGACGAGATCGGCAAGCCTAAGTTCGAGTATCCCTCCTGCGAGCTGGATCACGAAATGTTCGATAAGATCTTCGACTTCTGCGAGAAGGACGTTATGTTCGCTCTCGACACCGATGACAAGAACATCCGCGACGAGCGCATGGTTCCCATTCAGGACGCTATCATGGAAAAGTTCGGCGAGGAATATCCCGACCTCTCCATCCAGCTTCCCGAGGTCATCTACAAGATCCAGAAGAAGATCGTTCGCCGCTGGTTGCTTGTTGACAAAAAGCGTGTTGACGGCCGCCGCATGGACCAGATCAGACCTCTGGCTGCCGAGGTAGGCGTTCTGCCCCGCACCCACGGTTCGGGTCTGTTCACCCGTGGTCAGACTCAGGTACTTACCGTTGCCACTCTCGGTATGCTGTCCGAGGCTCAGATGCTGGACGGTATCGACAATGAAGCATCCAAGCGCTATATGCACCACTATAACTTCCCCGGCTATTCTGTCGGTGAGGCTAAGGCTGTCCGTAGCCCCGGCCGCCGCGAAATCGGTCACGGTGCTTTGGCTGAAAGATCTCTGGTTCCCGTACTTCCCTCCGAGGAAGAGTTCCCCTATGCAATCCGTCTGGTTTCCGATGTGGTTTCCTCTAACGGTTCCACCTCTCAGGGCTCGGTTTGCGGCTCCACTTTGGCACTGATGGATGCGGGCGTTCCGATCAAAGCTCCCGTTGCAGGTATCTCCTGTGGTCTGATCACCGCAGAGGACGGCTCTTGGGACACCATGCTGGACATTC
>JAFTRE010000001.1 GCA_017462385.1 Clostridia bacterium | reverse complement strand
TGGCTAGAGCAACCGGTTCATACCCGGTAGGTCATGGGTTCAAGTCCAATCTCCGCTACCAGGCCCGTTGGTCAAGCGGCTAAGACACCGCCCTTTCACGGCGGTAACGGGAGTTCGATTCTCCCACGGGTCACCATAGACAATTGAGGAGCACGCAGTGCTCCTCAATTTTTTGGAGAGAAGCAAGTGGATATATTAATAAAAATAATCGTTTGCTTTATTGCAGGCGTGGGTGCAGGCTTGGGGACAGGATTTGCCGGAATGAGTGCCGCGGCGGCAATAAGCCCGTTGCTTATAACCTTTCTCGGTATGGACGCCTATGAAGCGGTTGGAATAGCGCTGGCGAGCGATGTGCTTGCAAGTGCGTTCAGTGCATATACTTATTGGAAAAATAAACATCTTGATGTCCGCAACGGCATTATCATGATGATAACGGTGCTTGTGTTCACGGCTATCGGAAGTTGGGTGGCAAGCTTTGTCCCCAGCACCACAATGACCGACCTTTCATTCCTCATGACAATGATGCTGGGAATAAAATTCATTGTCTGGCCGGTCACAAGAACATATGATCATATGCAAACGCTCAGCAAAACACAGCAGGTGCTGCGTTCTGTTATCAGCGGCACGGTTATCGGCTCCATCTGTGGCTTTGTAGGCGCGGGTGGCGGCATGATGATGCTGTTGGTGCTGACAATGGTGCTGGGGTATGAGCTCAAGACCGCGGTAGGTACGAGCGTGTTCATCATGAGCTTTACGGCGCTTACAGGCTCGGTCAGCCACTTTGTTATTGACGGTGCACCCGATTGGCTGTGCTTGGCGGTTTGTATTGCATCGACCTTGCTTTGGGCGCAGATCGCCGCCAAGATCGCAAATAAGGCGGACACCAAAACGCTCAACCGCGTTACCGGCGTTGTACTGCTCGCCATAGGACTTTCGGTTCTTGGCGTAAATATATTCAAGAATTTCTTTATTTGAATAACCAAACAGGCATCCGTATCGGATGCCTGTTTGGTTATATAATATTATTTTGAATGCTTTTTGCGACGCGTTGCGATCGCGATGGGGGCGACTGCAATAACGAGCGCGAATACTGTGGGGCTTATAAGCGTTTTGCATCCGCCGGAGGGCTTTGATGTAAAGGTCTCGTCCGATAGAACGCCGCATACCGAGCAGGACTTGGCATATTCGTTTTCGGCTACACGGTACCGTATGTTTTCAACTTCTATGAAGTCATGTGCCGCCTTTTCACCGTAGCTTGCACCGCATATCTCGCATTTGGCTTGCGCTGTACAGCTTGCCTCGCCGCCGCTGTGCGCTTTCTTTGAAGCTTCATCTATTGCGGAACAATTTTCGCATTTATTCCAATGCGCGCTGTCGTCTGAGCCGAGAACTGTAAAGCTGTGCGCCGCCATCTCACCTGCTTCAAAGCAGGTGCCCGAGTCCATTGAGCTTTCGCCGCACTGACAGCTGCGATAATAGAGCGCCAAGGAGGTACAGGTGGCAGGCTCGGCAAGATATTTGTCGCTTGCTACATGCTTGTCAAATTCATGATCTGTCGGGGCAATATAGCCTCCGCCGCCCGCCGACTTCCATGCCTCCAGCGCAGCAGTATCGCCTATTTCCAGTAAGGCTTGATCATCTGCGAAATACTTGTTGCAGTGCGAGCAGGACCAGTATTGCTTATATCCGCCCGAGCAATCGGCGGCTTTTCCCTCAACAGAGGTGAGATGGTGCAGGGAAATGTAATCCACCTCGATGACAACGTCTGCCTCAGGCATGGAGAATACGGCTTCAGCCGTATATGCGTTGCTAAGTGTGACATTTCCCGCAACAACTATCCATTTGAAAAAGGTTTTGTTACCCTCGGTAGCCGCCGCGGTCAGCGTTATGCGATCTCCCAGAACCGCTTGACTTACCTCCTTGCCGTCGAGCGTCGCGGTGCCGCCCGTGACGGTTATCTTGTGCGGTATTCTCGTGGGAGCAACGGCTGTGAAGATTATGCCGCGCTGCGTTGATGTTCCGTAGCTGTAGGTGGCACTTCCGTTGATGTAGTATTCGGTGTCCCCATCAAGCACTGTATTGCCGACAGCGGCAAATTCAACGCGCACCTCATACAGATACCCCTCGATAAACACATCCGTCTCGCTCAAAAGCTTTTTGTTGGCAACATCGTACCAGCTTATGAGTGCGACGCTGTGCTTGGAGGTATCAGCTATCGTGACGGTATAATCGGGTGTCTTACCGCCGACAGGTATTGTGACATCTGCAATAACGGCATCCGAGGATGTGCCGGGTGTGTTGCCCTTTGGCGTGGACAGGGAAGGATAGCCGTTGCAGACCAAATTCTGCATATTGACGTTGTAGGTATATGTTATTTTGGAAGAGCCTCTCGGGAATGTGTGCGTTTTGCTGTCATCCAAGCTGTTCTCGGTGCGGACTAAAAACAGCGAGGTGTCGGGCGAGCCTTTGTCCATGTCGCAGTTTGTAATGTCAACGAGATAGTTTGTACCGCCGATCGAGACGATATTCCATGTGTGACCGTATGTAGAGCCGTCGGCGGCAACCGTTCCCGAGACCGTGTAACAGACGACATTGCCGCTGAAAGTTGTGCGGTCGCACAAATACTGAAATGCTCTCGAATAGCCCTCGCATATGACATTGGTGGAGCTTATGCCATCAAATACGTAGGGGATCTGATAGGGATTTCCGACAGTGACAACGGAGCTTCCCGCCGTTATGTGGTCGTATGATACCAGAGAGCAAATTTGATTGCAATATGCCTCCAGCTTTTGGCGGTCGGTTTTGGATGCATTGGCGGTTATGATGGCGTCGGCGTTGGCAACTGCGGCAGCGGCGGCCTTCGTTTTGGCCGTGTCGACGGTGTTTTCGGCACTACCTGCAAAATCGGGATAAACGGAGAAGTAGACGGTGAGGTCGGTTATGATAGCCGTGTCCTCGGAGACGGAGAGGTTATAGCCGGTAGCAATGCCCTCTGTAGGGTTGAACCAGTAAAGCTCATATGGGCAGTCCTGCTGCAGGCTGTACAGCACTTTCAGAAGATCGACCTTTTGCTTGAATTTTTCAGAAATGGCTTGCTTGGCGGTGGTCGAGACCGCTCCGTTTTCAATCAAGGTACAACCGAGCTCCGCCGCTGTCCATTTGAGAGATGAAAGACCGGAGGTCACTGTGAAGGCGGTAGAGGTGCTTTTTCCGTTTGCAACATCGGCTATTTGAGGTTTGAGCTCGTTATAGATGGCTTTTTCAATACTACCCGAGGGCAGACGGTCACCTGCCACACTCGCCGCAGAGGTCGTCAGTATAAGCGAACAGACAACGAGCATAAATATGCCGATGGTAATTATATATTTTTTCATTTTTCAGCGTTCCTTTCTTTCAATAAATGTCAATTTTATTTTACCATGTATACGGCTCTTTGTCAACAGTTAATAATCAAAGATATTCTGTACGGGTATTTGGGACAAAACAGCATCTTTATGTTTTGCCCCAAAACAATAAGATTTCATTACATATACAATGATAAAAAAATATCATAAAAATCTGTCTATATTTACTATTGAAAAATATCGCAAAAAGCTTTATAATAAGTAAAAATGTGATTTATCAAGTCGGGGAAAAACGACGATACAAAAAGGGAGGAATATACTTGAATCCGAGTTTTAAGGGTGGTATACATATCAACGAGCATAAAGACACGGCAGGGTGCGCTATCGAGCGTATGCCCGCGCCCTCTGTCGTTAAGATCTCGCTGGCACAGCACAGCGGTGCGCCGTTGCGGGCGACTGTCAAGGCGGGTGACCATGTCAATATCGGTCAGCCGATAGCCGAGTCGGACGCGTCTATATGGTGCCCAGTGCACGCGAGTGTTTCGGGTACTGTCAAAGCCGTCGAGCGCATTGCGGATGCAGGGCGAGCCGCGCCTGTTGAAGCGGTAGTGATAGAAAACGACTTTCTCGATACGCTTGACCCATCTCTCACACCGCCACCGTCTGTCGACGAGCTGACGGGTGAGCAGATAGTCGAGAGAGTGCGGGCGGCGGGTATCGTCGGCATGGGCGGCGCGGTTTTTCCCTCGTACGCCAAGATTAAAAACTCCACGGGCAAGGCAAAGACGTTGCTCGTCAATGCCGCCGAGTGCGAGCCGTATATTACCGCCGATCACCGTCTCATGCTCGAGCGTCCGGAGGAATTTTTGGGCGGCATAGATCTGCTCATGCGGGCTATGGGCGTTGACAATACCATAATAGCCATCGAGGACAACAAGAAGGACGCCGCAGCGTTGCTTCGCGAGCATATGGGGGAGCGCAAAAACGTAGAGGTGCGCCTGCTCAAGACCAAATATCCTCAGGGCGAGAAAAGTCAGATCATTTATGCACTGACCCGTCGCGAGCCCACGCACGGCGTGCGTCTTGCCGATATCGGATTTGTCATATTTAATGCGGGTACTTGTGCGGCGATCTATCGCGCCTGCACGCGCGGCGAGGCACTGACCGAGCGCATAGTTACGGTATCGGGCGACTGTATCGGAACACCTAAAAACGTGCTTGCCCGCATCGGAACACCCATCAAAGAGGTGATAGAATTTTGCGGCGGACTCCGCGAGACGCCCAAAAAGGTCATCAACGGTGGTCCCATGATGGGCGCGGCGCAATGGAATATGGAGGGTGTCATAACAAAAGCGACCTCGGCATTGCTGTTTTTGTCCGACAGGGAGGAGCACAGAAATGCACTGCCGCCTACCTGCATACGTTGCGGCAGATGCGTTGCGCATTGCCCCATGCATCTTATGCCCAATTACCTCGCCAAGCTGGCTCAGGCGAAAAAATACGCCGAATGCGAGGACTATCATATAGGTGACTGCATGGAGTGCGGAACCTGTTCATATGTTTGCCCCGGCCACATGGAGATAATCCAATATATACGTGTGGCAAAGGGTGCGCTTCGCGCAAGACGTTGAAGAAAGGGTGTGATATAAATGAATGATAAAAATACAACGGTGTCGCCAGCGATACCGGATATGCTGACAGTAGCACATGCTCCTCATGTACGCCATAAGGACAGCACTACTCGCATCATGCTGGATGTCGTCATAGCGCTTATCCCGACGCTGGCTTGGGGGACATGTGTTTTCGGATTGCGTGCGTTTCTGGTATGTCTTGTTTGCTGTGTGTCGTGCGTCGGCTTTGAGGCGCTCGCGCAGTGGCTGATGCACCGCCCGATAACGGTGCTTGATCTTTCCGCTCTTGTTACGGGTTTACTTCTCGGTCTCAATCTGCCCTCGACCGCGCCTTGGTGGATGGCGGTGGTTGGCTCGGCGTTTGCCATTGTCGTGGTTAAACAGATATTCGGCGGACTCGGACACAATGTTTTCAACCCCGCGCTCGCAGCGCGTGTTTTCCTGTGTCTGGCGTGGCCGGCGCAGATGACATTTTACACCGCCCCTTATGACAGACTTGCTTTTTCAGCTGTCGATGCGGTCGCATCGGCAACACCCCTTGCGTCTCTTAAGCACGCCGCGTTTCCCGAAGCGTCGCTTGTCGATATGCTGCTCGGACGCTGTGGCGGTACTATCGGCGAGGTTTCCGCATTGCTTTTGCTTGTCGGCGGTATATATTTGCTCATACGCAAGGTCATCACATGGCATATTCCCGTTTCCTTTATCGGAACGGTCGCTGTTTTGACGTTTATTTTCCCGCAGACAGGCGGTCGGCTTGATTTCATGCTGTATGAGATACTGGCGGGCGGACTTATGATCGGCGCTTTCTTTATGGCGACCGATTACGTTACCTCGCCCGTTACCTCGCGCGGACGCTTGCTCTTCGGATTTGGATGCGGAGCGCTTGTAGTGTTTATCCGCTATTTCGGCGGTTATCCCGAGGGCGTTTCCTTTGCGATACTGATAATGAATTCGTTGGTTTGGTACATCGAGCGTGTCACGCGCCCGAGAGTTTTCGGGGAGGTGAAGAAAAAGCATGGCAAATAATAAAAAAGGTTTTGCCCCCTATCTTCGCATGGTGCTGACACTGTTTGTTATATGCGCGGTCACCGCGGGCGTTGTCGCGGGCGTAAACGCGCTTACATACCAAAAGATAGCCGAAAATCTCGAATCCGAGATAAGAGAGTCTATCGAGACCATGTTCGGCGAGGGCGTTGAATATACGACACTTTCCGATATTCCCGCGACGGCCGAAGCAATATATGAGATAGTTCGCAATGGTGAAAAAAGTTATTGCGTCAATCTCAATTCGTCCGGCTTTGGCGGCGATATCAATATGCTGGTCGGCGTTGCGCAGGACGGAACGCTGATAGGCGTGAGCGTGGTCTCGCACTCCGAGACTCCGGGTCTGGGCAGTCGCGCTACGGAATCGCCATTTATTGACGGCTTTGTCGGCAAGAAAAATACTTCCGAGGTGGACGCCATTGCAGGCGCTACCATAACCTCGTCGGCGGTCAAGCAGGGCGCAAAAGACGCGCAAGAAATACTTTTGAGTATCGGACTTATAGAATTTGAGAGTCAGGAGGCAGACGGACAATGACGTTTAAAAGCATAGCAAAGCAGTTCAAGGACGGCATCATTGATAATAACCCCGTGCTTATTCAGCTACTCGGAATGTGTCCGACACTGGCTACCACCACCTCTGTTTCTAACGCCATCGGTATGGGCCTGGCGGCAACGGCAGTGCTTATCTGCTCTAATGTACTCATCTCGCTTTTGCGTAAATTTATTCCCAAACAAGTAAGAATAGCCGCTTTTATAGTCATAATTTCCGGATTTGTGACTGCGGTCGAGCTGCTCATTAAGGCGTTTTTCTTTGAGCTTTACGGCTCGCTGGGCTTGTTTATCCCGCTTATAGTTGTCAACTGTATTATCCTGGCGCGCGCCGAGGCGTTCGCGTCAAAAAATCCCGTACTGCCAAGCGCCATCGACGGACTTTCCATGGGACTTGGCTTTACCTTCGCGCTGGTACTCATAGCTACCGTGCGCGAAATACTCGGCAACGGCACATTTTTGGGCTTTAGCCTGTTCGGAGAAAATTATTCACCCGCCATCATATTTATATTGCCTGCAGGCGCGTTCTTGACGCTCGGCTTTATTGTGGCGGCCGTTCAGGCACTTAAAAACCGTGCCGATGACAAAAACAACGCCCGTGCCGCGGCAGAGGAAATACTGGCGCATGAGGCGGAGAAAACAAAGGAGCAAGACAAATGAGCTTTACCGAAGTGCTTCTTATGATGTTCGGCGCGATACTCGTCGAAAACTTTATTTTCTCAAAATTCTACGGCTGCTGTCCTTTCCTCGGAGTTTCCGAAAAGCCGGGAACGGCACTGGGAATGGGCATGGCGGTTACGTTCGTTATGACCATCTCAAGCGCTGTGACCTGGGCGGTGTATTATTTGTTGCTTAAGCCGTTCGGACTCGAATACCTGAAAACGGTTGCCTTTATACTTGTGATCGCGGCGCTGGTGCAGTTCATCGAGATGTTCCTGCGCAAATTCGTTCCCGCGCTTTACAGTGCGATGGGCATATTCCTGCCGCTAATTACCACCAACTGCGCGGTTCTGGGAGCGGCACTGGTCAATATCCAGAACGGTTACGATTTTATTGGCTCTGTCTGCTACGGCTTTGCTGCTGCAATCGGATTTACGCTGGCAATAGTTATTTTTGCAGGCCTGCGCTCCCGCATCGACTATGATGCCGCACCGCGTGCCTTCCGCGGTTTTCCCCTTACGCTTATCGCGGCGGGGTTGCTTGCAATGGCGTTCGCCGGATTTTCGGGCGTCAACTTTTCCTGAGGAGGTGACGTGAGATGCAAATTCTTACTCCTATATTGATACTTGCAGGGCTGGGACTTGTATTCGGTATAGTGCTGGCTGTCGCTTCAAAGGCGTTTGCCGTTGAGGTCGACGAGCGCGTACCCGCCGTCACCGATGTACTGCCCGGTGCCAACTGCGGCGGTTGCGGATATTCGGGCTGTGCGGCGCTTGCCGAGGCTATTGTCAAGGGCGAGGCAAAGCCCAATGCCTGCACCGTGGGCGGTAACGAGGTCGCCGAGGCTATTGGAAAGATAATGGGTATCAGTGTCGAGAAAACAGTGCGCAAAAGAGCGCAGGTGATGTGCTCGGGCACCTGTGACCTGACTACCTCAAAATATATTTATGAGGGGGCTCATGACTGTATCGCCGCCGCCAAGCTGGGCGGGGGCGACAAGGCGTGTGCAAACGGTTGTGTAGGTCTTGGCACTTGCGCGGATGCTTGTCCTTTTGAAGCCATTACCGTTGAGAACGGCGTTGCGGCGGTCGACTATCATAAATGCCGCGGTTGCGGTGTGTGCGTGGCGACATGTCCCAAGCATGTTATAGAGCTTATTCCATATGATAGTGCTCACTGGATCGGATGTAAGTCGGCGGAGAAGGGCGCTGTTACGCGAAAGGTGTGCGAGGTCGGTTGCATCGGCTGTCGCCTTTGCGAGAAAAACTGCGAGTACGGTGCTGTCAAGGTCGAGGGATCGTTGGCCGTCATAGATTACGAAAAATGCGTCGATTGCGGTGTGTGCGTGGAAAAATGTCCGCGTCATATAATCTGGTCTGCTAAGTCACAGGGGGACGGACTTACCATAACCTGTGAAGTACTGAAAAACAAATAAAAAGGGTAATCCATAAAAATGAAAAAAGAATGGACCATAAATTCGGGCGAGGCTGTACATACGGTCAAATACAGACGCAACATCTTCGGCGTTGCCCATGTTGAGATAGACGGAGACGAGTTTCCGCTCGGACACGTCAGCGCGTTCCGCGAGCGGCGCGAGCCGTTTCGAGTTGGTGAGAGTCAGTGCATACTGTCAATGAAGGGCACTCACGCCGACATTATCTCAAACGACTGCGAGGTTGCACTCGTTTAAAAAACCGAGGGTCAAGGCAATGCCTTGACCCTCGGTTTTTATGTGTCTTGTTGTAAGACTAAATTACTTCAGCTCTGCGAAGTACTTGATGGTGCGAACCATCTGGCTGGTGTAGGAGTTCTCGTTGTCGTACCAAGAAACGACCTGAACCTGATAGGTGTCGTCGTCGATCTTAGCAACCATGGTCTGGGTAGCATCGAACAGAGAACCGTAGGTAATACCGATGATATCGGAGGAAACCAGCTCTTCCTCGGTGTAGCCGAAGGAAGCGGAAGAAGCAGCCTTCATAGCGGCGTTGATGCCTTCCTTGGTTACGTTAGTGCCCTTAACAACAGCTACCAGAATAGTGGTAGAACCGGTGCAGGTGGGAACGCGCTGAGCGGAACCGATCAGCTTGCCGTTGAGCTCGGGGATAACGAGGCCGATAGCCTTAGCAGCGCCGGTGGAGTTG
>JAFTRE010000017.1 GCA_017462385.1 Clostridia bacterium | reverse complement strand
GTATTTCTACATGATGTGTTGTTCAATTTTCAAGGATCAAAGGGCAGAGCCGTTCGCTCTCCCGCCGCCCCTCTCGTGGACAGCCTGTATATTATACCACTTGTCTTTCACTTTGTCAAGAGGTTTTTTAAAGTTTTTTAAACTTTTTTTCATCTTTTTTCAAACTTACTACAAGCAGCACCGCCGTTTTTCGACAGCCTTGATATAATACCACTTTATTTGAAATTTGTCAAGAGATTTTTCAAAATTATTTTAATTTCTTCAAAATCACCAAACAGCATATTGATTTGTGGGTAAATATGAGTTATAATATATTAAATGAAGAATATCATCAGGAGATCGCTATGGAAAAACGTATACTCGTCGTAAGTTCCGCAAACATGGATTTTGTCATGAACATGCGCACCATTCCCTCGGCGGGACAAACTCTGATAGACAACGGATCTTATCGCTTTATCCCCGGCGGCAAAGGTGCAAACTCCGCAGTTGCCATTCGTCGCCTTGGCGGTGACTGTGTGTTTTGCACACGCCTCGGCAATGATGCCAACGGTGCGTTGCTGAGCAACTTATATAAAAAGGAAGGAATCGACACGCGCTTCATAGCTCGCGATGACAATAATGCCACGGGACTTGCCGCCATCATGGTCGAGGAAAACGGGGTCAACCGCATAGTGGTCTATCCAGGAGCCAACCTTGCCATCACGAGCGACGACATCGACAATGCCATGACCTGCTACCCAGATGCGCTGTTTATGCAGCTCGAGATAGACCCCGAAGCCATCATTTACGCCGCGAATTGCGCCTCAAAGGCCGGCGTCCCCATTTTTATCGACGCGGGGCCCGCAACAAAGGCATTTCCGCTCGATCGCCTGCCACCGCTCGAGGTATTCTCGCCCAACGAGACCGAGACGGAAATATTTACGGGCATAAGCCCAAGCTCCCCCGAAAACTGTCTGCGTGCCGCAATTGCGCTGTCTAAGATCGTCAATGCGCATTATTACGTTATCAAGCTGGGCGGTCGCGGAGTCTACATATACGACGGGCTTTATTATCACTGCCTTCCCGCATACGATACAAAGGTCGTCGACACGACCGCCGCAGGCGACGCGTTCACCGCCGCCTTTACGCTCGAATACCTGCGTTCGGGCGATGTTGAGCGCGCGGGCAAGTACGGCAACGCTGTCGGAAGTATAACGGTCAGCCGCGCCGGCGCTTACACCTCACTTCCGACCGCAAACGAAGTCGCCGGGTTCATTAAAGCGCGTGGAATAAAGCTATGAGTACATCTGTTGTCCGCGACATCCCCTATACGGCATCGCGCACCGAGCGCAACTGCTACGACCTTCATATGCCGGGCGGCGACGGCGACTGCCCATTGATAATTTATTTTTACGGTGGCAGTCTCAAAAAGGGTAAAAAGGACAAAAACGCCCTCGCCCCGCGCGCCGCAGAGCACGGGATGGCAGTCGCAATAGCCGATTACAGGCTGTTTCCCAAAGCCAAATATCCCGATTTCATTAATGACGCTGCCGATGCAGTCGCCGCCATAATACGCGACATTGGTAAATACACCGACCGCATAAGCAAAATTTATGTTGGCGGGCATTCGGCGGGCGCATATCTGTGCATGATGCTGTGCTTTGACCGTCATTATCTCGCTGAGCGGGGCGTTGATCGTTCCCAAATTGCGGGATGGTTACTACTCAGCGGTCAGCCGACCAAGCATTTTTCCGTTGCGGAAAGTGAGGGGCTTGATCCGCGCGTCTGCATTATCGACGACACCGCGGCGCTTTATCACATTCGTTCGGGCGAGGGTGAGCCGTTGCTTATCGCCACCTCCGACCGCGACATGACATGCCGCCGCGAGCAAAATCTTCTGCTCGCCGCAACACTGCGTCATTTTGAATATTCGTCGCCAATACATTTTGTCGACCTTGAAGGCGCTACACACAGCGGCATGGTCAAGCCCGACAAGCAGGGCAATATTCCTCTCATGCCCCACATTTTAAATTTTATTAACCAAACCTGATATGTCGAAAATACTTCAACCCGATTATTTCTCGGCCCCCGCGACCGTGCTCGCGCCCGCACTGCTTGGCAAGCTGTTATGTCGGCGGCGGGAAGACGGAAGCATAGTACGCGTCCGCATTACGGAGACCGAATGCTATTTTGGCGAGCAGGACACTGCCTGTCACGCCTCAAAAGGGCGCACGCTGCGCACCGATACCTTGTATCTTAGTGGCGGCGTGGCTTATGTTTATCTTTGCTACGGAATTCATGAGCTGTTCAATGTTGTGACAGGTCCCGCCGACCACCCCGAAGCGGTCTTGATACGCGGCGTTGAGGGCGCGCCGGGACCCGGACGCGCGACAAAGCTGCTCGGCATCACGCGCGCGTACAACCGTCTGCCGCTGACGCCCGAGACGGGCCTATGGATAGAAGACGACGGAGCGGTACCCGAATACGAAGCATCCGAACGTGTCGGCATAGGATATGCAACTCCCGAGGATCAAGCGCGATTATGGCGCTACATAATTAAATAGAAGGAAACATCCGCTGAATGAAATTTAATTTCGGTGGATGTTTTCTTTTTTGCTGTCACAGAGTGTCACTGCTTGGCACCCTGTGGCACTATTTTTTTAGCTAAAATTTTATCGGCACATATCAAAGAGCAAATTTACAAAAAAGGAGCTGAATCACATGTATGGATAACAAAAATGTCTCTGCTTGCGACATAGAGCCCTGTAGGCTTTTGTCGCTGGCCGAGACATACATCAATGACTGTTTGGAGAACGAGCGTCTTCCCAACCTTGCGGGGCTTTGCCGTCGGCTCGGAATGTCGGTAGAGGCGTTCGGGCAGTTGCCGGAACAGTATCGCGAGCAGGTCGCGCGCATTCGCGATGCGCTGGAGGACGAGGCGCTCAACTCCTCCAAGCCTGCCGCTCTGCTCGGAAGTTATCTCAAAAAGCGGCTGGGCTACGGCGACGAGGATGAGCCGCGCGACGACTCGCTGACCGTCATTTTCGATCACAACTCAGAGCGTGACAGCGAATAATGGCGACCGAGCTTCACATCGGCGGCATCCCCTCCGCACCTCAGCAACGCTTTTTTGATTCGCGCGCCCGCTTCACCGCCTACGGCGGTGCGCGCGGTGGCGGTAAGTCCTGGGCATTGCGGCGCAAGCTGATATTACTTTGCCTGCGCTATCGCGGCATTCGCTGTTTGCTCGTCCGACGCACATATCCCGAGCTTCGCTCAAACCACGTCGAGCCGCTGTTACACGAATACGGAGCTCTACTGCGCTGGCACGAGAGCGAAAAGCGGCTGGAGGTACGCGGCGGCAGCAGCATACAGCTGGGCTATTGCGCGAACGATCGCGATGTACTTCGCTATCAGGGGCAGGAATACGACATTATCGCCATAGACGAGGCAACGCAGCTGAGCGAATATCAGTTTTCTATCTTCAAGGCCTGTCTGCGCGGTACGTCACCCTACCCGCGGCGAATGTATCTGACCTGCAATCCCGGCGGTGTGGGGCATTCATGGGTCAAAAGACTGTTTGTCGATCGCGACTTTCGCGAGAATGAGCGTCCCGATGACTACTGCTTTATCCCCGCGCGGGTATTTGACAACTCCGCCCTGCTTGGCTCCGATCCCGATTATGTAGACTCATTGCGTTCATTGCCTCCCCGTCTGCGTGACGCATGGCTGGTCGGGCGCTGGGACGTTTTCGAGGGACAGTTTTTCCCCGAATTCGATCCCACCGTTCACACTGTTGATTCCGCCGACTTACCCGCAGGCATGCGGCACTTTGCCGCCATGGATTACGGGCTGGACATGCTGGCACTGCTTTACTGCGGGATAGATGCGGATGCGAACATATGGGTGGAGCGTGAGCTGTGCCGTCCCGAGCTGACGCTGGGAGATGCCTCCGAGGTCGCCGCCGAATTTTGCCGAGGGTGCGAATATATCGTCGCCTCGCCTGACTTGTGGAACCGTCGGCAGGACAGCGGACTTTCGGGGGTTGAAATACTGTCCCGTGTACCCGGCATACCGCCGTTGCGTCCCGCCGATGACCGACGGATACCGGGATGGCGGGTAGTTCACGACTATCTCGCCGCAGCAAAGACACGTGGGAGCAACAATGTCCCCCGCCCCGCGTTATACATCAGCAAGCTCTGCCCGACGCTCATCGGCAACCTGTCCGCGCTTTTGTGCGACCCCAACCGGCCAGAGGATGCCGCCGCCGAGCCTCACATCCTCACCCACGCGCCCGAGGCGTTGCGCTACGCGCTCATGTCCCGCGCCTCGCCGCCCGAACCCCAAAATTCGGGACTGTTTACCTTTCGGCGCAAGCCGAGCATTTACGAATTTTGATATGTGCCACTGCCAAGCCGCTATGTTTCAAAACAGTGTCGGCGATCAAACAACAAACACAAGAAAGGAACAAAAATGAATCAAAGCATGACAAAAGCGTGGCGGCAATACGAATTCGGTCTCGAATACAAGCGCCGCATCGGGCTGTTTGAGACAGTTCGCCGCAATGAGCGCTTTTACCGCGGCGAGCAATGGGGAAACGAAGGCGCGGGACTTCCCCGCCCCGTATTCAATCTCATTCGCCGCGTGACCGATTATCTGGTCTGCACCGTAGCCTCGGGCGACCTTTCCATCATTTTCAGCGACGAAAACCTGCCATACATCTCGGATCCCGCGACTGCCGAGGCGGTTGGCGAGGCTGTCGGCATGCTGACGCGCAACGCCGCCTACCGTTGGGAACGGGAGCGCATGGACAGCAAGGTCTACCGCCTGCTGACAGATGCCGCACTGTCGGGCGACGGCGTGCTGTACTGCTGGTGGGATCCCGATGCGCATGCAGGTCAAATGCTGTCGGGCGACATATCCACCGAGGTCATCGACAACACAAACCTGTTTGTCGCCGATGTCAACCGAGCCGACATACAGTCGCAGGAATATATAATTCTCTCCGGGCGCGCCGGTGTCAACGCATTGCGAGCCGAAGCAAGACGTGCGGGCAGAGACGAGCGCGAGATCGCAAAAATAGTACCCGACCGCGACCGTTCGGTGCAATCCGGCGACATGGCTCAATATGAGCTTGAGGGCGAGGACGGCGACAAGACCACGTTTATCATCAAGTTTTGGCGCGAGGACGGACACGTCGTATTTGAAAAATCCACCCGTTACGCCGTCATACGCCGCTGTGTCACGCCGCAAACTCTGTACCCCGTAGCCTACTTCAACTGGTTGCCCACCAAAAACAGCTTTCACGGCACCTCTCCCGTAAGCTCGCTCATACCCAACCAAAAGTTTGTCAACCGCGCCTTTTCAATGGTCATGAAGCACATGACCGACACCGCCTTTTCCAAGGTGGTGTATGACAAAAGCCGCATTCCCGAATGGTCAAACGAGGTCGGAGAGGCTATCGCGGCGGTAGGCGGCACCAATGTTGCGGACGCGGTACAGGTAGTGGGCGTCGGAGAGCTTGCCGACGACTATCTCGGTCTTATCAAAATGACCGTCGAGCTGACACGCGACCTTTGCGGTGCTACCGAGACCTCGCTCGGCGAGGGCGACGCCACCAATGCCAGCGCAATACTTTCGCTTCAGGAGGCGGCAAGAATACCGCTCGAACAGGTGCGGCACAATTATTTTCAATGCATAGAAAGCGTTGCAAATATTTGGGCGGACATGATGTGCGCCTATTACCCCGACCGTCGGCTTCTGCCCTATCATGCCGAGGGAGGCGACACCGCCTCGCCCGTCAATTTTACGCTTTTGCGCAATCATCTGCCCCGTGCGCGGGTGGAGGTCGGCGAGATCAGCCGTTACACCGCCGCAGGCGCGCTGAGCATGCTCAACCGCCTGCTTGACGCCGGTTGCATCACGCCCATTCAGTACATAGAAAGGCTACCCGCAGGGCTGGTCAGCGACCGGGTTCGACTTATCGAACAGCTGAAAAATACGAAAGGAGAAGATATCGATGCTTCAAAATGACGACATTTTAAAACCGAGCGCACTCGACCTGCCCGAGCAATCGGAAGATGTCTGCACTCCCGCCTCTCCCGCCGACGGGACACCGTCGGAGCCCGACCCGGACGGCGACGAAGAGCTTGACAGATTGCGCGCCGAGCTTGCAGAGCTACGTGCAGAGCTTGCGTCGCGCGAGGAGGCGATGCAGAGAATGAACGAGGAGTGCGCCGAATTTGCCGAGCTTTATCCCGAGCGCTCGCTCGCCTCTCTGCCCGACGAGGTTTGGCAGGGAGTCCGCGCGGGGCTTCCGCTCGCCGCGTCGGTAGCCTTTGCCGAGGCAAAGCAACGCCGCCGCGACGCGCTTGCCGCCGAAATCAACGACCGCAACCGCGCCGCATCAAGCGGCGGTGTCGGCGGAAATGCCGCCGACTATTTCTCGCCCGCCGAGGTGCGCGCCATGAGCGCCGCCGAGGTTCGGGCAAACTACGCAAAGATCATGGATTCCATGAAGCTTTGGAATTGAATTTAAAACAAAAAAATTTTAAAAACGAAAGGAAAAACAAAAAATGGCAATTTCTAATTTCATACCCACCGTCTGGAGTGAAAATCTCTATACCCAGCTTGATAAAAAGTACATCGCAGTACGTCACTGCAACCGCGAATTCGAGGGCGATATTAAGGAAAAAGGCTCTATGGTCAATATCGTCGGTGTCGGCGACGTGTCCGTGTTCGACTACACAAAAGACACCGATATGTCCGAGCCGCAGGCACTCTCCGACACGCTCCGTACGCTTTCCATCAATCAGGCAAAGGCGTTCAACTTCCAGATCGACGACATCGACCGCGCACAGTGCACCCCCAAGCTGATGAACGAAGCAATGAAGATCGCGGCAAGCGCGCTCGCAAACGCCGCCGACGCGCATGTTTTCTCGCTGTTCACAGGTGCCGGCTCCACCATCAACGAGGCTGAGACCACCGCCGCAAACATAATCGATCACCTTATCGACGCACGTACCCGCCTTTTTGCCAACAACGTCTCGGACGCATCCGATATCGTCATCGAGGTGTCTCCCGCCGTCGCCGCGCTTATTCTCAAAGCAAAAATTGAGCTTTCTACCGACAACGCCGACGCGCTCGACAACGGCTGCATCGGCAGTATCGGCGGCTGCAAGATCTACGTTTCCAACAACATCGCAAGCTCCGACATCGACGGCACCGTGTTCTACAAATGCCTCGCCCGCACCAAGCGTGCCATTGCATTTGCCGAGCAGCTGTCCGAGATAAACGCCTACCGTCCCGAAAAGCGCTTCGCCGACGCGGTCAAGGGCCTGCACCTGTACGGCGCAAAGGTCGTTTACCCCAACGAGATGGTACTGCTCAACCTCGGCGTCGTAAGCGCATAAGACATGGCAACCTCTGTTCTCTGCCGCGATGTCTACCTCGCCGCCCTCGCTCTGCTCGCGCAGAGCGAGGCGGATCACGAAAGTGATTACGCCGAGCGCGCGCCCTATCTGCTCGCCGCCGTCTGCTGTGAGGCGGGTGATATCGACGCGGTATGGCGCGAGCGCGAGGGACTCGACGTACAACCGTCTTTCAGTTCGGTCTGCATAGAGCTGGACACCGAATTTCCGCTGTCCGAGCGCTTTGTTCCGCTCGCCGCAGCATACGTCGCCGCCATGCTGGTGCTCTATGAAAACGAGACACTGTCGGATACGCTTTACGAGCGCTATTGCGACATGATGAGCGAGCTTTGCTCCTCCATCCCCGGCGTCAGCGAGACCATAACCGACATCTACGGCTTTAATTATTAACCAAACGAGCGGGGTTTTACCCCGCTCTTATATAAAAAACGCGCAACTCCTGTTGCGCTTCACTTTAAATTGCAAAAAAAGAAGTGACCCTTGACTGCTTTCGTACCCGCAATCAAGGGTCACTTCTGGTCGTTCTTGATATCTAACATCTTTTGTTATCCTCTCTTTCTTCGTCTACCCGTCCGTCGCGCCCCTGCAACTCCCAAATTCAAATTCCGTCAATTCCTTCTTCTCTATTGAGAACAACTCCATTTTGGTTGCGCTTGTCGCTGACATGGGTGAATATCGGATATCCCGATCAACAAAGGGCTTCTCTCACTGTCGGTTCATTCATATATACGTCAAAGCCCTCAAGCTTAATTGTACATTGGACCGTACCTCCTTTGCACTTATATTGTATCACATAATAACAGCTTTGGCAATTGGCAATTTGCAAGAAATTAACAATTATTTTTTGTTCAAGAGGTAGAAATTTGCATTTATTCACAAAAATATCTTTACAAGCTATGCGATATGTGATATAATAAATAATAGTGTTGTGCATAAACAGGGCAAAAAAGAACCGCTTT
>JAFTRE010000016.1 GCA_017462385.1 Clostridia bacterium | reverse complement strand
GAATATGACCATGAATCGGTAGAGATACTTGTCGGTGTTACCGAGTACAGCGAGTCCAAAGAGGTTCTCGCAGATATTTCGTACGGCGAATATCTCGTTAAGGTCGTCGGCAAAAAGTTGGTCATTGCCGCTTATTCCGACGCTGCTATGTATGAGGCTTGCCGTCAGGTAAAGAAGCTTATTCAGGAGAGAGCTGCAGAGGGCGAGCTTACCATTCCCGCCGACACTATGTTTGCCGGTGTTACCGACGCTGACCTCAACGTAATTCCTTCTTATCAAAACGGTACCTTCATCTCTACCTATGAGTGCGGAGGAGACGCAACGCTTCTTTTAATCGACGACACAACCGTGGATGCCTACAATACATATCTAACCAAGCTTGAGAGTGCAGGTTGGGTAAAGTATACTACCAATGAGATCAATGGCAATTATTTTGCTACCTTCAATACCGCTGATTATACCCTCAACCTCGGTTTCTACGATTATGAGGATGCTGCACGTATCATCATCGAGCCTCTTGCAAAGCCTGTGGGACTGAAAGAGGACAATGTTTACGAAAAGGTGACTACTACCCAGATTACCATGCTCGGTCTTGACTATTTCGCAAGCACCGGTTCGCACTATAACAACGGTCTGAGTATGCTGATAAGACTTGCCGACGGTCGCTTCATAGTTATCGACGGCGGCGGTAACAATACTCAGCACACCAACATACTTCTAAATGCACTTAAGGATCAGTCTAAGGACTACCTCAAGGCAGGTCAGAAGATAACCATTGCGGCGTGGATAATTACACACGCTCACGGTGACCATTCCGGTATGATCGGCAAGCAGTATGCCAAATTCTCCGGAATGAAGGTTGAGAAGTTTCTTGTCAATTTCATCTCGGATACCGAGAGAAATAAGGCTATGAACTCCTCCGAATACAAGGGCAACTGGGACAGCGGCGAGGGCAGCGGCTGGACGAATGTCGTTACCGCAGCTAAGGCGCTAAAGGCAGATCTGCAGTATGTCCATGTAGGTCAGGTGTTCTATATCGCGGACGTTAAGATTGATGTGCTTTATACCATCGAGAGCTTTGCTCCGAAGCTTTGCAACGCATTCAATACCACGTCTCTTACCATGAAGATGACATTTGACAGCGGCGACACATTCCTTATGACAGGTGATACCACCGGTAATGGCATGCAGATCGCGGCAAAGATGTTCGGGGACTATATGCAGTGCGATATGCTGCAGGTTTGCCACCACGGCTACACCACCTGGGGCAACAACTCGGGTATGATCCAGGCCTATAAGGTCGTTTCGCCTGCAACACTGCTGTGGCCTCAGAGCTCCAACGCATATCCCGGATACTGGAAGAAGGACTATAACATCGTTCTGTTCTCGACCGATCAGGGCGGTGCCAATAAGAACTTCAAGGAATGCCTGGTTGCAGGTAATGAAGGCGAGCAGGTAATAGTGCCTATTCCTTATACAGTCGGTACCGCGACAGAGATAAGAGTTGGCAGCTAATTGATATTTATCGCGGGAGCGCTTCGGCGCTCCCGCTTTTTGATGTAAATAAATACTTGCAATATTGAGTAAAGTGTGGTAGAATGTAGTGGACAGCACAATACATATCCAATATTTAAAGAAAGGTAATGCCAATTATGAAGCCATCCACCAAGCTGATCGCGCTTTTGATGTCTGCGGTTATGTTGATTTCGGCAGTAATGCTGACATCGTGCGATACGTCCCCTGCCTCTGACGGTGAAGATACCACTACCGCCAATAACAATGTGACTACATCCGCCGATACAACTGCCGCGGCTGTGGAAGACGATACACCATCAGACCTTGTCATGGTTGCGGGCGGCACCAATTATGTTCGCGTTGTTCGCTCGGATGATGTTGAGATCGGCGCTGTGTCGGCTAACTGTGCCTCCGATATCCATAAAGCTATTAAGGCGGCAACTTCTGTTTTGCCCCAGATCGGTACCGACTGGATAAAGCCCGGTCAGGAGTATGACCGTGAGGCCGTCGAGATACTTGTCGGTGTTACCGAATACAGCGAGTCTGTGGATACTTATGCCGAGCTTGCGTACGGGAATTACGTGGTCAAGGTGGTTGGAAACAAGCTGGTCATTGCCGCTTATTCCGGTGATGCGCTCGAAGCCGCTTGCCGTAAGGTAACCGCGCTTATAAACAGCAACGCTGCCGATGGCGAGCTCGTCATTCCAGCCGATACTTATTACAGCGGCGTTGGCGACGCTATGCTTAATGCATTGCCTACTTATGAGAACGGAACCTTTAACTGTACCTATGAGTGTGGCGGTAACGCGACGCTGGTGCTTATCAATGACACCACTCCCGAGGAATATTCCGCATATCTGACCAAGCTTGACGGAGACGGTTGGGAGCAGTATACGACCAACACCGTATCCGATAATCAGTTTGCTACATATAACAACGATAAATATACTATCAATCTCGGTTACTATGATTATGAGGATTCAGTCCGCATTATAATCGAGCCGCGGGCATTGCCGGTGGGCCTCAAGGAGGACAATGTCTATGAAAAGGTCACCACCTCTCAGATCACAATGCTGGGGCTTGAATATACTCACGCCACAACGGGTGAGCGTGCGTCTAATGGCCAGAGCATGATCATTCGTCTTGAGGACGGCAGATTTATTATCATGGACGGAGGATTTAACGACAACGGCGGTTCCAAATCGGGCGATCTGCTGATCGCGGCGCTCAAGGAACAATCCAAGGATTATCTTAAGTCAGGCGAGAAGATCACCATCGCGGCTTGGATAATAACTCACGCGCACGGTGACCACTGCGGCATGATAATCGAGCAGTATTCCAAATTCAAGGGCATGATCGTTGAGAAATTCCTCGTGAATTTCATGTCCGATTCGGAACGTAACCGCGCCATAAATTCGTCTACATACGGCAAGAACTGGAACGATACCGAGGGCTCTATGTGGACCAAGGTTATTACCGCGGCAAAGGCGCTTAAGGCGGATGTTCATTATGTTCATGTAGGACAGATATTTTACGAGGCAAATGTCCGGATGGATATACTTTACACCATCGAGAGCTTTGCTCCGAAGATCTGCAATGCCTTGAATACAACGTCGCTTACTATTAAGATGACGTTTGACACGGGCGACACCTTTCTCATGACGGGTGATAACACGGGTAATGGCATGGAGATCGCCGCCAAGACATTTGACGATTATATGCAGTGCGATATGCTGCAGGTCGCGCATCACGGCGGAACGCCCTGGGGCAACGAATCGGGTCTGATAACTGCTTATAAGACGGTTGCTCCCGAAACGTTGCTGTGGCCGCGCGGCAGCTCGTCGTTTGCAAACGCAAAGGCCAAAAATTATAATATGGTGCTGTTCTCCAAGGACGAGGGTGGCCAAAACAATAATTTTAAGGAGTGCCTCGTTGCAGGGCTTGAGGGCGAGCAGGTCATATTGCCCATTCCCTATACTGCCGGCAGTGCGACAGAGATCAGACTAAAATAATCGTATTTCATAATTGCGGGAGCGCGAGAGCGCTCCCGATTTTTTTATTTCACACCCACATTGCGACACTATTTGCGCGGTCGATGTGCTAAAATCATGGCAAAGGCAGTATTTGGGAAAGGAAAGGACGTAGAAATGATAAAAAGTAATTGCGGCTTTGAATATGAGCTGTGTGAGCGCGAGCTTTATGTGCGGCTTAGCGGCGAGGTCGATCATCACAGCGCCGTTAGACTGCGGCAGGATGTTGATGCGCTGATATGCGAAACAAGACCCGAGAGTATGGTGCTCGATCTTTCCGAGGTCGGGTTTATGGACAGCTCGGGGCTGGGCTTTATCATGGGGAGATACTCGTTGCTTCGGGAGCTCGGCGGAACTATGGTCATTGCCGACCCATCGCCCGCAACGGTGCGTATACTGGAGCTTGCAGGCATCAAAAGAATAATACCCGTGAGAACGGGGGAGGAGAGTGAAAACAAATGAAAAACAATGCGTTTTGCGGAGCTGTGAAAAATCAGATGAAGCTGACATTGCCCTCGCTTTCGGTAAATGAGGGGCTGGCGCGGGCAACTGTGGCCGCGTTTTGCGCTCAGCTTGATCCCGCCGCGCCCGAGCTGGCAGATATCAAGTGCGCTGTTTCCGAGGCGGTGACTAACTGCATAGTTCACGCCTACCGCGACAGCGTTGGGCTGATATACATCACGTTGCGGTCATTTGAGGACGGTACCGTGCGCATCGACATACGCGACAAGGGTTGCGGCATACCGAATGTCAAGGAGGCAAGAGCACCGCTGTTTACCACGGACGCCGCGGGTGAGCGTTCAGGTATGGGCTTTACAGTCATGGAGAGCTTTATGGACAAGCTGAAAGTGTCGTCAAAGCCCGGACGTGGGACGACTGTCGTCATGTACAAAAGCATCGCGGGCAGGTCGGATAATACATAGCATTTTTCGGAGGTATATATGAATACTTCACCCGACAGCCGCGAGGTATATTCGCACAATCTCGAATTGATAGCCGAAGCGCAAGCGGGCGACGAGCGCGCAATGGAGCGCTTGATTGAAAACAACAGCGGACTTGTACGAAGTATTGCTCTGCGTTTCCGTGACCGAGGGACAGAACTGGAGGATCTTATCCAGATAGGCATGATAGGTATGATAAAAGCGATACGCTCGTTTGATATCGAGAGGGGCAATGCTTTCTCCACCTACGCCGTGCCGCTCATAATCGGTGAGATAAGACGCCATCTGCGCGACAGCGGAATAATAAAGATAAGCCGCGGGTATAAAAGACTTGGTGTTATGCTCATGCGGGAACGAACGCGCATCGTCAGCGACGAGGGAAGAGAACCGCGCATAGGCGAGCTTGCCGAGCTGTGCGGCGTCAGCCCCGAGGAGGCGGCGGTGGCTTTTGACGCCATGACGCCGGTGTCGTCACTTTCGGACACCGTCTACGGTGA
Source organism: Clostridia bacterium (assembly GCA_017462385.1). Lineage (GTDB taxonomy): Bacteria > Bacillota > Clostridia > Oscillospirales > CAG-272 > UMGS1002. The sequence goes on along the minus strand of JAFTRE010000016.1, from coordinate 110,985 downwards.
CGAGGGCGTAACACTGGAGGGCACCATTGCCGACGATCATAACGATATCGAACAGCTTTCCGACAGCATCGCGCTAGCACAGTCGATAGCAAAAATGCAGCCGCTGTGGCGGCGTATAGTGCTGTTGCGATATTACCGAAACATGACTCAACAGCAAACGGCGGACAGCCTGGGGCTGAGTCAGGTCAAGGTGTCGCGCGAGGAAAAAAAGATACTTGATTTTTTGCGTACCGAAATGATAACGTAAAACAGTTTGAGATTTGTGAGATATGTACAAATGGCTTTGGCTTTGGCGGCGCGGCGGTAGTGCTGTTTGCACATTGAAAAAGGCTCCGAAATATGATATACTTATTATGTGCCATTATGGCATAATATATTTTTAAATCGGAGGATACTGTTTTGGACCCATTTGGGCGACAATTGCTTTTACAGTTATTTTTGATACTTGTAAACGCATTTTTTGCCGCATGTGAGATTTCTATGGTCTCACTCAACGTCAACAAGCTTAAAAAAGAAGCAGAGGAGGGCGACAAGCGTGCCGCCCGTATGCTGAAGCTGGTAGAACAGCCGACATCGTTTTTATCGGCTATCCAAATAGGCATAACGCTCGCCGGATTTCTCGGCAGTGCCTTTGCGGCAGACAACTTTTCGGAAAGACTGGTCCGTTGGCTGGTCGATGACCTCAATTTTACCGCTATACCCGAGCAAACGCTGGATACGTTGGCGGTAGTAGCTATCACACTTATTCTTTCATTCTTTACCCTGGTGCTCGGCGAGCTGGTGCCCAAGCGCATCGGTATGCATTTCCCGATTCAGGTGGCGAAATTCACCACTCCAGTTGTGCGGGTTGTTGCTATCGTGCTGAAGCCTGTTATCTGGCTCTTGTCGGTCTCGACCGCGGGCGTGCTACTGCTGTTCGGTGTCAAGGATAAGAAGGAAGAGGAGCAGGTCACAGAGGATGATATTCGCCTGATGGCGGATGTCGGCGAGAAAACGGGCGCTATCGACGCCAAAGAGCGCGAGATGATAGACAATATCTTTGAGTTGGGCAAAAGCGCCGCCAAGGATGTTATGACGCGCGCGGGCGAGGTCGTGAGCATTAATGTTGACGCCAACGAGAATGATATCATTGCCGCTATGGCTGACTGCGGATTTTCCCGCATACCCGTGTGGGAGGAGCATGAGTCAAACATTATCGGTATACTTATCGTAAAAGAATATCTGATCAATCTGCGCGCTGAGCAGCCTCGGCCGTTGCGGGATATTCTCAGAGCTCCCTATTTCGTGCCCGAGACCGTCAGCTGTGACGCGCTGTTTTCCGAAATGCAGAGCAGTCAGAAGCATATGGCGATAGTTATTGACGAGTACGGAGACACAGCGGGAATCGTCACCATGGAGGACCTCATTGAGGAGATACTGGGTAATATATATGACGAATCGGACGACGCGGTCGCCGAGGAAAGCGTCATAGTAGCGCTTGACGACGGTACATGGCGCATCGCCGGACATGCGGAGCTTGACGATGTATGCGATAAGCTCGAGCTTGAACTACCCGAGGATATTGAAGCCAATACGTTTGGCGGACTTGTTATCGGTCAGCTTAATGAGATTCCCGAGGACGGAACCAGCTTCGAGGTCGAATGCTATGGGCTTCATATCATGGTAGATGTTTTTGCGGAGCGTCGCGTTGAAAGCGCAATAGTCCGTAAAATAAAGCTTGACGAGTCTGTCGGGCAGGAATAAAATAAAACCGCCACCCGTAGCGTACCTGCCGTAGAGCAGGTACGCATCGATATAAATCCGCTTGCGCGGATTTTCGATATACGCTGATGCGTTCGATATGTGCTATCGCACTCGATATGCTCACTACGTGAGTGCGGATTTATATCATATCGAGTTTGAGCGTAGCGAAAACATATCGAATTTGCTGCAAGGCAAATATATCGAGCCGAGCGGCTGGGGTTCCCCAAAACGAGCATTGCGAGGTTTTGGGGGTTCGCAGCGTAGCGACGGCATATCGACAAAATCAAAATAGCTTCTGTGGACACAGAAGCAGTGCTTGTCAAGAGAAGAGGACGAGGAATATTAGCAATTCTTCGTCCTTTTCCTGTCGGTAGGCGCTATTCAATTTATTGCTGTTCTATGGCAGCCACCGCGTCGGGTGGCGGTTTTATAATACAATATATCAAAAAAATCAAATTTCGCACATCTATATCTTGTATTATGGACGCGAATTTGATATAATATAGGCAAGTTAAAATCACGGGAGATCATTTTGATGAAATTTAATTCGGTCAAAAGAATAATATGCGTACTTACCTCGTCTTTGATGCTGGCCTGCCTGCTCAGCGGCTGTATGAAGGATGGAGAGAACGGGCTTTCCGCTTACGAGCTTGCTGTCAAAAACGGCACCACTACCGCAAAAAGCGAGGCGGAATGGCTGGCATCGCTTCAGGGTAAGGACGGCAAGGACGGCGCGTCGGGACGCTCGGCATATGAGTTGGCTGTCGAGGCGGGCTTTAACGGCACGCTTGACGAATGGCTTGCGTCACTCAAGGGCGCTGACGGTGCTGACGGTAAAGCGGGCAAATCTGCATACGAGATTGCCGCGGCTAACGGATATACAGGCAGTGAAGCCGAGTGGATCGCCGAGCTACTCGGTTCAAGAGAAGAGTCGGGAACTGGTAGCGGCGTCGGTATCTCTTCGGTGCTGGTGAACGCGGACAAGCATCTCATCGTCCGACTGACAAACGGAACTGTTATCGACGCGGGATATGTCGGCGTCAGCGGCTCGACCGAGAATGGCGGTACGCAGACAGGTGGAGTTGACAGCGACGGATATCAGATAGTCAACCAGACCGTATCCATTATCGCAGGTGCGCTCAATATACGCTCCACTCCGGATTCAACGGTCAGTACAAACATAGTCATATCACTGCAAATGGGCACCGAGCTTAACCGTATTGGTATCGGCACGGGTGACAATACTTGGAGCAAGGTGATGTATAACGGTCAGGTGTGCTATGCCTCCAGCAAATATCTCGAGGTCAAATCAAGCGCAGATGTCGATCTGACGGGCGTTGAGATACCGCCGGTCAATCTTGCGGACGAATATAAGCTGCTTGTCGGAAATGAGACCTGCTTTGAGGCAGACCAGATAGCGGTCGGCTTGGCGGATGATATGTATACATGCTTTTCATACAGCGGAAGCGGTACTAAGCGCATCACCGCGCGTTCCATCACCATCACACCTACCTCAGCCGAGACGGCAACGCTGACCTTCAGCATAAAAAAATATGTTGACGGTGAGCTGGTCGTCATATATTCAAAGGCGGTGAGACTTGTGTCGGTCGCGGCATCGAATGTGTCGGTTACAGGACTTGTCGTCGGTGACAGCAGAATTGCGGACGGAACGCTTGTCGACAGCCTCAAGACGCGCTTCGGTTCATCGCTTACACTGATAGGCACACTTAAGACCGGTTCGGGTAACGCGCATGAGGGCAGAGGCTCGTGGAGCACGTCTAACTATTTGTCCTATGCGTCCGCTGTTGGTATGAATAATCCTTTCTATAATTCAACAACAAAGAAATTTGATTTTGGATATTATCTTACGAGCAACAGCCTTTCCTCTCCCGATTTTGTACTGTTCTATCTTGGGGCGAACGACGGCTACAGCGCGCTGTCTGTGCTCAATTACGGCGAGATTATATCCTCGATACAAGCATATAACAAAGCAAACTCAAAGCAGGTCAAAATACTGATAATGCACGAATATCTCGCTCCCGTAGATGGCTTCAGCGTCTCATATGCGTTTGATGCTGCCCAGCGCCGCGATGAGCAGTTCACCTATTTTGACCGACTTTCCACCGCATTCGGCGGCCGCGAGAGTGAGGGCATATATCTTATTCCCGCACATACCTGCATCAACGGTACCGATGACCGCATACAGACCGACGGCGCTATCTCGGATGTTATACACCTTTCAAAGAACGGTTATCGCAAGCAGGCGGACATCGTGAGCGCATATATTTATGCAATCTTTTCAGTAAAGTAACACCCTGTTCACAACTTGCACACAAACTACCATTGACAAAACACAATTTTTGAGATAAAATTATATTGTTATACTGAGCAATACTATTATGCCGCCGCGTGCGGCGGAATGGAGATTTAAATTAATGAAGAAACTAATTGTTGTATTGGCACTTATACTGGTAGCGGCTCTCATGCTCCCCGCCTGCGTATCGAGAACTCCCGGTGATGCCGAGGACACCACTACCTCCGATCTCGATATCGGTCAGATACTTGACGATCTGCAGAACGGCACGAGCGGGTCTGAGGAGGCTGTAGCCGAGGTTATTTATAAAGCGTACGACGATCATGCCGAGGTTGTCGGCTGTAAATTGCCTGTGGGAAATGTCGAGATACTTTCCGAGTTTGAAGGCAAAAAGGTGACCAAGGTCGCAGACGGCGCGTTCCACGGTCTTAATACCGTTACCTCGATAGTTATTCCCGAGGGCGTTACTTCCATTGGTGAGCAGTCATTCATGAGCTGCTCCGCGCTGGAGTCCATCAGTCTTCCCGCAAGCCTTGAGTCTATAGGCAAATATGCTTTTTACGGCTGTATCTCTCTTAAGGAGATAGAGATCAGCGCAGGTGTTAAAGCCATTGGCGACAATGCTTTCGGCTTCTGCAATCTTATCACCGAGATGAAGGTCTCCGCTTCCAACCCGAATTATACGGTTGAGGACGGCGTACTGTTCTCAGCAGATAAGACAACATTGGTATGCTATCCTACCGGCAAGGCCGACGAGAGCTACACCATTCCCGCATCTGTCACGACAGTCAATAATTTCGCTTTTGCATATGTGAGCGCGCTGACATCCGTCAGCATGAGCAATGTCACCTCGCTTGGCGACTACACTTTCGGCTCTTGCTCAAAGCTGGCAAATGTCGATCTCGGAACGGGACTTACCTATATCGGCGCCGGTACATTCCAGAAGTGCACCTCACTTGTCAGCATCACCATCCCCGAGGGCGTTACCTCCATCGGTTATAAGGACAGCGAGGGCTATGAGCGCGGAGCAAGCTTCTATGATTGCACCGCTCTGACGACCATAACGCTTCCCTCAACTCTGCAGACAATTTATCTGCGCAGCTTTGACGCATGCACCTCCCTGAACAAGGTCATTTACAAGGGCGGAGCTGCTAACTGGTCAAACGTCACCATTGGGGAAGACAATACCTGCCTTTCCAGCATCGGCGTTGTTGATCAATAATAAATCGATATCCAAAGGGTTCGGCTGAATGCCGAACCCTTTTTGTCGTGACACGTCAATGCCGACAGTATGAATTTTGAATCTGTCTGCCGAATATATTTTAATAACAAAAATATGGAGCTGATGGATAATGAATATTTCGGGATGCAGACCCGTCGGGCTTGACGACGGTGAGATAAGTGCCTCGCGGCAAAAGCATGGAGCAAATATAATGACACAGCGCCGCAAAAAAAGCTTTGCGCGTAAACTGTGGTCCAATCTGGGCGACCCTGTGATACGAATACTGCTGGCGGCGTTGGCGGTCAATATAGTTTTCACATTTCGCGGCGGAGATTGGATGGAATGTGTGGGTATCGCCGTTTCAGTTGCGCTGGCGACATTTATATCGACGCTGTCTGAGCACGGAAGTGAGAATGCGTTTGAAAAGCTGAACGCCGAAGCGGGGCAGGAGTATTGCAGAGTGCGAAGACGGCGGGGAATAGAACAGATAAAAAGCTCAGATGTCGTGGTGGGCGATGTCGTTTTGCTGTCGCCCGGAGATAAAATACCTGCGGACGGCTTGCTGTTTTCGGGCGAGCTTTCGGTGGATCAGTCGGCGATGACGGGCGAGAGCCGCGAGGTCAAAAAAAGGCCCTCGGGCGATTCACGATTGACACCCGACGCGCCGTCGGCGGTATTGCGCGGCTGTGCCGTCATGTCGGGCGAGGGAGAGGCGGTCATAATTGCTGTGGGCGATAAAACGGCACTGGGCGAGATATCCCGCGAGGTGCAGAGCGAGATGCGGGACAGTCCGCTCAAGATACGGCTGGCAAAGCTCGCGCGCCAGATAAGCGTTTTGGGGTATATAATGGCGACGTTGATAGCGTTGGTGAGCCTTGCCGATGCGTTGCTGTTTGACAGCGGATTCCGTTCGGATATTATAATGTTAAAGTTGACCGATTGGCACTTTATGGTCGAGACGCTTCTGCACTCGCTGACGATGGGACTTACAGTGCTGGTCGTGAGCGTTCCCGAGGGACTTCCCATGATGATAGCCGTTGTATTGTCGGCGAATATACGACGCATGGTAAAAGACAAGGTGCTGGTGCGCAGACCTGTCGGCATCGAATCGGCGGGCAGTATGAACATACTTTTTACCGACAAAACCGGAACGCTGACCGAGGGCGTGTTGTCGGTAGGCGAGATATATGCGGGGGACGGCAAATGCTTTACGTCCGTTGATAAACTGCGCGCACACGGCGGGGTGATGTACACTCACTTTTGTGATAGCTGCCTGCTCAACAATTCCGCCGAGCGGACAGCATCGGGCATCAGCGGTGGCAATGCTACCGACCGTGCCCTGATGTCATGCGTACCGAACACGTACAAGGTTGACGACAGGGCAGTGAAAAGACTGCCGTTTGACAGTGCAAAAAAATATTCGTCCGCAAGGCTTTCGGACGGAAGAGTGCTTATCAAGGGCGCACCCGAGCTGATATTACCGTATGTGCAGAACAGGCTTTTGCCCGACGGCACTTGTGTTTCTGTCGATGCGGGAGAGCTTGCGGAGCTTGTGCGTCGGATAAATCGCGGAGGCGTGCGAACGCTCCTGCTCGCCGAGGGGCGGCGAGGTATGGAGACACATGAATTCGGCGCGCTGACGCTGATAGCACTTGTAACACTCAACGACAAAATACGCCGCGAGGCGCCCGACTCGGTAGCCGAGCTGCGCGGCGCGGGCATACATGTCGTTATGATAACGGGCGACAGCCTCGAGACAGGCGAAGCGATAGCACGTCAGTGCGGAATACTCGGCGGCGGTGTCGATATATGCCTTGACGGGCGTGAGCTTTCGGCACTGTCCGATATGAAGCTGGGTGAGCTGTTGCCCCGTATCGGAGTTATTGCGCGAGCATTGCCCGCCGATAAAAGCAGACTTGTTCGCGTGGCGCAGAGCGTGGGCTTGGTCGTCGGCATGACGGGTGACGGCATCAACGACGCGCCTGCACTGCGTCATGCCGACATCGGCTTTGCAATGGGGGCGGGAACACAGGTGGCGCGCGAGGCGGGGGATATAATAATTGTGGATAACCGTCTGTCCTCCATTTGCCGTGCGGTGCTTTATGGCAGGAATATTTTCAAAAGCATACGAAAGTTTATAACCTTACAGCTTACTATGAATCTGTGCGCCGTCGGAGTGTCTATGATAGGCCCCTTTATCGGCATCGACGCGCCTGTTACGGTGGTGCAGATGCTGTGGGTAAATTTGATAATGGACACATTGGGCGGGCTGGCGTTTGCGGGTGAACCGGCACTGCCGTCCTGTATGAAGGAGCGTCCCAAGCGGCGCGACGAGCCGATACTCAACAAATACATGATGGGGCAGATAATATTGCTCGGAGGATTTACCATTGCGCTGTGCCTTGCGTTTTTAAAGCTTCCCGCAATTACCTCACTTTACCGCCCCGCTCCCGACAATATTTATCTTTTGACCGCGTTTTTCGCACTGTTTATATTTTCGTCGGTGTTCAACTGCTTTAATGCGCGCACGGACAGAATAAGCCTGTTCGCGGGAATAACAAAAAACCGCGCGTTTGTGCTGATAATGAGTGCGGTGCTCGCGGTACAGCTTGTGTTTGTGTATGTGGGCGGAAGCGTTTTGCGTACCGCACCGCTGACGGGTAAGGAGTTGCTTATCACCATGCTGCTGTCACTGTTGGTCTTTCCCGCCGACTTTTTGCGCAAGCTGTTGTGGAGATTTTTTGTCGGCAAGCGAGGATATTAAAAGGGACGCATTTGCGTCCCTTTTAATCATTCTGTTTTCGGAATATCGGCGATAACGTATTTGTCTCCCGCCTCAAGTGCCGCTCTGACGCTCGCATGGCCTGCCAGAACGAAATGACGGCCCTTGTATGGTGCGATGACTATATCGCCGTCATCTCCGCTTTTACAGGGCATTCTGAGCGATTTGGGGGATATGTAGATGCGGCGGCGATATGTCTCGGGCGACGCCTCATATGCCGCGAGAGCTTCGCGGATGATGGGCATATAGTCCGAAACGTCGGAATAGGTGGTGTCGATTATGAGGTCATAGTTTGCATAATCGTAGTTATCAACGCCGTAAATGGTACGGAAGCGCAGATTTTCGGCTGTCGAGCGGGCGATAAGTTGCTCCGCTGCCTCTTTTGCGCTTGTATAAGGCTCCTCCGAACGGGGATTTTCAAACACACGCGCGCCCGCTACGTCGGGGTCAATAGAAATAAATATTTTAAAGGACTTGACGGCAAAATGCCAAGCCATACGCGAATCGAAAATGAGCTTGTCCTGCGCGCGCTCGCGAGAGACGCGCTCAACGGTACTGTCTATCATGTGGTCATACGAGAGATTGTCGCGCATGATTTCGTTCATTTCGACCATGTCGACACCCAGCTTTGTTGCTATCTCGCGTTGATATTCGCCCGTGCTGTAGCGCTCGTAGCCAAGCTCGTCTTGAATGAGCTTGCTTATGGTGGTCTTTCCGCTGCCGGTCTTGCCTGTAATGGTAATATGCATGGCTGCCTCCGAAAAATGTGATAGTCTATTATACATGAAAAGATGAAAAATGTCAAGTGCGGTGTGCGCGATGATGACTCAGATGTTCAAATAATTCGGTCACCGTACTCGCGGCGGCTTGTTTATTTTGACGTCGATCCAAAAACATATTGACAATGAGACCCTTTTATGATATATTGAGCTTGTGTAAAAACAGAAAAAGGTCAAATATAATTGACGATAGTTGTTTGAGGTTTGTCATTGGTTCGAGGGCAGACACAGCGTCTGTCCCACATTTTTTGAATAATTTCGCCGCAATTGCGCACGCTTTATTGACAAGAGCCACATTTGGATTTATAATATAATCAGATAAAAATTCTATGGAGGATACAAAAATGCAGGTAACAAAGGAAACTCTGATCGGCGACGTTCTTGAGTATGACGTAAACACCGCGAAATTTTTCTTTGAGATCGGTATGCATTGTCTCGGATGCCCCGCATCCCGCGGCGAAAGCATTGCCGATGCATGCGCTGTTCACGGCACAAATGCCGATGAACTGGTTGCTAAGCTCAACGAATTTCTCGCAAACCGCGAATGAGTCAAAAACTTGACGGACGGCTGTCATGTGCCGCCGCGCTGGTGCGCGGCGGCAGACTCGCCGACGTGGGAACGGATCATGCCTATCTGCCCGTCTCGCTGTTGCTTGACGGTAGGATAGAATACGCCGTCGCCTCGGATATCAACAGCGGTCCGCTCGCAAGAGCGCGGGAGACGGTGCAAAGAAACGGACTTGCGGACAAGGTCGATCTGGTGCTTACCGACGGTCTGCACGGCATTGATGCTTATTGCCCCGACGACATTGCCATACTCGGCATGGGCGGCGAGCTTATAGCGTCAATACTGGATGCGGCGGAGTGGGTAAAGCATGAAAAGTACCGTTTTATCCTTCAGCCCATGACAAAGCGTGCCGAGTTGCGCGAATACCTCATAACTCACGGATTTTTTATCGAAAACGAGCTTGTGGCCGAGGCGGAGGGCAGAATATATCAGACGGTATGCGCCTCCTATGTCGGCAAAAATACGAGCTACAGCCTTCCCGAGCTTTTGCTGGGCAGGCATAATATAGAGCGGGGCGACGGGCTGACGGCGCGTTATGCGGCTCAGCTTGAGGCTACCTATACTGCAATCGTGCGTAACAAGTCACGCGCGGGTGCTGATGCCCGCGCAGAACTTGCCGCACTTGACGCATTGCGTCAATTAAACTTGACCGAAAGGTAAAATACATATGAATGTCCGACAGCTATACCAATATCTCAATGAAATAATACCGCCCTCGCTGTCCTGCGAATGGGATAACGACGGGTTGATGTGCTGTCCCGACCCCGACAGAGAGGTGCGCAGAGTGCTTATCGCGCTCGATGTTACGGGCGAGGTAGCGGACGAGGCGGTGGACGGCGATTTTGACGTTGTGGTGTCGCATCATCCGCTTATTTTCAAGCCCATACGCTCACTGACATCGGATGACGGCGTGGGTGCAAAGCTGATAAATTTCGTCCGTGCGGGCATTTCGGTCATGAGCTTTCATACCCGCCTTGACGCGCTCGCTGGCGGTGTCAACGATCAGCTTGCCGAGGCACTGGGGCTGATAGATGTCGAGACCTTTGATGACGGCGACGGTATACCGCTCGGCAGAGTGGGATATTTGCCCGAGCCCATGGATGCGGGCGAGTTTTCAGCGCGCGTCAAGGGCGCATTGGCGGCTCCGGGCGTCGTGCTGGCGTGCTGCGGCAAGCAGGTCGACCGCGTTGCGGTCGTCGGCGGAGAGGGTAAGAGCTTTATTTCTGCAGCAAAGCGGACGGGCGCCGATACCTTTGTCAGCGGCAGGATCGGATATAATAATATGGTCGAAGCGGAGGAGTTGGGGCTCAATCTCATAGAGGCGGGGCATTTTTTCACCGAGGATCCCATTTGCGACCGTCTTTCCGAGCTTATTTGCGCCGCAGACGGCAATATTGAAACTGTTTATATGAAAAGCTGTGCACTCAAGTTGATTTGAGTCGCTTGAAAGGATATATTTATGACTTACGTAACTGCCAACCTTCACGGTTGCTATACCAAATTTATGGAGCTGCTTCGGCAGATCAAATTCAAGGACAGAGATGTTATGTACATTCTCGGCGATATCGTTGACTACGGCGACGAACCTATGGAGCTGGTGTGTGACCTCAGCATGAGATACAATGTGTTTACCATTGCGGGCGAGCACGATTTCCGTGCGGCGCGAATGCTGTCGGGCTTCCAGAAGATGCTGAGCTCGGGCAATACGTCTCCCGACGCAAAATATATTGCCGAAATGCAGGCATGGATGCAGGACGGCGGTAAATCGACGCTTGACGGTTACCGCGCGCTTGATGCCGAAATGAAGGAAGGAGCGCTTGACTATCTTTCCGATATGGGGCTTTACGAGGAGATAAGCGTTGGCGGCAAGAAATATGTGCTTGTTCATGCGGGGCTCGGTGACCTTGCCGAGGGCGGCGAGGGCGAATGTGCACCCGAGAAGTTTTTCAATGCTCCTGTCGATCCGACATCAAGACCCATGCAGGGCAAGACCGTCATCATCGGCCATATTCCCACGTCCGAGATAGCGGGCGCGGAGGATAATTGCATTTATCGCGGCGACGGCGTTATCGCGGTTGACTGCGGAGCGGGACGCGGCGGACGCATCGGCTGCATACGCCTTGAGGACGGGGCTGAATTTTATGCCTGAGGTCAGAAAAAACGACGAAATAACGCTTGATATAACCGATCTTAACAATCTCGGCTGCGGCGTCGGCAGGTACGGCGGAGCAGTCGTTTTTGTAAGGGGCGCGGTCACGGGCGACCGTGTCAAGGCGAAAATTATCAAGGTCAATAAAAGCTATTATGTAGCAAGGCTTATTGAGGTCACAGCGCCGTCGCCCTATCGGCTGACGGAGGGGGTGTGTGAGGCGCCCGAAAGCTGTGGCGGTTGTGTCTATAGGCATATAAGCTATGAATACGAGCTGACGCTCAAGCGTGAGCTTGTTAAAAATGCGTTTCACCGCGCGGGACTTGACGATGTTGAGATCGCCGAGGTCGAGAGCGTCGGCGAGACGAGAGGCTACCGCAATAAAGCACAGTTTCCCGTCACCCGGGGGCGAGACGGAAAATTGCAAGCGGGCATTTATGCTTCAAAAACTCACGATATCGTTGGTGGCAGTGACTGTATGTTGCAGCCCGAAATTTTTGCGGACATAGCCGAGACTGTCTGCGCCTTTTGTGATGCAAACGGAATTGATGCATATGACGAATTGACGGGCAGAGGACTGCTTCGTCATATATATCTGCGCCGCGCCGAGGCGACTGGGCAGATAATGGTGTGCCTTGTGATAAACGGTAAGTCGATACCCGCCGCGGATAGATTGTGTGCCGAGCTGACAAACCGATTTGAGCATATACACGGCGTACTACTCAACATAAACCAAAAGAACACAAATGTTGTGCTCGGCGAGCGTTTTATAACGCTGTGGGGCGAGGACACCATTGAGGATATACTTTGCGGACTGCGCATAAAAATTGCGCCCGCCGCTTTTTATCAGGTCAACAGGCGAGGCGCGGAGCTGCTTTACGGTCTTGCCGCCGGGCGAGCAGGGAAGAACAAGGACGGAACTTTGCTCGACCTTTATTGCGGCGCGGGCACGATAGGACTGAGCATGGCGCGCAATTTCGGGCGCGTGGTCGGCATCGAGATAGTGCCGTCGGCGGTTGAGTGCGCAAAGGACAACGCCGCGAGAAACGGTATAGAAAACGCATATTTCAGTTGCGGAGACGCCTCGGATGCGGGCGGCTTGCTTGCTCGCGCCGAGCGCGAGACCGGCGAGCGCATAGACGCGGACGTGGTCATTCTTGACCCGCCACGCAAAGGAACGACGCCAGAGCTGATAGACTATATTTCCGAGAGGGATATAAAAAAGGTGGTATACGTCTCTTGCGACCCTGTGACATTGGCACGCGATTGCGCGCTGTTTGCAGAGAAAGGATATTCCATAGGAACAGTGACTCCTGTCGATATGTTCCCGAGATGCGGGCATGTCGAATCCGTCGTATCGTTGACACGAGGATTCGACGTCGATATGCGACGCTGACGCGTCGCTCGATATGCCGCCTGCGGCGGCTCGATATATCCCCTGCGGGGATTCGATATGTTTTGCTAACGGCAAAACGAGATTGGGGAAGACGCGGCAGGCCGCATAGCGCCCCTTGTTGCCGTAGGCAACATATCGAATGCGAACGAAGTGAGCATATATCGATTGCTTGCAACGCGAGCAAATATCGAGTTGCAAAGCAACATATCGACAAAAAAGAAAGGATTTTCACAAAATGACCGACAACAAGAACCAACTTCGCGAGGATGCCATTGAATTTGCTATTCAAATATCCGATTTGTGCGATGAGATCAAGGGGGGGCTGTTTATATCCGCTAAGCGCAACGATTCAGGATAACTGAATTTTAAAAAGTCCCGAATGAGTACTTCCAAGAAATTTTTTTACGTAATCTGATCTTCGGAGCATTTTTATGAAAACCAAAGCATTTATTTACATAATTATCGCAGGCATACTGTGGGGCACATCGGGAATATTCGTGCATTATCTTGCTCCATATGGCTTCACATCCCTGCAAATGACGGCTGTGCGGGGGCTTGTCTCCTTTATTTGTATGGCGGCATTTGCCTTGATACGCGACAGAAGTCTTTTCAAAATAAAACCTCGCGAGCTGATATTTTTTATCGGTATCGGCTTGTCGCTGTTTTTGACGGCAAGCCTTTATTACACCTCAATGCAGATGACATCGGTATCTACGGCAGTCGTGCTGATGTATATGGCACCTGTTTACGTTATGATATTTTCTGTGCTGTTTTTGGGTGAGAGATTTTCAAAGCTGAAATTTATCTCGGTGGCGAGTATGCTTTTCGGATGTTGCTTGGTTTCGGGCATTATTGGAGGTGCGAAATTCCACCTTCTAGGACTGATCCTCGGCTTCCTGTCGGGGCTTACCTATGCAGCCTACAATGTTTTGACTAAAATAGCCATTAAGCGTGGCAGTAATGCCATATCCGTGACTGTATACGGCTTTTTGGTCATGACATTGGTGGCACTTTGTGTGTCAAAGCCTTGGCAGATAGTCACCACGGCGGCGCGCGCGCCCCTTGCTACCGTGCCGCTTCTTGTTGGACTTGGCGTATTTACTTTTGTTATGCCGTATCTTTTGTATACGCTGGCAATGCGCGAGCTGCCCGCGGGGACTGCATCGGCGCTCAGTATCGTTGAGCCCATGGCGGCTACGGTGTTCAGCGTTGTCATTTTTCATGAGACGCTCGGCATAGCGTCGGCTTGCGGTATCATTCTGATACTTTTGGCTGTTTTTCTGCTGGGCAAAGCAGAGGGCAAGCAATAATATAAAAATAAATTAATTTAAGAGGTAAAAAATATGTTGATCGACATGCACGTACATTCTGCGCCCATGAGCACCTGCGGCAAGCTGCCGAGCGACCAAATAATCGAGCGCACAAAAGCCGCCGGTCTTGACGGCATGGTGCTGACCAATCATTACAACAGAAAGGGAATGCATGAGGGCGAGACGTATGAGCAGTATGCTCGCAGATATATTTCGGAGTATGAGTTTGCCAAGAAATACGGCGACGAGCACGGCTTCCGCGTGTTTTTCGGCATTGAGGTGTCCATGCTTGCATATAAAAAGGCGCATGTTGTGGCGTATGGAGTGGACTATGACTTTGTGTTTAACAATGTGAATATGATCGAATACGATCAAGAGCAGCTTTACCGCGCGGTCAAGGCGGCGGGCGGCGTGCTGATCCAGGCGCATCCTTATCGCAAAAATGTTGACAGGCTTATGGATATAAATTATCTTGACGGTATTGAGCTGAGCTGTCATCCGGGTTATGACGGCACGCATATTGATGAGCTTTCCGTCATAGCAAAGCAAAACGGCAAAATACTGACCTGCGGCGGAGACTATCACGGCGGGTCTATTCGCCCGCATTGCGGCATGTATCTGCCCGACAGCTTTGAGACTACACAGGATATTGCCAAATATCTTGAGACTACCGACGCTGTCAAGCTGTGCGTGCAGGAGGTTGGGGATACAGAGTCCCATGACGTTATATTTGAGCGCAGTAAATAACTATGAAACGAACCAAGCTTGATATATTGCCCGAGGACTTGCCCGTCGAGTTTCGTGCGCTATGCGACGGCGCGGATGTTTATGACAGCTCCTGCTCGCCCGAGGCGAGAGTGCTGTTTATTGACCGTGACGGTGGCTATTTTCTCAAATCGGCTCCGCGTGGCAGTCTCGAAAAAGAGGCGCTGATGGCAAAATATTTTCATTCCAAGGCTCTGACCGCGCCTGTGCTGTCCTATTTATCGGGTGAGCGGGACTGGCTGCTTACCGAGCGCGTCACGGGTGAGGACGCAACGACTGCCATCTATCTTGAACAGCCCGAGCGATTGGCGGAGCTGTCGGGAACGCTTTTGCGTCGACTTCACGACACGGACTTTTCGGGCTGTCCCGTGTCCGATCGCATGGCGGATTATTTCGCCACGGCAGAGCAAAACTATAAACGGGGACAGTATGACCTGTCATACGGGGATTTTTCCTCGGCGGACGAGGCATATCGCGTCATGTGTGAGGGAAGAGCGCGGCTTGTCAGTGATACACTGCTTCACGGCGACTATTGCCTGCCCAACTTTTTGCTGGACAACTGGCATTTCAGTGGCTTTATAGACCTTGGGAACGGCGGCGTTGGCGACAGGCATGTCGATATCTTCTGGGGTATATGGACGCTTCGTTATAACCTCAAGACCGATCGTTACCGCGATATATTTATCGATGCTTACGGCAGAGACCGTGTTGACGAGCAGGCATTGCGAGTTATCTCGGCGGCAGAGGTGTTCGGATAACGGATATTACATAAAAAGAGCATAAGAGGGAAAACGATGAGCAAAACAAAGAAAAGTGGGTCGGCGATATTTATGTATTGCGTGATTGCGGCGGGCGTTGCTATAGCGGCGGTCAGCTTTGCGCTTTATTATAGCGGCACCGTCCGCCATGCAGTGCTGTTGTGGACGGGCATAACGGCCTTTACCGTGACATATCATTTTTGGTTGCGTATTATAATGGGAAACGTAACCAAGCTGTTCGGCGTACATTATAAGCATCCGTGGTTCCGGGAGCGAGCATTTGAGAGGGGACTTTACAAGCTTTTGCGAGTTAGAAAGTGGAAAGAAAAGGTGCTGACATACGATCCTGCGGCGTTTTCGGTCAAGGATCACACGCTGGAGGAGATCGCCAACACCATGTCAAAGGCAGAGACCGACCACTGGATAAACGAGCTTATCTCGCTGACGACATTGCTGTTTGCCATTCCGTGGGGCGCATTCTGGATATTTCTCATCACTTGCATTGCCGCCATGCTTTTTGACGCGCAATTTATAGTCGTTCAGCGCTTCAACAGACCTATAGTTGTGCGTGTGATCGAAAAAAAGCGGCAGAGAGCCGCAATGATCGCACAGTAAAAGGAGAGCTTTTATGAGTAAGGTTGTATATAAAAAAGAGCTTTGCTCCATAGGTCATTATGACGTTATGGTGCTGGGCGGCGGGCCCGCGGGCGTCTGCGCTGCGATCGAGGCGGCACGAGGCGGCGCACGCGTACTACTTGTGGAGTCGCAGGGAATGCTTGGCGGCATGGCGACGGCGGCGCTGGTTGGACCGTTCATGACAAACTATGACTGCCGGGGTGACCGACCTGTGGTCGGCGGGCTTTACCGCGAGGTGATAGAGCGGCTTGCCGCGCGCGGTGGCGCGATATTGCCCGAAAACACCGATTCACCCAGTATACATACTTCGTTTATAGGGCATTATCACCGCCACGTTACGCCGTTTGATTCGTTTATGCTTCAAGTCGTGCTGGACGAAATGACTCGCGAGGCGGGCGTTGAGAGCTTGCTTTACACTCGCTTTGCGGATGCTGTCTGCGAAGACGGACGTATACAGCATGTCGTGCTTGCCGCGCTTGAGGGCCTTGTTTCGGCAAGCGCGGATGTTTATGTTGACTGTACGGGTAATGCCGATGTTGCATACAGCGTGGGCGTTCCTACTTGGAAGGGTGAGGAGCAGAGCGGAATCCCCCAGCCCGGCACGCTGATGTTTGAGGTGGATAATGTTTGCGATGTAGATTATGATAATTATGCAAGCCGTCCTCCGCGACCCGTCAAGGCTTACCGTATGCCCGCTGAGGGGGCGTATAAGGTCAATCATCTGCGCGTGTTTGACACTGACGCCGCGGATTCGCGCAGTATGACCGCCGCGCATATCAAGGCGCGCGAACAGGTGCTTGAGTCGTATGGAGTGTTGAGAAACGATACCCCGGGTTTCGAGCGGGCACGGCTGACGCAAGTGGCGTCGGTTTTGGGAGTTCGCGAGAGTCGTCACATTGAGGGAAAATATAAGATAACAGTTGACGATATCGCCTCGGGCACAAAATTTGACGACAGAATTGCCGCCTTTGCGTTCGGAATGGATGTGCACCCGAGAACAGCGGACATGAGCGGCAATTTCAAGATAAAGAGCGCAAATGTTTATTATGTTCCGTATCGCAGTATGCTGCCGGAGGGCTGTGAAAATCTGCTTGTTGCTGGTAAGACGATATCGTGTGAATCTCAGGCGGCAGGCGGCTTACGCGTTATGCCCTGCGCCATGGCTATGGGACAGGCGGCAGGGGCGGCAATTACCGTCGCACGTGATGCGGCGTTGCCACTCGATAGGGTGCCGACAGACGAACTGCAAACACTTCTGCTCAAGCATGGAGCGATATTGGACTGAAAATGTTTAGATCTGAACTTTACGACCTGCTTTCGCTTGAATACAATTGCCCGCCTGAGGCGTTTGGGGCGAACAAAAATATTTTGACCGTCTCGGCTTTGCGAGAGGGCAGGCGGATATACAGCCCTGAAAAATACTTTTTCCATATGGTGACGACAGGCGCGGGAGTAGTCATAACGGCGGACGAGTGCTTGCACCCGTTTTTGCGCGAATTTATGCGTGACCGCGCGGGGCACTGGCTGTTCGAGCAGCCCAACCTTTTGCCGCTTGAGCGCGAGCTGAACAAATTCGGTCACACGCTTACTGCGTCGCATCATATGTTTTTGCCCGCCGAGAGCGTAACGCCGCACGCGGATTTTGCGGTGCGTTGGTTCTTTGGTGAGCAAATAATGCAGTTTTACGGTGACGGGCGGTTCCCGAACGCCATTTGCACCGAGTTTTTGCCGTACCGTCCCGACAGAATAGTTGTCTGCGCTTATGACGGCGACAAAATTATGGGCATGGCGGGATGCTCCGAGGACGCTGAGCGCTGGATGCAGATAGGAATAGATGTTATGCCCGAATACCGCTCCCGCGGTGTGGGTACATATCTTGTGACATTACTTAAAAATAAGATACTTGAGGACGGAAACATACCTTTTTACGGCACAAGCCTGTCCAATTATCATTCGTGGAATATCGCGCTGAATTGCGGATTTCGCCCTGCGTGGGTGGAGATAGGCGAGAGAAAACCATAAGGTCGCAAAGCGACCATCTCGTCGTGCGAAGCACGACATATCGAGAGTCTGCACGGCAGGCACTCGATATGTTCGCCTTCGGCGAACGAGAATAGGAGAAACGAAAATATGAAAATAGCAATAATCGGTTACAGCGGCAGCGGCAAGTCGACGCTTGCGCGCAAGCTGGGGCAAAAATACGGCGTGGACGTGTTGCACCTCGATGCGGTTCATTGGCTTCCCGGTTGGAAAGAGCGCTCACGCGAGGAGAAAAATATTATCGTCGGCGAATTCCTCGATACTCACAGTGCATGGGTCATTGACGGAAACTATTCAAAACAACATTTCGAGCGCCGAATGGCGGAGGCTGACCAAATAATATTTATGTCCTTCAACCGCTTTGCCTGTCTTTGGCGTGTCATAAAGCGCTACCGTACATATAAGGGCAAGACCCGCGAGGACATGGGAGCGGGCTGTAATGAAAAGGTGGACCGCGCCTTTGTCAAATGGGTATTGCATGATGGCAGGACCAAAAAAGCAAAGTCAAAATACCATGATGTGATGGAGCATTACGGCGATAAAGTAATAATTATCAAAAATCAACGTCAGCTTGACAGTTTTGAAAAAGAGCAGGCACTGTGATTTATAAAAACGAGAGGAGACATACAAATGGAAAAAATAATGACATACGAAACGCTCAGACGATTTGCTTATTCAAACGATAAGCTTGTCAAGGGCGAGATACGCGGCATAGTGCTGGAATTTCGCGGACTGAACAATGTCGCCATCAACGACAAGGATCCCGCCGACGCGCTGGAATACGCAGAGCAGGGAATAATTTATGTCATTCCCTACAACAACCCCTGGTGTTGGATGAATGCACAGGCTACCGACTATACCGACGAGGTCGTCTCGGTGCTGTGCGAGCATTACGGACTCGGCGATGATGTTAAGATAGTTTCCAGCGGCGGCAGCATGGGCGGGCTTTCCTGCCTGACCTACTGCGCCTATGCCCGCATAACTCCCGTTGCCTGCGTGGCCAACTGCCCCGTTTGTGATCTTGTTTACCACTTTACGGAGCGCGAGGATCTTCCCCGCACGCTTTACAGCGCATTTGCAAACTTTGACGGTACAATGGACGAGGCGCTTCGCTCGCGCTCGCCACTTCATCTTGTCGACCGTATGCCCGACATACCGTACACTGTTTTCCACTGCGAGAACGATAAAGCGGTAAATATTGATATGCATTCCGCAAGATTTGTTGAGGCCATGAAGAGCGGCCATGATATAACGCTTGTCCGCATACCGCTTCGCGGTCACTGCGACCTTTCCGCCGAGGCGAGAGTGCAGTACAGAGCGGCGATACTTCGGGCATTTTGAAATAAAAAACACTTGACAAAAGCCCTGCCTTGTTGTATGATAAATTTATATGAGACAGGGAGGTGAGGCTGTGTATCCCGATAAAATATTTTTGGGTATGACGCTTTATGATATATTTTTTGCTGTCGGCATTCTGGCGGCGCTCATGATATTCCGAGTGCTGTCGGATAAGCGCGGGACAGATGCCAAGCTGTTTAATTTTTCGCTGTTTACCGGTGTAGGCGCCATTTTCTTCGGCGTTCTGTCAGCCGTGCTGTTTCAGGCGATCTACAATTACGGCGATACGGGCGTATTTGTTATTAATAAAAACACGGGCATGACGTTTTACGGCGGACTGATCGGCGGAGTTGCGGTATTTTTGGCGATATATTTCGGCGTCGGAAAATTTGTTTTCGGCGACAAGCGTCATTTGACAAATTTTTTTTCAATATCGGATGCCGCCGCATGCTCCATAGCCGTTGCTCATGCGACGGGCAGAGTAGGTTGCCTTTTCGCAGGCTGCTGTCACGGCATACACGCCGAGCCGCCGCTTGGCATTTATATGCAATTCGCCGGCGATACCGTGCTCCCTACACAGCTTTATGAAGCGGTGTTCTTGTATGCGCTTTTGGCGTTTCTCGTTTGGCGCTATTTAACGCATCGGGCATATAACCTGCCGATCTATATGGTGGCATACGGAGTTTGGCGCTTTTTCATCGAATATATGCGGGGCGACGAGCGCGGCGCGACGTTTATAAAGCTTCTCTCGCCCTCACAGCTTACTGCGATATTGCTTGTGATAGGCGGCGCGGCGCTGTTTTATATCGAATACCGTATCTATCGCCGCTTTGAGGTGACGAATGAGTAAGAGGGTCAAATATGTGGCGCTTGCGATGCTCGCGGCGATGGTGGTGTTTGAATATCTTCCGATAAGCTATCATGCCGATGAGGTGCTTTCAAACATTATAAAAATGACCGTCACGCGCGGTCTCGGCTCGCTCATGTTCACAATATTTGTGTTTGATCTGGGCTATCGCGTTCATTCGTTCGGCAAAATCGGACGAAAGCTGTTGTTTGCCCTGCCTTGCTTTGCCGTTGTTATAAATAATCTGCCCATAATAGCGCTGATCACCGGTTCGGCGTATCTGACGTCTCCCGCGTGGTATATGATATGGTTTGCGTTGGAATGTATATTTATAGGTATTTTCGAGGAAACGGCGTTTCGCGGTGCTATGTTTTTGATATTGCTGGAAAAACGGCGTGCCTCGACCAAGCAGATATTTTGGGTGACGGTGGCGTCATCCGCGATATTCGGATGCGTGCATCTGCTCAACCTTTTTGCGGGCGCGGGCATCGGACCTACATTGCTTCAGGTCGGCTATTCTTTCCTGATCGGCGGAATGTGCGCGGTGGTCCTGCTTCGTACGCATAACATATGGATATGCGCCGCGCTTCATGCTATATATGACTTTTGCGGTTTTTTGCTTCCGACGCTGGGGGAGGGGAGCTGGTGGGATATGCCCACTGTCATTATAACGGTGGCTCTTGCCGTGGCAGTGGCTGTATATATAGTTATAGCTCTGCTGAAGACACGTCCCGAGCATGTTGAGGCGATCTTTAGACAAAAAGTACAAGAAGATGTGGAGAATGAAAATGTATAGAATAGGCATAGATCTCGGCGGTACCAATATCGCCGCGGGACTTGTTGATGAAAATTACAATATCGTGGCAAAGCTCAGTGTCCCTACGCAGGCGCACCGCCCGAGTGAGGAAATAGTTGACGATATTGCCGCACTTTGCTGTCATGTTTGCGAGGCGGCGGGAGTTGATATTTCGGCGGTTGACGCGGTCGGTATCGCCTCGCCCGGCGTTGCCAATTCTCGTGACGGCGTGGTTGAGTATTCCTGCAATCTGCCTTTCCGCAAGTTTCCCATTGCGGCGGAGCTGCGCAAAAGATTTCCCGTTAAGCGTATTTCGGTCGAGAATGACGCCAACGCTGCCGCATGGGGCGAGGCTGTCGCCGGTGCGGCAAAAGGAACGCACAATTCCGTTATGATAACGCTGGGTACGGGCGTTGGCGGCGGTATTATCATTGACAACAAGGTGTATTCGGGTCACAACTTCGCGGGCGCGGAGCTGGGACATATAGTTATATCGCATAACGGTCGCTCCTGCAACTGCGGGCGCCGCGGCTGTTGGGAGGCTTACAGCTCGGCAACGGCGCTTATTGCCATGACAAAGGAAAAAATAGCCGAATGCGAGACGCAGGCAAGAAAAACGGTAATGACCGAGCTTGTCGCACAGCGCGGAAAGGTGTCGGGGCGCACTGCTTGCGACGCTATGCGCATGGGCGACGAGGCAGCGCGCGAGGTGTACGATATGTACATCGACTATCTTGCTTGCGGACTGACAAATATAGTCAACATATTCCAGCCGCAGGTTATCTCGCTGGGCGGCGGCATCTCCAATGAGGGGCAGTCGCTGATAGACGCGGTCCTGCCTATTGTACATAAATATCAGTACGGAAGCGGGATAGTAGATCTGGCGGATATTCGCATCGCCAAGCTCGGAAATGACGCGGGAATTATCGGTGCGGCGTATCTGGGGCTGTGATTTTATAAAAAACAGAGTTGTCATTTTGCATGACGGCTCTGTTTTTTTGTTGCTTTTGACTCAAAACTACACCGTTTCGGTATACTATTGAGGCGTAAATCACGTTTTTTTGAAAAATATTCGATAAGCTATTGAAAAATACACAAAAAAGGTATACAATATTATTGCAAAATTATAACTTAAATTTTTGGGGATGTTTATGAACGAAACCAATGTAAAAAGAATATACGCGGATCATGCCGCGACCACTCCCGTCCTTCCAGAGGTCGTGGAGGCAATGTTGCCCTGCTTCAATGAAACATGGGGCAACCCATCAAGCCTGCACCAAGACGGTCAGCGGGCAAAGGAACTGCTTGTCTCGGCGCGTGCCACGCTCGCTTCGACGCTCGGATGTGACCCGAGCGAGGTGTACTTTACCTCTTGCGGCTCGGAGTCCGACAACTGGGCTATCAAAGGCGCGGCTCGCAAGGCAAAACAGGGAAGAAACAAGATAATCACAAGCAAGATAGAGCATCATGCCGTGCTTCACACCTGCGAGGCACTGGCACGCGAGGGCTTCAACGTGGTTTATTTGGATGTTGACTCCGAGGGCATCGTGGATCTTGATCAGCTTCGCCGTGAGGCAGACGACACCACCGCGCTGGTTGCCGTTATGATGGCGAATAACGAAATAGGTACACTACAGCCTATCTGCGAGATTGCCGAGATCGCCCACGACGCAGGCGCGCTGTGCTTTACCGATGCGGTTCAGGCGTTTGGCGCTATCCGCTTTAACGTCAAGGAGATCGGCGTGGATATGCTGGCACTGTCGGGACACAAGCTGGGCGCTCCGAAGGGCATCGGTGCGCTTTATATCAAAAAAGGCGTTCGCATTGCCAACCTTATTGATGGCGGCGGTCAGGAAAAAGGCAAGCGCGGCGGCACCGAGAACCTGCCCTATATCGTAGGTCTTGCCAAGGCGGCCAAGTTGGCACAAAGCAGGCTGGACGATGTGCCCCGTATAATTAAAATGCGTAACCGCCTGATAGACGGACTGTGCGCACTGCCGCATTCCAAGCTCAACGGCGCCCGCGGCGCCCGTCTTCCGGGAAACGTAAATGTGTCATTTGAATATGTTGAGGGTGAGAGTTTGCTACTCTGGCTGGACATCATGGGTATTTCGGCGTCCACAGGCTCAGCCTGCTCGTCCAATTCGCTCGAAGCATCGCATGTTCTGCTTGCCACCGGACTTCCCATAGAAATGGCACACGGCTCACTTCGCTTCTCACTGTCGCATTCCAACACCGAGGAGGATGTCGACCGTATAATCGCGGCGACAGCTGAGGTGGTCTCAAAGCTTCGCGCAATGAGCCCCATATATCCCGGAAACTGATAAATTAACAAGGAGAAAGATACAAAATGCTTTACACCGAAAAGGTAATGGATCATTTCACAAATCCCCGCAATGTCGGCGAGATCGCCGATGCGAGCGGTGTCGGCACGGTCGGCAACGCAAAATGTGGAGATATAATGCAAATGTTTATTAAAGTCGAGAATGATATTATTGTCGATGTCAAGTTCAAGACATTCGGTTGCGGCGCGGCTATTGCCACGTCCTCTATGGCTACCGAGCTTATTAAGGGCAAGAGCATCGACGACGCGCTTGCGCTTACAAACTCGGCCGTTGTTGAGGCACTTGAGGGTCTGCCGCCCGTCAAGGTGCATTGTTCGGTGCTTGCCGAGGAAGCTATCAAGGCGGCTATTTCCGACTATTATAAGCGCAACGGTATAGATAAAGAGGTTCCCGAGGTTGCGGATCATTGCTGCGGCCCCGAATGTCATCATCATTGATTCGAATATTGTAGCAAATCAGTGCTCACCGCAAAAAATGTGGTGAGCACTGATTTTTGTCATAAAATGGTGTGCAAGCTGTGAAAACGGTGAAGATGGATAAAAATAATCGTAAATTTAATGTGAATTTGGGTGTAGAAATTTGCGACCGATTTTTGTACACTTTTCACAAACTCGGTGCAGTCGCCGTTAGTTGCGACTGCAATCATTCGGAAATGGGCGGGTAAACCAAATTTACTGGCGCAAATAGACGTTAAAAAGACGCCAAAAACATTATGAAATATTGCCCAAATTTGAACTTTTGACACTGCTTTTTGAAGAAAATAGGTAAGGCGAATTTACCAAAGCGTCCGTGCGGACATGCGCATGTCAATAATGCACCAAATTTTTAGTTTTCCACAGGTAAAGCATGGAAAACTATGTGGAAAAGTCGTGAAAAATTCAATAAATATATAATAATATAAAAGAAAAACTATGCTTGACAACGACTCGCGAATGTGGTATTATTACTCTATCACTTCAGGGCAAATTGCGTTCGGTCCAGTCGCTGTGCGAACCGAAACGGCTAATTGCCGGTGTAAAAGGCGTTTTCCGCGACCGTGGAGGCGGGATGGGATAGGCAATTTACACAAAGAAATCCGTTTTGGAGTATGCGTAACTTCTCGGCGGATGTGATATATGCACGGCGGCGGGCGGTATTCGTCATTTCGCGCAAGCGTTACGGCGTCGCAAGCCCATACGGATACAGTCACTTTCCGGGCTGTGTCTGAAAAATTGCAGGAGGAAGAACCTAATGGAAAGAACGAAATTTCACAGGTTATGTGCTCTTTTGCTCGCATTGCTGTTTCTTATCCCCGGCGGTGTGATAGTCACCTCGGCGACAGAGACGGCGACCGGCGCGGATTCGTCTGTGACCGATAAAACAATCGCGGATGTAAGAGAGCAGCTTAACGCTATTTCGTATGATGAGTACAGCGATAAGTACTCAAGTGTCAAACGTGCCGAAAGTGAAATCGTGATAAACGGTACGAATTACAATAAGGAAGCGACGAATGCCGAAGTGAGTGTGGGCACTTACGACGGTGTGGAAGCGCTTTACACCCCGGGCTCGGGTACGGTTGCGTGGAACGTCAAGATTGACGAGACTGCTAAGTACAGCCTGATCCTTGAGGTCTATCCCAACGAGGGCAAGGCTACGTCCATACAGCGTATATTGCGTATCGACGGTTCCATTCCCTTTGCGGAAGCTCGTTACATAACCATACCCAAGGTGTGGAAGAGCGAGTATGTCGACGGCGAGGTGCTTGTCGGCAAAAATGAAAGCGCCGATACTTATCTGAGTGCGGCTGCTGCAGTCGGCATGGAAGCTTATACTGAGACCCGTGACGACGGTACATACGTTCTCTACAAGTTCCCTGATACTTGGACAGAGGACATAGCAAATTACGTTGACGAAAACACTATCCGTTTCTTCCGGATAGATATCGACGACAACGAGATCAGAAACTCGATGGTGCAGGCGCCCGAGTGGAAGGTCTTCGAGCTGAAGGATGCCGACGGCTTCTACAGCGAGAGCTTTGAGTTCGTGCTGGCGGCAGGCGAGCATACAATTTCGCTCGAGGCTGTCAATGAGCCTGTGACCATCAAGTCCATTAAGCTCGTTCCCCATGAGGATCTGCAATCCTATGACGATTACTCCTCGCAGTACGCAGGCGAGAGCAAGGGAAGCAGCGTTCTTAAGATCGAGGCGGAGTTCCCGAGCGCGTCCACCACACAGACCGTTTATCCCGTTGAAGACAGAACCTGCGCTATCAACTCTCCTACGAGCACACAGATGACTCTGCTCAACACCATAGGCGGTGACAAGTGGCAGACCTCCGGTCAGGCAATCGAATATCGTTTTGTGCTTGATAATCCCGGTATGTACAATATCGTTACGAGATTCAGACAGAACATTCTCGACGGTATTTATACCTCCCGCTCGCTGTCGATTTACAGTGAGGGCCTTAATGAAGGCGATAAGGGTTACTACAACGGCGTGCCCTTCTCGGAAGCTACCGAGCTTGTCTTTAACTATTCTACCGATTGGCAGTCCGGTGCACTTCAGTATCTGACCAAAACCGAAGACGCCGATGGTAATATCACTACCGAATATCATGACATCGAGCTTTACTTCGCAGCAGGCGTTGAGTACACCATCAGATTTGAGGTCTCGCTCGGATCGATGGGTCCCGTCATTCGCAGACTTACCGAAGCGCTCGAGGCTATCAACAACGACTACCTTGATATTCTTCAGCTCACCGGTGCTAACCCCGATAAGTATCGTGACTACGGCTTCTACCGTATCATGCCCGATACCATTATCGACCTGAAGCGCCAGGCTGATATCCTCGAGGAGGTTGCAAACGAAATGGCAGCCACGGCTGGCGTTAAGAGTACAAACTCCGCAACGCTTATCAAGCTGGTGACACTGCTTCGCCGTATGCACGGTGATGAGGATGAGATAGCGCGTAACCTTGACCAGCTCAAGAGCTACCTCGGTACCTTCGGTACATTGCTCAGCGACACCAAGACTCAGCCGTTGCAGCTCGACTTCATCGTTATCCAGTCGTCTGATGTGGCACTTCCCAAGGCAAAGCCGAACTTCTTCCAGTCCTTTGGTCACGAGATGTCCAGCTTTATTCAGAGCTTCTTCCGTAACTACGACCGTATGGGTGCTATCACCGAAAACGTCGAGTCCGATGAAGTTGTTGATGTATGGCTTGCAACCGGACGTGACCAGGCACAGGTAGTTCGTAACCTTATTAATAATGACTTCACTCCCGTCTATAACATACCCGTCAACCTCCAGCTGGTTGCGGGAGCTACATTGCTTCCCTCCATTCTTGCAGGCTCCGGCCCCGATGTTTACATAGGTCTGGGTGAGGATAACGTTATCAACTACGCTATCCGTGGCGCACTTCGTGAGGTCGAGGACCTTGAAGGCTTCTACGATCTGGCTGTCAATGAAGAAACACGTCAGTTCAATGAGGCTGCAATGCTGGTTCTCGGTATCGAGGACTCCGAGGGTGATTACCACTACTACGGTCTGCCTGAAAACCAGTCCTTCCCCATGATGTTCATCAGAACCGACATTCTGGCTGACCTCGGACTTGAGATCCCCAAGACTTGGGACGATATCCTCGAGGCAGTTCCTATCCTTCAGTCGCAGAACATGGAGATCGGTCTTTCCAGTGACTATAAGATATTCCTGTACCAGATGGGCGGCGAGCTGTTCGCCGACGACGGTATGAGAATCAACCTTGATTCGAACACCGCACTTGAGTCCTTCGAGACTATGTGTAATATGTTCACCATGTATTCCTTCCCCTATAAGTACGATTTCGAAAACCGCTTCAGAACAGGCGAGATGCCCATCGGTATCGCTTCCTACATCGGTACTTATAACAAGCTGGTCGTTTACGCTACCGAGATCCGCGGTATGTGGCAGTTCGTGCCGCTGCCCGGTATAGTGGATGATGAGGGCAACGTTAATAACGTTTCTGTTTCCACAGTTTCGGCTATCGTCATGATCAACTCTAAAGACACCAATGTTGATGGCGGTTGGGAATTTATGAAGTGGCATTCCGGTGCACAGTGCCAGAGTGACTATGCTAACGAAATGGCAGCAATACTCGGTGACTCCGCTAAGCACTCCACCGCGAACCTTAACGCTCTGTCCAGTCTCCCTTGGACAACAGAGGAGTACAACAACGTTGCACTGCAGTTCAATAACCTCGCATCTATCCCGAACTACCCCGGCTCCTACATTATCGGCCGTTACACCAAGTTCGCATTCCTGGATGCGTATAATGACAAGGCAGACCCCACAACGGAATTGCTCAGTTATATCACTACAATAAATAAAGAGATCACCAAGAAACGTAACGAGTTCGGACTCGAAACTCTCGAGATCGGCGAGACCAAGGCATCCAAGAGAATGGAGCAGGTCACCGAGCTTGTGGATAACTTGAAGAAGTCCGCCGGTTACAACGCATCATATGATGCAATGGTGAACAGTGCGCTTTCGGCTATGAACAGTAACGAGGCAGCTGCTATGCTGTTGGTTTCCGAACAATTCAACGAGCTTTACGCAACTCTTGATGCTAACGGTACCGTCGCTCAGAACGAGATCGCAAAGGTAAGAGAAGCACGCAAGTGTGCATCCTTTGAGGCATATGAGTATGTTGAGGAGACTGCGACTATAGTTTACTACATCGGTAAGTATCTTGCTGACGCAGGCAACGCACTTAATTCATACGTAGACTGATATATAATAATGAAGAAATCTATATAAGGAGAAAGAGCACATGTCACAGAAAACGGCAGAAAAGAAAGCGGTTGCCCGCAAAGATATGACACGCCGTCAGTGGTTATGGAAAGAAATAAAGCGCAATAAAGCGGCTTACGTTCTCGTAGCGCCCTACATGCTTTTGTTCACCATATTCACGGTGCTGCCCGTGGTGCTGTCGATAATAATCAGTTTTACCGACTTCAACATGCTGCAGATACCGAATATCGTCTGGCTTGACAACTACATCAGCTTGTTCCTTGATGACGATATCTTCCTGCTTTGCTGCAAGAACACATTTGTTTTCGCAGTTATCGTAGGACCTGCTTCTTACCTCATGTCCTTCTTGGTTGCGTGGTTCATTAACGAGCTTTCGCCCAAGGTAAGAGCAGTTGTAACACTTATATTCTACGCACCCTCTATTTCGGGTCAGGTTTACCTTATTTGGGGTACACTCTTCTCGGGTGACTCCTACGGATGGGTCAACGCATGGTTGCTTCAGTTTGGTCTGATAGACACCGAAATTCAGTTCTTTGAGGATGAAGACTGGGTCATGCCACTATGTATAGTGGTTGCACTCTGGACTTCACTTGGTACAGCATTCCTGTCATTTATCGCAGGTCTTCAGGGTGTTCGTCGGGAGCTGTACGAAGCGGGCGCCGTAGACGGTATCAAAAACCGTTGGCAGGAGCTGTGGTACATCACACTTCCTCAGATGAGACCGCAGTTGATGTTCGGTGCCGTTATGGCTATCACCAACTCCTTCGGCTTCGGCGGAATAGTTACCGCGCTCTGCGGATTCCCGTCGGTCGACTATTGTGCACATACTATCATGCACCACTTGGAGGACTACGGTAGCCAACGTCTTGAATACGGTTATTCTTCTACCATCGCGGTCGTGCTGTTCGCTATCATGATAGGCGCTAACGCATTGGTCAGAAAAGTAATTTCGAAGGTGGGTGAGTGATATGGCAAAATTAAGAACAAGCAAACATAAAGTCGTGCTTTCCCGCTCGGTCGGAGGCGACGCCGGTATCACGGTGTTGCTTGTACTCATGGGAGCGTTCATGTTCCTTCCCATGCTGTACGTTGTCATGCAGTCACTTAAGCCGCTTGACGAGCTGTGGAGATTCCCCCCTCGTTTCTACGTTACAAAGCCCACACTTAAAAACTTCAAGGATCTGTTCAACCTCATGAACACCTCCTGGGTGCCTTTCACGAGATACATATTCAATACTGTATTTACCTCTGTGGCAGGTACCACCGGACACCTTTTCCTGGCTTCTATGGCTGCTTATGCTATGGCTAAGATCAAGTTCCCGGGACACAAATGGATGTTCAAGTTGGTCAGAACCTCGCTCATGTTCCATGCAACGGTTACCGCTGTTACGAGATTCATGATCATGAGTCTCTTCGGTTGGGTCGACACATATCTGGCAATCATAGTTCCCGCATTTGCAACGACGCTGGGTCTTTACCTCATGAAGCAGTTCATGGAAAGCTCGGTTTCCGATGCGGTACTTGAAAGCTCGCGTATCGACGGCGCATCCGAGTTCAGAACATTCTGGACTATCGCAATGCCTATGGTTAAACCCGCATGGCTGACACTTATTATTTACAGTTTCCAGGATCTGTGGAACGCAGGCGCGTCCATCTATATCCACTCCGAGCAGCTGAAATCGTTCAACTACGCTATTCAGCAGATTACCGCCGGCGGCATCAAGCGTGCAGGTGCATCCGCGGCCGCAACGGTTATCATGATGGCGGTCCCGATTTCGGTATTCGTCATTACTCAGTCCAACATTATTGAGACGATGGGCTCCAGTGGTATGAAAGACTAAGAGAGGAGGACAATCAAATGAAAAAGGTTACATCTATTATATGTCTCGTGTTTGTGCTGACCATGCTTGTCTCTCTCTTTGCTCTTCCCACAAGCGCTGCAAAGCCCTATCAGACATATACCTACGGTATCGGCGGATATGCTCTTAATTCTCCCGATGCTTATACACCTTTGATGACGGTCGACTCTAATTATATGGGTCTTAAAACAGCCATCGATGATCCCAAGGATATCGTGGTCGATGATGAAGAGAACATCTATATAGCTGACTCAAAGGGTAACAGAATAGTAGTTCTTGACCGTTACTTCAAACTTAAGTTCACCATTTCCAACTTCATCAATGAATACGGAATTGAAGATGAATTTACCGCTCCCGCAGGTGTGTTCGTTACCGAAGATACCATTTACGTCTGTGATACCGACGCAAACCGTATCGTAACGTTCGACCGCGAGGGTAACTACAAAAAGATCATTCCCCAGCCCGAAAGTACTTTGTTTGACGAGGATGCCGTTTATAAGCCGGTCGCAGTTGCTGTCGACCAGTACGGAAGAATATTCGTCGTTTCGTCCACTACATACGAAGGAATCATCGTTATGACCTCCGACGGCGTAATGACCGGTTTTATCGGAGCTCAGGCGGTTACCATTTCGGCATGGCAGATACTTTGGAGACGTTTTCAGACAGATGAACAGAGAGAGCTCAGCCAGGCGTATATCTCGACTGAGTTCAACAACATTGCTATCACCGATGAGGGCTTCATCTATGTTACCACCTCCTCCATCGAGGATAGCAAGGTTAAAAGCTTCATTAACAAGAAGACCAAGGATAATGGAGATTACTCGCCCGTTAAGTTGCTTAACGCAGCAGGCGAAGAGATCATGAGACGTAACGGCTTCTGGCCGCCCGCCGGTGAGATCAACTTCTCCAGCTATGACTCTACATCTAAATCCGGTGTTTCGCGCGTTACCGACGTTGCAGTCGGCCCCGAGAAAACATGGTCCATTATCGACTCCAAGAGAAATAAGATATTTACCTACGACTTCGACGGAAACCTGCTGTTTGCCTTCGGTGATAGCGGTAACCAGCTCGGAAACCTGCAGAGCATCAAGGCTGTCGTTTATAAGGGCGACACAATGCTCGTGCTTGACGGACTGAATGATAACATTACTGTCTATGAACGTACAGAGTACGGTAACATACTTATTCGAGCACTTGAGAACCAGAACAACCGTCTGTATGATAAGGCGGTCGAAGACTGGACCGAGATACTCAAGCGTAACTCTAACTTTGATGCCGCTTATATCGGTATCGGTCAGGCGCTTTACAGAAGCGGCGACTATCAGGAGGCTATCACCTACTTCCAGGCGGCATACGATACTTCAAACTATTCGGATGCTTATAAGGAAGTTCGTAAGGAATGGATCTCCAAGTTCGTTATTCTTATTCCGATTGGTGTATTTGTTATAATTTATGCATGGAGCAAGTTCATGAAATATGCCAAGAAGGTCAATAAGCGCGCGGCAACCGCGGGCGGTAAGCGTACCTTTAAGGAAGAACTGCTGTATGTATTCCATGTAATGTTCCACCCGTTCGACGGCTTCTGGGATATTAAGCATGAAAAACGCGGATCGATGAGAGCGGCTGTCGTGTTCATACTGCTTACAGTTGTAGCGTTCTACTATCAGGCGATAGGTCAAGGATATGTAATGAACCCCACCGGCTCGTTCACATCCATTTTCTCGCAGGCGATCAGCGTCCTGCTCCCGTTCTTCCTGTTCGCAGTTGCAAACTGGTGCCTGACGACACTGTTTGACGGCGAAGGAAGCTTCAAGGATATCATTATTGCTATTTCTTATTCACTGGTTCCGCTGATCCTGACGATCATTCCCGCCACGATCGCGTCTAACTTTGTGACAAAGAGCGAGGCCGATATCGTTAATCTCGTGGTTAATGTTGGCTTCATATGGGCTTTCCTGCTGATATTCGTCGGCATGATGGTAACACATGACTACTCGCTCTTTAAGGGCGTTACCACAACGCTCGGAACTATTGTCGGCATGGCGTTCATAATGTTTGTCGGAATACTGTTTACAACGCTTCTCGGTAAGATCGTAGGCTTTATTTCCAACATCATTCTTGAAATCAACTACCGATTGTAAATGCAGAGAGGAGGAAAAACAGAATGAAAAAGTTAATAAGAATTATATCTGGCCTCTTGACTGCAATCATGCTGGTAGGCGGGCTTTCCGGTCTGTCTGTGATTGAGGTGTCGGCTACGTCCACATCTACATCTACATCTACGACCAACAAGACTCCCGAAGAACTGCTTGGAGAATATCTTACCACAACGTATTCCACACCCGAGGAAAAACTTGCAACAATGCAGCTTTTCCTTGAGAAGGACGGTTATCAACTTTGGGTAGATGAGCTGAGCGGCGAGGTTGCAACTGTTGACTTGGCTTCCGGTCAGATACTTTTTACCAACCCCTATGACATACCTACTTCCAAGGGTTCTACTTCTACTAAGGAGCAGATAATGTCCCAGCTCATGGTCAAATATGTTGACAATGACCAGGATAAAACTTTCTACAGCTTTGTAGAGGCAGGCTACCGTGGACAGATTAAGGTCAAAAATATCAAGGGCGGTATTCGTGTTGAATACACCATCGGACGTGAGGAGACCAGAATGCTGGTGCCCCGTTACATCCGCAAGGAGCGCTTTGAAGAGAATATCATCGCCGTTATGGCAGCTCAGCTTGACGCAGATAACTTCGACTTCAAAAAGCTCAAGGCGTATTACCTTTTGAAGGATCCCTCCAATATGAAATCGGATCGTGCGAAGCAGGAGCTTTACGCCGCTTTCCCGATTACCAAGAAAATGGCCATATATGTCTTTGACCCGACCGCTTCCGAAACGGAGATACGTAAGGT
The DNA here is from genome assembly GCA_017462385.1 of Clostridia bacterium. GTDB lineage: Bacteria > Bacillota > Clostridia > Oscillospirales > CAG-272 > UMGS1002. Next base: position 77,658 of record JAFTRE010000016.1, on the reverse strand, counting down.
CGAGGAGTTGATCAAGACATATTGCCCGCTCTATACCTACGAGGAGCTTGACAAAGACCATGAGGAGACCGAATATGAGGGCTCCGACCGTGCTCCCGCACTGTTCAAAATGGCTCTTGAGTACACACTCGATAAAAACGGTATGAGCGTCAGACTTCCCGCAAACGGTATCCGTTTCGATGAGTCTGAATATCAGCTGACTTACATCAGTATGTTGCCCTATATGGGTGCCGGCGCTAACTACGCAGGTAAGGATCAGACAGATACACAGACAGGCTACACCTTCTATCCCGATGGCTCGGGCTCGATCTTCCGTTTTGAGGATCTTGCCAACATGGGTACTACCACGATAAGTGGTAAGGTGTACGGCCCCGACTTTGCTTATCACACTATCGCTGGTGCACATCAGGAAACCATCCGTTATCCTGCTTTCGGGCTTGTTTCCAATGACAAGATAACCGAAATGGTGTCCGTTGAGAAGGAAGACGGCACGACCGCAATGGTCGAGCAAGAAAAAGAGATCAGCCGTGGCTATGTCGCAGTTATCGAAGAGGGTGACGCTCTCGCCGAGCTGTATACATACCACGCAGGCTCGCTGAGTAAGTACAATACCATGCAGATGATGTTCTATCCGCGTCCTAAGGACACGTATAACATGGCTGATGCTATTTCGGTAGGTACGAACTCCGAGTGGACCGTCGTTTCCAAGAGAAAATACGTCGGTAACTACAAGATCCGTTACTTTATGCTGACAGATGATGAAATTGCCAAGGAAAAGGGCATTGATGACTATTATGAAACATCGTGGCTCGGCATGGCAGTCGCTTACCGCGAATATCTCGATGAGCAAGGACTGCTGACACGCTTGCAGCAATCGGATCTGCAGGAGGATATCCCGCTGTATCTCGAAACTTTCGGCGCAATAGATACTATCGAAAAGATACTTTCAATTCCCGTAAACACCAAGGTCGCACTGACATCTTTCTCGGATATCATGACGATGTACGACGAGCTGTCGGCTGACGGCATTACCAACATTAACTTCAAGCTTACCGGTTACGCTAACGGCGGTATGTATCCCACAATGCCCTATAAGCTGGAATGGGAAAAGGCTGTCGGCGGCAAGAATGGTTTTGAAGAGCTGGTAGCATATGCGGAGGAAAAGGGCTTCGGCGTATATCCCGAGTTCGATTTCGTTTATGCGCAGAACTTTGAAAACTTCGACGGCGTAAGTACAAAGAAGCACCTGGTAAAGACCATAGATAACCGCTATACCGCAAGACGTGAGTACAGCGCTACCTATCAGACCTTTGTCAGCTACTTCCAGATGGCTATCTCGCCTGCTTACTACGCACACTTCTACGAGAAGTTTACTAAAAATTATCTTAAGTACGGTTACGGCAACATTTCGCTCGGTAGTCTCGCTTCCGATCTCAACTCCGACTTCGATGAGGACGAACCGTACAACCGCGAGGACTCCAAGGAGTTTACAATAGAAGCTCTGGAGTACTTCGACGAAAACTATGATAACGTCATGGTTACAGGCGGTAACGCGTACTCCTGGAAGTATGTTGACCACATACTCGGAGTTTCGCTTGACTCCAGCCGTTACAACCGTTCTTCCAACTCCGTTCCTTTCCTCGGCGTTCTGCTTCACGGCTATGTCCAGTTTGCAGGCTCGGCGCTCAACATGGAGGGTAACATCGGTTACGCAATGCTCAGAACCATTGAGAACGGTGCAGCTCCTTACTTCATTCTGTCTTACAATGTGGAAAACACCATGTTGCTTAAGGATGACAGCTATTTGAGCAAATATTATTCGGTTCGTTATGACATTTGGTATGATGAGCTCGTAGAGATTTACAAGGAACTCAACGGCGTGCTTTCCGATGTCCAGACCAAGCTTATTATCAGCCACGAATTCCTGGTTGGTGAGCGTGTACCGGATGCGGATGAGATCGAAGCTGACCTCATTGCTGCAGAAGAGGAGCTTAAGGCAGCCCTTGAGAAGGCAGAACAGAATGCCGCAACTCAGGCTATCAAGGATATCCTCACCGCGCGTCAGACAGCCAAGAATAATGCTGCAAGCATTGAACAGCTTCTCATTGCAGCAAAGAATGCAGAGGAGAGTGCAATCAAGTCCATTACAGATATTGATGCAGCACTTACAAAGGTTTCTCAGGCGCAGACCGCTCATGCGGAAGCAACCGCTGCCGAGGAAGCTGCCCGTGTCGCTAATGACGCCGCAAGAGCTGCAAGCGACGCAGCTGACAAGGCTTATAACGAAGCTAATGCCGGAACCGACGAAGCAGCTAAGACAGCAGCTAAGGCTGCAAAGGATGCCGCTGATACTGCCGAGGCAGAAGCAAAGACTGCTTACCAGCAGGCTCAGAGCACTACCAGAACCAAAAACAACGAGCTTACCGCAGCAAAGAAAGAGCTTACAACCGCTCTTAATGCAGGTATAGCCGCTCATAATTCCGCTGTTACAGCAAGAGATCAGGCCACTGCTCTGGCAGAGGCTGCACGCGAGGCTTCCGATTTCCTCGCTACCGTTGAAAGTGCTACCGACGCTATCAAGGCCGCAGCTGCCGAATATGCGGACAGCGCCGAAAAGAATGCGGCAGAAACCGTTGCTCATGCCGAAAAGGCGCTTGACTACGCGGCAGTCGCTATTGCAATCAACTCCGATACTGCTATAGCAACACTTCTGACAACTGCCGGAAAGTCTAACACCACTGCTACGACACAGGCAAACAATGTTAAGTCCGCATACGACAATCTGCTCAAGAACGAGCAGGCAAACAAGGATGCTATAGTCGCTAGAGACGAGGCGCTCAAGGCTTATCAGGAGGCTCAGGCGGCATATGAAAAGGCAACCGCTGCCGCAGCACTTGACACCGCCACCGCCGCAGATAGAAGAGCGATGACCGAGGCAGGTACTGTTATGGGCACGGCGAAGACCGCGTACGAGGAAGCAGTAACCGCTGCAACCCGTGCTGCCACCGCTTTCAACAACTCCAAGACACAGCTCAAGAACGCACTTCAGAAGGTGCTTGACGAGCAGAATAAGGTCAACTCTGCAGCAGAATCTATCCAGCAGGAGCTGGCAAATGCCAAGGCAGCTGTTGAGTCTATCCAAACTATCGAGGGTATCAATGATACTTTGAAGACTGCTGCTCAGAGCGCTTATGATGCCGCTGTTGCAGCCGCTGCAGGCATTGATGGATATGTAACCGCTGTCGCGGAGATTTATAGCACAAGCGCAGATCTTGTTAAGGATTATGTCGTTATTATCGTCGAGCCCGAAGAGGAAGAGCCTGTGGAGGAAACTCCGGTTGAGACTCCTGCTGAGGGTGAGAGCAGTGATGATATTCCCGACGACGGCGAGGTTGTCGAGGATACAGATGAGGGTGACAACGCCGAGCTGGGCAATCAGCTCTATGCCGACTACGAGTACACCAAGTATACCAACGACGACGGTAACATCGTTAAGGTAACTTATGGTGATATCGATGCAAACGGCAAATATGTCGCTTACAAGACCTTTATCCTTAACTACAACTTCTTCGACGTAACCGTTGTTCTCGACGGTGTCACATACACCATACCCGCATCCGGATATGTTGTATTCTATCACTAATGAAAGGAGATGTGAAGCAAAATGACAAATGAAGCTAAATTGCAGAGCACAGCAGCAAAAAAGCAGGCGCCCAAGCGTCGTCGCGCGGCATCTCTTGACAGACGTAAGGCTCGCGCGGGCTGGCTGTTCGTACTTCCTTTCGTTATCGGATTTGTGCTTATCTATCTGCCGATAATTTTCGACTCCGTTAAGCTCTCCTTCTTCCGCATAGAGGTTCTCGCTGGCGGCGGATATGAGCTGGAGCCGGTCGGTTTCCAAAACTATCGCGAGGCATTGTTCGTTGACCCCGACTTCGTGCAGGTGTTGCTGACAGGTTTGACAGAGCTTGCCTTCGACATTCCCGCAATACTCATCTTCTCGCTGTTTATGGCTGTTCTGCTTAATCAAAAGATGGCAGGACGTGCGGTATTCCGTGCGATATTCTTCGTTCCCGTTATTCTTTCAACGGGTATCATGGAATCCATTGAATCGCAGAACATACTTTCGGAATACATGGAAGAATCGGAAGGCATTGAAACCGGTACAGGAGAGAGTACTGCGGCGGACATCGTATCGGCGATCGACGTCGAGCGATTGTTTGCCAACATGAAGATAGGTACGGGTATCGTTTCATACGTTACCAGCGCCATCAACAACATTTACGATATCGTTAACCGTTCGGGTGTTCAGATGCTGATATTCCTTGCAGGTCTTCAGTCCATCTCCCCCGCTATCTATGAGTCCTGTCAGATGGACGGTGCTACCGGTTGGGAAACCTTCTGGAAGATCACATTCCCCATGATAAGTCCCATGATACTTGTTAATGCGGTGTATACGATTATAGACTCGTTTACAACGGATTCCAACTCGGTTATGAAATTCATTGCCTCGACTTATGAAAAGACCGACGGTAACGTCATAAGCTCGGCAATGTCGTGGATGTACTTCCTGATAGTCATGCTGATCATAGCGGCGGTCGCCGGCATTATGTCAGCCTATGTATTCTATCAGAAGAGAGACTAAGAAAGGGGGTATGCTTGATGAATTCTCAAAACATTGAAAACAAGCCGCAGGTTATGAAAGAGTCTAAAAACAAGATCAAGGTCGATTTCGAAAGAACACCTCTTCTTGAAAGACTTAAAGTTAAGTTCATTTCGATGAGCTTCCTCGGCAACCTTATCTGGTATATCTTCCGCTTGGTGCTCTTGATCGGTATTGCATATATCGTGCTTTATCCTTTCTTCACCAAGATCGCAGGCTCTATCATGCCTCCCGAGGACTTCGTTAACGCCACGGTTCGTCTTATCCCCACAAAGGTGACCTTCAATATCTATAAGGCGATATTCATGGAACTGGATTATATGAAAGCGTTTGTCAATACGCTGACGCTTTCCGCTTCCACCGCCTTGATTCAGACATTTATCTGCTGCTTTATCGCATACGGTATTGCAAAGTTCAACTTCAAAGGTAATAAGATAGTGTTCCTGCTGGTCATTCTGACCATGATCATACCGCACCCGACGCTCCAGCTGTCCCTGTTCATGAACTTCAGATATTTTGATATTTTGGGTATCTTTAAGTTCCTGGCAGGCGGTGCTACCGTTGGTGATATCGAATGGCTGAATAACATTCTCGCCAAGATCGATATCGTTCCCGAAGCATGGGATAAGTGGTGGACTCCTGAAGGTCTCAATCTGACCAACAAGTACTGGCCGTTGATAATCCTGTCGGCTACCGGTCTTGCATTTAAGAACGGTCTTTACATCTTCATGTTGCGTCAGTTCTTCACCGGCGTTCCCGCCGAACTTGAGGAATCGGCTTACATCGACGGCTCGGGTACAATGCGTACCTTCTTCCAGATCATTCTGCCGCTGTCGGTGCCCATGATGATCACTGTTTTCCTGTTCGCGTTCTCGTGGCAGTGGACGGATGACTTCTATACCAACCTGTTTTTCACAACAACACAGACTGTGCTGTTGCCCAAGATAGTTGGTATCCCGACTTCACTGACTACAAACTACGCAGGTCAGAACCTGTATTACGCGGCAATACGTAATACCTGCGGTTTGATGATAATCGCTCCGCTGATCATTATGTATCTCTTCTGCCAGAACTTCCTTGTTCAGGGTATCGAGAGATCCGGTCTTACCGCAGACTAATACTTGCGTGGGGTATACCCACAACTTACGGGGAAGCCTTTTCGAAGGCTTCCCCTCATTTTTATATAACAAAAGGAGCTGTCTCAAAAAATTTGAGACAGCTCCTGAATTTTTAATATAGCTTATTTTATCATAGACTCAAGTGTAGCTCCGGCGGCGGCGAGCGCCTCGGTTATCTTGGAAACATCCTGACCGCCTGCCATTGCGTTGTCGGGACGACCGCCTCCGCGACCGTTTGTGACAGCGGCGACAGCACCAACCAGCTTTCCTGCATGCGCACCTGCGGCGACCGCGTTTTTGCCTGCAACCGCAATAAAGTTGAGCTTGCCGTCGGTATTGATGGCAAGAACAGCAACGGTGTCGGGATTGTTAGCCTTGATCTCATCGGCGAGACTGCGGGCAACATCTATCTGCATGCCGTCAAGGAGAGCTGTGGCGAGCTTTACAGATTTGACTGCGACAGCGCCCGACAGAATGGAATCCAGCTTGGTTGCCGCCAGCTTGGAGTTGAGAGCTTCGATCTCCTTCTTCTGTTCCTTAAGCTCTGCCATAACAGATGCGGAACGCTTGGCAATGTCAGAGACATTGGCAGCCTTTATCTCTTTTGCGGTGTCGGCGATGAGCTTGTCCTTTTCGTCAAGCAGGGCAAGGACATTTGCGCCTGTGACAGCCTCTATGCGGCGAACGCCGGAGGCAACGGAGGCCTCGGATACGATGCGAAACAGACCGACTTTAGCGGTGTTGTCAACATGAGTACCGCCGCAGAACTCGGTGGAGAAGTCGCCCATTTTAACGACTCTGACCACACTGCCGTACTTTTCGCCAAACAGCGCCATAGCGCCCATCTTCTTAGCGCTTTCGATGTCGGTTTCGACTGTGTCGACATTTACACCCTTGAGTATCTCGGTGTTGACCAATGCCTCAACTTGGCGGAGCTCCTCGGGAGTCAATGCGGCAAAGTGAGTAAAGTCGAAGCGACCGTGATGCTCGTCAACATATGAGCCTGCCTGCTCAACATGAGTGCCAAGCACCTTGCGGAGAGCCGCCTGAAGCAGGTGAAGCGAGGAGTGGTTGCGCATGATAGCGGCGCGGCGAGTGCTGAGAACGGAGGCGTTTACAATATCGCCTACCTTGAGGATGCCGCTGTTGATAGTACAGGAGTGAATGTATACTCCGTCGGTTTTTTGTGTGTTGGATACATCAACCGTTACGCCGTTTGCTGTGATCGTACCCGTATCGCCAACCTGGCCGCCGCTTTCGCCGTAGAAGGGAGTCTTATCAAGGATAAGCGTGAATTCGCCTTCGGAGACCTGCTCTGTCAGCATGTCATCAGCGATGATGGCAATTACCTTGGCGTCGGAAGTTGTTGCGGTGTAGCCAACAAACTCGGTTTTAGGCAACCCATTCAGCAGAGCTTTGGAGGAATCGCTCCATCCGCTGATATTGCCGCGTGCGGCGCGAGCGCGGGTGCGCTGCTCCTGCATGAGTGCGGTGAAGCCTGCGTCATCGATGGACAGACCCTTTTCCTCGGCGATCTCGCGTGTGAGGTCAAGCGGGAAACCGTAAGTGTCGTAAAGCTTGAAGGCGTCATCGCCCGAAAGCTGAGACTTGCCTGCGTCAAGGGTAGCTTTTATCATATCGGAAAGGATGGAGAGACCCGAGTCGATGGTAGCGTCAAAGCGCTCTTCTTCGATAGAAATGACTTTTTTGATGTAATCCTGCTTTTCGCCAAGCTCGGGATATGCACCGATGTTTTCGCCCAGCGCGACATTGCACAGCTCAACGAGGAAGGGGTGATCGATGCCGAGCAGTTTGCCGTGACGGCATGCGCGGCGGATGATGCGGCGCAGAACGTAGCCGCGCCCTTCGTTGGAGGGAATAACGCCGTCCGAAATCATGAACATGGCGGACTTGATATGGTCGGTGCAGACGCGGATGGATATGTCGTTGTTCTTATCCTCACCGTAGGTCTTGCCCGCAATAGCACAGACGGTATCAAGTATTTTACGGATGGAGTCGACCTCGAACATATTGTTCACACCCTGCATGACGCAAGCAAGGCGCTCAAGACCCATACCCGTGTCTATGTTTTTCTGCGCGAGCTCGGTGTAGTTGCCGTGCCCGTCATTGTTGAACTGTGAGAACACGTTGTTCCAGATCTCCATGAAGCGGTCGCAATCGCAACCAGGCTTGCAGTCGGGAGAGCCGCAACCGTATTTTTCACCGCGGTCAAAATATATCTCGGAGCAGGGACCGCAAGGGCCGGAGCCATGCTCCCAGAAGTTGTCCGCCTTTCCCAGCCGTACGATGTGCTCCTCGGGAACGCCGATAACATCGCGCCAGATGTGGAAGGCTTCTTCGTCATTTTCATAAATGGAGGGCCACAGCAGGTCTTCCGGTATTTCCAGCGTTTTAGTCAGAAATTCCCAAGCCCACGGAATTGCCTCGTTCTTGAAATAATCGCCGAACGAGAAGTTACCCAGCATCTCAAAAAATGTGCCGTGGCGGGCGGTGTGGCCGACGCGCTCCAGGTCGGGCGTGCGGATGCACTTCTGGCAGGTAGTGACGCGATTGCGAGGCGGGATCTCCTCGCCTGTAAAATACTTTTTCATAGGCGCCATGCCCGAGTTTATTAGGAGAAGAGATTTGTCGTTATGGGGGATCAGCGGGAAAGAGGGAAGGCGCAGATGCCCCTTCGACTCAAAAAATGAGAGGTATTTTTCTCTCAGGTCATTGAGGGATGTCCACTGCATAATTAAAAACCGTACCTTTCAAAAGGATATAATCATAGATACTCCATTATAACACTACTTTGGGTCGATGTCAAGTATTTATGTTAGAGATAACCAAAAGTATAAGCCCGAAATTGTGCAAATGGTAAAAATATCGAGTTGTATTGACTTTGAGCATATAAAATGATAAAATAATCATGCGTAAGTATATCATGAAAGGAATTTTTTCGATATGAAAAAGACAGTATCATTTTTGTTGTGTTTGATCATGCTTATGGGTGCGGTTGCTTCATGCGGGACCAACAATACTTTGCCCGGCAGTGATACGACTGCTAATGACACCACGGTGAAAGATACCACTACGGCCGGCAGTATTATCACTACACAACCAATCGATGAACAGGTGCCTTTTGACGGATTGGAGATAGATGTTTCAAAGTGTACTATCATTCGGCCCAAGTCTGCAAGCCCGACACTCATGGCGGGTATTATAGAAATGAAGGCCGCAATTGACACCAAAACGGGCGGTATCACAAATTTGATGAGCGACCGCACAACAGGCGAGGAAAACGCATACGAAATTGTTGTCGGTGATACAGAGCGTGCGCAGTCGTCAGAGGTAAAGCAAAAGCTGACGGACAACACCTATATCATTGAAAAGATAGATAATAAAATAGTTATTTTGGGAAGTACGGACGCCATAACCATTGAGGCGATGAAATACTTTGTCGCGGCATACGTTGAGCCGATGGCGGCAGATGGTAAGCTGAGAGTGCCTAATGAGCTGAAGGTTATCAGTGAGCAATATCAGTTTTTGGATATTGTCAAGAACGGCCGTTGTCGCTACAATGTTATTTTCAGTGACGAGCTTGATACGACAGCTAACGCCAATAACGGCAAGGTGGACTATCAGGTGCAGCTTGCAAACAATGTTCGCGATAAGCTTGCCGCGCTTACGGGTCTGGGCGTTTCGGTGCGTACCGATTTTGCAAAGCCCGGTGCCGATACGTCGTCTACATATGAAATACTTATAGGCGAGACCTCGCGCGAAGAGAGCATAAAGGCAAGAGAGAATTATGCCGTCAACGAATACGGCGTCAGCTTTATAGGAAATAAAATAGTTGTCACCGGTTGGAGCGACAGAACAATAGGCCTTGCGGTCGATATGTTTATCGATATGCTTGAGGGCGCGGTTGTAACGGAAGCGGACGGCACCAAAAATATCAAGTTTTTGAGCAATGTGTCCTCGGTCAAGAGCTATTCCTCTTGGGTGTCGGATGTTCCCGAATTTGAGGGCGGTACCTTTGCGGGTAGCTCGACCTGTAATCATGAGGATCTGTTGTATTATTACACCGATGCGGGCGAAGCCGATATTGCGACATATCGCAAAAAGCTGGAGAGCGCAGGCTATAAGTTTTACGCCGAAAACGAAATGGCAGACAACTTGTATGTTACATACAAGAGCGCGGACGGCTCCGAAATGGTGCATATGTACTATCTGAAATACGAAAACGCCGTCAGAATAGTTACCGGTGCCATCGATGACGATACAGTCCTGCCTTATAATGTTGACGGTGCCGAAAAGTATACCAAAATTACCGAGTCCAAAATAACGCAAATGACGCTGGACTATGCTTCGGGCAACTTCGGTATGTGTTACATAGTTACGCTTGAGGACGGCAGCTTTATTCTGTTTGACGGTGGCGGACGCGCGGGCGGTATTGACCATGTCCGACTTTACAATCTGCTCAATAAACTCAATGAGCGCCCCGACGGCAAAATTGTCATTGCGGCGTGGATACTGACGCACAGCCATCAGGATCACTATGTCGTATTTTCCAATTTCTGCAACACATACGGCAGTAAGGTCACTATAGAACAGCATATCTCCAATGTTCCGGATACGACAGTCCGTTATAATTCCGGTAACCCCGGCGGCCACATGGAAGACGGCACTTTTGATAAAGCAAAGGAATCTGTCGGTGGATTTACTTGTGTAAAGCCCTATACAGGAATGAAGTTCTGGGTGCGCAACGCCGAAATAGACGTGCTTTATACGCATGAGGCGCTGTATCCCGAAAAGCTCAGAATATTCAACAACTCAACCATGGTGCTTCGCATGACCATCGGAGGACAGACCGTGATGTGGTTGGGCGACATTCAGAACGAGGGCTCGAATGTTATCTGCGATATGTACGGAGATATGATCAAGAGTGATATCGTTCAGGTGTCTCACCACGGAAGCACGGGCGCTACCAAGGAGCTTTACAAATTGGTCGATCCTGCTGTTGCGTTCTGGCCTACCAGCGCGTCAAACTACAAAAAGCAAACAGCAGGCACAGCAACCTCGGGCGCTTATGTCGTGGACTATTATCTGGCAAAACAGCTTAATGTTATTGACATTTTCGTAGCACAGCCCGATAATATCAGTATTACGTTGCCCTTTACACCGGGAAGCGGAAAAGAGATTACAATAGATGTTCCTGCGGGATAAAAAAGTAAGGAAAGAAAAATGTCAAAGTATTATTTGGGTCTGGATCAGGGTACTACGGGTGTCACAGCCCTGCTCTTTGACCGTAAATTCCACCCCATAGGTCGCGGATATTGCGAGATAGATCAATATTATCCCGCACCGGGATTGGTGGAGCATGACCCCAAAAACATATGGCAGTCGGTTTGTGTGGCTACTGCCGAGGCGATGGGAATGGCATCTGCTGTTTCTTCAGATATTATATCTATAGGAATAGATCACGAGGGTGAGAGCGTGGTGCTGTGGGACAGAGATACGGGTGAGCCCGTCTATCCCGCTATCGTCTGGCAGGACAGGCGGACCGCACAGCGCTGTGAGGAGCTTGACCAAAAATACGGCGAGCTGTTCAGAGGACGTACATATCTTACGCCCGACAGCTATTTCAGCGCCGCCAAAATCGAATGGATACTAAAAAATGTACCTCAGGCAACAGAGCTTTGCCGTTCCGGCAGACTTATGGCGGGCAATATGGACGCCTGGATTACCTGGAACATGACGGGACACCGCACTCATGCTACCGACGCATCCACTGCATCGCGCACCATGCTTTATGATATAGTCAAAGGCGAATGGGACAGTGAGATATGCGGACTCCTCGGCATCGATCTCGCTATCTTGCCCGAGGTGGGGGACAGCACTCGCGAGTTTGGCCTTGCCGATCCCGACGTTTTTCTCGGTATATCGGCACCAATTACCGCACTTCTCAACGACCAGCAGGCGGCACTGCTCGGACAGGGCTGTGTCGAACGCGGAATGCTTAAAACAACGTACGGAACAGGTTGTTTTATGCTCATGAACACGGGCGCGTCACCGATCCGCTCGCAAAACGGACTTTTGACCACCGTTGCATGGCAGACAGCGGGTGAGCGGTCGTATGCGCTTGACGGCGGTATTTATATTGCGGGCGCCGCAACACAGTGGCTTCGCGACGGTATAGGCATCATAAAATCTGCCAAAGAGAGTGGACCGTTAGCGCTTTCGGTCAAGGATAATGGCGGTGTGTATTTCGTTCCCGCTTTCAGCGGACTTGCCGCTCCGCACTGGGATTCGTATGCCGCGGGTATGATGATAGGCATCACAGGCGGTACGACGAGAGCACATATAGTCAGAGCGACATCCGAGTCCATCGCATATCAGGTCGCAGACCTTGCGGACGCAATGGAAAGGGACTCCAGTGTCGAGATACGCGGCATGCGTTGCGACGGAGGAGCCGCCGGAGATAAATTTTTGATGCAGTTCCAAGCAGATATGCTGGGAATGCCGCTGGAGGTGCCGTCGTTTACAGACGCAACGGCGCTCGGCTCGGCGCTCGCGTCGGCTATGACATTGGGATATATTGACATGGCATTTGCCCGCGACTTGCCGCGCGATTCAAAGCTGTACGAGCCCAAAATGAGCGCCGACGAGCGCGAGGAATTGCTACATAATTGGCACTGCGCAGTCGAGCGGGCAAAGCAATGGAATAAAAAATAAATAAAAAATCCCCGTACGGGGATTTTTTATTTACTTATATTTGACCTGTTATGCAATCCGCCACGTAAATGCCCATAGCTCCCGACTGCGACAGACCGCGGCAAATACCGCTGCCGTCTCCGATTATGTAAGCACCGTCGACAAGCTCGAAACGGTCGTTCATAAATACGGGGCGAATGGAATAATATTTGCTTTCACATCCGTAAAGCAGGGTGTCGTCGTTAGCCGTGCCGGGTGCGACCTGGTCGAGTGCGTAGATAGTTTCGATTATGTTGGTCAGCGTGCGGTGGGGAAGCACGAGCGAAATGTCGCCGGACGTTGCCTTGAGCGTGGGGGTGACGCTGTTTTGCGAAAGACGGTGATCGTTGGTGCGTCTACCGCGTATCAGGTCACCGAAGCGCTGAACCAGCACGTTTCCGTTGCCTATCATGTTGGCAAGACGCGAAATACTCTCGGCATATTCTGTCGGTTGATCAAAGGGAGCAGTGAAATGAATGCTGGAGAGTATGGCGAAATTGCAGTTTTCGGTCTTTTTATCCGCTTCGGCGTATGCATGTCCGTTTGCGGTTATGATGCCGTGATTGTTTTCCGCCGAGACGATGCCGCCCTTGTTAAAGCAGAACATACGGCAGCGGTCCTCAAAGGTTTTGGTGCGGTAAAGTATTTTGGGCTCGTAGATCTTGTCGGAAAATTCGCGCCAGATGATATCCTTCATTTCAACGCGGACACCGATATCGACCGAGTTGGAGGTCATTTTAACTCCGTAAGCGTTGCAGAAGCCTGAAACAAACGCCGCGCCCGAGCGTCCCGTTGCGATAATTATGTTTTCAGCACCGAGCGCTGTGCCGTCGGAGAGGTGAAGAGTATAGTCTTTCGCGTTACCCGAAACCGACTCGCAGTCCACATTTGAGAGCATTTCAACGCCCATGCCGTCAAGTGCTTCGATGAGATTGCGCATGGTGATAAAGTTGTTGTCGGTGCCCAGATGCTTGACATTCATGTCAAGCAGACGCAAATTGTGTTGCAGACATTTGAGCGCCAGTTCTTTGTTGGACTGATATATTTCGGGTACACCCGAGGTGCAGTATTCGTTAAGTACTTTGTCAACTTCGTTTATATAAAGGTTGGCGCGGTCGTCGCCAAGCTCCTCGCCGAGCGTGCCGCCGTATGCGGTGCCGAGATTGAATTTACCGTCCGAAAATGCTCCCGCGCCCGCATAACCCGAGGTTATCGAGCAAATTTTGCAGTGTGCACAGGTTTTGTCTTTGCCCGCGGGGCAGTGACGCTTGTCGATCTTGTTGCCGCGTTCGATTATGATTGTTTTGAGCGAGGGGTCATTGCGATGGAGACGGTAAGCCGCCATAAGTCCGCCTATACCACCACCGATGATTGCCACATCATATCTTTTCATTGCTGTAGATCCTGTATAACATATATTATGCCGACACATGTCGGCACTACAATATTATATATCAATTTTAAATGTTTGTCAACAGCTTCCCGATACGAAATAAATTCGCCGTGTTGCCGCATAATAATTAAAGTAGAAAGATATAGGAGGCAGATATGGAGCGTTCGAATTGGGAGAAATGGGCGGCTATAATCTTTTGCATCGGAGCGGCGGCGTTTGGCGGATGGTTGGTGTTTAAATATGTATTTTGGGTTGTTATGCCCTTCATTATATCGTGGGGAGTCGCGCTGGCGATAACGCCCGCGGCGAGGTGGCTGTCAAAGCAAAGCCGCTTGCCGCGAAGGCTGTGTGCGGCGGTGTTGCTTGTCATTGTGATAGGCTTTTTGATCGCAATAGCAACGCTTGCAGTGGACAGACTTATCTTTGAGCTGTCACGCTTGCTCGATTGGCTGAAAAATGCAAGCATCAATTGGGATATTAACGGCTTTTTTGCCCGCATGTCCGAAAAATTTCCGTTGATAGGCGGACTTTTTGAGCAGCAGAGCGAGCAGCTGACGGATATGCTCATGGATGTGGTCAGCAGCAGCCTATCAGGGCTTGGAAAGCTGGTGCCCTCGGCGATATTTGATGTAATATCCCGTTTGCCCTCCATTATGCTCGCGCTTGTCGTGACGCTGCTCGCTTGCTTTTATTTCGCCCTCGATCTTGACGCTATACACGCCGCGCTCGCCTCGCTGTTTCCCGAACGTTGGCGAGATACTTGGCGGGGTCTGCGAACAAGAGTTTTTGACGTAATACTGCGCTGGGTGCGCGCCTATTTTATACTGTTTCTCATCACCTTTGGACTGCTTCTTGTAGGCTTTATGATACTCGGCGTGGATTGGGCACTGCTCTTGGCATTGCTCGGTGCATTGGTTGATTTGCTCCCGGTGGTTGGAACGGGCGTAATACTTGTACCGTGGGGAATATGGGCGCTTATCAGTCACGACATTTTTCTCGGAGTGGGGCTGCTGGTGCTTTATGTCGTAGTGACTGTCATCAGGCAGATAGCCGAGCCGCATATTATAGGCGGCAGTATGGGGGTGCACCCGTTGCTGACGCTTGTTGCAATGTATGTTGGCTTTAAGATTTTCGGTGTCATTGGTATGATAATTTTGCCTGCAATACTTGGCTTTGCAGGCGGGTTGATAAGGCAGGACGTAAAAAAGTAGAGGGCAGAGGCGTTGTGTGGGGAAGGGTCAGTGCATCACCTGTCCGCCGGTGATGTTGATTGCCTGACCCGTGCAGTAGGACGCGCCCTCGGAGGCGTAAAAGGTGAGAACGGCGGCAACGTCGGAAAATTCACAGCCGCGATTCATGGGCGTTTTTGCCTGATAGTAAGGAACGACCTCCTCCTCGGGGATGCCCAGCTTCTTTGCGTAAGAGGGAACAAGGCTCCTGAACATATCCGAGTTCAGCAGATTTCCCAGCATCAGCGCGTTGACGGTGATGCCGTGCGGCGCGAGATCAAGCGCGATGGATTGCGTCAGACCCCAACCTCCGAACTTGGAGGAGGAATAGCCGCTGTTGAATTTGGAGCCCTCCTTGCCCGATTTGGAGTTGATCTGAATAATGCGCCCACGTGTGCCCTCGGCTATCATAATGCGCGCCGCTTCGCGTGCGCAGAGAAAATAGCCCGTCAGATTGACATTGACGCAAAGATTAAAGTCCGAAAGTTCGAAATCTGTGATCTTTCGGCTTTTTGCAATGCCCGCAACGTAGACCATGAGATATATGTTACCAAGCTCCGCGCGTATTTTTGCAAATGTGTCGATAACAGCAGACTCATCCGTCGCATCACAGCGATAACCGACAGCCCTGCCGCCCTCGGCGTTTATTTCGGCGGCGACTGAGGCGGCGTTTTCGCCGTCAAGGTCTATGACGGCTACGTCATAGCCGTTTTGAGCGAGGTGCTTTGAAAGATAAGCGCCGAGGCTTCTGCCGCCCCCGACGATGATGGCGGTCTTTTTGTTCATAATATATGTCCTTTCAGAATGTATTTAATAAGTATAAGATAATTGTATCACGCGATGGCGGTTGAGTCAAGATTAAGATGCTTTTTGCCGTATGAAAGCTTTGCAATTGTATACAAAAGCAATATAGCACTTGACATTCCTTCAAAAAAATATTATAATTTACTTGCAGTTTTTTTAAAATCTATTAAGAGAGGTAATTATCGTGAAAAAAATCAGTTTGACTATGATCGCACTGCTTTTGGCGGCGGTGATGCTGCTTGCAAGCTGTGCAGATTCCGGAAAAACGCCGGCAGACGACACAACCCCGTCTCCCGCAGACACTACGACAGGTACCCCGGGCACGACTCCCGCTGAGACCACTCCCGCCGAGACTACGCCGGCAGAAACCACGGCCCCCGTTGTGGATAACACTCCGGTAACCGTCGTGGACACTTATATGCCCGCCGATGTGTCCGCCGAGATCAAGTCTATATTTGAGAGCAGCGGCTCTTCCTTTGCGGTGTATTCCACCGGTAGCGCTCCTTACGCCATTCGTGACGTATACGGCGTCAGCAACGGTAAGCTGAAATCGATCTCCATTCCCGTACATACCGTCGGAAAAGCCGACGCAAACGGCGACGTGACCCTCACTATGTATGTGTTTGACAATTCCATTGACGGCTTGAAAAAGGCTCCGCTCAGAACGTATGAGCTTAAGGTAAATTGCGCAGAGTACGGCCTGGAGTCAAATAAGGTCGCTGTTTATAAGTTCATCAAGTTGGATCTTACCGAATACGACATCACGCTGTCCGCAAACGAGTCGGTGGCATTTTACAGCGCTACCGATACTTTGCATCCCGCATATTTGAAAGAAAATGCCGCGCACAAGAACAAGGCGCTCAACCTTTTGAAGACGGAATTCCCCCGTATCACCGGATTTTTCACTAAGATGGGTACCGCCGATCTTAACCGCTCGCTCGGCACTCTGGTGTACGATTTCGAGTTTGAGAGAACCTATGAGAATCAGGCGGCTTACGAGGATGTGCTTGCCGAAGAGGCTGCTTATCAAAATCTTGTAGCCGAGCTTAGGACCAAGTATGAGGGCAAAAAGCTTTCTATCATCGGTGACAGTATCTCCACATTTGCAGGCATCTCAAATGGTACAAAATATAACAGCACCATCGGTTCAAATGCTATTTGGTATCCTACCAACAACTCCAATTTCTACGATTATACTTATACATATTGGGGTCGCTTGCTGGTGGATCTGGGCATGGAGCTTTGCGTAAATAACTCCTGGAGCGGTTCCCGTGTTTACGGCAACAGCGAGAACAACTATCTTGACAATATGCTGGGCCGTGCCACCGAGCTTGACAATGATAACGGCACTCCGAACGATGACTCCGACGATATAAATCCCGACGTAATTATAGTTTATATGGGTATTAACGACCTGCATACCGGCAATCCTCGTGACACTCAGCTGTACAATTCGCTGTCAGCTGCCGGCGCCGATACCAATGCTATTATTGACGAATGGATGAAGACCACCATTGCTACTGCCGAGGCAAGCACATCTGCAACTATCCGCGGCGGTACCACTTATAAGACGTGGGAAGCCGCATATGCACTGGCTCTGCGGGCTATGAAAGAGAAATATCCCAATGCTGAGATATATTGCATGACGCTTGTTCGCTCTCAGGATTCCCGCGATACCGCAACTGCTCCTTTTGACCACTATAATACCTGCATCAAGGCGATCGCCGGATATTTCGGTGCTACCGTAATTGATCAGGAGCAGGGATATATGCTGCAGGATAATTGCCACGCATACGGCAGTGACCTCAAGGCTCTGCACCCCAATCAGCAGGGGCACGCTTTGATGGAGCGCTTAATAATCGAGACCATGCATGCCAAGCATTTTGCTGTGCAACCCAGATAAACCGAAAAAAGAATAACTGCTGATAAATGAAAGAGGCGTTGTGCCATTGAGACACAACGCCTTTTTGTATGAAGATTTAAGCCTTGCCGTTGGAGCCGAGAACGTTGACGATCTTGTGAGTAACCATCTTCTTGACCTCGTCGCGAGCGGTGGAGAGATAGCCGCGGGGGTCAAAAACAGAGGGATCGTTAGCCATTACGCGGCGGATAGCGGCGGTCATAGCCAGACGGATATCGGAGTCGATGTTGATCTTGCAGACTGCCATAGATGCGGACTTGCGAAGCATGTCCTCGGGAATACCGACTGCGTCCGGCAGCTTGCCGCCCAATTCGTTGATCTCCTTGACATACTCCTGAGGAACGGAGGATGCGCCGTGAAGAACGATCGGGAAGCCGGGAATTCTCTTTTCGATCTCTGCGAGAATGTCGAAACGGAGCGGAGGGGGAACGAGAATACCGTCAGCATTTCTGGTGCACTGCTTTGCGGTGAACTTATATGCGCCGTGAGAGGTACCGATGGAGATAGCCAGCGAGTCAACGCCGGTACGGTTTACAAAGTCCTCGACCTCCTCGGGGCGGGTGTAAGAGGAATGCTCTGCAACAACTTCGTCCTCAACGCCTGCCAGCACGCCCAATTCGCCCTCGACAACAACGCCGTGGGCGTGTGCGTACTCAACGACCTTGCGGGTCAGAGCTACGTTGTCCTCATAAGAATGGTGAGAGCCGTCGATCATGACGGAGGTGAAGCCGCCGTCGATACAGGATTTGCAGATCTCAAAGTCTGCACCGTGGTCAAGGTGGAGAGCGAAGTCAACGCCGCTGTCCTCAGCTGCTGCTTTTGCCAGTGCCATGAGGTAAGCGTGTTTTGCGTACTTGCGCGCGCCTGCGGAAACCTGCAGGATAACGGGGGACTTCTGCTCAGCAGCAGCCTCGGTTATAGCCTGAATTATTTCCATGTTGTTGATGTTGAAAGCACCTACGGCGTAACCGCCGGCATATGCCTTTTTGAACATCTCTGTGGTTGTTACGAGTGCCATTTTGATTTCTCCTTTAAAGGTGATTTTTATCACCTATTATTTTACCCGATTTGGCGAGGAAAATCAAGGGGATATCGCATATTTATTCTGAATTTCTTGTGAAATATTGGCTTTTTTGCGGATGACGCAGGCCTCAGCCTATAGCGCCGCCGTTTGGTGTACCTCCCGAGGTGTCGGGCGTGTCGGTCTGCGCGACAGCGCGAGGGGGCAGATCAGTGGCATAGTTGTCGGTAGTTCCGACCTCGGGTGCCAATATGCCGCCCAGCCCGAAGCTGACGGCAATGGCGGCGTTGACTTCGTTCATCATGTGCTCGTCAAGATGCCCCATTTTTTCCTTCAGGCGTCGTTTGTCCAGCGTACGTATTTGTTCGAGCAGGATGACGGAATCCTTTGCCAGCCCTGCTTTTTCGGCGTATATGTCGATGTGCGTGGGCAGGCGGGTTTTGCCCATTCGTGATGTAATGGCGGCGGCGATGACAGTTGGACTGTAGCGATTTCCAACATCGTTTTGTATTATAAGTACCGGACGCAGTCCCCCCTGTTCCGATCCTACAACGGGACTGAGATCGGCGTAAAAAATATCTCCTCGGCGTATATTCATAAATATCGATTCCCCTTTTTTGGATGACTTCAGGTATATTTTTACCTTTTCGACCGCTGATTTAATCATCAGGCGGCGGATTTTAGGCGTGGAATTTTGTTCCACTATCATCATATTGCGCGGGGAGTCGTTTTGTGTCGAACGAAACGAAAAAACCGCCGCATATGCGACGGTTTTACGGTTGTTTATTCTTCTTTGAATGTCTCGAGGACTTGATAGAGCAATTTATACAGCTGTAATGCTTGCTCCGGCTTAAGGCTGACACAGCTCGATATCTTTTCGGGGATTTCGAGCGCACGCTCGCGCAGTGCATTGCCTTCATCGGTGATATCTATCATCAGCACGCGCTCGTCCTTATCATAGCGATATCGGCGAATATATCCTTTGGTTTCAAGACTTTTGAGCACCGACGTGAGTGTTCCCGAATCCAGAAACAGCAGCTTGCACAGCTCTTTGACGCTGATCGTGCCCTTTTCCCAGAATACCATCATTGCGATGTATTGGGTATAGGTAAGGCCCAGCGCTTCAAGGTGCGGGTGATACTGCTTAATAATAACACGGGATGCCGCATATAGTGGGAAGCAAAGCTGATTTTCAAGCTTCAATCCATCATACTTGGAATTGTCCATACTGTACCTCGTTTAGAGCGTTTGTTTGATTTTATCCTTTACTTTTTTCAGTGAAGTCGTGGGCTCGAAGCGTGCGACGACATTACCGTTGCGGTCGATGAGAAATTTGGTGAAATTCCATTTGACAGCGCTGTTGTTTTTGTAGTCCTTGTCCTGCTTTTTGACAGCCTGTGAAAGAATTAGGCCTATCGGTGACTTATCAAAGCCCCCAAAAGTACTGTTTTTGACAAGCCATTTGTAAAGCGGGGCGGCGTTCTCACCGTTTACGTCGATCTTGGAGAATTGGGGGAAGGTGATGGCGTAGCGTAAAGTGCAGAAATCGTGTATTTCCTCGTTACTGCCGGGGGCCTGATTGCCGAACTGGTTGCAGGGGAAGTCAAGTATCTCCAGTCCATCGGCTTTCAGCTCGTCGTACATGGTCTGAAGCTCGTTGTACTGAGGGGTGAAGCCGCAACCTGTGGCGGTATTGACGATAAGCAGAGTCTTTCCTTTATAGTCTGAGAGTGATACTTCGCTTCCGTCCTGTGCTTTTACCTTGAAATCATAAATACTCATTTGGTTACCTCTGAAAAATCAATTTTACAAAATTAAATTGAATACAATCAAATTATACACTATGATGTTTGATTTGTCAACGGTAATATCATGAGCTGTGGTGTGAAATTTCTGTGAAGCAAGTCAATTGACGTTTATTTTTCAAAGCTTTTGATATATTCAGCGACGGAGCGCGTCATTTCGCGGGAGAAATCGGAGTTGTATTTGCGGTTGCAGAAGGCACGCATCCAGTCCTCATATGAGCGCTCGCCGCTGCGGGGTGTAAACATTTGGCGCAGCTCGTCGGCATCCATGCGGCGGTAGGCGTTTTCATGCACGATATGGTGCATATCGGCTCGCTCGGGCTTTTTTCGCTCGAGCTGTTGCTCGGTGGGATAGCCGAAGACCAGCATTGCGGCGGGGAATACGTATTCGGGCAGACCCAGCATCTCGCGGTGCGCCTCGCAGTTTTCCATGATGTCGCCAATGTAGCAGGAGCCGATACCGAGACTGTGCGCGGCGGTGACGGCGTTTTGAGCGGCGATATTTGTGTCGCTGACGGCCAGCATGAGATCCCCTACGCCGGGGCGGCGCGGCTCACAGCCGGCACTGAGAAATGCGTCATACCATTTTTGAAAATCGGCGCAGAAAATGAGTACCAGCTTTGCCGTGGCGATAAAGGGCTGGTTGTCGCAGGTGACGGCGAGCTTGGCTTTAAGCGCCTCGTCGGTGACGTCTATTATGGTGTAAAGCTGTTGGTTGCCCGCAGTGGGGGCATTGACGGCGGCAGTGAGTATTGCCGCCCTGTCCTCGGGCGATATGGAGCGGTCGGTAAAGACGCGTACAGACTTGCGTTCGATAAGCTCGGTTACGGTTTGGGTCATGCTGAATCCTCCGAATATTATTGAGATTATTATATACTTTATTTCCGGAAATGTCAATATTGCATGAAAAAGGGGTGAGTTGTTTGACTTACCCCCTCTTGAGCTTATTTCGTTTTTTTATCGGTAAGCTGATTGCATATTACCATTACCGCCGCGAACAGCACGCCCGCGATGGGCCAGATCGCCCAGCTGTAGGCGTATATAGGTGTGGAGATGAACAGTAACGCGAGATATATCGCCGTTACCGACATCCAATATACAAACCCGACAGTTTCCATGACACGGCTCTTCTTTTTGGCCTCGGGAGTAAAGTCCCCCTCGCGAAGTAGCTTTTGCATGCTTGCCTGTCGAACTCCCGCGAGTATATACAGCATGACACCGATCCCCGCGATAAGAACGGTAATGGCGAGCATGACAACTTCGAGAAAACCGTCACCGGAGAATGCACCGATGAAAAGCGATACCGGAGACAGCACGCACAGTACTGTCGCTATTGTGTTGAATTTTATATAGGTTTTTCTGTAAGCCTTTTGCCGCTCCTGTACCATGCCGCGTACGCCGTATTCAAGCTCAAACGGCGCCTTGTCGATAAAAGCATACGGCTCGTTTTGAAGCCCGCAAACGACAAATATCGCCACAGCCGCCGCGACAGTGACTATCAGTATTACAAGTCCGATGCTCACGGCAACAGCTTCAGATATATTAAACGCAGGGGTCTCGCTTGCCGCTGCAAGTATTATCAGCGGGATGACCGAAAGTATGCAAAGAAATGTTGCGAGCGCGATGCGGACGGCGGCGACCTGACGCCATTTCAGAAATTCGTTTGCCAGTGGCAGCGAGATGCGCTGAATTTCGGGTGCCGAGAGGCTTGAGGTGCTGTCATCGGTGAATTGCTCGTCCTCGATTTCGTCCTTGAGCAGATAATCGGTAGTGACACCGAAAAGCGAGCTTAACTGCAATATTTTTTCAAGGTCGGGAACAGTTTGCGCGCCCTCCCATTTGGAGACCGCCTGTCGCGATACATTCATTTTTTCTGCCAGCTCTTCTTGCGACCAGCCGTTCTTTTTGCGTAGCTTGATTATTTTGTCGGCAAGTATCATATTGCCCTCCGTGATAAGTGATTTGGCGACGGAGTATCCCGGCCACCAATGATATTTTATCATAAATTTGGGTTGCGCGCAATAAAACGGCGGCTTGAAATTTGTCAACCGACGGTTGCAAGGCCGATTTTTACAGCAAAGAGCGCAAAAATATCGCTGTTGCTGACAGCATAAAGCCTCAAACAAAATAAAAAACGCCCGCAAGGGCGTTTTTTATTATGAGAATGAATTAAAGACCCATCTTCTGCAGCAGCATTTTAGCGCAGTCGATCTGGTTGGGGATATTGCCGTTTTCGTCACGGACACGCCAGATGTCGGGTGTGATCTCGTCTGCAACGTACATTTTACCGTTTTCGTCGTAGCCGATCTCGATCTTGAAGTCGATGAGGGTAAGTCCCAGAGGAGCCAGCTCCTTTTTGAGGACTTCGCCTACGCGAATGAGAATGCCGAGAGCCTCGTCATACTGACCCTCTTTGAGCAGACCTTTCATGATGCAGATACGCTCGCTGATGAGCGGATCGCCCTGAATGTCGTCTTTAAGTGTGACCTCGGTGTAGGGAGGATCGAAAACAATGCCTTCCTCAAGAGTGAAGCGGCGGCACATACTGCCGGCAGTGAAATAGCGAAGCACGAACTCAAGCTTAGGAACGGTAAGCTTGCGGACCTGCATAAGCCCCTTGTCAACATCAGCTGCGATGTAGTGAGTGGGAATGCCGTTCTTTTCCATGAGCTCAAAGAAATATTTGGAGATAGCGAGACCGATTTTGCCCTTGCCCTCGACGCTGCCGCCGACGGTGTTGGAGCCGGGATCGAATACGCCGTTCTCGCCCGTCGCGCTGTCCTTAAAGAGCAGGCTTACGATATTTTTTTCTTCGTCAAGAAGAACGTTTTTTGTTTTGCCGGTGTAAAGTGTTTTCATTTTTTATCTCCTTTAATGATTTTCGGATTATAAACGAGCAATAAAAACTGCTTTTTATTATAGCATAAAAATGAAATAATTTCAATAGGAATGGCGCGAAAAATGTATATAAATGTATATATCAGCGCACAAAAATTTTTAGTGAAAATGAAGCTTGTAATTTAATGAATATCAGCATTTATGATGCGAATGTTTTGGGCGGTTTCGGTGACAGGGCTATATAACGCCCCTGTCATCAGTGTTTGATCTCCCAAAGCTCGTCTAAGTCTTTGAGACTGTTTGGAAAGAAATAAACGCAAGTGTTTTGGTATATCGGCAGCGGCTCGCCCTGCCGATACTGTGAGATGTCTTCAACGTCCACGGTCTTCCATTTGACTACACAGTATGCGATCGCGGTGATCTTTACCGTGCCGCCGTCATCATAGTGAACTTTGTTAAAAGGGATAAATAAAATTGCGACGACAATACACAGGATAAGTACGACAGATAATATTTTGCGTTTCATTTTTTCTCCTTTCGTTGCAAGTGCACATGATCTTTCTGCAATTATTATAACATATGAAAAACATAAAGGCAATAATCTTTAACAAAAAAGCAATACCGAGAGGGAACAGCGTATGTGCAACAAAAAGCAGAGCCATCCAAAGGACAGCTCTGCACAGTATTAATGTGTCAATAGCAGCATTGCAACAAACAAGAATGCGATCACCCACGAGCTGACCTTGATCTTCTTTATATCGCCGCAGAAAACGCTGATGACGATATATGAAATGAGTCCGAATGCAATACCGTAGGATATGTTGTATGTAAACGGCATTATGGCGAGGGTGAGAAACGCCGGAACGGAGACCTTGAAGTCGCTCCAGTCAATATTTTTGATAGATCCCATCATGAGAATGCCGACGTAAATAAGCGCGGCGGCG
This sequence comes from Clostridia bacterium, assembly GCA_017462385.1. Taxonomy (GTDB): domain Bacteria; phylum Bacillota; class Clostridia; order Oscillospirales; family CAG-272; genus UMGS1002. The sequence goes on along the minus strand of JAFTRE010000016.1, from coordinate 53,169 downwards.
GTGGCGCAGCCGGGAACAAGCTGAGCGATGGGACTCAAAAACATTGCGATAAAGAAGAAAGCTCCGCAGAAAACAGAGGTCAGCCCTGTCCTACCGCCCGCCGCAACGCCCGCGTTTACCTCACTGAAGGTGGTGACGGTGGAGGTGCCGCAGATCGCGCCGGTGGTCGTGGCAATAGCGTCGGAAAGCATGCCGCGGTTCATGTTGAGCGGTTCGCCATGCTCGTCAAGCAGGTTTGCGCGCTCGCATGCGGCATAAAGTGTGCCGAGCGTGTCAAACATATCCACCATACAGAACGCCAGCGCGGTGGTGACGATGGTGAGTATCAGGTTGGCGTTTCCGTGTTCGGCAACATAAGCGGAAAAGTCAAAGCCCTCGGTAAATACCGCAAACAGAGATTGTTCTCCGAATTCCTTGAAAGCCGCCACGGGGCTGATCAAATTGATATTGAGCTCTGCATAAAAGCCGTCAACGGTAAGTCCGAGCAGATAATAAAGGGCCATACCGCCGACGATGCCGATAAGCACCGAGCCCCTCATCTTTTTGTGTGACATGATAACTATGGCGAGCAGAGTGCATAGTGTTACTACCATGGGCATAATGTCGCCCCAGCTTTGATTTAGCAGATTAAAAGAAGCGAGATCAACGCAGGTGAAGCTGTTGGGGACGACTATTCCCGCATTTTGCAGTCCGAGCAAGGCAATAAACAAGCCGATGCCCGACGGGATCGCTACTCTGACCGCGTTCGGAAGTGCATCAAATATCTTTTTGCGCAGGCCCGTCACGGTGAGGAGGATAAATGTCAGCCCCTCTATCAAAACGAGCACCAACGCGTTTGCATAGGATAAGCCGAAGCCGATGCAAACGGTGTAAACGAAAAAGGCGTTGAGACCCATTCCGCTCGCTTGTGCCAGCGGGAGATTGGAGAGCAGGCCTGCCAGAACAGTGCCGACCACCGCCGATATCGCTGTTGCGATATAGATCGCGCCGTATGAGACGCCCAGCGGGTTCGAGCCGTCGCCAAACGGGTCGGCGAACATATTGGCGTTTACCATAAGTATGTAAACCATGGCGAAAAAGGTGGTCATTCCCGCGATAAACTCGGTCTTTACCGTAGTACCGCGCTCCCGGATCTTAAAAAAACGTTCCATTTTAGTCTCCTTGTCGATTATACGTCACATTATACCATGTTTTTCTGCAAATTTCCACCTGTTTGGACGAATTTATATCTTTTTATTTGATAAAAAGGTGGCTTGAAGTATCAACCTCAAGCCACCTTGATCAACGGTACCAAATTGGTATCAACGATATCACATATCATTATTCGTAAGGGTTTTATATTCTCACCCCCCAAAAATAGGCACACATCATCTTACATTTTGATTACCTTATACCGCCTGTTGTCTCCACAAACAACATAATCGTCCTCCCGCGCCTTCAAAATCCGATGCAGAACATACTGACAATTATCCCGCCGATATAGCGCAACATCATATTTTTTTAGACAACCCCAGGACTTTTCTATTATAAGCAAGTCTTTTCCATAACGGATAGGGGCGCCATACGTTCGCCTACATTGGTATAGATCAGCACGCCGTATTTTTCAGCACTTTTTCAAAGCTTGATTTATTCATCAAGAGCACCTACGCCGCGAAGAGTATCAAGAATCTTTTCCACATCCTCTTTAATAACATCCTCGGATGCGTCATATTTTTCAAGCATTTTTTTGATGATCTCTTCTTCCGTTGTATCAGTTCTGAGGCAATTTACAATAAACGCTGCGGTTTTGTTGCTACGTATAAGTCCGCTGAAATCTCCTGTTGAAGAAACCATGATCTGTTCGTCAGCCATCTCACGGGTGATAAATCCGCTTTTGAGTTTCATATATAAAAATTCCTTTCCAATTCTTATTTATGTTTAAACAGGCAAGCTGTTATTATTGTATTTTGATATTTAATATAATCATTTTAAATCATATCTGGGTCTAAAAGCAATGCGGCGAAGCTGATTTATATACTTCGCCGCATTCCGTGTGCCTGTTATCATTATCTGGACGTACCAATAAAGCAAACTGCTTCTCCTGCAAAACCGCCAGTTGGGTCAACACAAGCACAATCAGATGTGCAACCTGATGTCATAATAACATCCTCTGCTTCAAAAACTACAATTTCCATTTCAGCCTTTATGTACTTTTCCATTGATTTTTTCTCCTTTCACAAAAAGATTTATAATTAACAGACGAACTGTTATTACCTTAATTTTTCATACCCTGATATGCCACTTGGACGGCTTTTTGATCCATATTGCAGTGCATCTGATATAGAGAAACCTTATCTCCAAGCCTGTCAAGAAGTGATAAAAGTATCGTTAGCTTTTCTGTATTCTGCGGGCGATATGCCTGCTGCAGAAGCATAGGATATGCCAAAGACTTGTCTATTCGCGCTATCCTATTTTCCGCTCCTCTTTTCAGAAAACAAATTGCCTTTAAGGGGACTGATATATTTTCTCCAAGATGATGCTTTCCGTTCCAGGGTGTTCCATGTATGCGGATTTCATTTTCTCCGACATAGATTAAGGGCTTGTCATCATTCACCATTGTGGCGCGGTCTCCAAAATACTCTCTCCAAAGCCTTGTATGAGTAGATTTTCCTGTACCGCTTGCAGCGGTAAACAGATATCCAACACCGTCAACGGCAATACAAGAGCCGTGAAATAAAAAGGTGTCATATTCCAGCATCTTTTCCGCAATTTTGCGATAAAGCGCCAAAGTTTCAAGATATCTATCGGAGAATCCGCGGATCTCCTTGTTTTCCTTTAAATCCGCCTGTGCTGACTTTTTTCTTTCATATTCAATATCTTCAGGGTGTATAGATATGGCAAAGTCCTCTTTTTCTTCACATAAATAATCTGCACAATAGTCCTTAGTCTGAGGGCAAACAGGATAAACTTTTATAACTTTATCCGCAATACGAACAGAAAAACTATTGCAACTTAGCATATATCTTCATCCTCCGTGGTGGCTTCAAAGTTTGCATTATCACACCACAACTCGTATTCGTATAGCATACTCTGCTCTGTTTTTCTTCGAAACATTTTTATTCTCTGCGAGTAGCAGGAGTGACTGACGGTACATTTTTTTAAGCGTATACATTCCGGATAGAAAAAGCAGTCTGCACATTCCGGTATCTCAGGTGCCCTTTCCTTCCATCTGTCAACCGCAGAAATGTCAAAGCCTTCGCGGTTTATGTTCCCAACAAATTCACTGTTTATATAGTGTTCACAAAGTCCTATATTTCCTGTAGGAACAATGACAACATTATTTCCGCTGTCCGCCATGCAGCTGTTCAGTTTTGATCGTTTCTTTATCCTACTTCTTTGTAGTAGCTTGACTTCTGAAAGTCTGTCCTCAAGCTGGCACATAGCCTGATGGCGCTTCTCCCACTCTTCTTCTGTATGCATTTCAGCCATAGGTATATCCGAAGCAAATATATGCCGTACGTAGACGGAAACACCTCTTCTGCCTCCAAAACGCTTTGCAAGCTCGTCTGCCAGTTTCATAAGATTTTCCGCATTGTATAAATCCATATTTAGTCGCAGATTAACAGCAATTTTTGATTCAAGCAAACGTTCTACGTTACCGAGAACAACCTGATATGGGCTTCCCTCACGATAGATATATGCCTTACTTTTGTTATAAACCTCTTCCGTCCCGTCAAGTGTTATCTGAACATTTCTTAAATTCCAATTCTCTGATGCCTTTTTTACAACTTTATCATTAAAAAGATATCCGTTTGAGATCATAAATGATGTGAACTCAACACCGTCATTTTTCAGTTTATCTGAAATTAGGTCAATAATCGGTAGGTTATAAAGAGGCTCGCCTCCAAACCAGGTTAAACCCACCTTTTCTCCACCACAATGTTTTTTTATATACTCAGCAGTTTTAAGCGCTGTTTCTTCGCTCATGTGAATGCGGGGCTGACCTTTTTCAAAGCAGTAAAAACAGCGTGCATTACAGTCAGTTGTGGTCAGGATCGTATATGAGGTAATATGCTCGGATTTTTTCTGTGTGCTCTCCTGTACCCATCTTACCGTATCGGCGCATTTTTTATCGTCAAAACTTTCGGGTACCAAAAACCACCGATCTTTAAGATAATCAATTTCTGTAAGTTTTTCAAATTCCTCATCAGACAGTAGCAATAATTCTCGGGTAAGCACATTAAAGAGCAAAAAACCATTGTCTGCCCGCTGCTGAACGCAGTATTTGATAAGTCGGTATTTGCTCTCACTGAGTTTTTGCTGGCCCAGAATTTTTAAAACCATTTTATTAGCTTCAGATATAATTTTCATGATATATTTCTCCGTAACCTAAAAATGCAAAAACCGACTGATGTGCCCAAAGGCCATACCCCGTTCAAATGGTTTGCAGATATCACTGCTTACTTGTAAACAATCAAAAAAGCAGGGTGATGGCGTAAGTATGTAACCGTATTTTACATTAGCCATCTTGTTAAGTATTTTCCTAAAAAATTTTAATTACAATTCAATCAAATTCATTATAGCATATTGCCACGCTTTAGTCAATGAGTTTAACTGCATTTTCAGCCCAAATTATTTTTTAAGCTTGTGTTCTCAGCCCTACCCATTTGAGTTGATTTTCAGCCTTTAATTGCTCTGTAATGCCTTGCATCTCGTCAAGTGTAAAGGAATAGGCCTATCGTTATCCCGAATTTGATACAAACAGAGTCGGGTTAAAGTTCCGTCACAGCAAATCAGCGATATATTCACTGACGCTCTCAAAGAAACAGTCAAATAATCTTTGCTATTTGTGATAATTAAAAACACATAACAAAAAGAGCTAACCGATTAAAAAATCCGTTAGCTCTTAATTATTATGAATAATACAGATGTTGCCAAATCGTTGCCAAAACTTCGCAAATTTGCGACTTTTACGGCGCTACAGCCAGGAAAGTTCCTCTACGAAATTATTCCCACTCTATCGTGGCCACGGGCTTCGGCGACAGGTCATACAGAACTCTGTTGACTCCCTTAACCTCGTTAAGAATGCGGTTGGTAACCTTGGAGAGGAAAGCAAATTCGAGCGGTTCGACGGTGGCGGTCATGGCGTCGACGGTATTGACGGCGCGGATTACGACTGCCCAGCCCATATAGCGGGCGTTATCCTTGACGCCGACCGAGCGGAAATCCGGAATGCAGGTAAAGTACTGCCATACCTTGCCGGCAAGACCTGCTTTGTCAAACTCTTCGCGGAGAATTGCGTCGGATTCGCGGACAGCTTCAAGTCTGTCTCGTGTGATAGCGCCTATGCAGCGTACGCCAAGACCCGGGCCGGGGAAGGGCTGACGGTAGACCATGTTGTCGGGAAGTCCGAGTGCCTTACCTACAGCGCGCACCTCGTCCTTAAACAGCATCTTGATGGGCTCGACAAGTTCGAATTTGAGGTCATCCGGCAGACCGCCGACATTGTGATGAGCTTTGACAGCCTTGACTGTCTTGGAGCCGCTTTCGAGAATGTCGGGGTAGATGGTACCCTGACCGAGAAAATCAACTCCGACAAGCTTTCTTGCCTCTTCCTCAAATACACGGATAAATTCGGCGCCGATGATTTTTCTCTTAGCTTCGGGCTCTGCTACGCCCTCAAGCTTAGAGAGAAAACGGTCGGTGGCGTCGACATAAACAAGATTTGCACCCAGCTCCTCGCCGAATACCTTTATAACCTGCTCGGGCTCGCCCTTGCGGAGCAGGCCGTGGTTTACATGTACGCAGGTGAGGCGGTCGCCGATAGCGCGAATGAGAAGCGCGGCAACAACAGAGGAGTCGACGCCGCCCGAGAGCGCAAGCAGTACCTTTCCGTCACCTATCTGGCGGCGGAGCAGCTCTACCTGGTCCTCGATAAAGTTTTGTACGTTCCAGTTCTTATCAGCATGGCACTGACCGAAGACAAAGTCGTTCAGCAACGCGGCGCGGGCTTCGGCATCCTCGGGGATGGGAGCGGCGTCTTTGTAGTCAAATGCAAGCGTGGGGACGCCCAGCGACATGATAGCGTCGGAAGGGTGGACGGCAACGCCGTCGACAATGTTGTTGGGACCGCCGCCCAGTATTACACCGCGTATGCCGGGGATCTTGGCGAGGGTGTCTGCGTCAAGGTCATAGGGGTGAATCTCGGTGTAAACGCCGAGGGCGCGGATCTCGCGAGCAAGCAGAGCGTTTTGCTCGCCGCCGAGGTCAATAATGAGTATCATGTCCTGTTTCATAAAAACTCCGTTCCGCCGCCCGGGGGCGGCATAGCTGATCGAAAAATATTTGCGTATATTATATCAAAAAACTTGCGTTTTTACAATAATTTTGCGTAAAAAAATCGCCTTAAAAACAAAAAAATTTAATTTCGTGCAAAATTGCACAAAAAATGTATATTTAATCGCAAAAAACTATTGCAAACATAGGTAATATAATGTTATAATTATAATTAATACAATATTTATGCCGTGGGCAACGACTATCGCGGTATGATATAGATAAACGCAGAAAGGACACCCAAATGAACAACGAAACCATCGCGCAAAACACTTCTTTCGATTTTAAGGCGGCACATGCAAAAACTATCGCCGCAATTGACGAAACAGAGAAGGTCATCGTCGGAAAACGTCCTGATATAATAATGCTGTTTACAGCCCTGCTGTCCGGCTCGCACGTGCTCATAGAGGACGTACCCGGAACAGGTAAGACAACACTCGCGGCAACCATCGCCAAGGTTACCGGACTTGATTTCAACCGTGCCCAGTTCACCCCCGATGTTATGGCGTCGGATATAACCGGCTTTAACATCTACAACCGCCAAAAGGAGCAGTTTGAGTTCCGCCCGGGACTTGTTATGTGCAATCTCATGCTGGCGGACGAGATCAACCGTGCCTCGCCAAAGACACAGTCGGCGCTTCTTGAGGCGATGGAGGAGGGACGTGTGACCGTTGACGGCGTGACATACGACATTCCCGACCCGTTTATGGTAATTGCAACGCAGAACCCCACAGGTTATGTCGGTACATATCCGTTGCCCGAGGCACAGCTTGACCGTTTCGCGCTCAAAATAAGCATGGGCTATCCCTCCGCGGAGGAGGAGGTCAACATTATCATGGCGCGCCGCGGCTACAATCCGCTTGATTCTGTTTTGCCCGTGCTTTCGGCAGACGATGTGCGCGAGCTGCGTCAATTCGTTTCGAGCATCAAGATAGACGAGGAGCTTTACCGTTATATCGTCGCGCTTATTACCGCGACACGCAAAAATTCCAAGCTCGCGTTGGGCGCCAGCCCGCGCGCCTCGGTCGCGCTCATGCGTCTGGCACAGGCATACGCCTTTATTCGCGGACGCGACTATGTGCTGCCCGATGATATCGGCTCGCTGTTCCGCGCAGCTGTCGGACACAGACTTATGCTTCGCCAGGAGGCAAAGCTTGCCAACCAAAGCGCCGATGACATTCTTGTCGATATTTTGCGCTCAACCGATGTTCCTTATAAGGGCAAAAGATAAGGCGGGGTCGGTGCCGCTATGAAGGACGCAAATATCAAGGCGAGAAAGGACAAAAAAATTGCCTTGACGGGCAATTTTGCGATATATGTTGTGCTGTTTATCGGCGCGCTGGTGTTTACACAGGCACTGCGCTCCAAGGCGTCTAACATATTTTTCGGATTTGTCTTTGCTTTGCCGTGGGTAATGCTGATATATGCGCTCACCTCTCGGCTGACACTCAAAATTTTTATGCTTTCCGAGTCGGCTGAGGTGGCAAAAAATCAGCCCTATGAATATAAAATAAGACTTGTAAATGAGTCTGTAATACCTTATCCTTTTATTGACGCCATGATATGGCTCCCGCAGAAAAACAGTGTGCGCTGTGCCAAGCGGACGGTCAAAATGACCATGTCGCCGCGGGCGGATTATACGGTTAACAACACCGTTTGCTTCCCGTTTCGAGGTACATATGAAATAGGCGTCGACTGCATGTATGTGTATGACTTTTTCCGTATGTTCCGCATTAAGGTGGATGTCAACATTATGGAAACGGTCTATGTTCTGCCTCGCCGTCTTGACCTTGATATAGGTCAGGCGGAAGCGGTTTCGGACGCATCCCGCAAGACGCAGAAATCCAACACCTCGTATGAAAAGATTGAGATAAGCGATATCCGCGAGTATAGAAGCGGAGACGCACTCAAAAGCATACACTGGAAGCTTTCCTCAAAGTCGGAGGAGTTCATGGTTCGCGACTACGACACCGGCTCGTCACGGGAAACGTATGTTTTTTGTGACATGTCGGCAGGATTTGCTACAGAGCCGCCCGAAAAACCGCAGGAACCTATTCCGAGCCGTAAAAATAAAAAGCGCAAATCGGACAAGGCGGAGCCCACCGCATCGAACGAAGTTGACGGAACAACGGCTGAGGAGGTCGCTCCTGTTGAACCTGTCAAAAAGAGCCGCCGTGCGAGAGGGCGCAATAAGCTCGAGATAGCAACAGCCGAGAAACGCGAGGAGACGGCGGTCGATGTAAACGAGCTGGCAGATGACAAATATTATGAGGACATGAACGAGTACTGCGCCGACGGCATTGTCGAGCTGACGGTGTCGACCGTGCTAAAGGAGCTTCGCGCGGGCTGTGAATGCACGCTTTTGTGGTTTGACCGACGCTCGGAGAGCGGTATATACTGCTTTACCTTGCGCGGGCTTGCCGATTTTAATGCCATCTTTCGCCTTTTTGCAACAGCACCGCTGTGCGATGCTTCCGACAGTGTGACAAGGCTTTCGGCCATGATGAAAGATACGCAGGATATAAAGCAAGTGTATATTACCTCGGCGATAGATCCCGAGGCGGTCAAGCGTCTTTGCTCTATGCCTGCCGTTGCGGACGGTGCCGCGACAGGCGCGGCGGAGGTCATACTTTATGACCCCGAAGAGAGATTTGCTCATATAAATGAGCGCAAGCTGTATATCGAGGGCTGTCGCGAGCAGTTGGCGTCCAGAGGACTGCGGCTGACTCAAGGCAGACTTGACTGAGGAGGGCTGATATGGCAAAGGATAAAAACAAAAAGCTCGCCTCGGTGAAAGACGAGAGGGCAGTGCGCGCAAAGAAAAAGAGCAAAAAAGCTAAAAAGCTTGTTCCCGAGACACAGCGCCCGCTCATTTGCCCGCCCGATAAGGCGAGCATGAAGCTTTGGGTGCGCATAGTCGGCTATGTCTGCCGTGCGGCGGTCATATTTATGGCGGCGTTCGGCCTGACATTCTTTATGTGTGATGCACTGCGTCTCGAGCAACAGGAGTTGAGCGTTTCTGCGGGATTTCTGGCACTGGTGTGCGTGGTTACCGTAGCGGTGATCGCGCTGATGAAAACATCAAAATACGGTGCGATCGGCGGTGCTGTGGCGATAGTAGGCGGAGTTGCGGCATGGCTTGTGACGGTTGGCAACGCGGTCGACTTTGTGATAAAAGCGGCACTCACACTTAAAAATGTTATAATGACCCGCCTTTATAACCTCGGTTATTACGGCATGGGCAAATATATGAGCGAGATCAGCTATAACAGCGGCTTTTCCATGCAGACATATCTGCGCTTTGCTTTCGCCGTCATAGCAATTGTAATATCGCTGATATTCGTGCTGTCCTGCATCAAGCGGGTGCGCGTTATTGTACCTGTGATCGTCAGTGTGGCGGTTCTGGGTGTGATATTTACATATAACATTTCCCGCTCAAACTGGGGCGTGGCAATGATAATCGCGTCGTATACCGGGCTTATCGTCATGGCGATGTACGACAAGATATTTACGGTAAAAAAGCCCGATGCCGAAAAATTTGACGGTGAGACGGTGCTGTTTGCCGACGATGACAGGCCCGAGCTGCCCGAGGGCGAGCTGATGCCCGCCGCAGCAAAGCTGCTTCGTAAGCAGAAAAAGGCGGAATTCAAGGCGCTTAAGAAAAAGCATAAAAAAGAAAAGACAGAGATCACGGTTGAAGAAGAGCTTTCGAATTATTTCGGCAGCTCGGTAAAGGCGAAAAAGCAACCGAAGCGGGCAGATAAAAAGAATGCCGAGTCGGATGCCGAGAGAGCAGAGCGCAAAGCGCGTCAAAAACAGCTTCGCCGTGCTATAGGATATGACAAGGCGGTTTCCGATGCGCGTGCCGCGCACGGCGGCTTCGCCGCTTTCGGCGCATTTGCGCTGGCTATGCTGATGCTGATAATGCCCGCGCTAACTGTCAAGAGCAGCTTCAGCACCATCGACGTTATTGACGAGAAAATGGAAGAGATCCGCGAGTATGTCACGGCGCTTCTCATGGGTGACGATCCCATTCTCGACGATCTCGGCTATAAAAACGACAAAAGCAATTTCATCCCGCACTCCACGGACGCAACACCCAAGTATTATACGGGCGAGCTGATAATGGAGGTCGAAGTGCCGTATGCGGTTAATGTCTACCTGCGCGGCTGGATAGGCGTTGACTATGAGGACGGCGCATGGCTGGCGGTGGATGACGAAAGCTTCAATCAGTTCCGCGAGATTTACGGCAATACCGTCGATCCGAGCGAGATAATGTTCGATTATTTTTACTCCATCATGGAGCCGTCGATAGTCGAGGATAAGGACTTTTTGAAGCAGTACACAAACAAATCCCGTTACGGCATAATAGCCATGCAGATAAATATGGACAGAGCCGAGACGGAGGATTCGCTCGTATATCTTCCCGCTCATTTCAGAGCCGATGACGACGGACGCGCGGCGCGCGCCGAGTATCACGGACTTTATGAGTACGGCACAAATGTCGCTCATGATGTAACTTTCGTAAACTATTTTGACGGACTTTATACGGGACGCAAGTTTATGTCCGAGCTGGCATACGCCTCGGTGGCGTATGTTACCACGATGAAGACCGCCGACTGGTATGAAAATGTGGCGGAGCTTATTGCCGAGTTCAATCAGGGCTATAATGACGCATATGAGGCGATAGAAAAATATGCCGAGCGTAAGCTCAAGGGACGCAATCCGTCGCTTGATACTATCGTGGAGGATATGTTCCCGGATCAGCCGGAGGAATTGCTGCTGTCCTCGCTATCGTCCGACGGCAGTACCAAAACTCTGCAGATACAGTATCCCCGCGGCGTTGCAGAGTACATATACGATATGCAAACGGGCGAGCTTATCGATAGTCGCGTGATAAGCCTGACTGTCTTTGAAACGACAAATCCCGACACCGGCGAGGTGGAGCAGTATACATTGGCGTTCGCTCCGCCCGACCCGTCGCTTGCAATTCGTTTCCGCGAGCTTATGACGGCGGCACAGCGCCGCGAGCTGGCAAACGCTTATTACTGGCAGTATGTATATGAGGATTTTGTATACGATACATATACCGACAAGGCGGACAGCCGAGTAATATCGGAGCTTGTCGATGAGATCATCGAGCAAAATTCGATTATTACCGAGCGCGTATACAATGAGGAAACGGGCTCGTATGAGACGTTGGATCTGGGTATCGATGAGGACAAATTCGAGCCCGCCTATGAGCGCAATTCCGAAGATGTAGAAACATATGAGAAGCGTCACGAGCTTATAATGGCGTTCATCGACTATATGCAGGAGAACAACACCTATACGCTTCAGCCCACGGCCGCGGTCGATGCTTCACTTGACGGCGTTGAGAATTTTCTCACTGTGACAAAAGAGGGCTACTGCGTGCAGTACGCCTCGGCGCTGACTCTTATGCTGCGCGAGGTAGGTATCCCCGCGCGCTATGTTGAGGGCTACGTTGCCTGCGATTATCACCGAAATTATGCCGAGGATGCGGTTGCGCGCTACGCAACGACGGTGCGTGATTATAACGAACACGCATGGGTCGAGGTGTGGTATGACGGTATCGGCTGGGTGCAGTATGAAGCGACACCTGTTTACTATGAGGATATGTATGTGAACGGTAGCAGTAGCTCCTCCGGCACCAATGTCAGACCGTGGTACGATCCCGAGGATGACCAAACTGTTGAGCAGCAACTGATCGATGATCTTAGCTCCTCGATAGACTTTGCCGAGCAGCTTATAATTGCGGCACGCGAGGATATGCGACTGCTTATCGGCGGCGGAAATATCAAAAGAGCGCTTGACAGTATCGAGAGCACGCTTGAGCAGTACCGCTCCGATGTCAAGTATTGGCAGGAGATATATACTGCAAGCTATGCTGAGCAGGGCTATGACGGCATAGAGATAATAGCGGCGCTTGAGGCTTTGACGGCGTCGTTTGAGTCGGATGTCACCGCTCCGCTGAATGTTCAGCAGCTTTTGGTGGAATCCTTGCAGGCGACAAATAAGCTGATGCTTATAATTGCTATCATAGCGCTGGCGGTTGCGGCGGTGATCGTTGTGCTGATACTTATCGGACGTTGGGCAAAACGGGCGGAAAAGCGCAGAATGGCGATGATAGATGATATAATTGCCGGCAATGTTGCCGAGGATAAGCGGCGCGAGACGGCGAAATGGCTGTCAGACAGCCTGAGTTCACTGCTGTCTGCATACGGCTCGGCACCCAAAACGGGCGAGTTCCGCGACGAATACGCCGCAAGACTGGAGGGCGAGTATCTCGACATCTTCGGTCAGCCGAGCGTTGCCGACGGACAGGAGCCGAATGCACCTGCACCGCTTGTCAGCGATACCGATTTCGGCGCAATATTCAACGCCATAGCCGCAGAGGAATTCGGAGACGGCATGGATGATGAGCAGATGATGGCAGTTGCGCAGTTCTATAAACGGCTGCGCGGCGCGGCAAAGAGTAAAATGAATATTTTGAAGCGCTTGCTGTACCATTACATCAAACACATAATTTAAACCACAGGGCGGGGAAATATCCCCGCCCGACTTTTTGGGGGCTTATTTTTTTGCCCACGCGAGCGCACAAATGTTCCATATCCTATTGACAAAAGGGCAATTTTTGTGTACAATAATTATATGCATATAAAAACAGCATTGTCATAACTGTTTTGAGGGCATAATGATCTTTGAAATATAAATAACAACAAGGAGGTGTAACTATGAACGATCCTGTAATTGTCGGCATCATAGCGGGTGTGGTAGCACTGGCTGTCGGTGCCGTGGCGGGCGTACTTATCGGTATACGTATCGGTATCATACGTCGCAAAAAGGTCGCGGAAGCGGCTATAGGTTCGGCTGAGGAACAGGCAAAACGACTGGTCGACGCAGGCGCAAAGCAGGCGGAAACGCTCAAAAAGGAAGCTCTGCTCGAAGCTAAAGAAGAAATTCTTCGTCAGCGCAATGAATCCGAGCGTGAGATCAAGGAGCGCCGCAAGGAAGTCACTCGCATGGAGAGCAGACTTACCCAGAAGGAAGAAACTTTGGATAAAAAGACCGAAGCACTTGAAAAGAAAAACGACCTTCTCGACAAAAAACTGCACGACAACGACGTTCTGCGTGAGCAGATCGAAGCAGAGCTCGTAAAGCATCAGAAAATGCTTGAAACCATTTCGGGTCTGAGCGCGGCTGAGGCTAAAGATGAGCTTCTCAGACGTGTCGAGGCTGAGATCAAGGATGAGCTCGGCGCACGCATGATAGAGCTTGAGGAGCAGTTTAAGGAAGAGGCCGATTCCAAGGCAAAAAACATTATTTCGATAGCTATCCAACGCTATGCGGCGGATCAGGTATCCGAGGCGGCGATATCCGTCGTACCTCTTCCCAGCGAGGAGATGAAAGGACGCATTATCGGTCGCGAGGGCAGAAACATTCAGAAGCTGGAAACGCTGACGGGTGTCGAGCTCATTATCGACGACACTCCCGAGGCTATCACATTGTCGGGGTTCGATCCCGTGCGTCGTGAGGTCGCGAGATTGGCGCTTGAAAAGCTTATTTCCGACGGGCGCATCCACCCTGCCCGTATCGAAGAAATGGTGGAAAAGGCAAAGAGAGAAGTCGATGCCGTTGTCAAGCAGGCGGGCGAACGCGCGGTGTTCGAGGTCGGCGTACACGGTATCAATCCCGAGCTTGTCAGACTGTTGGGCAGACTTCGCTACAGAACCAGCTACGGTCAGAACGTACTTCGCCATTCGGTCGAGGTCGCATTCTTAGCGGGCATTATAGCGGACGAGCTTGGAGTCGACAGCACTATCGCCAAGCGTGCAGGTCTTCTGCATGACATTGGTAAAGCATTTCCGCACGATGTTGAGGGTTCACACGTGCAGATCGGCGTGAACGCGGTCAAGAAATATAAGGAAAGCCGCGATGTTGTTCACGCTATCGAGGCGCATCATAACGATGTCGAGCCTCAAACCATTATCGCCGTCATCGTTCAGGCGGCAGACGCTATCTCCGCGGCAAGACCCGGCGCACGTCGCGAGGATCTTGAAAACTACATCAAACGTCTCGAGAAGCTTGAGGAGATCGCCACGGGCTTTGAAGGAGTTGAAAAGGCATACGCTATTCAGGCGGGACGCGAGCTTCGTGTTATGGTCAAGCCCGAGCAGGTTAATGACGACGGCATGAAGGTCATAGCCCATGAAATGGCGAACAAGATCAAGGAAGAGGTTAAGTATCCGGGTCAGATCAAGATAAATCTGATCAGAGAAAGCCGTGCGGTCGATTACGCAACGTGATCGGCACATTTCAAATAATACCCCAAAGGGATTATATAGAATTAACATAAAACCCCACAGGTATCAATAACGGCAAGAACCGTTTTGAGCATAGATATTATTTGATGATCAACGCCCACAGTAATGAAAATTACTGTGGGCGTTTTTATGTCGCAAAGCTATTGCATTGATACGGAAAATATGCTAAAATGATACCAATATTAAAAACGGAGCACTGCTATGGATATACAAAAGATCGTTGCCGAGCTGAAAAATTGTCCCTGCGGGCGGGCGCATACAGTGGACATACGAGCTGTCGAGATAGGCAGTAATATGACGAGCCGCACGGGCGAAATACTTGAGCGAGAGGGCTTTCCCCAAAACATTTTGCTTGTAGCCGACGATAACACGCTTGGCGTGTCTGAGGGCATACTTGATTCACTGAATGCCCACGGGTTCACTATGAAAAAGTTGATATACAGCGATCTAAAGCTGGCGCGTGCCGAGCAGGTCGCCGAGATAGAGGCGCTGAGCGCCGATGTTGACGGAATACTGTCGGTTGGCACCGGTTCGCTCAACGACATCTGCCGCGCCGCCGCGCGTCGCGTGGGCCGTGAGTTCGCAATATTCGCCACTGCACCGTCAATGGACGGGTTCGGCTCGGATACGGCTCCTATTTTGCGCAATAATTTTAAAGAAACATGGCCGGGCGTCCAGCCCTCGGTAATTATTGCTGACACGGGCATTCTCGCCCGTTCACCCGTTGAGCTTAAAGCGGCGGGGCTGGGGGATATGATAGCAAAATACGTCGCCATCACCGATTGGAGAGTGTCAAAAATACTCACAGGCGAATATTTTTGCGAAAATATCGAGCGTCTGACGCTTGATGCGGTGAATAAGTGCGTTTCGCTCGCCGAAAAGCTGCCCACCGAGGACGAGGAGGCGGCAGGGGCGGTCATGGAGGCGCTTGTCATTTCGGGCATTGCAATGAAATTTGCGGGCTGCTCGCGCCCGGCATCGGGAGCGGAGCATATGGTGTCACATTTTCTGGAATGTTACAAGTGCGTAAACGGCATTTGGCCCGATTATCACGGCAAAAAGGTAGGCGTGGCATCATTGCTGATAAGTAACGCTTATCGCCGCATTGTACAAACGGTCGAAAAGGTGGAAGCGGGCGTGGATCCGTTGGATGTTGACAAGCTGCTCTCGCTTTTCGATCCTGCGTTTCATGACGAGATACGTGCGCTCAATACCGCGCCGATAACCGATATAGTCGATCCGCAAGCGTTGAATGAGCGCTGGCAGGACATCCGCCAAACGGTACTGCATTACATACCCGAGCAGAGCGTGCTGCTTGCCGCTATGCGTGCTGCGGGCGGTATTACGGATATCGAGGGCATACACGTCTCGCCCGAGCTGATGCGGGACGCTTTGCACGGCCATGCCTATATGCGGCACAGAATATATCTCTCACGTCTTTTGCCTATGATGGGAATGGATATTATGGACTTTGTGCAAATTTAAAAATCCATTAAATTAAAGCCGCCTGCAACGAATTTACGTTGCAGGCGGCTTTAATATTTGTTACTGTATAAAATCAATGTCGATCGAGCCGATTCCGCCGTCGATATCTATGTTGATGTTGCCCGAGCCGTAGAGTCCGTTTGAAACTGACCTGCCGTCGAGCGAAATATTGCCGAGTCCCTTTTCGATGTCGAAGCGGTATTCTTCGAGCGTTCCAGGGAGAGTCAGGCGTGTGGCGCCGACGCTGCAGTCCAGCTCGTTTTTGCCCTCAAGTGCGCACGAGAGCCTGAGCTCGCCGACTCCCATTTTGAGATCCAGGTTGCAGATAGAGCCGCTTTCGATATTTATCTTGCCCGTGCCACCATCGATGTCGGCTTTGCCGAGCACGTTGAGCTTTTTGATAACAGCTTCACCCGCGCCCAGCTCCAGGTCGAGCGTTTGGGTGTCAAGACGGTCGACGGAAACTCTGCCCGCGCCGGCCGTAATGTCGGCGTTTTTGAAAACAAGACCCGCGGGAATTGTTATCAACAGCTGTACATCACTCGAGTGGTTAAGTCTTATTCCGCTTTTTTCGGTAATGATAAGACGCTCGCCGCGCTCTTCGACTTTCAGATATTTGTGGTTGCTTTGAACCGAAAGTGCGTCGCCCGCTTGAATTATAAGCTCGGACGCGCCGACTTCTATTTCAAGCTCGGTTATATCCTGAGAGACGTTGTATGCGGTCATATCTCCGATAATATCGTCCGGATCTTCCAAAATAGATATTAAGGCGGCAACAACATTGACAGCGCCCGCAAAAATGCCGATGATCAGCAAAATTGCCAGTGCCAAAGCAATATATTTTATTGTTTTTTGAAATTGAGTCATTTGTCGAGCACCTTTCAATAATATGTTGCGAGTGGCTTACAGATGCTTTATTATTTCGTTGTAAACACCTTTGGCGTAGAGTCCAAAACCGAAATCATTGGGATGCAGTCTCAAGTCGGCAAAGAATTCGGGACGATGCGGTACAAAGTTGTAGGGGTTGATGACAACAACGTTGGGTAGATCCTTGCATATTTCGGCGATCATGGGGTGAACGTTTGTGACGGGTGAACCGAAGCCGCAGACCTTACGGAAGCCGTCGCCTCTCCAAATGGGAGTGATGGCGAAGATCTTGGCGTTGGGATAAAGGGAGGAGAGTCGGTTGTAGAACTCCGTGCAGTTCTTTTCAAATGTCTCGCGGGGACACTTGCTCCAGTCGTTGGTGCCGTAAGCCACCGTGATAAAATCGGGGTCAAAATCTTCTTTTTCATCAAGCAGAGCGGGGAAGAATATGTCTCCGCCGATACCCTTGTTGATCTGATCCGCGTCAAGGTTCTGCGCCAGCTGACTTGCGTAGGACAGAGAGGGATATTGGGCATCGTAGCCGTGGGTGATAGAGTCACCGAAAGAGATCATTTTGTATTTGCGTGAGATCCCCTCAATGGTAGCGCCGTCATCCAGCTCAACGTTCGAGAGTACAGTGCTTCTTGACCAGGGGAAGTAAAGCTCGAGCGTTTTTTCGCCGGCGGGGAGAGCAATATTTATACTGCCTCCGCGGCAGGCGTTGCCGTCGGAGCCGAAATGCTTTTCAAGCGCGCCGTTTATGTAAAGATCAAAGTATGCATATTCGCGGCTGGAGCCGTAGCCGAATTCATAGTTAAAGGCCAGCTTGGTCGAGTCGGTGCGGAAGTTAAAGCGTACTCCCGCGGAGGCAAAGCTTTTGCGATAAAAATCGTTGGGGCTGGTGGTTTCGTAGGCCTTTTTCTGTGCCTCGGTAAAACGGTAAAAGTGGAATTTTCCGTCTTGCTCGGCAACAGAGACTGCGCCGCGCGTTATTTTTTGCAGTTGATCAAGTGTGAGTTTCATATTTTAGATCCTTTCGGTGAATTTATAGCTTTGGTTTTATTTTATATCCGTGCCGCCGAATATGCAAGCTCCGGTTATATATACGGTGACAGCGTTTTCAGACGAATTCTTGTGTGCCTCGGAGGATATGCCGCCGAAGATGGAGGTGGAGTTGACCTTGACATTTACATAGTCGGGCAGCAGTATATCGATACCGCCGAAAATTGCTGACACCTCGATAACTACGTCCTGATCTATGCGTGCGTGGCGAATGTCGCATTTGATACCGCCGAATACGGCTGTCAGTTCGCATCCGGTAAATATTTCGCCGTCAAAATTGACGTCCTGCCCCGAAAATGTAGAGCAATATGAGGGCATTTTACCGCCGTTTTCAATGTTTTTCTTTTTGACCTCGGAGTTTTTTGAGCCGGTGGTGGCGTTTATAATAAGCTTTATGCCGATTATAACGATAATTGCGGGAATAGCCAATTTCCAGAGTATATCAAAGCTCAGTATATCCCGACAGCCGAGCAAAAGCAGAACGCCGATGCAAAGACCGATAAGGTTGCCTGTTTTGTCGCGCTCGGTAATAAGACCGATGGTGCAGGGAATGATGATGAACAACGTCCACCAGCCCTTGAAGAATATATCAAATTCAATGATGTTGAGCGCACTCAGGGCAAAGGCAACGCCGAGGACGATGAGCACGATGCCCCAAAGTATTGCAGTAAGCTTTTTCATAATGAGCCTCCTTTAGTTTGTTGATGCAATTATATCACATCGACGGTAACTTTGCAATATTTTTGAAAACTTTTTTTATAAAACCCTTGACAAATACAAAGTTTTGTGATATTATATTTAAGCGCTCAAGAGAGCGTGGATGCGTCGTTAGCTCAGCTGGATAGAGTGACTGGCTACGAACCAGTAGGTCGGGGGTTCGAGTCCCTTACGACGCGCCAACAAAAAGCCCAACGGCATAGCCGTTGGGCTTTTTGTTGATGTGTCTAAAGCCACGACGAAGAAGCCCGCACCTCGCGAGGTGAATGCCGCGCGAGCGTGTTGCTTTGCGCGAACATTTATCAAATAATCGTTTTCAGCAAACTCAAGCGCGAAGCTGGGTTCAGAGTCCCGTCAAAAAGCCCAACGGCATAGCCGTTGGGCTTTTTGTTGATGTGTCTAAAGTCACGACGAGGAAGCCCGCACCTCGCGAGGTGAATGCCGCGCGAGCGTGTTGCTTCTTATTCTTGCAATTTCCCGATATAATCCTCAAGCTCACTCTTGATTACCGACACCTGCGGACCGTAGACTACCTGAACGCCGTTTCCGCGCTTGATGACGCCCGCCGCTCCGCTTTGCCTGAGCAGTCCCTCCTCAACTATATTGGAATCCTTGACGGTGACGCGCAATCTTGTCGCACAGCAGTCGAGCGAGGAAATGTTATCTCTGCCACCGAGGCCCTCGAGTATCAGCTCGGATACCGACCGCACCGCTGTGTCGGCGGCAAGCTCGGCACCGACCGCCGCGCCCACGGTAGCTGCACCCGCGCCCGCAGGTACAGGCTCGCCCGTCCCGCGCTTTTTGCTTTCGTAGTCCGAGCGGCGGTAAAGCTTGGTCTCGCCGTCATCCTCACGGCCGGGCGTTTTGAAATCAAAGCGCCTTATCATCCAGCGGAACAGCAGGAAATAAATAATGAAATAGAACACACCGACCAGCGGTATCATCAGCCAGCGCGTTTTTGCGTTGCCTTGTAATATACCGAAAAGTATCAAGTCGATGATACCGCCCGAAAATGTCATACCGACACCGACTCCGAGAATATGCATCAGCATATACGAAAGTCCAGCCAGCACGCAGTGTACAATATACATTACGGGGGCGACGAAAAGAAAGGTGAATTCCAACGGTTCAGTAATTCCCGTCAGCATGGCTGTCAGCGCCGCAGACAAAAGCAAGCCGCCCGCAACACGGCGCTTTTCGGACTTTGCACAGGTATACATCGCGAGTGCCGCACCGGGAAGTCCGAATATCATAAACGGGAACTTACCGCTCATAAAGCGAGTCGCTTCGACCGAGAAAACAGAGGTTGAGGGCGAGGCGAGCTCGGCAAAGAAAATGTTCTGTGCGCCGTAGATGAGACTGCCGTCGATGAGCGCCGAGCCTCCCAGACCTGTCTGCCAGAAAGGAAGATAAAAAACGTGGTGAAGCCCGAAAGGAATGAGGAGCCGTTCGATAAAGCCGTAAATGAGAGTACCGACATAACCCGAGCGGAGCACAAGATTGCCGAGCGCATAAATGCCACTCTGAATATAGGGCCAGATGAAGAACATCAGCACGCCGACGAGCACATAGACGATAGTAGAGATGATGGGGACGAATCGCGTGCCACCGAAAAACGAAATTGCATTGGGTAACCGTATCTTGTAAAACCTATTGTGCAGTGCCGCAACGCCGAGTCCGACGATAATACCGCCGAAAACGCCCATTTCGAGCGACTGTATGCCGACAACATTTGCGATCGAGCCGTCAAGAAGTACGCCATTCTCAAAGCTGCCGCTTATAGTTAGCAATGAATTGATAGTCTGGTGCATGACGAAAAACGCAATGGCGGCGGCAAGCGTTGCCGTGCCTTTTTCCTGCTCCGCCATTCCAAGAGCTATGCCCATTGCGAAGATTATGGGCAGATTGTTGAATATGATGGTACCGACGTTGGCAAGCACGGTAAACACCGAATATGCGACGGTGCCGGGGCCGAGGACGCCGACGAGGTTGTAGGTATCCAGCATTGTTGTGTTGGTAAGTGACGAGCCGATACCGAGCAAAAGTCCCGCGATGGGGAGCAAGGCTATGGGCAGCATGAAGGCGCGTCCGACTCTTTGCAGTACTCCAAAGCTCTTACTTTCTGTTTTTGATGCGTTCATTTGGAAGTTTCCTTTCCGCAATTTTATTTTTTGTAGGTCATGACCGCGCTTCTGCCGCCGCGTACATTGCCGAGCTTGAAATCGTAGCTTTTCAGCTCGTCGGAATTGGCGACAAGCACAGGTGTAATGGCGGACAGTCCGTTTGATTTGATAAGCCCGAGATCGGCTTGCGCAATGATGTCACCCGCGCGGACACTGTCACCGCGCTCGACGAGGCTTATAAAGCCCTCGCCGCCCAGCTTTACTGTGTCAACACCGATATGGATGAGTATGTCGAGACCGTCGTCGGAGTGTATGGTGTAGGCGTGGCGGGTGTCTGTCACGCTCTCGACTTTGCCGTTTACGGGGCTGTATATTGTTCCCGCCGACGGTTCTACCGCAAAGCCGTTGCCAAGCATCCCCGAGGCAAACGCTTCGTCCGGCACAGTCTCAAGCGCTACGGCATTGCCGTCCGCAACGGCAAGCAGCTTTTTATTTGATGATAGCATTGTTTTCTCCTTATAATTTAATTACATTCGATTATCTTGCCGCGCAGAGGCAAAACATAGGGCGGGGAAACGGAAAGCTCATCCACTCCGATGTCGATGAGACGCTGTGTCAAGGTGAGGTCGGCGGCAAGCTCGCCGCATATGCCTATCCAAATTCCTGCTTCATGGGCGGACTTCGCGGCGAGCGCTATCATGCGCAATACAGGCTCGCGCCCGCGGTCGCACAGCTCGGCAACAGCGTGATTTTGACGGTCGGCGGCAAGCGCATATTGCGCCAGATCGTTGGTGCCGACCGAGAAAAAGTCTACCATGCCCGCAAGCTCCCGGCTCATTATGACAGCAGAGGGTGTTTCTATCATAATTCCAAATTGCATTGACGGGTCGAATTTTACCCCCTCGCGCGCCAACTCATTTTGAACCTCGCGCAAAAGCTTGCGGCACTCTGCGACCTCGTCGGGCAAGGCTACCATGGGTATCATGACCGATACCTTACCGTATGCCGACGCGCGGCAGATAGCGCGCAGTTGAGTGCGAAACAGATCGCGGCGAGACAGCGTCAGGCGCACACCGCGCAAGCCCATTGCGGGATTTTCCTCGTCTGCCTGATCAAAATAGGCAACTTTTTTGTCAGCGCCTATATCCAGCGTGCGAATGATGACCTGCCGCCCCTTCATGGTCGTCACCGTGTCGCGATAGGCGGTGAAAAGCTGATTTTCGTCGGGGCAGTGATCTTGCTTGAGATAGAGAAATTCGGAGCGCAACAGCCCGATGCCCTCGGCGTCGTGCTTGAGCGCTGTCGCCGCCTCATCGGATGAGCCGATATTGGCGTACACGTGTATCTCGCGCCCTCCCTTGGTGCGGCTTTTTTTACCGCGCAGATGCTGTAGTGCGCGTTCTCCGTCTTTTGCCGCTTTTTCTATTTTTGCATAGCGAGCGAGCAGCTCATCGTCGGGGTCGACGTAAAGCAAGCCCGAGTCGGCATCGATTATTGCCTGCCTGCCGTGATATTCGCCGTCCATCTCTCCGGTGCCGATGAGAGCGGGGATACCCAGTGCGCGGGCGAGAATGGCAGTATGCGAGTTGGGCGATCCGGCAAAGGTGACAAAGCCGAGTATTTTTTCGCGGTCGAGCTGAACAGTCTCGCTGGGGGTCAGATCGTCGGCGGCGATGATGTATTTTTCGTCGCCGTCAAGCTCGCCCACGCCGTTTTTTTGCTGTTCACCGCTGAGTATGCCCGCGACGCGCGAGGCAACGTCCCGAAGATCCGCCGCGCGGGCGGAGAGATATTCGTCGTCGATGGAGGCGAGGACCGAGCTGTAGCGCTCTGCCGCTTCGCTGACCGAATAGGCGGCAGAGAAGCCGTCAAGTATGAGAGATTGTGCTGTTTCGAAAAAGTCCTCGTCGTCCAGCAGCATTCGGTGTATCTCGAATATTTTGGCTTCTTCCTCGCCCGCATCCCGCAGTGTCCGCGAGTATAGCTCGTCAAGCTGATCGGACGCTTGCCGTATGGCGGTGCGCAGTTGTTCTGTTTCCTCGGCGGCGCCGCGACTGCGCCGCATGGCGGCACTTGCCTGCCTGTCGGCTCGGCGATAAAAATTCAGCTTGCCGACGGCACTGCCGCGACCGATACCCCTGCCGCTGAAGGTCACGGTGCGTTTTGTGACTGTGTTCATGTATTTTTGTCCTTTCTCCTCTGGCGTTTTCAACCGATGTTTTCGTGACAGCAGCGCTCAAGCTCCTCGGCGGCGAGTGCTTCGTCACTGCCGTGTACTGTAAAGGTCAGCTCTTCGCCGTGCTTACCCGCAAGACTCATGACGGAAAGCAGGCGCTTGGCATCTGCCGTTTTTCCGTCCTTTTCCACCTTGATGTCGGAGGAAAATCGCTTGGCACAGTTAACAAGAATGCCTGCGGGGCGGGCGTGTATGCCGTGCTTGTCGCCGATAGTGTATCTAAAGGTTATCATGATAAGGCTCCTTTTGAGTATTTTCTATAATATTGTGAAATAAAAAAAGCGCAAATATTCATTGCGCTTTCAAAAAATGGATTTATAGTGAAAAACACGCCTGAAGGCGTGTTTTTCGCGATATTATTTCAAGCTGTCCATTGTCTTGCCGATAAGGGTATTGACTACTCTGACAGCAGCCTGGGTAAGTGTTGATGTATTTCCGTTTCCTTCGACGAGCATAGCGTGTACAGCGGGCTCAATAGAATCAAGCCAACCGTAGGACAGACCCCAATTGAGGTAACGGGTTTCACGGATTATCTCCAGCATTTCGATGGAATCCTCATCGCGCAGACCTTTATAGCAAACGCGTTCATAGTAATAAGGAAGCACTTTTTCTACGGCGCCGTAATGCAGAGTGTCCATTATGATAGCTGCGCGCTCAACATCGGAGCAGGTAACGGGGATGGACATAAGGTGTGTGCCCCAGTACATATTCGTGACGTAGTTTGCTTGTGACTCGTCGTATTTCGGCACGGGTAACAGACCGAATTCACTTTGCATATTGCGCATTTCGTTAGCCGCAGCTTTAATTTCGCCACCCATCATAAGTGCGCGGTTGTCCATGAAGAGCGCAACCTCGTTTTTGGCTTTAAACACACCTGCGGTGGAGGTCAGAGAGGCGATCTTTGTGCATACATTTTGAAAATGCTCGGAGGTGAAGCTGATGACGGGCTCGTCGTTTGCGTTCTTTTCAACATAGTAGGCGTTGCCTCCCATGATAAAGGCGGGCATCATGTTGTTGATACAGGCGATGCCGTAGACAGAAGATCCGCCAGCGTTATATTCGAAGGATTCGTCTCCGTTGAGGCTTGCGGCGGAGCTTGCATATTCATACATTTTATCAAATGTCCATTTGCCGTCGCGTGCAAGCTGATAGGGGAATTCAAGACCGAGGTCGGCCATCATTTCTTTGTTGAAATAGATACAGGTCGTACCCTCAAAGCCCTGCAGATGGTAGTTACCGCCTAGGTAGTAAAGATATTTGTCATTGAGTGTGCCATCCTCTATCAGCGTCTGATCCCACCATTCGGCTTCAATGTTGATCTGTTCGATGTCGAGCAGATTGTGCATATATCCGGCGCTCATCAGCGAGGCTATCTGTTTACCGCTAAGGAAAAAGACATCGTGTACGGGTGTGTTTGAAAGAACCTCGTTCTGCGCGTAAGGAAGAAGATCGTTGTATGCTATCTGTGTTTCCGACAGACTGATTTTGTAGCGTTCCTCAATGTCGGTGTTGAGCATATAGCGCTCATCGTCGAGCGAGTCACCTGTAATTGAGTCGGGGGTGAGATGATAGATCATATTGTAGCGATCTTCGGCGTTGAGCATGGCAAACTCTGCACCGTCATATGTAACATCGGGATATACATACTCCGGCGCGGTCGTGTCAGCGGAGCTGGGCGTGGTCTCACCACTGTTTTCATGGGGGACGGGCGTGGTAGATGCATTGTTTGAGACAGTAGTGGTCGTGACATCATCATCGCTCGGCTGTGTGCAGGCGGCAAAAAGAGTTGCAAGCGTGAGCGCGACCAGAACTAACGATATGATCTTTGCAAAAGTATGGGAATGGCGCATAGTGGATTCCTCCTTGAAAAATTTGTCTATTGTTTATTATAAACTTATTATATTATAAACTACAAGAAACTACAAGACAAATCGTCACAAAACAAGGACAAAATTCAATCTTTTTTTGCTTGATGCTTTTCTCGGTATTCGCTGGGGGTCATGCCGCAAATACGCTGAAAGGCACGGTTGAAGGTACGTATCGTTTCAAAGCCAACAGCGGCGGATATGGAAGTGATCGTACCGCTCGTATCGCACAGCAGATTACGAGCATCATCGATGCGCAATGAGTTGAGATAATCGTTAAAGCTTATGTGTAGACGCTGTGAAAATATGACCGAGATATAGCTGCGGTGTATGTGCAGATCCGAGGAGATTCGTGCAAGAGTCAAGGGCTCGCGATAATGAGCCGAGCAATAGCGAAGTATGGTGTGAACAGTGCTGAACTCCTGGGTGGCGACAGGAGCGAGCGGCATGTGGCGCAGCATATTGGCACAGAACGCGGAGAGATACGCTTGCATTGCTTCGTTATAATACGTGCTTTTGCCAAGACTCTCATCATTTATGCGTGTCAGCAGATCGAGCAACTCGGGGTAGCGGTTGGCATCACGCAACACGGGAGATACGGGAGCGTTGGTAGAGAGCAGATTGCGAAACATTGGAACGACGTCCGGAGAGTATATCATAAGCACTCGATTCATGGCGCCGACATCATTTCGAAATGCGTGTACCTGAAAGGGGAAGACCACCAGCATATCTCCTGAGCTCAGTACATGTTCTTTCTTGTCCACAAGTATCGTGGATTCTCCGTCTAGCATATATACCACCTCAACATTATCATGGAAATGCGGATGGTATACAAGTCCTTTTTGGTGGATGGATATATCTATTTTGTTTTTTCGCGTTTGGTAGTGTGCCATAAGGTCTTATTCATTGAGCGCACCGAGCGCCGCACCGATGACAGTGCCAAATTGGGCATTGTCGGGAAATATGAAATTGACGTCAAATGCGTCGGAAAGCCCACCGATTATCTTGCGAACCGGCTTGACCGAGGAAAGATTTCCTGTCAGCACTATATCGCGCAATCCGTGCCCGCGAGCGACGAAGATAGACATCATCGCGATGGTTTCGGCTACCATGTTGGCAATTCCGAGAGCAATATCCTCTTTGGTTGCCATGTCGCTGAGCTTGCCGAAGTTGGCAGCGGTCAGCTCATGGTTGACGCTCGGGAAGAGAGACTTGTCCGAGATATCCTTTATGCGCAAGTCGATCTTGTCGATGTCTCCCGCCTCGCAAAGCTGTTCGATGTGCTCGATGGTGTCGACGCCGATGATCTTGCGCGAAAGCCCGACAAGCGTGCCTCCGCCGACGCCCGTACCGCCAAGATATGTGGTGACTGTCTTTTTGCCGTCACGCTTGGCGTGTATGAGCGCGGTGCCCGTGCCCATGCTGACGATTATTGCCTCGTTAAGTCCCGAGAGATAAAGTCCGCCGAGACCTATGCTTGAAAATTCGGAAACTGCGCGGCAGTCGAGCGAGTACAGAGGCTGCTGAACAAAGGTCGAGCCGACGCCCGTCATCATGACGCAGTCGATGTCGTTAAGGCCTATTCCGTTTTGCGATGTGAAGCGTCCAAAAGCGCCGTAGACCGAGGTGATCGGATCTGCCGCGTGGACAAACTGAGGCTCGATCATTTGTATGCTGTCACTGTCATTCTCGCGAAAACCTACTATTTTGGTCGTGCTTCCGCCGACATCTATTCCTATTACGGTACGCATTTGTTTTATCTCCGTGTGTATATTATTGAATTATAGTATAGCACACTATTGCAAAAATTGCAAGTGCGTGATATAATATATACAATATTGAACATACAAAGGAGATCGTCATGGACTTCAAGAATCCCGATACCGCCCTGCTTTCCGAAAAAAAGCTTTACATCTTTGATATGGACGGTACCATCTATCTCGGCTATAATGTTTTCGACTACGCCATCCGCTTTATCAACAATCTTCGTGCAGCGGGCAAAAAGGTGCTGTTTTTCACCAACAATGCTTCCCACACCACCGAGTTTTATCTCAACAAGCTGACTAAAATGGGCTTTTCTCCCACAGCAGACGAGATCATGACCTCAGGGGATGTTACCATTGAGTTCCTCAAGCGTCACCGTGCGGGCAAGTCTGTTTACCTTGTGGGTACGGACGAGCTTGTGCAGAATTTCTGCGAGAGCGGCATCAATATGCTGACAGGCGATGAGGAGCGCGCCGATATCGTCATTACCAGCTTTGACACCACCCTGACATATAAAAAGCTGGATAATGCCTGCCGCCTGGTTCGCGGCGGCGCGGAGTATCTGTCTACGCATCCCGATTTTAACTGCCCCACCGAGACAGGCTTTATTCCCGACAGCGGTGCTATCGCCGCATTTGTGACTGCCTCCACGGGCAAGACCCCCACATATTTCGGTAAGCCTTACCGTGAGACTATCGACATGATCAGCGAAGCTACCGGTTTTGGTCTTGACGAAATGTGCATTTTCGGCGACCGTCTTTATACCGATATCGCTATCGGCAAAAAGCACGGCGTGACCGCGGTTCTCGTGCTCTCCGGCGAGACACAGCCCGCCGATGTCGAAGCCGCCGCTCCGGCAGAGCAGCCCGACTTCGTATTCGATTCGCTGGATAATGTGGATCAGGTAATGTTTGGATGATTTGATCGTTTTTTTTGGGGGGTGCCTTTTGCAAAAGGCACCCCCCAAGCCCCCCGCGAAAACCTTTCAACAAATTGGTTGGGGATAAATTTTTAATAAATTTGCTTTTCGCTTGCGAAAAGCTACCTTAACGTGTGCCAACGGCACACATCTCACTCCGCGCCGGCGCGGAATTTCACATTCGCGAAGCGAATATTTCACGTTGCGCCTTGGCGCAACATTTCACTGCATCCGATTGGATGCAAAAAAGTTGCATCCAATCGGATGCTTGAGGTAATTATGGCATTTGATGCAGGTATGCTCGCCTGCGCCGTAGCGGAGATACGCGACACGGCGACAGGCGGCAGAATAGAGAAGATATATCAGCCCGAGCGGGACGAGATAGTCATACAGCTTCGCACCTTGCTCGGCGGCAGACGAATATTGATAAATGCGGGCTCGAACAACCCGCGCATTTGCTACAGCGCACTGCCCAAGGAAAACCCCGCAGTGCCGCCCATGTTTTGCCTTATGCTCAGAAAACGTCTGGGCGGCGGCAAGCTGGTCGAGATAGAGCAGCTGGGCTTTGAAAGAGCTGTCAGACTCGGCTTTGAGTGCCGCGACGAAATGGGCTTTGAATGCAAAAAATATCTTGTTGCCGAGGTCATGGGCAAATACAGCAACCTTATTTTTCTCGACGCCGATATGAAAGTCATATCGGCGCACCGCCCCGTCGATTTTACTACCAGCTCTCGCCGCCAGGTACTGCCCGGAATGAAATACGAGCTGCCGCCCGCTCAGGATAAAGCTGACCCGACAACCGAGACTGAATCGGGATTTTGCGAAAAATACGCCGCCGCCGGCGGAGAGCTGCGAGCCGATAAATACATCTGCAACAGCTATATGGGTATTTCGGCAGCTGTGGCGCGCGAAATGGTCTACCGCGCAACGCGGCATACCGATACGCCCGTCAAATATTGCGACGCGGGTCGCTTGTGGAAAGCATTTCGTCAGGTTTTTGACGCCATAGCAACAAACAGCTATCAGCCGACCTTGGTAGTTATGGATGGCAAGCCCGTGGAATATTCTTTTATTTCGCTGACCCAGTACACTGGCGCGGAGTTGACGGAATTTGACAGCGCAAGTGCACTGCTTGACGCATTTTACGGCGAGCGCGACCGCGCACAAAAGGTCAAACAGCGCGCGTCCGATATATTGCGCCTCATCTCAAACGCACAGTCAAGAATTGCGCGCAAGCTGGAGAATCAGCGCGGCGAGCTCGCCGAGTGCGAGATGGGCGAGCAGTTCAAACGGCAGGGCGACCTCATTACCGCCAATATGTACGCAATAGAGCGGGGAAGCAGTGAAGCACTGCTGACAGATTACGCCGCACAGCGCGAGGACGGAACATTCGAGCAGTGCATAGTCAAGCTCGATCCCAAGCTGACACCCGCCGCAAATGCGCAAAGGCTGTATAAAAAGTACAACAAGTCCAAGCACGCGCGCGTCGAGCTGACACAACAAATAGCATTGGGTGAAGCGGAGCTGGAATATCTTTCGACCGTGCTTGACGCGCTGGATCGCGCCGAGACGACGGACGATCTCGCCGAAATACGCGCCGAGCTTTACGAATCCGGCTATGCCTCGCGCATGAAAGGCTACTCCGCGCCCAAAAAGCCGGCACACAAAATAATGAAGTTCACGACGGACGGCGGCTTTACCGTGTTATGTGGGCGAAATAATACGCAAAACGAGTATATAACGCATAAGCTTGCCGATAAAAACGATTATTGGTTTCACGTCAAGGGACGGCCAGGCTCACATGCGGTGCTGGTCTGCGACGGCGAGGAGCCGGGCGATATCGATTTCACGCAAGCCGCCCGCATTGCCGCGCTGTATTCGAGCGCCTCGGACGGTCAGAATGTTGCTGTGGACTACACCAAGGTGCGCAGCCTGAAAAAGACACCGGGCGCAAAACCGGGATTTGTAATTTATCATACCAACTGGACTGCCTACGTCACGCCCGACGCGGACGAGGCGGAAAGACTGAAAAGCAAAAAATAATTCTATTATTTAATTAACCGCCCGCCGATATTTTCGACAGGCGGTTTTTTCATGCAATTTCTATCCATTATATTACATTTGCGGGGGGGGGGTACAATGCAGTGAAAAAATGGTTGACAAATTTCGAGCAATGTGATATAATAAAACGAATAAAAATTTTTTCGGAGGAAAATTTCACCATGAAGAAGAAATACAGCGCTCCCGAGCTTGAAATAATCCTTCTTTCCGGCAACGATATTATGACAATTTCAAACACCGGCGGTAATGATGACGACCTGCCGATTATCTAATACCCCGAGCAAAGAAAGCAAAGAAATCTACCGTTTAAAATTTAATAAGCGGTAGATTTTATTTGATTAAAGACAAAATTATTGAAAGGACAAATATCATGAAAAAACTTATCGCAGTGTCATTGACCGTGATAATGCTGTGCATAGGCGTATTCTGCCTGTGTCCCGCGGCCGACGAGGGAACGCCCGCCGTCAGCATCGAAAAGCACACACTGACACTAAAGGACAGCATTTGGATAGTCTACTTTGTGGACAGCGCCAACGTGCCTACGGGCGCGGAGTGCGGCTTGCTCGTCTGGAACGCGCCGCAGGAGTCGTATACCTTGGACTCCACAACTACTGTGGCAAAGCTGAAGTCCATAGGTAAACAAAATGTCAGCGGCGTTGCATATGACCGCTATGAGCTTACCGGAGTAGCGGCAAGAGATATGGCTACCGACTATTACGCCGTAGCCTACATAAAGAACGGCGACGAGGTTACATACAGCGCACTTGATAAGTACAGTGTACTTCAGTATGCGTACTCACAGCGTGCCAATACTGATCTCGACGCAAATCTGCGCAATCTGCTTGAGGGTATGCTGGACTATGGCGCACTTGGCCAGACTTATTTTGACCACAACACCGACCGACTCGCAAACGATACATACTATCAGATCACCGTCAACGGCGGAACACTGCCCGACGGAACAACGCACGGACTTTATAAAGAGGGTGACGTTATCACCGTCACCCCTGCGGACGACGGAAAGCTCTCGCACTGGACAGACGGCGAGGGAAATAAGCTTTCCTCCGAGATCGTGGTTGGCAGCAGCAACGCGACATACGAGCCTGTGTATAATACCGAGCCTACTTACAGCGAGGGACTTGAATATACACTCAATGATGACGGTGAATCTTATTCCGTGACCGGCATCGGCACTTGCACGGATACCGACATCGTTATACCGAGCACATACGAGGGCAAACCGGTGACGGCTATCGGTGATTGTGCATTCATGAGTTGTTGGGAAATTGAAAGCGTAACTGTTTGCAACGGCATCGAAACCATCGGTGCGCAAGCCTTTCTTAACTGCATTTATCTTGAGAGTGTAGAAATACCTGACAGTATAATGGCAATCGGCGATTGGGCTTTCGACGACTGCGGTGAATTGGTATATAATGAATATGATAACGCAAATTATCTTGGTAATTCAAGCAATCCATATGTCTGCCTAATAAAAGTAAAATCCGGAGATATAACCTCTTGTGATATTAATGATAATACTAAAGTTATATCCGATTATGTATTCTATCAATGCGTGAACCTTACAAACATAGAGATCCCCAACGGTGTAAAACGTATAGGAGATTTGGCGTTTGCAGAATGCTGTGGCCTTACGGGCATAAGCATACCGGACAGTGTAACAGCAATTGGCAGGGGTGCGTTTGAAAATTGCTCGGGGCTTGCAAGCATAACTGTAGGTGCAAATAACCCGATCTACTATTCATCCAACAATTGCATGATTGAAAAGTCCACTCAAACATTGGTGTTGGGATGTAAAACGAGCATTATACCCGACGGTGTTACAAGCATCGGAGATGATGCGTTTTACGGTGCCACAGGACTTGAAAGCATAGAGATTCCCGATAGTGTAGTGGCTATTGGTGACGATGCATTTACCAATTGCAAGAGTCTTACAGATATAAAAATTCCGGACAGTGTAATTTCTATCGGTGATTGGGCATTTAGTTTCTGTCAAGGACTGACTGGTATAGAAATTCCGGGCAGTGTAACAAGTATAGGTGTAAAGGTATTTGCCGGTTGTAGTGAACTTGCGAGCATAACTGTAGGTACAGATAATGCGGTGTATTATTCGTCCGGCAACTGTATAATTGAAAAATCCACCCAAACATTAGTGATAGGATGTAAAACGAGCGTGATCCCTGATGGAGTGATAAAAATCGGAGATTATGCGTTCTACTGCTGCCCAAGCCTTAAAAGCATAGAACTCCCGAGCGGCGTAACAAATATCGGAGAGGGTGCGTTTTATTTCTGCACAAGCCTTGAAAGTGTAGAAATTCCGGACAGTGTAACAAATATCGGATATTGCGCGTTTGGCTTGTGCACCGACCTTAAAAATATAGAAATACCCAACAGTGTAACAGTTATTGGACAAAATGCATTTATGGAGTGTTCCTCTCTTGAAAGTGTAACTATTGGCACAGGTGTGGAGTTTATCGGAGATTGGGCGTTCAGTGGTTGCGAAAGTCTGAAAAATATAACTATTGGCACAGGTGTGGAGTTTATCGGAGATTGGGCGTTCAGTGGTTGCGAAAGTCTTAAAAATATAGAAATATCCAACAGTGTAACAGTTATTGGACAACAAGCATTTAATAGTTGTTACTCTCTTGAAAGTGTAACTATTGGCACAGGTGTTGAGTATATCGGAGCTTTGGCATTTTCCGATTGTTCCGAACTAACAAGTGTGACCTTTAAAGCCCCTGCCGGATGGTATTGGGACTATGAAACAAGGATTTCGACCGCCGACCTTGCCAACACGGCAACAGCAGCGGAATATTTAACTTCTGATTATACAGATTATGATTGGATCCGTATCACAAGCGAGGGACTTGAATATACACTCAATGATGACGGCGAATCTTATTCTGTGACCGGCATCGGCACTTGCACGGATACCGATATCATCATACCGAGCACATACGAGGGCAAACCGGTGACGGCTATCGGTGATTCTGCTTTCAAATCTTGCATTGGACTTACGAGTGTAACGATACCCGACAGTGTAACGAGTATCGGCACAAGCGCGTTCGACAGTTGCGCAAGCTTGGCGAGTGTAACGGTAGGCAATGGCGTGGAGAGCATAGGAGATTATGCGTTTTACAGTTGTCTAGCACTTACGAGTGTAACGATACCCGACAGTGTAACGAGTGTTGGCAATGGTGCGTTCTATGTTTGCAATGGCCTTGCGAACGTAACGATCGGTAACGGTGTAACGAGTATCGGTAATCATGCATTCTATAACTGCAGAGGACTTACGAGTGTGATGATCGGCAGCAGTGTCGAGAGCATCGGAGATTCTGCGTTCTACTGGTGTACGAGTCTCACGAGAATAATAATCCCCGATAGTGTGACGATTATTGGCAATTGTGCGTTCCAATACTGCTACGGCCTTACGAGTGTAACAATTCCCGACAGCGTAACTAGCATTGGAAATAATGCATTCCAAAGTTGCACGGGACTTACGAGTGTAATAATCGGAAATAGTGTCAAGAGTGTAGGAATTAAGGCGTTCGCCTATTGTGAGGTCCTTGCAAGCGTAACGATTGGTAATAGCGTAGAGAGTATAGGTGATAATGCGTTCTGTGAGTGTATTGGGCTTACGAGCGTAACAATACCCGACAGTGTAACGAGCATCGGAAAAAAAGCGTTCTACGATTGCAGTGGCCTTACGAGCATAATAATCCCCGACAGCGTAACGAGCATTGGCAATTCTGCGTTCGGCGGTTGCACAAGCCTCACAAATGTGACGTTTGATACCCCCGTGGGGTGGTGGTATGCATCAAGTTCTACTGCCACAAGCGGTACTACCATCAGCGAGTCTGATCTCTCAAATCCAGAGACCGCGGCCACATATTTGACATCGACTTATTACAGTAAATATTGGTTCCGCGATTGACACACAAATAATTCACAAGCAAACGAGCACCAACCTCATATGAGGTTGGTGCTCTATGCTGTATAAGCTTTAAATTAATAGTTATTAGCCTTCTCCTGGAAGTAGCTCTGGGGATGTGCGCAGACGGGACATACGACGGGAGCCTTTTTACCGATAACTACGTGGCCGCAGTTGCCGCAGATCCAAACGATATCGTTGTCCTTGGAGAATACCAGGCCGCCCTCGATGTTAGCGAGCAGCTTTCTGTATCTTTCCTCATGCTCTTTCTCGATCTTGCCGACAGCCTCGAACAGGTAAGCGATGCGGGTGAAGCCCTCTTCCTTTGCAACAGCGGCAAAGTTAGCGTACATATCTGTCCACTCGTAGTTCTCGCCGGCAGCAGCGTCTGCGAGGTTTTCGGGAGTAGCAGGGATCTCGTCGTTATGCAGCAGCTTGAACCACAGCTTAGCGTGCTCTTTCTCGTTGTTTGCGGTCTCCTCGAAGATAGCGGCGATCTGCTCATAGCCGTCCTTGCGAGCCTTGGATGCGTAGTAGGTGTACTTGTTTCTTGCCTGAGACTCGCCTGCGAATGCGGCCATCAGATTAGCTTCTGTTTTTGAACCCTTGAGTTCCATGTGTTTGTTCTCCTTTTATTGAATGTATTTTTTATTTTTCAGCCTTTAGGCAGTTTGAACCGAGTTTGTTTTGTCCTTGCAGTCGGGGCAGATACCGTAAAACACTACGTCGCAGTATTCGACCGAGTAGCCGTGTGAGCCCTCGATATCGGAGCTCATGTCGGTTGCGATGTCTGTCATTATATCCTCGACCTTGCCGCAGACGCGACAGCGGATGTGACAGTGTGAGGTGAGCGTGGGGTCGAAGCGGTCATCTGTGCCGTTGATATGCAGACGAAGCAATTTTCCCGCCGCCGCCTCGTCGGACAGCACGCGAAATACCGTTGAACGGCTTATTTTAGGGTCGATAGCTTGCACCCGTTCGTAAACGGCGGTGGCGGACGGATGGTCGAGCGAGCACACCGCGTCCATGATAATGCGCTTTTGTCGTGTGTTCCTTTTTACCATTTTGTCCCCCTTATTAGGATTTGATCCTATTATATATCAATGAGCACTGGTTGTCAATAGTTTTTCCAAAAATTATTAAAATATTCTTGAAAAATTTAGGTTTTGTCGCTCTTCATGCGCATGCGGAAGACAAGCACTGCCGCGGCACAGCTCAAAATCGCCCAGGCGATAGTGACTGCGAGGTGTACCCACATATCGGACAGGTCACCGGATATCGCCGAGCGTGCGGCGTCGGTGGCGTGGCTGAAGGGGAAGATGCGGCAGATGACCGCGAGCGCGTTACCTCTCGGAATTGCGCCGAGGTCAAACCAGATGCCGCCCATAATGCCGCACAGCGATATTATTATGGACGAGCAGGGCGGCGCCGCCTTGTCGGACAGCAGTGTTCCGAAGAGCAGACCCGCCGAGACAAAGAAAAGTGCTGTGGGAATGAGCGTCAGGCAGGACAGCAGAACGCCGCCGAGCGGCAATGTGACGCCGTCTGCCGCGCCGATGACGGCGGCACAGATATACGTCACTGCGAACTGACCCAGCGCGACTGCAAGCAGGGGCAGCATATAGCCGAGAATAAAGTCAGCGGCGCGCATGGGAGACGAGAACAGGCGCGCGAGAAAAGCGCCCGAGCGGTCCTTCGAAACGGACAGCGCGGCAAACAGCATGACAAACGACAGCGCGAACACGGCGATGCCGGGGGCGAGCTTGTCAATGTTGAAAATATCCATAGCGCCTGCGGGAATGATGCTGTTGATGGCGGTCATTATCACCAGCATGACGACGGGAAATCCGAGGCAGAAAATGTAGCTTAGCGGATCGCGGAGCAGTTCTTTTATATTTCTGCCGGCGAAAACAAATGCGCGTTTCATGCGTTGCCCTCCTCGGTCTGCGATATTTTGATAAAAGCATCTTCAAGATTGGTGGTGCCGGTTTGCATTGTCAGCTCGCCGACAGTTCCGACGGCGCGTATCTTGCCACTCACCATAACGGCGACGCGGTCGCAAAGTGCCTCTATCTCCTCAAGGTAGTGAGTGGTCAGCACCATAGTGATGTTACCCTTAAGTTTATTTATGTGCGCCCACAGTTCGCGGCGGGCGAGCACGTCGAGCCCCAGCGTCGGTTCGTCGAGAAACAGTACGCGAGGCTCGCTTATCAGCGCCATTGCGATGGAAAGCCGCCTTTGCCAACCGCCCGAAAGCGTTTTTGCGCGGCTATTTTCGACCTCGTTCATGGCAAAGCGGGCTATCATGTCGTCGGCACGGCGCCGCGCGGCGGCGCGATCGGCACCGTATACGCCCGCCATAAATTCAAAGTTTTCGCGGACTGTAAGGTTAGGCGCGACAGAGGTCTCTTGCGGAGATATGCCTATGATATGTTTTACTTTGTCGCTGTCGGACACGATGCTGTGTCCGCATATGTGTGCGTCTCCGCCGCTCGGACGGGAAAGACAGCACATCATGCGGATCGCGGTGGTCTTACCAGCGCCGTTGACTCCGAGCAGGCCGAACAGCTCGCCCTCGCGCACCTCAAGGTCAATGCCGTCAACGGCCGTTTTGGTACCGAACTGCTTACGAAGATTGCGTATTTCTATTGCGTTCATATGCCGTGCCTCCCAAATATTTCGTTTTGTATTTTTTCGCATTCCTCAGGCGGGGGTAATGCAATGCCGCGATGCTTTGCGGCAAGTAGCAGCAGTGTGTCGCCCGGGCTTATTCCGAACATTTCGCGTACCTCTTTGGGGATGACGATCTGCCCCTTGTCACCGACGCGGACGGTGGTCATAAAATGTCCTTCCGGATATTTACTCATGTTTCTCTCCTTTGTGGGAAAAGTTATACTTTTCTAACTGTCTGTATTATAGCATGTGAAGCGCGCTGTGTCAAGTGGCAAACAAAAAAATATCTGCCGATCCCAGTTTAGGCAGATATTTATAATATCATATTTGGTTGAAGGTTTTTGGGGAGGTTCGGAGGGACTTTTTGGGGGAAGTCCCTCCGAAATATTATAAATTATTCGGTTCTGAGTGCTATGACGGGATCCTTCTTTGCCGCAACGGCAGAGGGAACGAGACCCGCGATGAGTGTCAGGATCACGCTTATTGCCACGAGTATCACGGCGGCAATTGGCGGCAGTGCCGCACCGAGGCTGGGAATGCCAGTCAGCGCGCGGATAATGATGTTGATGGGAATACACAGCAGGACGGTGACTATGATACCGATCGCGCCCGCGGCGAAGCCTACTATCATGGTCTCGGCGTTGAATACGCGCTTGACATCGCGCTTGGATGCACCGATAGCGCGTAGAATACCGATCTCTTTGGTTCGCTCGAGAACAGAAATATAGGTTATAATGCCTATCATGATAGAGGAGACGACCAGCGAGATGGAGACGAACGCCATGAGAACGTAAGATATCGCATTGATAATGGTTGTGACGGACGACATAAGCATTTCCACATAGTCCACATAGCTTATCTGATCCTGCTCGTCAACCGTTTCGTTGTAGCCGGCGATGACGTCCGCGATCTTTTCCTTGTCCGCAAAGGTGGCGGCGTAAATGTTAAGCGAATCGGGACTGTCGATATTGACATAGCCGAGCGTGTCGAGAATTTTGTCGTAGGTGGAGTCCGACACGGTATTGGGGACATATTCGGCGTAAAGAGAAGCATATTGAGCGTCGGTAAATGAGGCAGAATCGTACATGGCGGCGAGCTGGTCGGTCGTCATGGCGCCCAGCTGAGCGCGCATTGCTGTGGCATATTCCTCGGTGAGCTGTTGCTTCATAGCCTCGCGGACATAGCCGAACAGCGTTTCATCGTCCATCGACGCAATATACTGCTTGACGGATTCAACATCAGCTGTCGGCATCTGCTCGGTGTACATGGCGATGAGCGATTGCTCGACTGCCTCGCGTGTCATGGTAGCCATGGCACCGTCAAGTGCACCGTTAAGATATTCTTCCGAGGGCTGCGCCATGATGGCGGTGTAAACGGACGCCTTTTCGGAGTTTTCCGCGCCTGCCAGCACTTCTTTGACAGCCAGCGCCTTTTCGGCGTCGGTGGGCTCGACATCACTGTCGGAGGGGAAGGGTAGACCCGTGATCACATCGACATCGGGGGAGGAGAGCTGTTTTTTGACTATGTCGGAGTTTTCTATGTGGGATATGATGTGCTCGGTCAGTGCGCTTGTGTAGCATATCGAGCCGCTCATCATAGTGGAAACGGCGTTCTTTGAGCCGCGAATGATACCGACTATTTTAAGCTCCTCTGCACCGTTGTAGAGATAAGAAAGCCCTGTTTCGGTAGCGGAGAGATCGGTGTAGGTGTCGGTTATGGCATCGTGCCCGTAAAGGTCGACAGTTGGGATATACTTGAGCGTCAGCCCGCATATTTCCTCAAAGCTCCAGCTTTTGACGGTTGTATCGACCTGATTGCCTTC
Source organism: Clostridia bacterium (assembly GCA_017462385.1). Taxonomy (GTDB): domain Bacteria; phylum Bacillota; class Clostridia; order Oscillospirales; family CAG-272; genus UMGS1002. The sequence continues at coordinate 14,966 of JAFTRE010000016.1, read as the reverse complement.
GGCGGACTGTTTAACTGTTTCGGCTATCTCGTCGGCTGTAATGAGACCGAGCGAGTACAGAACAAGATCGCTGATAGAGTTGTTTTTGTCGACTACCAGTACGACCTCGTTGTATTCGCGGGGCCAGTCGCCGTAAATGACATCGTACTGCTCGCGAAGCAGGGGGCTGACGAGGTACTCATCATCCTCCTCAGTGGAGCTTATCATTTCCTCCCATATCTCAAAGCCCGCAGAGCTTGACATTATAGGATTGGACTCAAGCATGGGTGCGGCGCTCTCGCCGTACATGGAGGACATCATTTTGGACATAAGCTCGGTAACATCCGATTTTATGACCTTGCCGTCGGTATCCTTGGTGTAAATATTCAGGTCAAGATCGTAGGTATATTTTATCGAGGTGGCGAGCTCGTCAAGTGGACGGACGCCGTCGGCGTTCGGTGTTTCAAGATATTTTTTGAAATCCGTGAGATTGTTTGTGGTCATCTCGGTGGAGTTGAGCGCGTTCATAAGCTCATACATGACGGCACTGGAATAAACATTGTTTCCCAATTCCTCGTCAGTTTTTTGCTGATCGGCTTCTTCTCTGACACCCATAAACGAACTGATCAAACTGCCCATGTCTACTGATTCTGCTTCTATCGTTATGGGATATGAGGACAGCGTATCCTCCTGCACTCGGTTGATATACGCTTGAACACCGTTGGAGAGCGCCAAAATAAGGGCGATACCGATTATACCGATGCTTCCCGCAAATGAGGTCAGGAAGGTACGTCCCTTTTTGGTCATGAGGTTGTTGAGTGACAGCGAGAGAGCAGTAAAAAATGACATGGAGGGCTTTTTTATTCTCTCGGGCTTGCGAAGCTCGGTCTCGGTAGCGGGGAGCGGATCTGTATCGTCGACGATCTTACCGTCCAGCACGCGAACGGTGCGGGTAGCGTATTTTTCGGCGAGCTCGGGGTTGTGTGTGACCATGATTATCAGCTTGCGCGAGGATATCTCTTTAAGTATCTCCATGAGCTGAACGCTGGTCTCGGAGTCGAGCGCGCCCGTGGGCTCGTCGGCAAGCAGAATATCGGGGTCATTTACAAGTGCGCGTGCGATAGCGACGCGTTGCATTTGTCCGCCCGACATCTGGTTGGGCTTCTTTTTGATCTGGTCGCCCAGTCCGACTGCCGTAAGTGCGTCGATGGCGCGGCGACGGCGCTCCGCTTTGGAAACACCCGAAAGCGTCAGTGCCAGCTCGACATTGGCAAGCACGGTCTGGTGGGGAATGAGGTTATATGATTGAAATACAAAACCGATGGAGTGGTTGCGGTAGATATCCCAATCGGCGTCGCGATAATCCTTGGTAGAGACGCCGTTTATAATGAGATCGCCGCTGTCGTAGTTGTCAAGTCCGCCGATTATGTTGAGCAGTGTGGTCTTACCGCAACCCGAGGGGCCGAGTATAGCCACCAGTTCATGCTCGCGGAAACTGAGGTCTATGCCGCGCAGGGCTTGCACCTTTGTGTCGCCTGCGGTATAGGTTTTGACAATTTTTTTGAGTTGAAGCATTTAAGAGGTGCCTTTCTTTGAATTAATTCCGTTCATAAAATAATTTGACACGATAATTATACATCATCGTCTCTCACTTGTCTATAACAGCGATGCAATTTTCACCGAATATGAACACAATTTTCATGTTTAGTTCACATTGAGGTAATAATAAAACAGTATAATAACATTTGTTAGAATTTAACTTTACGGAGGTAACGACTATGCCAGGAGTTGGAGGAGGACATCGCGGCGGAGGCGGCGGTGGAGGTTTTGGAGGCGGCAGGCCCGGAGGTGGCGGCGGCTTCGGCGGCGGCAGACCCGGTGGCGGCTTCGGCGGAGGTCCGCGTCCCGGAGGATTCGGGGGAGGTCCCCGTCCCGGTGGCTTTGGAGGCCCGCATTGGCATCATCGCCCGCCGCGTCCCCACAGACCTTTTTGGGGTCCCGGCTGGGGCTGGGGTCCGCGCTATGGAGGATATGGCGGCGGTTGCGGCAGTTTTGCGGCAAGTATAATACTGGTGCCCGTTTTTCTGATCCTTTTTCTGATCCTTATGTTTTCAAATAACGGTGTCCATGTAGAGTACACAGACACATATCCCGAACCCGATATTGCCATAACCGAGTCGACTCGTGTGCGTGAGGCTATGGATAGCAAATATATTATCCCCATAGATGACTATTATTACGACGATATGGGGCTGATAAACACTGCGGCGGCGCAATTCAGCCTTGAGAACAGCTTAAAGGATTTTTATCTCAAGACAGGCGTTCAACCGTATCTTTATATTGCCGATGATCTTGACGGCAATACAAATCCCAACAAGGATGACGTTGATGCGTTTTTGCTCGCGAAGTACAACGAGCTGTTTGAGGACGAGGGCCATTTCATGGTGCTGTACTATGAGTATGAGAGCGGAGAGTATAATACTTGGTATGTATACGGCAACGACGCGCACCGTTACGTTATGGACGACGAGGCTTGTGAGATAGTGCTGTATTACATTGATTATTATTACAGCTCCCCCTCAACTGCCGATTATACCGATATGTTTTGCTCTGCCTTTGACGCGGCAAGTGCACGCATAATGGGCGGTAAAACGCGCAGTGAGGGCGGCATAGATTGGGGCAAGATCATAATTGCTTTGATCGTTACGGTTGCGGGCGTTGTGCTGATCGTTTATATCGTCAAGCGCTATCGCAATACAAAGCCGGGTGGCGACGGAGAAAACGGAACGCCCGGCTCGTCCGACAATATGAGCGAGGAAGATAAGCGAAAAGAAAAATACCGCCGTAAATACGGAGGTTAAAGCGTAAAAAGGGCGGCGCTCGGTTTTAACAGCCGAGCGCCGCGTAACTTTTAAATTTTAGTTGTACTTGGGCAGCCAATCGCCGTGAGTTTCGATGAGGTCGTCGCACATTGCGATGATCTGATCGATGGAAAGCTCGGCGGCGGTGTGAGGATCCATCATGGCAGCCTGATAAATGGCTTCTTTTTTGCGAGTGACCGCCGCTTCAATGGTCATGAGTTGAACATTGATATTGGTGCGGTTCATAGCGGCGCAGATCTCGGGCAGGTCACCGATAACGGTAGGCTGAATGCCCGCCTTGTTGACAAGGCAGGGAACCTCAACGCAGGCGTTGTGGGGCAGGTTGGTGATAAGCCCATTGTTGATGACGTTGCCGCCGATGGTGTAAGGCTTATTGGTGGTGATAGCCTCCATTATGTAGGAAGCATATTCCTTAGTGCGCTTGGGCTCAGCCTGAACGCCGTTCATAAGCTCCTCGCGCTGCTTGATCCATCTTGCCTCGTGAGCGATGCAACGGCGAGGATATTCATCCAGCGGGATGCGGTATCTCTCGATAAGCTCGGGATATTTCTCCTTGATAAAGAAGGGGTTGTATTCGGCGTTGTGCTCGCTGGATTCGGTTACATAGTAGCCGAAGCGGCGGATGTATTCGAGACGAACCAGATCCTTGAAGTCCTCGGGAGGATTGTCGAGTATTTCACAGGCGCGGCGGCGAATTTCGGGATAGAGGTCCTTGCCGTCGGCATCCTTGATCTCAAGCAGCCATGCCATGTGGTTGATACCTGCGATCTTTTCCTGAATGGGCTTTTTGACCTCGTCTGCCATGCCCAGTTCTTTGAGCAGCTTGGAGGAGCAGACCTGAACCGAGTGGCAAAGGCCGACCGTCTTTACGCCGGTATAGCGCTGCATATAGCCTGCCAGCATTGCCATGGGGTTGGTGTAGTTAAGAAAATAAGCGTCGGGGCAGACCTTTTCCATGTCGTGTGCAAAGTCCTCGAGAACGGGGATGGTGCGCAGAGCACGGAAAATGCCACCGATACCGAGCGTGTCGGCAATGGTCTGGCGCAGACCGTATTTTTTCGGCACCTCAAAGTCGGTAACCGTGCAGGGCTTATAAAGACCCACCTGAATAGCGTTGACTACAAAGTCAGCTCCCTTAAGAGCCTTTTTGCGGTTTTCAACGCCGCAATATTTTTTAATTGTGGCGCGTTTTTTATTGATATGCTTGTTGAAAGCGCTGAGCATGACATAGGCTTCGTCAAGTCTTACGGGGTCGATGTCATAAAGTGCTATTTCGGATTCGCAAAGCGATTCGGTGAGCATGGTATCGCCGAGCACGTTTCTTGCGAATACAACGCTTCCGGCACCCATAAATGTGATTTTCGGCATGAGGTGTTTTCTCCTTTGTTTCTTATGATATGAAAAATATTTTAACGGGCATGGGGCGACTGCCCGCATGCTTTAACAAGCACATTATAATATAATTTTTTCGACAAGTCAACAGAAATGTTAAATTTTTCGCTCGCAGGCTATAAATTTTCGTAATACACTTGAAATTTTTGTGAAAATAGGTTACTATATATTGATATATTATTAAGGAGGCGCGATGTGTTTGGATATGTAAGGGCGTATAGCCCCGAAATGAAGCTGTGCGAGCATGAATATTATCGTGCCGCCTATTGCGGATTGTGCCGCGCTATGGGAAGATGCACGGGCTGCATGTCGCGTTGTCTGCTCAACTACGATTTTGCTTTTCTGGCACTCGTCAGAATGTCACTTGTCGGTGAGACGCCAGAATTCAAAAAGAAAAGGTGCTTTGTGCATCCGACCAAAAAGCGTACTGAAATGATACAGCGCGGTCAGCTTGATTATTGTGCCTGTGCCTCGGTCTTGCTCAGCTATCATAAGGTGCGCGACGATCTGGCAGACGAGCGCGGCGCGCGTCGTTTGCGTGCGCGAATTGCACTGGTGTTTATGCGGCGTATGCATAAAAAAGCATCTGCGTCAGTGCCGGGACTTGATGCGGCGATAGCCTGTGAGCTTGAGGTGCTGGCGGGGCTTGAGCGCGATAGATGCGCGTCTGTCGACTTGCCCGCGTCAAGCTTTGGCAGACTTACGGCACAAATACTTGCATACGGGCTTGAGGGAAGTCCGGCGGCGATAGCCCGACAGATAGGCTTTCATGTGGGCAAGTGGATATATATCGCCGACGCGCTGGACGATTGTGAGTCTGATCGCGCGGTGGGACGCTATAATCCGTTTTGCGAGCTGTGGCGAGAGGGCTTGCCGCCCGAGAGCGTTGAGGATATACGCGCGGCGCTCAAGCGCGAGCTGATGGACGCCGAGCTTGGCTTTAATATGATAAATTGGGGTGACGACGGGCGACTGCGCGGCGTCATAGAAAATATAATTTACTGTGGAATGCCGCGGCGGGCAGAGAGCTTGGCGCGCGGCGGAGAGGATGGAGATAAATGAATGATCCCTATAAGGTGTTGGGTGTTGCGCGCGATGCCTCGGATGACGAGATAAAAAAGGCATATCGGGAGCTGGCGAAAAAATATCATCCCGACAGATACAAGGACTCCGATCTTGCCGAGCTGGCAAGCGAGAAAATGAAAGAGGTCAATGCCGCTTACGACGAGATACAAAAAATGCGTGCCATGGGCGGCGCTACTCAGTCGGATAATTCGTACAGTTCATATACTAACAGTCAATACACGGGTGGAAACGAGATATATGCTACGGTGCGCAGACTGATAAATACGGGTTATATCGCAGATGCGGATAAGATGCTGTGGTCTGTGCCGCAGAGCGAGCATGACGCTGAGTGGCATTTTCTAAAGGGCTGTGTCGAGGTGCGCATGGGGCACTATGTCGACGCGCAAAAGTATTTTGATACTGCCTGCTCGATGGATCCCTCCAATCAGGAATATAATACCGCCCGCGAGCGGCTTCGCCGTCAGACCAACGCTTACGGCGGCGGCTATCAGACCTCCGAGCCGAGAGGCTGTTCGGGGTGTGATATGTGTACGGGGCTGCTTTGCGCCGACTGCTGTTGTGAATGCATGGGCGGCGACCTTATCCGTTGCTGCTGATGGCACAGAGAGTCAATAAAAACACGCGGCGGTTGACGTTTTGCGCCGTTTGCGTGGCACTGGGCATTGTTATACTTATGCTCGGCGCGTTTGTAGAGGTGCTTGACCTTTCTGCCGCAGCATTTGCGGGGATGATAGGTGTGATAGTCGTGATAGAGCTGGGCGGCAGATGGGCGTGGCCGGTTTTTGCTGCAACAGGCCTGTTGGGGCTTTTGCTGTTGCCCTCAAAGCTCCCTGCGGTGTTTTATATATTGATTGGTGGCTGGTACCCGATCGCCAAAGAAAAAATAGAGCGTATAAAAATACGCCCGTTGTGCTGGGGCATAAAGATAGCCTTGCTAAACGCGGCAATGCTTTTGGCTGTTGTCGTGTCAAAATATGTACTCATGATACCCGACGAGGCGGCAAAGTGGACAGTTGCGCTTTTTGCCATGGCAAATGTCGCGTTTGTGCTGTTTGATATCGCGCTTACAAAAATAATCTCACTTTATATTTTCAGATTACGCGCACGGCTGCGCATAGACAGATTTTTTAAATAAGGAGACAAAAATGATAAGGTCACTGTTCGATACTCCAAATTCATACTCCTCACCCAAAATAATCGCGCATCGCGGTGCGAGCGCGTTCGAGCCCGAAAACTCGCTACCCGCCTTTGAGGCGGCAGGCAAGTGCGGCGTTTGGGCGATAGAGACGGACGTGCACAAGACTGCGGACGGCAAGCTTGTTTGCTTTCACAACAAGCGCGTCGACGGTCTGACCGACGGCGAGGGAGTTATCGCCGACATGACATTTGACGAGCTCCGCGCGCGTCACATCACTGTGGGCAATAATGTTGCCGCCTACACGCCGGATGAATTGAGGATCCCGACCTTTGAGCAATATCTTGAGGTGTGTGCCCGTTACGGAGCGGTTCCGTTTATAGAGCTTAAGACCAATATTGCCGAGGAAACGCTGTTTTACGTCCGTAAATATGGTCTGGAAGATCATTGCGTTTATTCCGCTGTCAAATTTGAGCCGCTGGAATGTGTGCGTGCGCTGTCTGACAGAGTGTTTATCCACCACATTTTCAGCAATGAGGAGCGTATACCGCGCCTGGTCGAACTGGGATATTCGGGAATGTCCTTTAAAATAGCCGAGCTTGACGATGTGCCCGACGTACTTGTTGAGCATGTGCACGCCGCAGGCGTTAAGGTGTGTTTCCGCGCTGCCGACACTCCCGAGCTGGTGCGCCGCGCGATAGATATGGGAGTGGATTACGTCCCGTCAAATAAAGTTTTCGGTTTGAATTAAGGTACAGTAAATGAAAAAATATCTCATCATCTTTGATCTGGACGGCACTGTTCTGCCGACGCTTAAGGAACTCAATGACCGCACGGTAGAGGCTGTCAAGGCTGCTCGGGCGGCAGGGCACATAGTTTGCATATCGTCAGCGCGTCCGTTTTCAATGTTCCGCTGGGTGTATGACAGAATGGGACTTGATACGGCGATCAGCACCATCAACGGTGCGCACGTCTATCATCCGTCCGACCCGAGCTTTCCCGAGATCGAGATAACCGTCCCGCAGGATGTGGCAACAAAAATATTTAATTTTTGCGCCGCCGAGGACTGTAACCCTTATTATGCGGAAAAACGGGACAAGCTGTGGTACACCGACGGCATACATAACGGCTATTACCGCGAGCATATAAAGGCGGCTGATCCGCTTGTTCCCATGCCAAAGGACGGTATGCTTGGTGTGGGTGTTTCCAGAATAATAGTCAATCCAACCTCGCGCGAGGTGATAGAACGCTTGAGAACCATGGTTGAAGATACGGGAGTGCTGACTTGCACTGTTTGGGAATATGAGCCATCGCCTACAAACGGCGCAAGCGGCATTCGTATGAGCATCGCACCAAAACAAGCTGATAAGGGCGAAGCTATGAAGCATATCGCCGCGTTTTACGGTATACCGCTTGAAGAGTGCTATGCATTCGGAGATATGTGGAATGATTTCGGCATGCTTCGCGCCGCCGGTCACGGTTACGCGCTCAAGGGTAGCGATGCCGAATATGAGTCAGGAGCAAGGTTTGTTACAAGATATACCTGCGAGGAGTGCGGCGTTGCCGATATAATTGAACGCGAGATACTTGGTATTCAAAAATAAAATTAAAGAGAGGGCTTGATATGAGAGCATACGAGAGATTTTTGAAATATGTCACTATAGCGACACCGTCGGATGACAGCAGTAATACCGTTCCCACATCCGCCTGCCAGTTTGATCTGGCAAATGTATTGGTTGACGAGCTGTGCGCGCTGGGGCTTGACGCCCGTGTGGACGACAAATGCTATGTTTACGCCATATTGCCTGCCACTGCGGGATATGAGAGTGCTACAAAAATAGGCTTTATCGCGCATATGGACACTTCTCCCGATTTCAACGGCGTCGGTGTTAAGCCGTGTATTATTCAAAATTATGACGGTGGAAATGTAAAGCTGGGCGCGAGCGATAGAGCGCTGACCGTTGCGGCTTTTCCGCATTTGCCGAGTCTGGCGGGCAGAACTCTCATTACAACAGACGGCACGACATTGCTCGGTGCAGATGATAAGGCCGGCGTTGCCGAAATAATTACCTTGCTTGAGCGCCTGATCGAGAGCGGTGAGCCGCATGGTCAGATATCCGTCTGCTTTACTCCCGATGAGGAGGTTGGCTCGGGAGCGGATCACTTTGATATCGCCGCATTTGATGCCGAGTTCGCATATACTGTGGACGGCGGTGCCGAGGGGGAGGTCGAGTTTGAAAACTTCAACGCCTGCGGCGCAAAATTCGAGATAAACGGCTTCAATATCCATCCCGGAAGTGCAAAGGACACTATGATAAATGCTCAATTGCTTGCAATGGAGATAAATTCAATGCTTCCTGCCGGTCAGACTCCCCGCGATACCGACGGCTACGATGGTTTTTATCACCTGTGCTCTATGAGCGGAAGTGTTGAGAAAGCCGAGCTTTATTATATCGTCCGCGACCACAGCGACGAGATATTTGAACAGCGCAAACGTACACTTAGCAAAATTGAGGCTGAAATGAATCGGCGTTGGGGCGAGGAAACTGTCAAGCTGACCGTCAAGGAGCAGTACCGCAATATGCGCGAGAAGATATTGCCTTGCTATCACTTAATCGATAATGCGCTTGATGCAACGCGAGAGCAGGGAATAGAGCCGCATGTTTGTCCCGTTCGAGGCGGTACCGATGGCGCGCGGCTGTCATATATGGGTCTGCCTTGCCCCAATCTCGGCACGGGCGGATATGCTTTTCACGGCCCTTATGAGCATATCACCGTCGAGGGCATGGATATTGTGGTAAATATATTGCACGGTATTGTAAAGCGTTATGCTGCAAGATAAACCTAAAAAGAATGTACATGAAGGACACCGCGAGCGCTTGCGCAAAAGATTGCGCCTTGAGGGCGCGGATAACTTTGAGGATCACCAACTGCTTGAGGCATTGCTGTTTTTCTCGGTGGCGCGCTGTGATACCAACGACAGAGCGCACGGGCTTATAGAGCAGTGCGGATCGCTGGCGTCGGTGTTTTCGGTAAGCCGCGACGAGCTCACAAGAGTTGAGGGAATAGGTGATAACAGCGCCGATCTTATAGCTCTGGTAAGCGAGCTGACGCGCCGAATAGCGCTGGCGGATGTCAGCCCACGCGATAGCTACAACTCTGTAAGTAAGATAGCTAAATATCTTGCCAATTTGTATGTGGGTGTATCGGTCGAGCGAGTATATATGATGCTGTTTGACAACGGCCTGCACCTGCTTGATTGCGTGCATGTTTGCGACGGTACGATTAATTCGGCGGTCATGCAGCCGAGAGTGATGGCAAAAAAGGCGCTGTACAGTGACGCATCGGTGGCAGTAATTGCGCACAATCATCCGCGCGGTAACGCTATACCGTCGGACGATGATTTTATCGCCACTGAAAAGCTGAGCGCGACATTTGACCTGGTCGGGGTTCAACTGTTGGAGCATATAGTCATAGCCGGTCAAAGCTATACTCCCATTATAAAACAAATGCATATGCGCGGCAGAGAGCTTGCGGGCGAGTCTATAGTACGCACCGGAAACGGCATAAAGCTGCTTAACGGAGTTGCGTTCGAGTATTTTTATGACGGTAAATGGGCGAAGTGCGAAACGGTGACCGATCTTCCCGCCGTCCGCGCAGACGGATTGGATAAAATATAAAATAAGCGTTCGCAGACCTTTATCTGCGAACGCTTATTTATGTTTTGACTACTTATTCAAGCGCCATATCTCCGTACTTTATCCAGCCCAGCTTTCGCATGATCTCGCTGAAGAGAAGCGAGAGGGCGGCGGGCAGTACGATACATATGAGCACAAGTCCTATCCACATCATGGGCGAGGAGGGGGTGCTGTCGATAACGCCGATGGGGCCTACCAGACCGCAGGTTCCCATGCCTGCCGAAACGCCCTGACATTTCAGCTTGAACACCATAGTGGAAAGCGGACCGGTAATTGCGGACGCCAGTGTGGGCGGCAGCCAGATTATCGGCTTTTTACAGATATTGCCCATCTGAAGCATGGAGGTGCCGAGTCCCTGCGAGATGATGCCGCTCCACTTGTTTTCTCTGAAGCTGGAAACGGCAAAGCCCACCATTTGCGCACAGCAGCCGGCAACAGCCGCGCCGCCCGCAAGCAGAAAGCCTTCGTCGGTACCCGAGAGTATAGCCGCTTCAAGCGCCGAGGACGAGAATATCATGGCGCATATTGCCGCGCTGGAAATGGGAAGGGTAAGTATTATACCGACGACCACAGATACCACGACACCCATGATGAGCGGCTGGAAGGTGGTTGCTGTCGATATGAACACGCCGAGATAGTACATTATGTAAGATACCAGCGGGCAGAGCAACCAGCTTGCCGCAAAGCCGACGAGCAGTGTCACAACGGGAGTGACAAGAATGTCGACTTTGGTCTTTTTGGATACCAACATGCCTATCTCGGATGCGATAATGACGGCGAAAAACGCGCCCGCGGGGCCTGCACTATAGAAAATGCCCGACGCCGAGGTGTTGGATGTGACCGCCCATGCTGTCAGGGCACCGTCGGTTATGATAGCGCCCATAGCGTTTGACATAGCGCCGACAGCCGCACATGAAAACATGACAAGCGGATGTGCGCTCAGTCTGTGTGCGATGGCAACGCCGATAGCCATGCCCGTTGCGCTCTTGGCGTAGGTTGCTATTAGATTGAAAATTTCAATTCCGGTGTACTTGCCCACTGTGTCGAAAATAGTACCGATAAGCAGTGAGGCAAAAAGTCCGAGCGCCATAGCGCCCATGGCATCGATAAAATAACGGTGCATCAAATTCTTGAATTTTGCCATTGTCTTGATCCTCCGACCGAAAATTTAGACTCGGGGCGGTGTCCACCGCCCCGTTTTGGGGTTTTATTTGTTGAGTATGCCGCGCAGTACCTTTTCGGTAACTCCGTCGAAATAGTTGTTTTCCATCAGCTCGAGCATACCTCTGTCGCAAAGTGCGGCGAGCTTGGGATCCATAGGGACGCGTGCCAGCAGGTCGAGACCCATATCGCTCGTTACCTCTTCGATATGCGATTCACCGAATATCTTGTATTCCGTTCCGCAGTCGGGGCATTTGAAGTAGCTCATGTTCTCGACAATGCCGAGTACGGGGATGTTCATCATTTTAGCCATATTGACAGCCTTCGCGACGATCATGGAGACCAGCTCCTGCGGGCTGCTGACTATAATGATGCCCGAGAGCGGAATGCTCTGGAACACGGTCAGCGGGACGTCGCCCGTTCCGGGAGGGCAGTCGACAAACAGAAAATCGATATCACGCCAGATAACGTCCGTCCAGAACTGCTTAACAGTGCCGGCGATAACCGGACCGCGCCATACGACGGGCTTTTTCTCGTCGTCAAGCAGCAGATTGACAGACATGACCTCGATGCCTGTTTTTGTGCGAGGCGGGATGAGGCCGTGCTCGTCTCCCTCAACGTCAGCCTTCACCCCGAATATCTTAGGGATGGAGGGACCTGTGATGTCGGCATCGAGAATACCGACCTTGTAGCCCTCGCGGGCAAAGTTGACAGCCATCATGGAGGTCACGAGCGACTTTCCAACGCCGCCCTTGCCGCTGACGATACCGATAACATGCTTTACATTGCTTAGGGGATTGGGGGCTTCATAAAGACTTTCGGGGGCGGATTTGGAGGGACATGCCGCACCGCAAGTCGAACAATCATGAGTGCATTCTTCGGACATTTTGTTTTACTCTCCGTTCACTATAGAAATTTTATTGATTATTATTATACACCTATCGTGTCTCTTTTTCAAGCGAGTAGTAAAATAATTTCGGATTTGCACAATATTTGTACCTTATTGAAAGGTTAAATGTAAATTTTTCCGAAATTTCGCCGTTACTATTGAAATTTTTTCAAAATAGGTTATACTATTAGATGGAAAAATATAATTTTAGGATGGTATAAATCATGGCTAACAAGCTCAAATCTCTTTCCGGCTTCGCCGGTATCAAAGGTCCTGTGCTGACTATCGTTATGGATGGCGTGGGTATCGCTCCCGATACTGTTGCAAACGCTGTCGCAGGCGCTTACACTCCCACGCTTGACGCGATCATGGCAAAGTACCCCACTGTAACTCTCAAGGCGCACGGCACCGCGGTCGGTCTGCCCTCGGATGACGATATGGGTAACTCCGAAGTCGGTCACAACGCTCTCGGCGCAGGTCAGGTGTTCGCGCAGGGCGCGAAGCTGGTCACACAGTCTATCGAGTCCGGCAAAATGTTTGCCTCCTCAACCTGGCAGGAGCTGATCGCGAATGTTAAGGATAACAGCTCCACACTGCATTTTCTCGGCCTGTTCTCTGACGGTAATGTTCACTCGCATATCGACCACCTAAAGGCAATGGTCAAGCAGGCAAAGGCGGAGGGCGTGTCCCGCGTCAGAATACACATACTCATTGACGGCCGTGACGTCGGTGAGACCTCGGCGCTTGAGTACATCGAGCCGTTTGAGGCATTCCTGGCAGAGCTTCGCAGTGCCGATTTCGATATCAAGATCGCATCGGGCGGCGGACGTATGAAGATCACGATGGACCGCTATGAGGCAGACTGGGCAATGGTCGAGCGCGGTTGGCACACTCATGTGCTGGGCGAGGGCAGACAGTTTACATCTGCCGCAGAGGCCGTAAAGACCTATCGCGACGAGCTCCATGTCATCGACCAGGATCTTCCCGCATTCGTCATCGCCGAGGACGGCAAGCCCGTAGGCACCGTTGAGGACGGTGACAGCGTTATCTTCTTCAACTTCCGCGGCGACCGTTCCATTGAGATCTCCAAGGCATTTGACGGCGACGAGAGCTTTGATAAATTTGACAGAGTCCGCGTTCCTAAAGTTTGCTACGCAGGTATGTTGGAGTATGACGGTGACCTGCACATTCCTCACAAGTATTTGGTCAATCCCCCCGAGATAACCAATACCATGAGCGAGTATCTCGCAAACACGGGCGTAAAACAGCTCGCGATCTCCGAGACACAGAAATACGGTCACGTTACCTACTTCTGGAATGGAAACAAGTCGGGCAAGTTCTCGGAGGAGCTTGAGACATATATCGAAATTCCTTCCGATGTCGTGCCCTTTGAGCAGAGGCCCTGGATGAAGTGCGCCGAGATCACGGATAAGCTTATCGAGTGTATGGAGTCGGGAGAATATAAATATCTGCGTGTCAACTTCCCGAATGGAGACATGGTCGGTCACACCGGCTCGCTGGCGGCTACTCGTTGCTCTATGGAGGCGCTTGACCTGTGTCTCGCACGTATTCTCGCAGTCGTTGACAAGTTGGGTGGCGTTGCACTTATCACCGCAGACCACGGCAATGCCGACGAAATGTACGAGATAGATAAAAAGACAGGTCTGCCCAAGGTCGGCAAGGACGGCTCGTTTAAGGCAAAAACCTCGCATACTCTCAACCCCGTACCCTGCATCATTTATGACAATGTAACAAACGGCGCGTATACGGTAAAAGAGGATAAGGGACAGTTTGGTCTTTCCAATGTCGCCGCTACCATGGTAAATCTTCTGGGCTATGAGGCGCCCGATATGTGGGACGAATCCATTATTGAAGTTAAATGAAAAAGGTACTGATAGCATATGCTTCAAAGTCGGGGACCGTTAAGGCGTGTGCCGAGCGATTGGCACGGCATCTTGAAGGGCATGAGGTCGTTTTGTGCGACCTCGAGCAGAGCATGCCATCGGATATATCCGAATACGATTTTGTGGCAGTCGGCAGTCCGATCCGAATGAGCAAGCTGCATAAAAGAGTGGCGAGCTTTATTGATAAATTCGATCCCGCGTTGGCAAAAGCGCGGGTGGGTTACTTCATTTGCTGTGGCTTTACCGACAGTGCAGAGGAGTATATGACCAAAAATCTTCCCGCCGAGCTACGCGAGCGCGCGATAACGTGCGCTTGCTTCGGTGGCGAACTGAACGCAAGAGCACAGCGCGGATGGTTCGACAAATATATCATGCGCGCGATGATAAGCACAGTGCTTGATGACGGCGCTCACGACGGCGAGATGCGCACAGCAAATCTGCCGTCGGTAGATCCCGAGAGCATCAGCCGCTTTGCCGGCGCGATAAAAGAATCATTCGGTAAAAGAAAATAAAACCAAATCAGGCACCTCCGAAGAGGTGCCTGATTTGGTTTTATAGTTTTAAGTCAGAGACTAATTAATTAGTCTTCTTTCTTCTTGGAGCAGATAACAACTGCTGCGGGGATCACGCAAGCGATCACGCCCAGTGCTACGAAGCCGCCGCATCCGCCGCCCTGTGTAGGCTCTGTATCAGCACTATCACCGGGAGTGGTTGTGGGGGTATTGTCAGCGGGAGTCGTAGTAGGCTCAACCTCTGCGGGAGTAGTGGTGGGATCTTCCTCAACAGGAGTTGTGGTAGGATCTTCCTCAACGGGAGTTGTAGTGGGATCTTCCTGCTTCT